>JBKPQB010000001.1:0-61756 GCA_046733875.1 Acidobacteriota bacterium
TACATCCGTGGCCCGTTCATCGCCGAGGGGCTGCTCCAGGGCGGACTGGGGGCGCTGCTGGCGGTCGTCTTCCTCCTGGGGATCTTTGCGGCCGTTCGTGCCCGCGCGGGCGTGGCGCTCTCGGAGACCGTCGGCCTTGCGGGCGTATCGTTCGTTCCTGTCGAGCTGCTGATCCTCGTCGTGCTCGGGGGCATGGCCCTCGGCAGCATCGGCGGGTTCATCGTCGCGCGCAGCGTGCGGTGAGACTTCGGCGGACCTGAAAGGGCCGTCTCACGCTGAGGCTGTTACATTTCGTTGACACCCGATTGCGCTCCCGACTACACTCGATTTATTCAGCCCACCATGCACCAGGCGAGGAGTCGCATGGCACGCTTCGTCAGCCCGGACCGGGTTTCGCACGAAACTGTCACGTTACTGACCGACTTCTACCGCGAGGAGTTCCTCAAGCATCGCGAATGTCTTGCGCGACAGCGTGAGTACTACTCCGAGCAGGCGATCACCGATGCCGATGGCGCGATCGCACGAATCCTGAGCGAACTGGATCGCCTCTGCGCGAAAGACGATGCGGACGAGGTGATCGGCCGGTTGCTCCGGGCATTCGATGTCGTGACCGGTTTATCGGCGTGGTCCGATCCGCGCCAGTTCCACTGACCGCGTTCGTTCCCGGCATTCCTGCACGCGTCAGGACTCTGAGAGCCGACGCGGACGCCATCGTGCGCGCCGCGCTTCGCGCCTGCGATGCGCACACCCTCGTTCGCCGCGCGTTCGACGCCCATTCCGATCTGTTTTCAGTACCAAACTCACTGGACGTCGTTGCCGCGGGAAAAGCGGCGAAGCCGATGCTGCGCACGTTCGCCGAGGCGTTCGGCGGGCGCGCTGGTGAATCGGTGCTCGTCCATGGCGGACACCCGCTTCCGGATCGCGCGAGCGTCGAGGGCGGCGAGCAGGCGCTGGCGCTCGCAGCGCGGACGCGTCGCCGCGGCGGGACGCTGGTCGTGCTGCTGTCTGGCGGAGCGTCCGCGATGATGGCGGTGCCTGCGCCGGGGATCTCGCTCGACGACAAGGTGGCGGCCACGAAACTGCTGCTCCGGAGCGGACTGCCGATCGCGTCGCTGAACACGATCCGCAAGCACATCTCGGCGGTCAAGGGCGGACAGCTCGGCGCCGCCGCCGGACGCTCGATCACATTGTCGATCTCCGACGTGCACGCGCCCGTGGAAGACGATCCCGCGCTGATCGGATCGGGCCCGACGGTGCCGGATCCATCGAAGTTTGCCGATGCGGTGAAGATCCTGACCGATGCGGGCCTGTTCGAGTCGATGCCGCAGGCGGTTCGGGAACATCTCAACCGCGACGTAACTGGCGAAATCGGCGAGACGATCAAGCCTGGCGACGCTCGCTTACGCGACAGTCAGTATTTCGTCATCGGCGGACGCCGGGACGCGATGCACGGCGCGGCCGACGAGGCGCGCGTGCGCGGCTACGTGGTCGAGCAGATTGATCCGCCCGTGCGCGGTGACGCCGCGGACGCCGCACGTGACTTTCTCGATGACGCACGTCGCTGCCTTGGGACTGCGAAGCGTCCGTTCTGTTTGATTCAATCGGGCGAGACGACGGTGACGGTGACGACGAACGGGCGCGGCGGGCGCAACCAGGAGTTCGCGCTTGCGGCGGCGCCCGGCTTGCCGTCGCTTGGCGCCAGCGTGTGTGCGAGCGTCGGCACGGATGGCATCGATGGACCGACCGATGCTGCGGGGGCGATCTCGGATGCGACGACGATGGCGCGCGCGGCGCAGCGGGGTCTCGATCCCGCACGGGCGCTCCGCGAACACGATTCGTATCCGTTTTTCGAGGCACTCGGCGATCTCGTTCTGACAGGGGCGACGGGCACGAATGTCGGCGATCTCCAGATCCTGCTCGTAGAATGAGCTATGCGTGGACCGAAACTCATCCTTGCCGCGGGTGTCGTCCTGATCGTGGTGCTCGGTCTGGGCTTTGCGTGGGGATCGGCAGGCCGCGTGAGCGCCCAGCGCGCGCTCGACGACGCTCGGCAGCAGCTCGATCTGGCGGAGGGGCGTGGGCGCGTGTTGGAAGCGCGCGTCAGCATCTACAACGTGAACTTCGGCGAGGCGCAGCGGCAGCTCGAGGAGTCGAAGCCGCCGCTGACGCGAGCGCGGGATCGTTATCAGGATCAGGGCAAACGAGAGGCCGCCGACGCATTGTCCGCCGCGCTGGCCCGCGTGCAGGAAGCGCAGCGCCTCGCCGGCAAGCTCGATCAGAACGCGAACACACAGGCCGGCGAGGCGCTGAAGGCAATTCAGGTCGCTACGTCGAAGTAGGCCGGGTCTTCAGGCGCAGCATCATTTCAAAATTGTCGCAACGAGTTCGACGGTGATCCGCCGATCGGACGTGGGGTCGGCGGCCTGTGAGACGACCACTGGTTTTCCGGACTCGAGAACCAAACCCAGACGTTCGTTTAGCGATGCGGTGCCCTCGGCGGGCCGTTCGGTGGCGTTCTTCGCGGTGGCCGGTACTTGCGGCAGGTATTCCAACCCGAAGATGACGGAAATCTTATTGTCCTTCAACAGGATCGGGTGTGCGTCGACATTGATCCGGACTTCGCGGTACGGCGGCGGCACGCCCGGCATCCCTCCGCTCATCGGCATCGGAACAGTGGCGCTGCTTCGAATGCTGTTGCCCTGACGATCTCCGACGATCATCGACACGATCTTCTTGGATGCTTCTCCGGGACCTGTCTGGTCGGTGATGGTGACTTCGAGTTTGATGTTGACCGGCTGCGCGGGCGGCTCGGGCGCC
The DNA here is from genome assembly GCA_046733875.1 of Acidobacteriota bacterium. GTDB lineage: Bacteria > Acidobacteriota > Vicinamibacteria > Vicinamibacterales > 2-12-FULL-66-21 > JBKPQB01. The sequence goes on from JBKPQB010000001.1 coordinate 2,818, forward strand.
TTCGGCGCCACCTTCTCTTCGGTTGGCTGGGGTGTTGGCTTGACCGGCACCGGTTTCGGTGCTTGTGCGCCCGCAATGCCACTCGTCAACGCCACCATCGCGACTGCAACAAACGTTCGTTTCAGCATGCGTCTCCTCAATTCCGTCCTTCGGGCGGACCCACAGGTCGAATCTCGATTTGTTCGATCGCGGCGAGAGGGTCCACCGTAACCTGTTGAGCATCGAGTCTGGATATCGCCACAGGAGGCACCTCGATCGCGTGGAGCGGCTCGAGCGGTGCGACGGCCACGCGTATCGGCGGCTCGTTCACTTCGAGTGTCAGCGCGGGTGCGGCGCTTCTCGCAGAGCGGGTGCCCCTCATCTCCGCACGCGGCAAGCTCACGTGGCGCCGCGGCAACGCGTCGATCGCGCGAACGCTCTCGGCAAGGGGCGTCGATGGAATGAGCGGTGCAGCGTTACGCGAGAAATGCCATGGCGTCACCACGATGAGCATCAGCACGGCGGCTGCCACGATCGGTACCAGCACCCACCGCACGCGGGAGCGCCGCGCAGGCTGCGCGATACGCTCCAGCACGCGCGCGCGCAGATCCTGGCGCGAGTCGACGTCCAGCATCCCGCTGACGACTGCATCGATTTCACGATCCAGGTCACCGCGCATGTTCGTAACCCATGGCCTTCAGCTTTTGTTTCAGCACTTTTCGCGCCTCGGAGACGCGCCATTTCACCGTCCCCGCCGGGATGCTCAGCATCGACGCGATCTGCTCGTAGCTGTACTCGCCGGATCCGGCGAGCAGGAGCGCGTCCCGCAGCTTCTTCGGAAGCGATGCGATCAGAGTCCGCAGCTGCGCGTGGAGCTCGCGACTGACCACGCTGTCTTCCTGCGACCGCTCCCGCGCGGGAACCGCGGCGAACGCGTCCCACGCGGTTGGGTCATCCGATTCGCGTGGCGCAATCGTCCGCTGCATCCATCTCACGATGCTCTTACGCCGGTCGATAGCCTTCCGCCACGCGATCGCCAGCAACCACGTGCGGAAGGCCGCGTCGCCGCGGAAGGTCTTCAGCTTTCGATATGCGGTCACGAAGGTATCCTGCGTCACGTCCTCGGCGTCGGCTGCGGATCCGAGCGCCGCAAGGGCGGCGCGAAACACGGCCCGCCGGTTGCGGTCCACGAGCGCGCCGAATGCATCGGCGTCTCCCGCCTGTGCCCGGCGCACCAGCTCGACTTCCACGCCGTCCGCGGCGTCCGTCGGCGTCACACAGCCTGTAGAGGGCGGCAGCGGCATGCCGGTTGGGAAAAGTAGAATGACTCGATGCTGAACAGCGAGACCTTGCTCACCCTCATCCGTGACAAGGTCGACCACCCCGCGACGGCCAGAGAACTGCTTCAGAAGCTTCGTATTCCGCAGGATCAGCGGTCCACCGTCAAGCGCCTGCTCAAAGCGCTGGTCGAAAGCGGTCAACTCATTCAGACGCGTGGCAGCCGCTTCGGCCTGCCCGATCGCATGAATCTCATCGTCGGGCGGGTGCAGACGCACCCGCGCGGGTTCGGGTTCGTGATTCCGGACCGTCCCCTGGAAGGGGCAGCGGGCGATGTTTTCATCGCCGGGAACAACCTCAATCAGGCGATGCACGGCGACCGCGTGGTTGCCCGGATCGAGCACACGCGCGGGGATCGGGTGGAAGGGCGCATCCTGCGCATCCTCGAACGCGGCGCATCCACGATCGTGGGACGTTTCGATATCGACGAATCCGGAATGGGATTCCTCATTCCGTTCGACAGACGCCTCATCATGGACGTGCTCATCCCCGACGGCGAACGTGAGGAGGCTACGCCCGGCGACATGGTGGTCGTGGAGATCACGCGCTGGCCGACGCCGACCAGAAGCCCCATGGGACGGGTCGTCCACGTCCTCGGGGACATCGACGAGCCCGGCGTCGATACCGAGATCATCATCCGCAAGTACGGCATCCGGGATCAGCACAGCGAAGAAGCGATCGACGAAGCCGCGCGCCTGGGGACGACCGTCCGCGAGAAGGACATCGCAGGCCGGACGGACTTCCGGTCATGGACCACCGTTACGATCGACGGCGAACACGCGCGCGATTTCGACGACGCGATCACGATCGAGCGGCTGTCGAACGGCAACTACTGGCTTGGCGTGCACATCGCTGACGTGTCGCACTACGTGCCCGAAGGCGGCGCGCTCGACGAGGAGGCATACGAGCGCGGCACGTCCGTCTACTTTCCCGAGCGCGCGGTCCACATGTTTCCGTCGGAGCTCGCGACGGGGCTGTGCAGCCTCAACCCGGACGTCGATCGGCTCGTGCAATCGTGCCTGATGGAGATCGACCGTCGGGGGGACGTCGTCCGCTACGAGATCCACGATGGCGTCATCCACAGCGATGCGCGGATGACATACACCGACGTGAACGCGATACTCACGGAGGGCGATCCCTCCACGACGGCGAAATATCGCCGTCACGTGCCCATGTTCGAGACGATGCGCGAGCTGTTCGAGATCCTCCACCAGCGCCGCCGCCGACGCGGGTCGATTGATTTCGATTTGAAGGAGCCGGAAATCGTGCTCGACGATGAAGGGATGGTCGAGGAGATTACGGCGCTCGAGCGGAACGTCGCGCACCGGATTATCGAGGAGTTCATGCTCGTGGCGAACGAGACCGTGGCCGAGCATCTCGACGAGCACGAGGTGCCGACGCTGTACCGCATCCACGAGCAGCCGGATCCCCTCAAGGTCGAGGAATTCGAGGAGTTCATCGCGACGCTGGGCTACAGCCTGGCCGCGCCGCCGGACGCGGTGAAGCCGCGGAACTTTCAGCGCCTGGTCGAGCGGATCGCAGGCACGCCCGAGGAAAAGCCGATTGCCTTCCTGATGCTGCGGACGATGCAGAAGGCGCGGTACGATCCATCGAATCTCGGGCACTTCGGCCTCGCGGCCGGAAGCTACACCCATTTCACCTCACCCATTCGCCGCTATCCCGATCTCGTCGTCCATCGCAGCCTGCGCGAGTCGCGTCACGGGATGTCCGAAGAGCGGCGTGAAGAACTGACCGACGAGCTGCCCGAGGTCGCGCGTCACACGTCGGAACGCGAACGGCGGGCGACCGATGCCGAGCGGGAGCTCGTTCAATGGAAGAAGGTCCGGTTCATGGCGGACAAGGTCGGCGACGAGTTCGAGGGTTATGTCACGGGCGTGACGGCGTTCGGCCTCTACATCGAGCTGATCGAGCATTTCGTCGAGGGCATGGTGCACGTGTCGACGATGGCGGATGATTACTATCGGTTCGTCGAGCGGGCGCACATCCTCAGGGGAGAGAACACGGGCCAGGCCTACCGCCTTGGCGATCGCGTCCGCGTGCAGGTCATCAAGGTCGACATGGAGCGCCGGCAGGTCGATCTTGGCCTCGTGGATATTCTGGAGCGCGTGCGCGCGTCGGAACGGAACCGTGGGCCGCGCCGCAGCCGGGCAGAGCCGAAGCGTGAGGCGCATGTGAAGACCGGGAAGCGCAAGGGACGCCCGGGGCCCAGGGAGCGCGCCGCGAAGCGCGGACGAAGGCAATGAGATCGTGCGTGATTGGGACGGCGGGGCACATCGATCATGGCAAGAGCGCGCTCGTGCGCGCGCTGACGGGTATCGACCCCGACCGATTGAAGGAAGAGAAGGCGCGCGGCATCACGATCGATCTTGGTTTCGCGCACGCGACGATCGGCGAGTGTGAGGTGGCGTTCGTCGACGTGCCGGGCCACGAGCGATTCGTGAAGAACATGCTGGCCGGTGTCGGCGGGATCGATGCCGTGCTGCTGGTCGTCGCGGCCGACGAGTCCGTCATGCCGCAGACGCGCGAGCATTTCGCCATCTGCAGTCTGCTGCAGATTCAATGCGGCGTCGTCGCGCTGACCAAGATTGATCTCGCCGATTCGGACACGATCGAGATCGCCCGCCTGGAAGTCCGCGAGCTGCTGGCCGGCACGCCGCTGGAGCGCGCGCCGATCCTGCCCGTGTCGTCGAAAACGGGTGAGGGGCTTCCGGTCCTGCAGCAGGCGCTGGCGAAGCTCGCGGCCGCCGTACGGGAGAGGCCCTTCGACGGTGCGCCGCGCCTGCCGATCGATCGGGTGTTCTCGATGCGCGGGTTCGGGACGGTCGTGACGGGGACGTTGACCGCCGGATCGATCGCGGCCGATCAGGAGCTGATCCTGATGCCCGACGAACGGCCGGTCAAGATTCGCGGCATTCAGGTTCACGGGCATCCGGAATCGTCGGCCGCTGCCGGACGGCGTGTGGCGGTGAATCTCGCAGGCGTTGACGTCGCGGATGTCCAGCGAGGCGCAACCCTGACGTCGCCTGGGGCGCTCGAGGGCACCCGGCGCTTCGACGCGGCAATCGATCTGCTGCCCGATGCGCGGCCGCTCCGGCACGGCGCGCGCGTGCGGTTCCATCACGGCACGATTGAAGTGCTCGGCCGCGTCGCGCTGGCGTCGCTGGCCGACGGAAGCCGTACGCCGATCGGCGAGCTGCAGCCGGGCGCGCGCGCATTCGCGCGCATCCGCCTCGAAGCGCCGGCCGTCCTGACGCGGGGCGACCAGTTCATCCTGCGCGCGTATTCGCCGCCGCACACGATCGGCGGCGGCCGCGTGCTTGATCCGCAGCCGGCGAGGACGGCGATCCGAACGGCCGCCGCGTTGGCGCGGTTCGAACGGCTCCAGGGGGCGCCATGGGATGCCGCGGCGGCGTTCATCGAGGAGCGCGCGGCAGCGGGCCTGACGATAGGGGCGCTTGCCAGGCGCGCCGGACTCTCAGCCGATGCCGCTGCGCGTCTCGCATCGGATCTCGCGAGAGAGGGCATCGCGGTGCTTGTCGGCGACACCCTCTTCGGCGCGGCATTCGTGAAGGCGCGTACGGCGGGTCTGCTCGACGCCGTCGCGCAGCACCACCGGGCCTCGCCGCATTCCGAGGGACTTCCGCGCGAAGAAGCGCGCGAGCGCTTCTTTAACTCCGCCTCTCCTCTGCTGTTTCCGCACGTCCTGCACGTCCTCGCCGACGCGGGGCAGCTCGTCGTCCGCGACGTGTTGTCGCTGCCCGGCAAGGGCGTCACGCTGACGTCGGAGGAAGCAAACGCGCAGGCTGCGCTCGAGCGCGTGTTTCGCGATGCGGGCCTCGCGCCTCCGGCGCTGCCGGATGCGGCGGCCGCCGCGCGCGTTTCGACGGCGGTGGCCGATCGCCTCGTGCGGCTGCTGCTCCGCCAGAAGCGGCTCACGAAAATCGACGCGCTCCTGTTTCACACCGAGACCCTCGAGCGGCTGAAGCAGGACATGGGCGCGCTCAAGGCAGCGGACGCGGCGCCGACCCTGGACGTCGCTCGCTTCAAGGATCGATTCGGTGTAACGCGGAAGTATGCGATTCCGTTGCTGGAATGGCTGGATCGCGAGCGAATCACCCGGCGGATCGGTGATTCGCGGATCGTCATCTGAGCGGCCGGTTGGGGGTGCCGGCCGTCAACGCTCAGGTGCGATCGTTCTGCCCGTCGCGGGTGGCTTCCTTGAAGTTGCGGATGCCCTTGCCGATCCCGCGTCCGATCTCCGGCAGGCGGTTCGCCCCGAAGATCAGAATGATGATGAACAGAATGATGACGAGTTCGGGAACCCCCACGCTGCCAAGCATAACGAGCCCTTTCGGTTATCGCGAGATGCTCGATTCTATCACCTCTCACCGGGGTGCGTGCGCCGTGGCGGCCCTCGTGTATCTGCTGGGAGCGGCCGTCGTCAGCGCCGCCGGCCAGTTCACGTCCGGTGTGAATGCCGTCGAGGTCTATGCGGCGGTAGTTGACCGCGCCGGCCAGCCCATCACGGGCCTGAGTCGTGGCGACTTCACTGTCCTCGAGGACGGGCATCCACAGACGATCGGGACGTTCACGGAAGGCGAGTTTCCGCTGTCGCTCGCCGTCGCCATCGATCGGAGCTTCAGCATGGCAGGCCCCGAGCTGCCCATGGCGCGGGATGCTGCACGGGAGCTTCTCAACGCGCTGCGCGCCGACGACCAGTCGATGGTTGTCGCGGTCGGTTCCGAAGTCGAGGTTCTCAGTCCCCTCTCCACTGATCGCGCCGCGCAGGTGCAAGCGGTCGCGGGCCTCGAGAACTGGGGGACGACGGGACTGTACGACGCGATTATCCAGTCGATCGACGCCATTCAGTCCGCGAAGGGGCGGCGCGCGCTCGTGCTGCTGTCCGACGGCACCGATCGCTACAGCACGGCCACGGCAGCGCAGGCGCTCGAGCGCGCCAGACGATCGGACGTGATGGTGTATCCGATTGCGCTGGGCCGCACGCGTCCGGCCCTGTTCGCGGAGCTCGCGTCATTGACCGGCGGCCGCTCGTTCAAGCCTGCCGATGCGAAGCAGTTGATGGATACGGTTCGGACGATCGCGAACGAGCTGCGGCACCAATACTTGCTCGGCTACACGCCCTCGACGCCTATCGCGCCCGGTGAGGAGCAGTGGCGGACGATCACGGTACGCGTCAATCGCACGGATGCGACGGTGCGCGCGCGGGACGGCTATCTTGCGCGGTGAATGCGGCCCTGAAAGGCCGGCGCCACGTTGCAGGGCGATCCTTTCAGGCGCGCCTCAACCTGCAAACAGCCTCCACATCAATCTCACCTCCAGCGTCCCCAGCAGGGCGCGCTTCAGCGTGGCATATGGCTGCCGCCCCGCGATGAGATCGATCATCACGCGGCGGATGCCTGCGCTCGCATTCAATGCGTCGACCAGCAACGCCGTGAACTTCGGCTGAAAGAAGGCGGCGCGCAACCGCGCGGCGCGTTTCAGCTCCGAATGAATCTCGTCGCGCACCGCCGCGGCGTACTCGCGAGTCGGATTGCACGTAGATAGGCTCGCCGCGGCGAGCGCCCCGGACTGCACCGCGAAGAAGATCCCTTCGCGAGTAATCGGATCGACGAGGCCAGCCGCATCGCCGGCGAGGAGCCATCTGTCGACGGCGGGCTGTTCCCGATCGAGATCCGCCGCGTTCAGCGACGGAATCGGCCACGCGTAGCGCTGCCGCGCGCGGCCGACCGCGGGCGCGTACGCGTCGAGCCAACGGTCGGCCGCCGCGTGCAGATGTGCGCTCGATCCGGCGTCCGCCTGTGCGCACGCGCCAACCGCGAGATGATCGCAGCGCGGAAACGACCAGAGATAGCCGGGCGGCCCGTCGGTGAACCGGATCACGATTTCCGGGACGCTCGGCGCATCGGCGAACGCGCCGGCCGCAATGGACAACTGCGCCCGCGTGAACGGACGGAACACGCGCTTGCGGACGATGCCTGCCGGCCCGTCGGCACCAAGGAGCCATCGCGCGCGAATCGCTGCATCGGTTGTGCGGATGATCCAGCCGCTACCGTCACGCTCGATCGCCACGGCGCGCGAGGGCACGTGCGTGCTGCCCGCCATCGTGGCCGAGTCGAGCAGCGCTCGATCGAGCGCGCGCCGCGCGAACACGCGCAGTACGGGTTCCCCCTCGAGCGCGACCGCCGCGCCGCGACGGCCGGACTCGAACACGGCGCGCGCGATCGACTGGCCGCCAGTGTCGACGCGCAGCCCTTCGTCGGCCAGCAGTTCGAGCGCGCGGCTCGTCACGCCGCCTCCGCAGGGCTTCTCACGGGGATGGCTGCCGTCGATGAGCGCCACGCGCGCGCCCCGCCGCGCGAGCCCGTGCGCCGCGGTACACCCGGCCGGCCCTGCGCCGATCACGGCGGCGTCGAAGATCACCGGCATACAATAGCGGAGGCCGGAAGTTGGACGTTGCAAGTTTGGGAGTTGAAGTGACCCATCGCCTCATCCTCGGACTGTTCGATCACCCGACGGGTGCCGCCGCCGCCGCGCGTGCGTTGCATGCCGCCGGCGTCGCCCGCGATCGGATCTCCGTCGTCTCCCGTAACCACGACGAGGAAGGGGCGCTCGCGCAGCAGATGAACGCGACGCCCGGCGCGGAAGTAGAGGAGTCGCGTCCCGCCGCGCGCCTCGGAGAGCTCAGCGGGTTGCTGCTTGCGACGCTCGCGTTCGTCATGCCGGGTGTGGGTCCTATCGTTGCGGCCGGCCCGCTGTCGGCGGGTCTCGGCGAAGCTGCGGGCCACGTCGCGGGCGGCGTCGCCGCAGTGTTGTCGTCGGCGGGTGTGGAACCCTCACGCGCGCAGACGCTGCAGGAGGAGATTGAGCACGGCGCGGTTCTGCTCGGCGTGCACGACCTGGATGATCGAATCGACAACGTTCCCCGGAGCACGATCGAGTCTGCGCTTCTGCAGGCAGGGGCGCGTGATCTCGAAGTCGTCAACTGGCCGGCGTAATCCGCTTCCGCGGCAGGAAGCTCGAGCGCAACCACGCTTGAACCGGGCCCTAACCAGGCTCAGCGACGTGCCTCCGGCCCGTCGCGACCAAACACGACATAACGGCGTCCAAACGAGAGGACGTGCGCCTCGATGGCAGCGCCGAGTGTGCGCCAGCATTTAGCACCGATATTGCAGACTTGCTGTCCTGACCCCGGTCGGCGAAAATGGCAGTCACGGCATCAATTCCGGATCCACTGAAACTCGGCATGCCCCCACTGAATCAGGGCGCCAGTCCCAACGCGCACTTTCTCGTGGGCGATACGCCTGCGCCGGCGCAGCTCAAGAGCCGCTGGGGCAATGCGTTCAGCGTGTCGGCCCTCTCGCACGTGGTCGGGTTTCTGCTGATTCTCTTCATTGCGACACGACTGCCCGCTACCAGGCCGGTCACGCAGGGCATCGATCAGACGAAGTACAACATCATCTGGATCCCGCAGCCCGGACCGGGCGGGGGTGGTGGCGGTGGTGGGAACAAACAGATTGAGCCGCCGCGGAAGGTCGAGGCTCCGGGCAAGGAAAAGATTACCGTCCCAGTCACCAAGCCGCCGAAGGTCGAGCCGCTCGAGAAACCGAAGGACATCACCCCGCCGAAGCAAGAGCTGAACATCCCCGCGCAGATCGCCTCGTCGGGCGTTCAGCAGCTTCCGGGCGTGATCGCGAATCCGTCACCTGTCGCAACGCCGTCGCAGGGTTCCGGGAGTTTGGGCGGGGCAGGCACCGGCGCCGGGCCTGGGATGGGGGAAGGATCGGGCTCCGGTCTAGGGCCGGGGAGCGGCGGTGGAACCGGTGGAGGAATCTATCGCCTGGGCTCCGGGATCTCGAATCCGGAGCCGACGTACAGTCCGCGGCCGAACTACACCGCTGACGCGATGCGCGCCAAAGTGCAGGGCGTCGTCGCGCTCGAGGCGGTCGTCAAGTCCGACGGCAGTGTGGGCCAGGTTCGAATCACGCGATCACTGGATCCGCACTTCGGCCTCGACGAGGAAGCCATTCGGACGGTCCGCTCGTGGCGCTTCCGGCCCGCGAAGAAGAACGGTGAGCCTGTCGACGTCTGGGTCGACGTCGAGCTCTCTTTTACGCTCCGCTGAACAACTCCCAACTGCGCTACTCCAACCTCCAACTCCCAAGTTCCAAATCGGAACTGGGAATTGGGTGTTGGTTTCTTTGGGAGTTGGGACTTGGGAGTTTTGCGCTAGCGCGCCCCCGCTGCCGGCTTCCACGTCACCCGCGCAATCTTCCCGACGCCGCTCTCGGCGAGCCACAGCACGTCGTCCGCCCCGACATCCATGTTCCGCACTGTGCCGCCGCCGCTCGGGATCGGGAACGACTGCATCTTCTTCGTACCCGGCACGAACCGCACCAGGATGTTGTGCGCATCGTCGCCTGTTTCGGCGTACCAGACGGCGCCGTCCGCCGTGATGGCGATCGCATACGGCTGCGAGTTTGCGCCCGCGGGTGACGCGAACTCCTCGACGTTGCCGGTCTTCGGATCCAGATGCCCGAGATATCCGCGCGCGTAGTCGGTGTAGTAGACCGTGTCGTCCTTCGCGATAGCGATTCGGCGGGGACGCGCGCCCGCGTTCGGCAGCGGATACTCGGTGATCTTCATCGTTGCCGGATCGATGCTGCCGATCTTGTTCGTGTTGAACTCGTCGAAGAACGGCACGCCTTTGGAGTCGAGCTGAATTCCGTACGGCCGCGCGTTCGCCGTGGGCGGCGCCACGAGCGTGATCTTGCCGGTCTTCGGATCGAGGGTGCCGACGAAGTTGCCCCCCTGGACCGTGAACCACAGGATCCCGCGGCTGTCGAAGATCGGCGTGTGCGGATCACGCGCTTTCGGGTCAGGCATCTTGTACTCAGCGACCTTGCCAGTCTTCGGATCCACCTTGCCGATCAGCCCGGCGGAATTGCCCGTGTACCAGATGCTGCCGTCCTTGTCTTCCGTGAGGCCGTGCGGGCCCGAGTTCGGCGTCGGCAGCGGGAACTCCTTGAACTGACCCGTAGCCGGATCGAAGTGTCCGATCACGTTCGCGCGTTGGCCCGTGTACCACACGGAGCCGTCGCGCGCGGCAGCGGGATCGTGGGGATAGGGTGGATCGCTTGGCGTCTTCCACTCGTCGATCTTGACCACGACGGTCTCGGCGGGAGCGGCGGCGTGGAGAAGTGCGGCGACCGCCACGATGCCCAGGACCGCCGCTGGCGCTGCTGAAATGCGCATCGTTATACTCCTTCTGTGCGGATTTTAGTCCCGATTGCCGCGTTGCTCGCGACGTTGACGCTCGGGCTGGGCGCGTACCGCGAAGGGCCGCTGCCGAACATGACGGGTGGGTTCGGCGAGCCCTCGTGCCAGTCCTGCCACTTCGACAATCCTGTGAATGCTCCCGGGGGGTCGCTTGCGCTGGACGGCGTTCCGGCGCAGTTCGTCCCCGGTCGCGATTATGAGATCACCGTGACGCTGAAGCGCGAAGGGCTGAAGCGCGGCGGTCTCGAGATGTCTGCGCGCTTTGCGGAGGGAGCGGACAGCGGGAGGCAGGCTGGCGCCTGGCGGGCACCCGCACCACGACTCCAGATTGTCCCGTCCAAAACCGATCCATCATTGATGTTCGTGCAGCACACGACCGCAGGCACGCTCTGTTCGCAGCCTGGATCGAATTCATGGACCATGACGTGGACGGCTCCGCCGGCCGCTGTACCGGTGCAGTTCAACGTCGCCGCCAACGCGACGAACGACGATGCGTCGCCGCTCGGCGATTACATCTACCTTCTCGAACGGCGTGCGAACCCGAAATGATGGCTGCTGAGCTCGCTGCTGATGGACTATCGCATTCCTGACCGCTTCGACGGTCCGAGCGGGCGATCAACGCGCCGGCGGCGCCTGCTCGTCCCGATTCTGCTGGTTCTGCTCGTGCTCTTCACGGGCGGGACCGTCATTTCCTACTACGTCGAAGCGCTCTGGTTCGGCGCGCTGGGTTACGGGACCGTGTTCTGGACGTCCTTGAACATCCAGGGGCTCGTGTTTGGCGTCTTCGCTGCGGCGACCTTCGCGATCCTGTACGGCTCCTTTCTCCTGATGAAGCCTGCGACGCTGGCGGAGGGGAGCGTCATCTTCATCAACAACCGCGCTATCACGCTGCCCGTCGGGCCTGTGCTGCGCTCGATCGCGCTGCTCATCTCGATCGTGATCGCGATTGCAACCGCGGCAGGCATGATGGCGAACTGGTCGACGCTCGCCTTGTGGTGGTACGCGGGCCGCGCTTCGTCGCTGCCCGCATCAGCCCAAGTGGCCGATCCCATCTTCGGGCGGCCGGTTGCGTTTTACCTCTTCACCCTTCCCGCGTGGCAGGTGCTGGCCGGATGGCTGACGGCGCTTGCTGTGATCGTCGCCTTCGTTGCGCTCCTGTTCGCGCTCGCCGCCGGCGGCCCGCGCCGGTTTCAACTACAGAGCCGGGACGCCTCGTCGCTCCGTTCCTGGCGCACGGTGGGAGTGGCCTGGGCGATCGTGCTGCTCGTATTTGCCGTTCGTACGTATATCGCGCGATTCGATCTCTTGTTTTCCGAGCACACGATCTTCAGCGGCGTCAGCTACACCGACGCGCACGTCACGCGCTATGGCCTGCTCATCGTGGCAGTCGCGCTGGTCGCGGGGGGGATCATGGCTGTCGTGGTCGCACTCACCACGGCGCGCGTGCGCTGGCTCGTCGCGGCGGCCGTCCCGGCCGTGGGGTGTTTCTTCGCGATGAATCTGGTCGCCGCGTATGTCAACGCGTTCATCGTCAAGCCCAACGAACTCGTGCGCGAACGGCCCTTCATTGCGCACAACATCGAGCTGACGCAGCGGGCGTATGGACTGAACCGGCTGTCTCAGCGCGCGTTTCCGGCAGAATCGGGTTTCGACGCGGCGGAGGCCGCGCGCAACGACGCGACGCTGCAAAGTATCCGGCTTTGGGACTGGCGCGCGCTGCAGGACACTCTCAGGCAGATCCAGGAGATCCGCACGTATTACGATTTCCCCGATATCGACATCGATCGCTATTCCATCGACGGCACGGTCCGTCAGATGATGCTCGCGGCCCGCGAGTTGAGCGTCGCGAAGCTGCCCGTGAGCAGCCGCAACTGGATCAACGAGAAGCTGATCTACACGCATGGTTACGGCGTGACGATGAACCCGGTGAACGGCTTCACAACCGAGGGCCTACCGGCGCTCGTCCTGAGCAACATGCCCGTTCAGAGCACGGTCACCAGCCTCAACGTGACCCGTCCCGAGATCTATTTCGGAGAGCTGACGACGACGGACGTCTACGTCAAGACCCGACAAAAGGAGTTCAACTATCCGCAGGGACAGACGAACAGCCTCACGTCGTACGAAGGCAGCGGCGGGATCGTGCTCGGCAACTGGCTGCGCCGCGTGGCGATTGCGATCGACCGCGGCGATCTCGCGAAGCTCCCGTTCAGCGATGATGTAACCGCGGAAAGCCGCCTCCTCATGCGGCGGACGATCCACGACCGGGTGCAGACGCTCGCGCCATTTCTCACGTTCGATTCGGATCCCTACATCGTGGTCGATGACGGAGGGCGCTTGTTTTGGATGATGGATGCCTTCACCACGTCGGACAGCTACCCGTACTCGCGCGGGTACCGCATCGAGAACACCGGGGTGAACTACATCCGCAACAGCGTCAAGGTCGTCGTCGATGCCTATAACGGAACCACGACCTTCTACGTCTTCGACGCGGAGGATCCCGTCATCGCTGCGTACCGGCGGATTTTTCCCGCGCTCTTCAGGGACGCGACCGCGATGCCGGCGGACCTCCGGCGGCACGTCCGGTACCCCGAGCTGCTGCTGACGCTGCAGGCGGAGGTCTATGCGCTCTACCACATGGCGGACCCCGAGGTCTTCTACAACCGCGAGGATATGTGGGCGGTTGCATCCGAAGTGGTGATGAACGCGCAGCGCGAGCAGGCAACGCAGCCAATGGAGCCGAATTTCGTTCAGATGGCGCTGCCAGGGGAGCGGCGGACGGAATTCGTGGAGATGCTGCCGTTCACGCCAGCCAATCGCAACAACCTGATCGGCTGGATTGCGGGGCGCAGCGACGATCCGAATTACGGCGAGATTGTGGTGTACGACTTTCCGAAGACACGGCTCGTCGACGGGCCGCTGCAGGTCGAAGCGCGCATCGATCAGAACGCGCAGCTCTCGGGGCAGTTGTCGCTCTGGAACCAGCAGGGTTCGCGCGTGCGCCGCGGCGCCCTGCTCGTCATTCCCATCGGGCGCTCGCTGCTGTACGCGCAGGCGATCTATCTGCAGGCGGAGCGAAGTCCGATGCCCGAGCTGCGCCTGGTCGTTCTCGCACTGCAGGATCGACTGGCGTACGGCACCACGTTCGACACGGCCCTGAACGGCCTGTTCGGCGAGCAGGCCGCGCCGGCGCTTCCGTCCCCGTCAACGGGAGCACGCGCGGCCGGGCAACCGGCGGACATCGACGCCTTGATCGCGTCCGCTTCGTCCGACCTCGTCGACTATCAGCGTCTGACGGCCGAGGGAAAGCTCGGCGAGGCCGGCCAGAAACTCGAGCACTTGAAGCGCACGCTCGACGAGCTCGCCAGCCGGCGGCGCTGAAGCGCTCCCGTCACGGCGCTATTTGCCTTCGAACGCGCTCTTCGTCACGCGCAGTACGGCCTCCGTCCCCTGTTCGACTTCCTCCCGCGCCTTGCCGCGCACGATGCGGCCCGCGAATCCGCCGAGCCCGTCGGAACGGCTCCGCGTTTCCGTCACGAGCCAGAAGCCTTCGCCGCGCTGCGGGTCGCGCACCAGCACGCGGAGATCGAGTGCCGTCCAGAAATAGTGGCTCGCGTAGAGCATCTTCGACGCGACGACCGCGCCGTCGCGCTCCTCGGCCATAACGACGTGGTTGACGCGAATCGTCGGCTTCAGTCCGAATTCGGCTTCCTGCCAGTAGAGGAACGACTCGCTTTTCGGCAAAGTTGCCTTCGGATAGTCCAGCAGATACCGCCGGATCTCGGGAAGGTAGGCCGCGAGCGGTGCGAGCTGGTCGACGATGGTGGCGAACTCCTTCGCGACGAACGTCGGACGTGTCGAGTCGCGGAACACAGCCAACCGCTGGTTCCCGCCTTCGAGGTAGCTGGTGACGTATTCGAGCGCGATCTGCCGCATCAACCGGTTCGCCTGCTCGCGCGCGTCCGGCCGGCTCCAGTCGATGGCGTTGCGGACGCGTTCGATCGTCGGCTCCGACAGCTTCAGCGCGCAGTCCGAAACCTTGCACTTCCGCAAGTCGTCCACATCGTCCTGCGGCAGCTCGAGCTGCGCGAAATCGTCCAGCCTCGGAGGGCTGCTGATCTTCTTGGTGACGCGAAACGCGTCGCCAGATTCGAAGCGTTCGATGTCCTTGACCGAGGCGAGATATGACTCCACGGGCGCCCCGATCCAGACAGCGCCGAACACAGCGATCTCTTTCGATTCGTCCGACGGCAGCAGCTTGACGACGGGCTCGCCCGCGAGCAGCTTCGCACGCGACGCCTCGTCAAGATGGACATGCGTTTGGAGATACCCATTGAGCCGCGGCGGAAGCGTCGCCGAGGCGGGCGCGGTGCCTGGCCGAGCCGCACCGACGGTAACGAGCGCCGCGAGCACGGCGGTGGTAACGCGAGCCTGGGGCGCCGGGAGCCGCATCGGCCCAGTGTCTCACGAGCGGTCCCCGCGCGCGGAACCGGATTTGGAACAAAAAAGCCGGCCGGGGATTGCTCCCGGCCGGCCGTCGAATGCGAAATGCTCAATGTTAAATGTTCAAATCATCTAACATTTTTCATTCAACATTGAACATTAGTACATGCCGCCCATGCCGCCCGGTCCGCCCGGCGCCGCGGCTTCCTTCTTCTCCTCCGGAATCTCGGAGACGAGGGCCTCGGTCGTGAGCAGGAGAGATGCGATCGACGAGGCGTTCTGGAGCGCCGTACGGACGACCTTCACCGGATCGATGACGCCCGCCGCCACCAGGTTCTCGTACTTGTCGCTGCCGGCGTTGTAGCCTTCGTCGCCCTTCGCGTCCTTCACGCGGGAGACAACGATGGACCCTTCCTGGCCCGCATTCGTCGCGATCCAGCGCAGCGGCTCTTCGATCGCCTTGCGGATGATGTCCACGCCGACCTTCTGATCGCCATCGAGCTTGAGGCTCTCGAGTGCCTTGCTCGCGCGAATCAGCGCCACGCCGCCGCCAGGGACGATCCCCTCTTCGACCGCCGCCTTGGTCGCGTGCATCGCGTCTTCGACGCGCGCCTTCTTCTCCTTCATCTCGGTCTCGGTGGCCGCACCGACCTTGATGACGGCGACGCCGCCCACCAGCTTCGCGAGCCGCTCCTGCAGCTTCTCACGGTCGTAATCCGAGGTGGTCTCCTCGACCTGCGTGCGGATCTGTTTCACGCGGCCCTCGATCGCGTTCTGGCTGCCCGAGCCTTCGACGATCGTGGTGTTGTCCTTGTCGATCGTGACCTTCTTCGCCTTGCCGAGATCGTCGAGCTTGATGTTCTCGAGCTTGATCCCCAGGTCCTCCGTGATCGCGCGGCCGCCCGTGAGGATCGCGATGTCCTCGAGCATGGCCTTTCGGCGGTCACCGAAGCCCGGCGCCTTGACGGCCGCCGCCTGCAGCGTGCCCCGCAGCTTGTTCACGACCAGCGTCGCGAGCGCCTCGCCGTCGACGTCCTCGGCGATGATCACCAGCGGACGGCCCGCGCGCGCCACCTGCTCGAGCAGCGGCAGCAGGTCCTTCATCGAGCTGATCTTCTTCTCGTGGATCAGGATGACGGGATTTTCGAGCACGACTTCCATGCGCTCCGGGTCCGTCACGAAGTAGGGCGACAGGTAGCCGCGGTCGAACTGCATGCCTTCGACCACCTCGAGCGACGTCTCCATCGACTTGGCTTCCTCGACGGTGATGACGCCGTCCTTGCCGACCTTGTCCATCGCTTCCGCGATGATCTTGCCGATCGTCTCGTCGCTGTTGGCGGAGATCGTGCCGACCTGCGCGATGGCCGCGCCGCTCACCGGCTTGGACGCCTTCTTCAGCTCGCCGACGACGACCTCGACGGCCTTCTCGATCCCGCGCTTCAATTCCATCGGGTTTGCGCCGGCCACGACGTTCTTCGCACCCTCGCGGAAGATCGCCTGCGCGAGCACGGTGGCAGTGGTGGTCCCATCGCCCGCGATGTCCGACGTCTTGCTCGCGACCTCGCGGACCATCTGCGCGCCCATGTTCTCGAGCGCGTCCTTCAGCTCGATCTCCTTGGCCACCGTCACGCCGTCCTTGGTGATGGTGGGGGAGCCGAATTTCTTGTCGAGGACGACGTTGCGTCCCTTGGGGCCGAGCGTGACCTTCACCGCGTTGGCGAGGCTGTTGACGCCGCGCAGGATGGCCTGCCGCGACTCCTCACCGTATACAATCTGCTTTGCCATAGTTGCTTGTTCCTCGTTCAGCTCAACGGCACCTGAAGAGGTGCCTTACCACCTGGCACCTCTAAAGAGGTGCCCTACATCACCACTACCTAGCTCGCGAGCACGCCGAGGATTTCTTCCTCGCGCATGATGAGGTACTCCTCGCCATCGAGCTTGATCTCCTGGCCGGAGTACTTGCCGAACAGGACGGTGTCGCCTTCCTTCACGTCGAGCGGCGTCACCTTGCCGTCCTTCTCGACCTTGCCCTTGCCGACGGCAATCACCTTGCCCTGCTGGGGCTTCTCCTTGGCGGTATCGGGGATGATGATCCCGCCGACCTTCTGCTCGCCTTCCTCGAGGCGCTGCACGATCACGCGGTCGTGCAGAGGACGAAATTTCACACGGGTCTGCGTAGCTGTAGCTGCCATAGCGTTCGTCACTCCATTTGAGTGGTTGTTGAACTTCCCTGGGTAACCCCGGAAATTCGGATGTAAGAAGACCAGAGGGCCCCTGCGGGTTAGCAATCCCCGTGGCCGACTGCTAATTCTATTGGAGCGGTTTGGGGCTGTCAAGCAGTCGCGCTGGCCGACTGCTAAGCCGTGCGCTTGATTCGGTACTCCGAAATCTTCCGCGCGACGGTGTTGCGGTGAAGGCCGAGAATCTCCGCCGCGTTGCCGAGATTCCCGTTCGTGCGCTGCAGCGCGCGCGAGATGAACATCTTCTCGAACTCGCGGCGCGCATCCTCGTACAGGATGCCCTTGTCGAGCATCTCGGTCACGAGCTTCTCCAGTTGATCGCGCACGGGAGCAGGGAGCCGTCAGACGAGGTCCCGCCCGCTCAGGCGGCGGAACGCTTCGACGTACTTGTCGCGTGTGCGCGAGACGACCGTGTCAGGCAGGGAGGGCACCGGCGGCTGCTTGTTCCAGTGGATCTCTTCGAGGTAGTCGCGCACGAACTGCTTGTCGAAGCTCGGTTGTCCCTTCCCTGGCGTGTACTGATCGCTC
Source organism: Acidobacteriota bacterium (assembly GCA_046733875.1). Classification (GTDB taxonomy): domain Bacteria; phylum Acidobacteriota; class Vicinamibacteria; order Vicinamibacterales; family 2-12-FULL-66-21; genus JBKPQB01. The sequence continues at coordinate 20,661 of JBKPQB010000001.1, forward strand.
GGCCAGAAGCGTGAAGAGTCCGGGGTGAGCACCTCGTCGATCAGCATGACCTCGTCGTGAGCACCAATGAGGCCGAACTCGAACTTCGTGTCCGCGATGATGATCCCCTTCGACTCGGCGTGCTCACAGCCGCGGCGGTAGATTTCGAGCGTCAGGTCTCTGAGGCGCGTGATCAGATCGCGTCCGACGATCGTCGCCGCCTCGTCCTCACTGATGTTGACGTCGTGGCCGCTCTCCGCCTTGGTCGCAGGGGTGAAGATCGGCTCCGGCAGCCGATCGGATTCGCGCAAACCGGCCGGCAGCTTCACGCCGCAGACGCTGCCGCTCTCGCGATATTCCTTCCATCCGGATCCTGACAGGTAGCCCCGTGCAACGCATTCGATCGGAATCGGCCGCGTACGGCGGCACAGCATCGAGCGCCCGCGCAGCACGTCGGCGTACGGCTTGGTCGCGGGAGGGTAGGACGCGACATCGGTGGTGATGACGTGATGGCGCACCAGATCGCCCATCCGCTCGAACCAGAACGCGGAAAGCTGATTCAGCACCTTCCCCTTGTCGGGAATGCCGGAGCCGAGGACGTAATCGAATGCAGAGATGCGATCGGTCGCGACGATCAGCAAGTCGTCGCCGACGGTGTAGATGTCGCGCACCTTGCCGCGGCCGTGCAGCGGGAGATCAGAAAACGATGTTTCGAGCAGCGGCGCTGTGGAGATCACGGGAGGCTCCTTGGGAGTCCGAGGAGCTTATCAAAAAATCTGCGTCCCCGACTCACGCGTCAGCACGGGGGACTTTGTCAAAAGCCCAAACGGGGCTGCGGACTACGGCGGACGACGCGGCATTCGAAACCATCGCGTGTTCAATTCCCACGCGCGCGGACGACGATGTCGGCACGCGTCGTACGCAGCATGATGGTGGGACCGCCGCCGCGCACGGCGCCTTCGGCGTGTTGCTCGCCGTCGCTCTCGGCAGGCTTGAGATGATCATCGTCCAGCGTGATGCGGCCTTCGTTGGCGGTCGCGTCGAGCGTATATCCGCCAGGCGGCGGCGTCAGCGTGACCGTCTCGCCCGTGCTGTAGATTGTCAGCGGGGCGGCCGCCTCGAGTGCCACGTCGACTTCGGTGTTCGTGACGTCCAGCCGCGCTTCCGTGCGAAGGTCGCTGATCCGCAGTCGCCCGTTCGTCGCCTGCACTCTGAGCGGCGGTTTGAGCGCCGCGAGCTTCTGCAGCTGCAGTTCCGTGTTGCGCGCGTCGAGTTCAACCGGGCCGGTGACGTCGATCATCGTGAGCTCGCCGCCAATCGATTGAACGGAGACCGTGCCGTGGATGCTGCGGATCGTTCCACGGCTGTTGCGCGCGTTCAGCTTCAGCGCGCCCGCGTCGACGATCTCGAGATCGCCCACGGATTGCGTGATGGACACGCGGCCGGCGACGCGCGCGATCCGCGCCTCGCCGCGCGAGCTCGCTACGTCGAGCGCCGCGACGTCGCTCACGGCCAACCGGCCGAAATGTGAATCGATCCGCACGGTGAGGCGCTTGGGTAGTTTCAGCGTCAGCGTGACATCCGGAATGAACGCATTACGTGGCATGTCCAGCGACACGACGCCCGCGTCGGCGTTCTTCTCCAGCTTGATGTGCGAGGCGTTCGCGGCGGCTTGCGCTTCCGCTCGATCGTAGCCGCGGGCGCTCACCTGAAGGGTCGCGGCGATGTCCTCACGGTCTTCGCCGGTGATGTCGATGGCGCTTCCGCGCATGATGTTCACGCGCAGTTCGCGCAGGGAGGCGTCGGCGGGGATCGAGGCCTGACTGTGTGCCGACGCGGACTCGCGGTTGCCATGGATGTGACGCCGCGCATTACGGATGAGCCCTGCGACGCTGAACCCCTGCGAACCGGGCGCTGCCGGGGGCGCGGTGAGATGATACACCGCGACGCCGAGCACGGCGAAGATGGCCAGGAGCAATAACTCACGTTTTCCCATAGACTTGGCGGTACTTGTGTAGTAGAGTTCCGACGTTCACCGCCGGCCGCTCCGGCCGGACGACCCTGGCCAACCGGATTCTAATCCCGACTGCAGCGCTGATGCGGTCCCGACTTCGTGCGGTCCTCGTACTCGCCCTCACCATCGGGCTGCTGGCGTATTTCCTTCGCAACGCGGACATGGCCGGCGTGTGGGCGGAAACGAAGCACGCCAACGCTGCGCTTCTCCTGCTCGCCGTTTCGACAACGGGTGCGGCGTACGTTCTTCGCGCGTACCGCTGGCAATACCTGCTCGCTCCCATCGGTCCAACGCGCTTCTCGACGGCGTTCGAGACGACGGTCATCGGCTTCGCCGCCAGCTTCCTGCTGCCCGCGCGCGCCGGTGAAGTCCTGCGCCCTTATCTGCTGGCGCGGCGCGAGCAGCTGCCCGCGACGGCGGCCTTCGCCACGATCATCCTCGAGCGCGTTCTGGACCTCCTGACGGTGCTGGTGCTGTTCGGCGTCTTCGTCCTGTGGGTCCGGCCGGGAAGCCTGGCGGGAGATCCCTCGCTGTTTGCGCGCGTGAAGGCCGGCGGCGCGATTGCGGGCGCGGCGGCCGCGGCAGGCCTCGCTGTCTTCTTTGCGCTCGCCGGTCACCCCGAGCGCCTCGGCCGCGCGGCTCTACAGGTCGAGCACGTGCTGCCAGCCCGGCTGGCGCAAATGGTGGCGAGCTTCGTCGCCACGTTCGCGCAGGGACTGGGTGTCATGCGCCAGCCTGGACGCCTCTTCGTCTCGCTCCTGCTGTCCGTTCCTCTCTGGATGTCGATCGCGGCGGGAATATGGCTGGCGTCCCTCGCGTTTCATATGACGTTCAGCTACCTGGGATCGTTCCTCGTATTGACGCTGCTCGTCGTGGGCGTCGCGATGCCGACACCGGGCGCCGTCGGCGGATTTCATACGATGTACAAATTCGCGGTGACGACGTTCTTCGGGGTCGCGAACGATCGCGCGGTGGGCGCCGCGATCGTCCTGCACGCCGCGTCGTTCGTGCCGGTCACGCTCCTCGGCCTCGTGTTCATGGCCCGCGAAGGTCTGAGCTTCGGACGCATGCGCGAGTTGGCGTCGGAGGAAGCGGCGGGTGAACGCACATGAAGTGTCCCTTCTGCGGGCATCTCGGCGACAAGGTCGTCGATTCGCGGGAGAGCAAGGAAGGAGAGGTCATCCGCCGCCGCCGGGAATGCCTCGAGTGCGGACGCCGGTTCACGAGCTATGAACGGATCGACGAGATCCCGTATATGGTGGTGAAGAAGGATGGCAGCCGCGAGCGCTTCGAGCGTCAGAAGCTCATCAACGGTCTGCTGAAAGCGTGCGAGAAGCGTCCCGTGAGCGTCGCGTCGCTCGAAAAGGTGGCAGACCGCGTAGAATCATCGCTGCAGGATCGACTGGAGAAGGAGATCAGCACCGAAGAGATCGGCGCGTTCGTGATGAACGAATTGCGCCGGCTCGACAAGGTGGCGTATGTGCGCTTCGCTTCGGTGTACCGGCACTTCCGGGACATCAACGAGTTCATGACCGAGCTGAAAGACCTGCTGAACGCGAAGGAATGAGACGCCCGCTGCTGCTTCCGATCGTCCTCGCGCTTGCGGGCTCGGCCACGGCGCTGGCAGCAGGCCAGACGATTCAGGTGATGCCGGTCGCTCGTGAGGGCAGGGTCTACGTTTCGTTCCGCCTGTCCGATGGGTTCACCGATGAGGTCGCCGATGCCATCCATAGCGGGCTCACGCTGACGTTCAACTACGACGTCGACCTGAAGCGCAGCGCCGCCGTGTGGCTGGACCGCACGATCGCCTCGGCGACGGTGTCCGCCAGCGTGAAGTACGACACGCTTACGAGGAAGTACAGCGTCACCCGCGCGTACGACGGCCGGATCGAGAGCGCTGACACGACGGAGAACGAGGACACCGTGCGGGGCTGGCTGACGAACTTCGATCGGCTGCCGCTGTTTTCGACCGCGGGCCTGGAAGTCAATGCGGAGTACTACCTGCGCGTCCGCGCGCGCACGAGCCCGCGCACCGTGCTCTTCTTCTGGCCGTGGGACCGGCACGACGTCGCCGGCATGACCAAGTTCACCTTCATTCCTTGAGAAGGGGGGCCGGGGATCCGGCACGCCTGCGGTGAGTACTGTCCGCACCTTCGAAGGCCAGCCGAACCTTCCGCCCCGGCGCGTTCCCCCGGCTGCGCCGCCTACCGAGCGGCGGCCGTTCCGCGACAATCCGCGCCTCATCCTCGCAGGCATCGTCCTGCTGCTCGTGAGCCTGATCGCGATGATCACGCTCGCGGATCGATCCACGCAGATCAATCCGGACTTCCTGACTGAAGTCGTGCTGTACGCGCTCTCGATCGCGGACGCGACGATGCTGCTCGCGCTCGCGTTCGTGCTGGCGCGAAACCTCGTCAAGCTTGCGGTCGAGCGCCGCCGCGGCCTGCCGTTCTCGCGCTTTCGTCTGAAGCTCGTCGGCGCGCTCCTCGGCCTCACGATCGTTCCTTCCGTGCTCGTGCTGCTCGTCGGGAGCGAGCTGATTCGAAAGACGACGGATCGCTGGTTCAGCATTCCGGTTTCCGACGTCCTGACGTCGTCGAACGCGATTGCCGGCGCGTTCTACCGTGAGCGGGAAGCGGCAGTGGCCGGGCAGGCGGCACGGCTGGCGAGCGCGCTGCCGGCGCGTGCGGTGGCATCGGGAGACGTGAACGCGTTGAAGGCGGTGGCCGCGGCTCCCGTCACGGACGGCCGTGTCGGGATGGTCGAGATCTATCGTGTGCAGCAGGGCACGGGCTCACGACCGGATGTCGTACCGGTCTTCGCGTTGCAGTCGCCGACGCTTCCCCCCGGCCACGTGCGGGCGTCGGCCGATCGACTGGCCTCGCGGGTGGTCGCGGGCAACGCCGACACGCGCGTCCACGAACCGCTCGAGGCGGGCGGCGAGCTCGTGCGCGCCGCTGCGCTGGCCAGAGATCACTCGGGGGCCACGGTTGGCGTGGTAATCGCGAGCGACTTTCTGCCCGTGGATCTGGCGCGCCATGCGCACCGGATAGCATCGGCGTTCGAGGACTACAGCCAGTTGCGCGTGCTGAAGCGTCCGCTGGAAGGCGTGTACCTGTCGCTCTTCCTCATGATGACGCTGCTGATTCTCGTGAGCGCCACCTGGCTCGGTCTGTATCTCGCCAAGCGGATCACGCGTCCGGTGCACATGCTCGCCGAAGGGGCGCGGGAGATCGGCGCCGGGCACCTCGATCACCGGATCGAGCCGGAGACGCGCGACGAATTCGGGTCGCTCGTCGAAGCCTTCAATGCGATGGCGGGGGAGCTGGCGACGAGCCAGCGCCGCCTCGAACGCTCGCGCAAGGATCTGGAGCAGAAGAACTCCGAGCTGGACGAGCGGCGACGGTACATCGAAACGATCCTTCAACGGATCGCAACGGGCGTGATTTCGATTGGGGCCGACGGGCGAGTCAGCACGATCAACGCGGCGGCGTGCCGACTGATCAGCGTCGATCCGGAAATCGTCGGTGCGCCGGTCGATCAGATGTTCGCTCGCGAGGATCTGCAGCCCCTCGCGGCGCTCGTTGCGTCGGTGAGCTCGGGCACCTCCAAGCCGGCGGGTCAGGAGATCGCGCTGGCCCGCGAGGGCCGCGAGATTCATCTGGCCGCCGCCGCGACAGCGCTCCACAGCGGCGGCGCGCACGAAGGCACGGTCCTCGTATTCGACGATGTGACACCGCTGGTGAGGACGCAGCGCGTCGCGGCATGGCGCGACGTGGCGCGCCGCCTCGCGCACGAGATCAAGAATCCGCTGACGCCCATTCAGTTGTGCGCCGAGCGCATGCGGCGGCATTTCCAGACGGCCCCCGCTCCCGTGAAAGATCTCGTAGACGAGTGCACGGAAACGATCGTGGGGGAAGTGGAGTCGCTCAAGGCGCTGGTGGACGAGTTCGCGCAGTTCGCGCGCCTGCCGGCGCCGAAAGCGGTTCCGTCGAATCTGAACGCGGTGCTCACCGAAACGCTCGGGCTCTACAACGGACTGTTCACGCACATCACGCTGGACCAACGCCTGGGCCCGGGGCTTCCCCCGGTCCGCCTGGACGTCGAGCAGATCCGCCGCGTGATCATCAACCTGGTCGACAATGCCATTGAGGCACTGGGCGGGATGCGGCCGGCTGCGCGCCCGGACGACGAAGCACCCCGTATCACCATCGAGACGGTGCACGACGCGCGCAACGCCGTTGCCCGAATCGTGATTGCGGACAACGGGCCTGGAGTGCCCGCGGCGGATCGCGAGAAGTTGTTCATGCCGTACTATTCGACCAAAGGGCGCGGCAGCGGCCTCGGCCTCGCGATCGTCCGCCGGATCGTCGCCGAGCATGGCGGTTCGATCGAGGTTGGCGACAACACGCCCCATGGCAGCCGCTTCGTCATCGAACTGCCCTGCTGATCATGAAGGCCAACATCCTCATCGTCGACGACGAGGCAGGCGTCAGGGCGGCGCTGAGTGGCGTGCTGCGCGACGAGGGCTACGCCGTGGACGCCGTGGACTCGGGCGAAGCATGTCTCGACCGCGTCACCCGCGCACCGTACGACGTCGTCGTCCTCGACATCTGGCTGCCGGGCTTGGACGGCCTCACCACGCTCGCCCGTCTGCGCGAGCGGCGCGTCGACGCGCCGATCGTCATGATTTCCGGACACGGCAACATCGAGTCCGCCGTTCGCGCGATCAAGATGGGCGCCTTCGACTTCGTCGAGAAGCCGCTGTCGTTGGAGAAGACGGTGCTCGTCGTTTCTAACGCGCTGCGGCAGCATCAGCTCGAGGCCGAGAACCGCGCGCTGCGCGCCACGGTCGATCGCCGGCTCACGATGATCGGCGAGAGCTACGTGATGGGCCAGCTTCGTGAGCAGATTGCGATGGCGGCCCCGACGAACGGGCGGGTGTTGATCTATGGCGAGAACGGGACGGGGAAGGAGCTGGTCGCTCGCACGATTCACACGCTCAGCCGGCGGCGTTCAGGTCCGTTCGTCGAGGTGAACTGCGCTGCCATTCCCGAGGAGCTGATCGAGAGCGAGCTGTTCGGCCACATGAAAGGGGCGTTCACCGGCGCGACGGCGGACCGCCGCGGGAAGTTCGAGATGGCGGACGGCGGGACGCTCTTTCTCGACGAGATCGGCGACATGAGCCTCAAGACGCAGGCAAAGGTGCTGCGCGCACTCCAGGAGCAGGTCGTCGAGCCTGTGGGCGGGACGAGCAGCGTGAAGGTCGACGTCCGCGTGATTGCGGCGACCAACAAGGATTTGCCGGCGGAGATTCGCGCAGGCCGATTCCGCGAGGACCTGTACTTCCGGCTGAACGTCATTCCGATCTTCGTGCCGCCGCTGCGCGATCGCGACCCCGACATTCCTCACCTCGCGGAGCACTTCATTGCGGAAATGGCCCGGGAGTACGGCCGTCGGCCGAAGCGTCTGGATCCGGGCGCGGCGAGCGGGCTTCGCAGCTACCGCTGGCCCGGAAACGTCCGCGAGCTCCGGAACACGATCGAGCGTCTGATGATCATGGTGCCGGGCGACACGATTGCACTCGGCGATTTGGCATTTCTCGACGGGGTTGCCGTCACTGCCGCAGATCAGCCCGCCGGCCCGCCGCTGCCGCTGCACGAAGCGCGCGAGCGGTTCGAACGCGACTACATCCTGCGCGCGCTTGCCGCCCAGAACGGCAATATCTCACGCACGGCGGACGCGCTCGGCGTCGAGCGGAGCAACCTGTACCGAAAGATGCGGGCGTTCGGTATTGCGCCCGTGCGGCGGGAAGAAGAGGCTGTGTAACCGCCAACCTCCTCAGCGTCAGTCCCCTTTCAGCTTGTTCTCGAGGATTTGCTCCGATCCGAACCGCTCGAGCTGAAGGTAGAACTCCGCGGCGGAGACGAGCGCGCCCGACGGAACCAGTCCAACGATCTCGCTTTCGAGCACGCGGACGCCGTACCGCGCGGCTTCGCGCTTCACGGTTTCGAAGACGCGGAAGATCGGCGTCTTCTCGAAGTTCGTCAGGTTCATCGAGACCTGGACGATGCCGCGGTCATCCAGCTTGAATCCTGCCGCCTTGACGTAGCGGAAGCCGCCGCTGCTGTGGCGAATGCCGGCGGCAATTTTCTTCGCCACGTCGAGGCGATCGGTGTCGAGATTGATGTTGTAGGCGATGAGCGGCATCCGGGCGCCGATCACCGATGCACCCGCCGACGGATGCGGGTGCTGCGGCCCGAAATCCGGCAGCCAGCCCTCCGTTCGCATTTTCGTTGCGAGCCCCTCGAACTCGCCGCGCCGGATGTCCTCCAGATTCTTGCGCGCTGGGTTCGAGGACGCCTCTTCGTACAGGTAGATCGGCAGATCGAATCGTGCGGCGACGTCCTGCGCCACTTCGTTCGCGAGCGCGACACAGGCGTCCATCGTGATCCCCTCGATAGGAACGAACGGGACGACGTCCACGGCGCCGAGACGTGGATGTTCTCCGGAATGCCTGCGGAGATCGATTCCCTCGATCGCGCGTTCGAACAGCGCAAGGACCGCCTGCTTCAGCGGCGCACGGTCGCCTACGAGCGTGAAGACAGAACGGTTGTGCGATGGATCGCAGGAGTAGTCGAGGAGCCGCACCCCGGACACGGCGCGGATTGCGGCGGCGATCGACTCGATCAGATCAGTACGCCGTCCCTCGCTGACGTTTGGAATGCATTCAATCAGAGCCATGACGCGCATGACTCTAGCAGGGTTGGAGGTTGGAGGTTGGGGGTTGGAAGCTGGAGGTTGGATGTTGGGGGCTGGTCGCGTGCCTGTATAATCGTCGCATCCGTCCAATGCCCGATCCGGTGCGCCACGACGAGGATGCCACCGCGTCCGACACAGGCCGCGAAACGCAGATTGAAGAACTGCTGCTCGCCGGACTCGATCACTACTTCAGCGGACAGCATGAGCTCGCTATCAACGTCTGGACGCGCGTGCTGTTTCTCGATCGCAGCCATGCGCGCGCCCGTGCGTACATCGAGCGGGCGCGCAGCGCCGTCGCCGAGCGCCAGCGCGAAGGCGAGGAGCTGCTGCAGACGGGCGCCGCGGCCTTCGAACGCGGCGACGCCGTGCGTGCGCGGCGGCTCCTGAACTCGGCCGTCGAACGCGGCGCATCGCCCGACGAAGCGCTTGCGCTGCTGGATCGTCTGGATCGGCTGGAGCCCGCTCCGGACCTCGATGAGCCTGCTGGGCCGGGATCTCGCGGGCGGCGACGAAGGCGGACGAACGCGGACGCGCAGCCCGGCAGGACACGCGCGCTGACACTTCTTCTCGTGCTCGCCATCGGCCTTGCCGGCGGCGTGCTGGCGATGATCTACTGGAACACGAGCCAGGCGCCCGCGCCTGCAGGCGCCGCCGCCAAGCCGCAGGAGGCGCTCCTGCCCGTACCTGCCGCGGCCGATGTGGCGCTGTCGCGCGGCCGCGCGCTCTACGCGAAAGGACGTCTTCGCGAAGCGCTTGCCGTGCTCGACGAGGTTCGCCCAGGCGATCCTCGTCGTCCACAGGCGGACGAGCTCGAGATCGAAATCCAGCATCGGCTTCTTCAGGCCGCTCGCGCGGCCGGGCCGCCCCAGGCGGCACGGACGCCCGCCGCGCGATGAGATGTCCGAAGTGCCAGTACATCAGTTTCGACAGCGGTGACCGCTGTCGCAATTGCGGGTACGATTTCTCGCTGAGCGACGCACCCGAGACGCAGGATCTGCCGATCAAGGACGGAACCGAGCCAATCGGCCCGCTCGGTGATTTCGCCCTGCAGACGCGGCGCGACTCGTTATCCGAGGACTTTTCTTCCGAAGACCCCGCCGTCCGCCTGCCGCTCTTCCAGGATCCATCACTATCGGATGCGCCCCTCGTCACTCCCAGCGCGACGCCGCGTGCACCGCTCGCCGTGCGGCGCGCCACTGTGGCCCCAGCCCCCACGAAGCCGAAGCCGCGGCGCGATGGACCTGCGCTGGCCGCAGAGCCTCGATTGGCGCTCGACACGGCGGAAATTCCCATCGTCCGCGAACGTACGCCCGCTCCGGCAGCGCCTCCAGCCACCCGCGCCGCCGACACGGTGCTGACCGCACCAATCCTGGCGCGGCTGTGTGGAGGCGTGATCGATCTGTCGATCATTGGCGCGATTGATTTCGGCGTGCTGTATTTCACGCTCAAGATCTGCGGGCTGACATTTGCGCAGACCACTACGCTGCCGCTCGCGCCGCTGATTGCGTTCCTTCTGCTCCTGAATGGCGGCTATCTCGCAACGTTCGTGGCCGCGGGCGGTCAGACGATTGGAAAAATGGCGACCGGCCTGCGGGTGATTCCCGGCGATCCGGGCGCGCGAGCGTCGGAGCGCGTCCCCTTCGGGCACGCGATCGTTCGCGCGGCGGCCTACTTCATCTCGGCCCTTCCGGCGGGCCTCGGGTTCGCTCCCGCCCTCTTTGGCGCCGAACGGCGTGGGCTGCACGATCGCCTCGCCGACACTCGCGTCGTCAAAGCGTGACCCGCCTCGCCGTTTTCATAGCCACCGCAGCGTACTGCGGCTATGCGCCTGTTGCGCCAGGGACGTTTGGATCCGCGGCTGGTCTCGTCGTGTACCTGCTGGTGTGGTACACGAAATCGCGTGTCGTGGAAGCGGCGCTCATCGCGGTGATTTTTGCTATCGGCATCTGGTCCGCCACCCACGCCGAGCGGTTTTTCGGAGGCATCGATCCCGGACCTGTGGTGATCGACGAGGTGCTCGGCATGCTCGTGACCCTCGCGTTCATTCCCGTGGGCTTTTCTGGTGCGATTGCCGGATTCGTTATTTTTCGAGTCTTCGACGTGCTGAAACCCTGGCCGGCGAACCGGCTGGAGCATCTGCATAGCGGGGCGGGCATCATCGCGGACGATGCGATGGCGGGGGTGTACTCGAACATCTGTTTGCGCCTGCTGATCTCGGTTGCGCCCGGCTTCATTCACTGAATGCCGCCGCTGCCATCTCTCCGGACGGCGCAGATCATCGCGGTTGGCTCCGAGCTGCTCGGCTGGACGCGGTTGGACACGAACTCGCTGTACCTCGCGCAAAAGCTGTCGGACCTCGGGATCGAGCTGCGCGTCAAGGCGGTCGTCGGCGACGATCGCGACGATCTGGCGTCGATCGTTCGCGAGGCGCTCGGCCGCGCCGACCTCGTCGTCATCACGGGCGGGCTCGGACCGACGGACGACGATCTGACGCGCGATGTGGTTGCTCACGTCCTGCAGCTTCCGCTGCACACGGATGAAGCGATTGTGGCAGCGATTGAACGGCGGTTTGCGCGGCGCGGCTTGCGGATGCCAGAGGTGAACCGGCGGCAGGCGCAGGTGCCGCAGGGCGCGACGGTCCTGCCGAATCCCAACGGCACTGCGCCCGGGCTCTTCATCGAGCATGCGCTGCCGGAATCCGGCGAATCCCGTGTCATCGTGCTGCTGCCAGGTCCGCCCCGTGAGCTGCAGCCGATGTTCGAGGCGCTCTGCGCTGGTCCGCTGGCCCGGCACACAGGCGCGGAGAAGTTGTATCGCACGTCGTTGTTCGTCACCGGCCGATCCGAGTCGCACGTCGAAGAGGCGGCGCAGCCGATCTACTCGCGGTGGCGCGATCACGCGCGGCCGATCGTGACCACCATCCTTGCCGCGCCGGGACAGATCGAGCTCCACCTCACGCTGCGGGACACAGATCCGCAACGCGCCGGTTCGATCCTGGCGCAAGCGTCCGCCGATCTGCGGGGCGCGCTGGGGAGCGACGTGTTCAGTGCGGACGGCAGGAGCATGGAAGAGATCGTGGGCGAACAGCTCCGGCTGCGGAGCTACACCTTTGCGGCGGCAGAGTCGTGCACGGGCGGTCTGCTCACGTCGCGCCTCACCGACGTGCCGGGCAGCTCGGCGTACGTGCACGCAGCAGTCGTGGCGTACGACAACGACGCCAAGGTCACGCTGCTCGGCGTCTCGAAGGCGCTCATCGATGAACACGGGGCCGTCTCGGAGCCCGTCGCGATCGCCATGGCGGATGGTGTCCGCAGTCGAACCGGTGCCGACGTCGTCGCGTCTATCACGGGCATCGCTGGTCCTGGCGGCGGAAGTGAGCAGAAACCCGTCGGAACCGTCGTGATCGCGGTGAGTGTGCCAACCCAGCCGACGGTCGTTCGGACGTACTCGTTCATCGGGGGCCGCGCGCAAGTCAAGTTCCAGTCGACGCAGGCAGCGCTGGATCGGATCCGGCGAATGCTGACGTGAGCGGCCATGCGGCTCTTCGCGGCGATTGAGCTGCCGGAGGATGTTCGCCTTCTGCTCGAGTCTGCCGCACAGCAGTTGCGCGTTCGTCTCGGGCGTTCGGTCGAGGCGCGATGGGTCGACCAGCAGAAGTTGCACCTCACAGTCCGCTTCATCGGACACGTCGAAGACGATGGCGCGCCAGCGCTCATCGATCGTGTCCGGGTACCGATCGCGGTCCCTCCCTTCCATCTTCGCTTGAGTGGATGTGGTGTGTTCCCCGCGTCCGGTCCCCCGCGAGTGATCTGGATCGGTGTCGTGGAAGGAGCAATGCCGTTAGCGCAGCTCCACCAGGAGTTGAATCGCCGAGTGGCACCGTTCGGCTACGAACCGGAACGGCGCCCGTTCAGCGCGCACCTGACGCTCGCGCGCGTGAAGACCGCGAAGAGCATTGCGTCGGTTCGCGCTGCCGTCCGCGCCTTCACCACTCCCGACATTTGCTGCGAGGTTGCGCAGGTCACACTCTTCAGAAGCCATCTTTCGCCGCGCGGTTCGCGGTACGAGATCGTCGCCGCGATTCCGCTCGTACGCTGACCGTCCGCGCGTCGGCGTTCCTGTATGCTTGACCAGATGTTTGCCTCGGCCCTTCTCGGGTACGCGCTCGGGTCGGTGCCGTTCGCGTTTCTCTTCGCGCGCCGCGCTGGCATCGACATCCGCGTCGCGGGCAGCGGCAACGTCGGCGCCGCCAACGTTCTGCGGACGAGCGGCACCCGGCTGGGTGTCGCGACGGTCGCGCTCGACATCTCCAAGGGCGCGGCAGCGGTCCTGCTCGCGCAGTCGGTCGCGGGAACGGCGGCAGCGATGGCCGCTGCGGGCGCTGCAGCGATCGTCGGGCATATCTATCCGGTCTGGCTGCGGTTTCACGGGGGAAAGGGCGTCGCGGTTGCTGCGGGCGTGTTCGGTGTGCTGACGCCGATCGCTACGCTTGCTGCGCTCGCGGTATTCTCGCTCGTCGTCTTCTTCACGAGACTCGTATCGCTCGGATCGATTGCCGCGGCGGTGGCGCTCCCGCCCGCGGCGGGGCTCGCCGGAGCGTCAGCGCAATTCCTCGCGGCGGCGTACGCATCGGCCGCTCTGATCCTCTTTCGCCATCGATCGAACGTGCGGCGCATCTTCGCCGGAGCCGAGCGCCGCCTGGGCGAACGCCCCTGAATGACCGAACGCGTCGCCATTCTCGGGGCTGGCAGCTGGGGCACCGCACTGGCCCACCACTGCGCGCGCATAGGCCATGACGTGCGGCTGTGGGGACGCGACGAGGCGCTCGTCCGCGAGATGACGGCGACGAGGTCGAACGCGAGGTACTTGCCCTCGCTGCACCTCCCGCCGAGCGTGACCGTGAGCGCGTCGATGGATGTTGTCCTCTCCGGCGCTACGCTCATCGTTGCCGCCGTACCTTCACACGGCTTCCGCGCCGTCTTGAGGTCTGCACTGCCATGGATCGCCGAGGACGCGCTGATTGTCAGCGCAACGAAGGGACTCGAGTCCGGTTCGCTGGCGCGCATGACGCAGATCGTGGCGCAGGAGGCCGGCGCCAGCCGCAGCGCCGTTGCGCTCTCAGGGCCGAGCTTTGCCCAGGAAGTTGCCGGTGGCCTGCCGACCGCCGTCGTCGCCGCGTCGATCGAACCGGGCGCTGCGGCGCGTGTGCAGAGCGCGCTCAAAGGCCCGACGTTCCGTTTGTACGGCAGCGGGGATGTCGCCGGCGTGGAATTCGGAGGCGCGTTCAAGAACATCATCGCGATCGCTGCTGGCGTCGTAGAGGGGCTGGCACTCGGGCACAACGCGATGGCGGCGCTCATCACGAGAGGGCTCGTCGAGATGTCGCGCCTCGCCTGCGCCGAAGGTGGCCGGCGCGATACGCTGTCTGGACTGAGCGGACTGGGCGATCTCGTCCTGACCTGCACCGGAGACCTCAGCCGAAACAGGCGAGTGGGCATCGAGCTCGGCCGGGGACGGACGCTCGAAGACGTGCTGTCGGAGACGAGAATGGTTGCCGAGGGCGTGCGCACCACGCACGCGGCGCTCGCGCTCGGACAGCGCCACGGCATCGAGCTGCCGATCGCCGCGCAGATGGCCGCGGTGCTGGATCGAACTGCCTCGCCCCGCGAGGCGGTCGAAGCGCTGATGCTGCGCCGGCAACGGGCGGAGATTGATAATTAAACAATGGGGTTCTTCGACAAGATCAAGCAGTCGCTGGCGAAGACGAAGCAGCAGTTCGTCGAGCGCTTCGACGATATCGTCCGCCGCGCCGACGAGCCCGAGGTTCGGACGCGGCCTGTCGACATCGACACGCTGGAAGCGCTGGAGGAGGCGCTCATCTCCGCGGACGTCGGCGTCGCGGCAGCGGACCAGATCGTCGATGCGGTCCGCCAGCGGCGCACGCGCGCGGAATCGCTGCGCGACCTGGTGAAGACGGAGATCCTCTCGATTCTTCGCGCGGCGGAGCAGCCGCCCTCGAACGGTGTCCGTCCTCACGTGACGCTCGTCGTCGGCGTAAACGGCACGGGTAAGACGACGACGGTCGGCAAGCTCGCGCGTCTGATCAAGGAGTCGGGCCAGGTCCCGATGATCTGCGCCGCGGACACCTTTCGCGCCGCCGCGGTCGAGCAGCTGCAGGTGTGGGCCACGCGGGCCGGCGTCGATTTCGTCCGGGCTCAGGCTGGCGCGGATCCTGCCGCGGTCGTCTTCGACGCGATTGCCGCGGGGAAGGCGCGCAACCGGGACGTCGTACTCGTCGACACCGCCGGACGCCTGCACACGCGCGTGAACCTGATGGCGGAGCTGGACAAGATTCGCCGGATCGCGGCGCGCGAGGTCGAAGGTGCGCCGCACGACGTCCTGCTCGTGCTCGACGCGACGGTGGGGCAGAACGGCCTGGCGCAGGCCCGTGAGTTCATGGGAGCCGCCGGCGTGAACGGCATCGTGCTCACGAAGCTCGATGGCACCGCAAAGGGCGGGATTGCCGTCGCGATCGCGCACGACCTGAAGCTGCCGATCCGCTACGTAGGCGTCGGGGAGGCCATCGACGATCTCGTCCCGTTCTCGCCGGAGGATTACGTCGACGCGCTCTTCGAAGAGAAGTGGTGAGCACGCGATTCCGCGCGCGCACGGCGCGCCCGCGAGGGAGCGGCGCGGGGGCGGGGGCTCCCGCGAGCGACCGAGCTGGGGTCTGGGGCGGAGCCCCGGCTGAAATGGACGAGTACTATATCCGCAAGGCGATCGCCCTGGCGGAGCGCGGACGTGCGACCGTCAGTCCGAACCCGATGGTTGGCGCGCTCGTCGTCGATGATGAAGGGGTGATCATCGGTCGGGGATCGCACCGCGTGGCCGGCGGACCGCACGCGGAGATCATTGCACTCCGCGATGCGGGTGCGCGCGCGAGCGGCGCGACGTTGTACTGCACCCTCGAGCCCTGTTGCCACGTCGGGCGCACTGGTCCGTGTGCACCGGCCATTGCGGCCGCTCGCATCCGCCGTGTCGTGATCGCGATGGAGGATCCCAATCCCCTCGTGAACGGCGGCGGGATCGCGTTTCTGCGCGACAACGGAATTGACGTCACCGCCGGCATTCTCCGCGACCAGGCCATGCGCCAAAACGAGGTGTTCGTCACGAGCATCCAGCGGGCGCGGCCCTTCATCATCGTCAAGGCGGCGATCAGCGTGGACGGATGTTTGACCGCCGCCCCGGGAACACGCGTGCAATTGACTGGGGCGCAAGCCTGGCGCTTCGTGCACCGGCAGCGGGCGGAGATCGACGCGATTGGCGTTGGTGCAGGCACGATCCTCGCGGACGATCCACTCCTTACTCCGCGCGGCGCATACAGGCCGAGGCCGCTGACGCGCGTCATTTTCGATCGGCGCCTGTGCACTCGGCCGGCGGCCCGGGTCTTCTCGACGGCCGACACGGGTCCGGTCATAATCGTAAGTACCGAGTCGGCCGCTGGGGATGCGCCTGCGCACGCACGTGCGCTCGAGGATGCCGGCGCGAGGCTGCTGCTGCTGCCGGCGTCGAGTTTCGCGCTGCAAGCTGCCGCGCTGCGGGAAAGGGGCATCAACTCCCTTCTGCTCGAAGGAGGCGCCCGGCTTCATCGCGAGGCGCTGGACAGCGGGATCGTTGATCTCGTCCAGGTGTATGTCGCGCCCCGCGTGCTCGGACCGTCCTGTCTCAAATGGATGCCCGAGGGAAGCTTCAGCCTCGGCGATCTCCACGGGCGCCGCGTCCGTTGGCTCGGCGAGGATGTACTGATCGAGGGATATGTTCACGGGGCTGATTGAATCGGTCGGCAAGGTTGCGGAGCTCGCGCCGGCGCGGAACGGGTTTCATCTGCGCGTCACGACGAATCTGGCGCCGGAACTGGCGGCGGGCGAGAGCATTGCCGTGAACGGCGTGTGCCTCACGGTCGTGCCGGCCAAAGCGGCCGATCTCGAGGCGGACGTGTCGCCGGAGACCGCGCGAGTGACGACGCTCGGAACGCTTCGGCCCGGCGCGCTGGTCAATCTGGAGCGGCCGCTGCGGGCGGATGCGCGCATCGGCGGTCATTTCGTTCAGGGCCATGTCGATGCAACCGGCAAGATCGAGGACATCCGCCCGGAAGGGGAGTCCTGGTGGCTGACGATCGAATATCCGGAATCGCTCGCGCTCTTCATCGTTCGCAAGGGCTCTGTGGCGGTCGACGGGATCAGCCTCACTGTGGCAGGCGTGGATGCGGCGCGGTTCGACGTGCAGATCATCCCCTTCACGTGGCATCACACGAATTTGCACGCGGCGCGCGTGAACGATCCCGTCAATCTGGA
This sequence comes from Acidobacteriota bacterium, assembly GCA_046733875.1. GTDB lineage: Bacteria > Acidobacteriota > Vicinamibacteria > Vicinamibacterales > 2-12-FULL-66-21 > JBKPQB01. The sequence continues at coordinate 37,770 of JBKPQB010000001.1, forward strand.
GTGCGACATTCTTGGAAAGTACGCCGTCCGCGCGGTTCAGGCGAGCGCGTCGCTTCCGTCTTCAGGCCGAGGGTGAGACACCATGACGAAGACATCCCGGCGCAGCCCGAAATCCCCCTTTGCGACCATCGACGACGCCGTTGCCGCATTCCGCGACGGCGAAATGATCATCGTCGTCGACGATGAGGATCGCGAGAACGAAGGGGACCTGACGATTGCCGCGGAGAAAATCACGCCTGCGGTCGTCAACTTCATGGCGACCCACGGGCGCGGTTTGATCTGCCTGTCGATGACGGAGGAACGCCTCGAGGAGCTCGACATTCCTCCGCAGGTGCTGCAGAACACGACCCGCTTCGAAACTGCGTTCCACGTGTCGATCGATGCGAAGCTGAGCACGACGACCGGCATCTCGGCGTCCGACCGCGCCGCGACGATTCTCGCGGCGATTGATCCCGAGACGCGGCCCTCCGATCTCGCGCGTCCGGGACACGTCTTTCCACTCGGCGCGAGAACGGGCGGCGTCCTTGTCCGGGCCGGACAGACCGAGGCCGCCGTGGATCTCGCGCGCATGGCGGGCCTCTATCCGGCTGGCGTCATCTGCGAGATTCTCAATCCCGACGGCACGATGGCCCGCGTCCCCGATCTGCGGCGCTTCGCCCGGCGCCACAAGCTGCTGATGATCACGATCGCGGATCTGATCAATTACAGGATGCGGACGGAGGCGCTGGTCCGCCGCGTCGCCGCTGCGAAGCTGCCCACGCATCACGGCGACTTCCGCGTGATTGCGTTCGAGAGCCCGATCGATCGCGAGACGCACGTCGCCCTCGTCCGCGGCGAGATCGGCGATGGCGAGAACGTGCTCGTCCGGGTGCACTCCAAGTGTCTGACCGGCGACGTGTTCCACTCCGCGCGGTGCGACTGCGGGCTGCAGCTCGACACCGCAATGTCGCGCATCGCGGAGGAAGGGCGCGGGGTGCTGTTGTACCTGAATCAGGAAGGGCGCGGCATCGGCCTCGCGAACAAGATCCGCGCGTACGAGCTGCAGGATCAGGGGCTGGACACGGTCGAAGCGAACGAGCGGCTCGGGTTCAAGGCCGATCAGCGCGATTACGGAATCGGCGTGCAGATCCTAAAGGACCTCGGCGTCAAGAGCATGCGGCTGCTGTCGAACAACCCGCGCAAGCTCGTGGGGCTGGAAGGGTATGGGCTATCGGTAGTCGAGTGGATTCCGCTGGAGATTCCGGCATCAGAGCACACGAAGCGGTATCTCATGACGAAGAAGGAAAAGTTGGGGCACAAACTGAGATCCGTGTAGGTTCGCGCGTCCGGGGTTCACAGGGTTCGGGTTTCTGCCGTCAGCTCCCGCAGAGTTCGTGCCGCCGAGCCAGAACGCAAGACGACCCACGAGCCCGCGGACCCGAACCCGGTGAACGCGGAACCCGACATTGACAGAATCCCACTCCTCCAATACCATAAACGTTTGCCCCTGAGCCGCTTAGGGTCGTAGTCCGCCCATGTTCGAATCGCTTTCCAACCGCCTGCAGGACGTCTTCCGCCAGATCCGCGGCGAAGCCCGCCTGACGGAGGAGACCGTCGAGCTGGCGCTGCGCGAGATCCGCATGGCGTTGCTCGAGGCGGACGTCAACTTCAAGGTCGTCAAGGCGTTCGTCGATCGTGTGCGCGATCGCGCGGTCGATCAGGAAGTCCTGAAAAGCCTGACGCCCGCGCAGCAGGTCGTCCGCATCGTCCGCGACGAGATGCTCGCGCTCTTCGGCGACGCGCAGGGCGGGCTGCCCGCATCGGCGCAGCGGCCGCGCGTCATCATGCTTCTCGGTCTTCAGGGATCCGGGAAGACGACGACATCGGCCAAGCTGGGACGATGGCTGACGAAGCAGGGACGGCATCCGCTGCTCGTGTCGACGGACGTGCGAAGGCCCGCCGCGATCGAGCAGTTGACGGTGGTGGGCAAGCAGGCGGGCGTACGCGTCCATGATCCGGCCGGACAGCTCGATCCCGTGGTGCGGGCGACGGGCGCCCTGACGGAAGCGCGGAACAGCGGGTTCGACGTCGTGATCGTTGACACCGCCGGTCGGCTGCACATCGACGATCAGTTGATGGACGAACTGCAGGCGATCAAGGCTGCGGTCGAGCCCGTCGATCAGTTGTTCGTCGCGGATGCCATGACGGGCCAGGACGCCATCAAGAGCGCCGGCGAGTTCAATCGCCGCGTCGGCGTGACGGGCGTCGTGCTGACGAAGATGGACGGCGATGCGCGCGGCGGCGCGGCGCTGTCGGTCGTGTCCGTCGTCGGCGTCCCGATTGCGTTCGTCGGGAGCGGCGAGCGGCTGCAGGATCTGGAGGCGTTCCACGCCGATCGCGTCGTCTCGCGCGTGCTCGGCATGGGCGACGTGCTGTCGCTCATCGAGAAGGCCGAAGAAGCCGTCTCGCAGGAGGATGCCGAGAAGCTCGAGAAGAAGATCCGGCTCGACGAGTTCACGCTCGAAGATTTCCGCGATCAGTTGCGGACGATTCGCAAGATGGGGCCGCTCGAGCAGATCATCGGGATGCTGCCCGGCATGGGCGCGCTCAAAGAGCTGAAGGAGCAGCGGGAGCAGATCGACGATCGGCAGCTGCTGCGCGTCGAGGCGATCATCAACTCGATGACCGCGAAGGAGCGGCGCAATCATCAGTTGATCAATGGCAGCCGCCGCAAGCGGATTGCGAAGGGATCCGGGACGTCGGTCGAGGAAGTGAACCGCCTGCTCAAGCAGTTCATCCAGATGAAGAAAATGCTGAAGGCGATGGGCGGCATGGCGGGACTCGGGAAGAAGCGGCCGAACATGTCGGCGCTCAAGGGGTTGATGCGATAGGCCGATCGCGAGAGGCGGCCGACGAGAGGACAAATGCTGGCAATACGATTGAGGCGTGCGGGATCCAAAAAGCGTCCGTTTTTCCGCGTGGTCGTGACCGATTCGCAGGCCGCCCGCGACAGCAGCTTCGTCGAGGTGCTCGGGCACTACAATCCGCGGACGCAGCCGGAGACGCTGAAGGTGAACCGGGAGCGTCTGGATCATTGGCTGAAGGCGGGCGCGCAGCCGTCCGATACGGTGCGCACGCTCGTGGATCGGCTGCCCGCCGAACCGGTTGCGGCCGCCGAAGCGCCGGCATCGTGAGCCGCGCGCGCGACGTGATCGAAACGGTGGCGCGCGCGTTTGCGGAGAAGCCAGACGCCGTGAGCGTGACGGAGCGCTCCGTGCGCGGTCAAACGCTGATCGAGCTGACGATGGCGCCGGGCGATATGGGACGCGTGATCGGCCGCCAGGGTCGCACCGCGCAGGCACTGCGAACGCTCGCGAACTGCGCCGCCGAACTCGACGGCCAGAAGGTAACGGTCGATTTCCGGGACTGAGCCGATCCTCGTCGGACGCGTGGCGCGCGCTCACGGCAATCGCGGGCAGGTGATCGTCAACCTCGAAACGGATTTTCCCGGGGACCGGTTCGTCGCCGGCCGCATCCTCCTCGTGGGCGCAGCCGGCGAGCCGCGCCGCGTCGAGAGCGTCCGGTTCCATCAGGGGCGCCCCATCGTGGCGCTGGCGGGCATCGAGACGATGGATGCCGCTGAAGCGCTTGCGGGCGCAGAATTGAAGGTCGCGGCCGAGTCGCTTCCGCCGTTGCCGGACGGGACGTTCTACCGGCACGACCTCGTCGGTTGCGAGGTCCGCGACACGCGCGGCGGCGTGATTGGACGGGTCGTCAGCGTCGACGGGCCAATGGAGCAGAGCCGGCTGGTGGTGCAGGGCCCGTCGGGCGAGGTGGAGATTCCGCTGGTTGCGCAGATCTGCGTCAGCGTCGATCCCCGCGAGCGGCGAATCGTCGTCGATCCGCCGCCGGGCCTGATCGAGCTGAATTCGGATCATGCGGATTGACGTCGTCACGATCTTTCCGGCGATGTTCGGCGCGCCGCTGGCGGAAGGCGTCGTGGCGCGGGCGATTGCGGGGGGCATCATCGATCTGCGCGTCCGCGATCTGCGGGATTTCACCACGGATCGCCATCGCACCGTTGACGATGTGCCGTTTGGCGGCGGTCCCGGCATGGTGCTCAAGCCCGAACCGATGTTCGCTGGAGTGGATCGAATTCGCGAGGAGCGCGGCGAGCCATCGACAATCGTCCTGACGTCGCCCGACGGCGAGCGCTTGACGCACGACGTCGCGCGGCGGCTGAGCGGACTCGAGCACATCGTGATCCTCTGCGGCCGCTACGAGGGCGTGGACGAGCGCGTCCGCGCCCACCTCGCGACCGAGGAGATTTCGATCGGGGATTACGTGCTCTCAGGCGGAGAGCTGCCGGCGCTGGTGATCCTCGATGCGGTGGCCCGGCTGCTGCCGGGCGTGGTCGGCGACGAGGCGTCCGTGAGTGGCGACAGCTTCGCGCAAGGGCTGCTGGACTTTCCGCAGTTCACGAGGCCTGCGGAGTTCCGCGGCCACGCGGTTCCGCCGGTGTTGCTGTCGGGACATCATCGAGAGATCGAACGCTGGCGCCGGCGCGAGGCACTGGCGCGCACGCTCGAGCGCCGGCCTGATCTGCTGAAGGAACGACGCGCGCCGCTGGATCCCGACGACGCAGCGCTGCTCGAGGAGCTGATGTCGGAGAAAGAAAAAGGAGCATTGTCATGACTGCCGTAGAGACCGTCGAGCGCAAGCAACTGGCCCAGCGCCCGGCGATCAAGCCGGGCGATACCGTCCGCGTCCACGTGAAGGTGCGCGAAGGAGACAAGGAGCGCATTCAGGTCTTCGAGGGGATCGTGATCGGGATGCACCGCGGCGGCGCGCGCGCCACGTTCACGGTCCGCAAGGTGTCGTTCGGGCAGGGCGTGGAGCGCATCTTCCCGCTGCACTCGCCCGTGATCGACAAGATTGACGTGCTCCGCACGGCCAAGGTCCGGCGCGCGAAGCTGTACTTCCTGCGCGATCTGAAGGGCAAGGCCGCGAGGATGAAGGAGAGTGTGAGGAAGCAGGGCGCGTAGCTCGGGCCGGCGGAGTCATGGTCAAAGTCCGGGCGTTTCGGACTCTCGAAAATGCGCTGCGGCGCCTCGGGTTCGTCTACGTCGCGGGCGTTGATGAGGTCGGCCGGGGTTGCCTCGCGGGTCCCGTTGTCGCCGGGGCCGTCATCCTGGACTCGGAAAGGTACATCCCGCGCATCTGCGACTCGAAGACCGTGACGGCGCTCGAGCGCGAACGGCTCTACGCGCAGATCACGCAGCGCGCCGTTGCATGGTCCGTGATGAGCGCCGATCCCGAAGAGATCGACCGCATCAACATTCATCAGGCGTCGCTGCGTGCGATGCAGCGCGCCGTCCTGTCGCTTGCGCCGCTTCCCGACATGGTGCTCGTCGACGCGTTCCGTATTCCCGACATCCCGATGGCGCAGCGCGGTGTCGTCCACGGCGACGCTCGGTGCACCGCAATTGCCGCCGCGTCGATCCTTGCCAAGGTGACGCGGGACCGCATGATGCTCGAACTGCACGGGCGCGACCCGCGGTATGGATTCGATCGCCACAAGGGCTACGCCACGCGGGATCACCTCGACGCCGTCGCCCGCTACGGTTACTCAGAAGTGCACCGCCGTTCGTTCCGCCCCCCCTCGTTGTTTGATAAAATCGAAGCGTAAGCCCCGGCTTCCCCGCTCCCCGGCCGGGCCCCACTCCTTTTGGCTTTCGATCGCGAAGATGCGCTGAAGAAGGCGGAGAAACTGCTCCGTCAGGGGCGGCTCGATGCCGCCATCGCGGAGTACGCGCGCGTGATGGAGGACCAGCCGCGCGACTGGAACACCGCGAACACGCTCGGCGATCTCTACGCCCGCGCGGGGCAGACCGACAAGGCGGCCGCGCAGTACACGAAGATTGCCGATCACCTGTTCCACGAAGGCTTTTATGCGCGCGCCGCCGCGCTCTACAAGAAGATCCTCAAGATCAAGCCCGACGACGAGCAGTGCCAGCTGCAATTGGGGGAGGTATCTGCGAAGCAGGGACTGCTCGCGGATGCGAAGTCATACTTCTCGAGCGTCGCGGAGCGGCGCCGGGCGCGCGGTGACCGCGCGGGCGCAGACGAGATGGTCGTCAGGCTCGGCAGCCTCGATCCTGCCGACGTCGATGGACGCCTGGCCGCTGCGCGCGTGCTCGAAGAGAGCGGGGAAGCGATCGGCGCAGCGATCCGGTATCGCGAGCTGCACGCGGATCTGATCGAAAAGGGACGTCGCGCGGACGCGCTGGACGCGCTGCGCAATGCCGTACGGCTCAACCCGGACGATCGGGAAGGGCGCGCCGAGCTGGCGCGCGACGCCGTGGCCGCGCAGGATTTCGACGGGGCGCGCCAGTATCTGGACGCCGAGACCGCCGCATCGGATCCGGCGCTTCAGCTCGCGCTCGCGGGTATCGAGCTTCAGGGCGGCGCCATCGATCGAGGGCGCGCGCTGCTCCAGCAGCTCGTCGCATCGGACGCCGCGCATGTCGGCCGCGTGGCGGAGGTCGCGTGGTCGCTCGCTTCAGCATCCCCGGACGCGGCGTTTGCGTGCGTTGAAGTGGCCGCCGAGGCGCTGCTCGGAGCGTCGGACTATCAAGGGGCGGCCGCCCTCCTGCAGGAGTTCCTCACACGCGCGCCGCGGCAGATCCCCGCGTTGTTGAAGCTCGTCGAGGTGTGCGTGGACGGGGGGCTCGAAGCCACGATGTACCAGACGCAGACCGAGCTCGCCGACGCGTACCTGGATGGCGGGCAGGCCGCGGAGGCGCGCGTGATCGCGGAGGATCTCGTCGCGCGAGAGCCGTGGGAGGGGGCGCACATCGAACGGCTCCGGCGCGCCCTCGTGATGTTGAAGGTGTCCGATCCCGACACGCACATCGCCGAACGTCTGAGCGGCCACGCGCCGTTCATGGCAACGGACCACTTCGTCGATCCGGCGGTGCTCCAGGCAGCGACCTTCCACGCGGAGCGTGCCGCCGAGGAGGGTGAACCCGGCGCCGCTCCAACCGATACCCATGAAGATGCACCAGAGCCCGAGCCTGCGGCCCCGATCGCGCCGCGGGCGCTGCAGACCAGTGCCCCGCCCGTCGAGATCGACCTCACGACGCTGCTGGGCGATCTCGAAGGAAGGTCAACGATGACGCCGCCAGATTCGCCCGAGCATGAAAATCTCGACGAAGTCTTCCAGGATTTCCGCGACGAAGTCTCGCGCCAGACCAGCGCCGACGACGCCGCCCAGCACCTGAAGCTCGCACGCACGTATCTCGAAATGGGGATGGCGGACGAGGCGGTCGGCTCGCTGGAGACGGCCGCGCGCTCACCGAAGCACCGCTTCGAGGCGGCCGCCATGCTCGGACGCCTGCATCGCGATCAGCAAGACATCGCGCATGCGATCGAGTGGCTCGAGCGGGCTGCCGAGGCGCCGGCGCCGGGCGTGGAGGAGGGGCGCGCGCTTCTGTACGATCTCGGCGCGACGCTGGAGCACGCCGGAGAAACTGCGCGCGCGCTCGCCGTCTTCATGGAGCTCCAGTCGGACGCGGGCGAGTATCGTGACGTCTCGGCGCGCGTGGATCGGCTCGCGCGCGTCCAGACGGGAGGCTGATCATCAAGACCGTCAGCCGGCTGCTGTTCGCCGCGTACTTTCTCGAAGCCGGCTTCATCCTCATCGTGGCGCCCTGGTCGGCGTTCTGGGAACACAACCATTTCGCGGCCGTGCATCCGGTAATCCAATTGCTGGTGAGGAGCGCGTACGTGCGCGGCGCGGTGAGCGGCATCGGCGTCATCACCGCACTCGCCGGGCTCGCCGAGCTGACGTCGGCGGTCCTCTCGCGGCGGCATGAAGCCGCCGGACCTCCCCAGGCGCGCCCGTGATGCTGTGGCCGTCCGCGCGACCCGTCCTGTATTTCGTTGCCGACCGCTCGCGGCTGCCGGAACCATCGTCCACCGCGCTCGTGCGGCGTATTCGCGCAGCCGCGAAGGCCGGCATCGATGTCGTGCAGGTTCGGGAGCACTCACGTTCCGACCACGCGCTCCTCGAGCTGGTGCGCGAGGCGATCGCCGCCGCGCAGCCGCTCGGCGTGCCCATCGTCGTCAACGACCGCGTGGACGTCGCGATTGCGGCGGGTGCCGCGGGCGTGCATCTTCGAGGCGCGTCCATCTCGGCCGATCGCGTTCGAGAGATCGCGCCTCCCGGATTTCTCGTCGGACGCTCCGTCCACTCGAGAGAGGAGGCGGAGGCCGCGGCCCGCGCGGGCGGATGCGATTACCTGATCTTCGGCACGGTCTATCCATCGGCCGGCAAGGCGCCCGATCACGCGGTGGCGGGTGAGGCCGCGCTGGCGGACGTGTGCGCCCGCCTGAGCCTGCCGGTGCTCGCGATCGGCGGCGTCGATGAAAGCCGCGCCGGTGCGGTGGCCGCGGCGGGAGCCGCCGGCATCGCAGCGATTGGCGCGTTCGCATCCGCCGACGAAGGGTTGTTGACGGCGACTATTCAATCGATGCGGACCGCGTTTCATCAGAATACGCGGGCTTGAAAACCCCGCGCCACGATCGCAGGTCGGCCGTTTCACGGCCGCCGACACAAACATGGGAAACATGGATCCGGGACTCAGGTCACCGCTGATTGACTTCTTCAGGAGAGGAGAGGTCGCGCGCGACGTTCGGCTCCTCGCGGCGCAAGGCGCAATCGCGCCACGAGCGCTCGAGCAGCTCGCGTTGTTGGTGCTGCTGACGGGCGACGAGGACGCCGAGGTCGCGCGCACGGCGGAGTCGACGATTGACGGGCTGCCGCTCGATCCGCTTCGGGCGTTTCTCGCCCGCCCGGATATCACGTCCGAGATGCGTCGCTTTTTCAGCGCGCGAGGCATCGAGCCCGCCTCTGGAGCTGCCGCCAACGGCGATGTCCCGCTGATCGACACGCCAAGCGAACTGCCGGACGCGCCCACGGAACTCCCCGATGCGCCCGACGCGCCAGGCGAGGAGAAGGAAACAAAACTGCTCTCGTCGCTGCCCGTACTGCAGCGCATGAAGCTCGCGATGAAGGGGACGCGGGAGCAGCGCGCCACACTCGTACGCGACACCAACAAGCTCGTGTCGGCGGCGGTCCTGAGCAGCCCGAAGCTCACGGAATCAGAGGTGGAGGCGTTCACGAAGATGGGCAACGTCTCGGAGGACGTGCTCCGCAGCATCGGGATGAATCGCGGCTGGCTGAAGAACTACGGGATCGCGGCCGGCCTGTGCCGCCATCCTAAAACGCCGCCCGCAATCTCCATGCATCTCATCCACCGGCTCAACGAACGCGACCTCAAGATGATGTCGATTGATCGCAACGTGCCGGAGGTCTTGCGGGCGACCGCCCGCAAGATTCTGACGAACGCGAAGCACGGGTGACGCCGCTCGAGGAGATCCGTCGCCTGTACTATCAGACGAGCCGCGCGACGATTCAGCGCGACCTTGCCCGCGCCATCGAGCTGCTGAAGTCGCTCCCCAACGAAGACGAGCGGAGCAAGGCCGTCGTTTATATGCAAGGGCTGAACGAGATGCGGAAGGAGTGGAAAGGGAAGCGCTGAGGAGGTTGGAAGTTGGAGGTTGGAGGTTGGAGGTTGGAAGGTTGCTCACCCGCGATGGCGCCGTAGTGACGGGCGCACAATCTCGAGCGGCTGAGTGTTCAGGACATCGTCCGCGCGCAGCCATCCACGCCTGGCCGTGATCACGCCCCAGCGGAGCGCACCGAATCCGGCCGGCCCGTGCGCATCGGAGCTGATGACGATCTTCGCGCCCGCATCCCGCGCCTCGCGCGCGTGAAGCGGGTCGAGATCGAGCCGATCCACCTGGCTGTTGATCTCGAGCGCGACGCCCGCGGCCGCCGCCGCGCGGATCACACGCGTGATGTCCGCCTTCACGGGATCGCGCCTCAGGATGATGCGGCCGGTGGGATGTCCGAGGATATCGACCCAGGGGCAGTCGATCGCACGGAGCAGACGGTCCGTCATCTGCCGCGCCTCCTGATTGTGCGCGGAGTGCACGGACGCGATCACCACGTCGAGTTGCGCGAGGCAATCCTCGGGCAAATCCAGCGAGCCGTCCGGGCGAATATCGCACTCGATGCCGGCGAGGAGGGTGATGCCCTCGATCCGCGCGTTCAGCGCGCGAATCGCGCGCGCGTGGTCGAGCGCCTGCTCCTCATCGAGCCCGTTCGCCATCGCGAGCGACTGCGTGTGATCGGTGATCGCGAGGTAGCGAAGCCCCGCTTCCCGCGCCGCGCGCGCCATTGTCTCGATATCCGCGCGTCCGTCGGTGCGGTTCGTGTGGCAGTGCAGATCGCCCTGCAGATCCTGGAGTTGCACGAGCGCCGGCAGCGATCGGGATGCCGCCGCTTCGATTTCCCCGCGGCCTTCGCGCAGCTCCGGCGGCACCGGCGAGAGACCCAGGGCTTCGTAGATTGCGTCCTCTTGTTCCCCGGCGATCCGCGTGTTGTCGTCGACCCTGAACAGTCCGTATTCGTTCAGCTTGAGGCCGAGGCCCATGGCGCGATCCCGCAGGGCGATGTTGTGGGCCTTGGATCCCGTGAAGTACTGCAGCGCCGCGCCGAGGCTCTCGCGCGGCACCAGCCGCAGATCCGCCTGAAATCCTCCCCAGAGCAGGACGCTCGACTTCGTGTCGCCGTGCGCGAGCACGCGCTCGACGAGCGCGTAGTCGGTGAACGCGCGCATGATGTCAGCCGGACCGCCTGCCGCAAGGACGTCGAGATCACCGCACGTCTCGCATCCGCGGCGGAGGCTGCCCACGATCGAGACGTGAGCGTCGGGCGCGACAGCGCGCAGGTGAGCCACGAGCGCCGCCGCCGTGTCGTGCGCTTCCGCGGTCAGCCGCCTGCCCGCGAACCGGCGCTGCTCCTCGAGCGCCTTCAGGATCAGCGCTTCCTTCTTCGCTCCCATGCCTTTGATCGCGCGGAGGCGTCCGCCGCGGGCAGCGTCCTCGAGATCCGCGAGCGTGCGCACGTTCAGCTCGCGATAGAGCAATGCTACGGTCTTCGGTCCGACGCCCTGGAGCCGCAGCAGGTCGAGCACGGTGGGTGGGAACTGTTCGAGCAGCTCGCGGTGATACTGCATCCCGCCCGAGTCGACGAGCTCGCCGATCTTGCCCGCGATGTCCTTGCCGATGCCGGGCAGCGCAAGACGCTCGGCCGGCGTCAGATCCGCAACGCGCTCGGTCTCGTGGGCGATCGTCTCGCTGGCGTTCCGGAACGCGCGAATCTTGAACGGGTTCTCTCCCTTGATCTCGAGGAGGTCGCCGATCTCGGCGAGCACGCGCGCGATCGCGAGATTGTCCATGGGGCCAGCGTGATTGTAGTGAGATTCGCGTTCCGGTTACGCGTTATCATCAGGTCGATGTCGCTGCGCGAAATTCGCAGACATGCCGGGCAACTCGCGATCGTGGGCTTCGACGGACACGAGGTGCCCGAAGAACTGCGATCCCTCGCGCGCGAGCTCGATCTGGGCGGCGTCATTCTCTTCTCACGGAACATCGCCGAGCCGGAGCAGGTGATCGAGCTGTCGCGCGAGGCGCAGGCGCTCGCGCGCGAGATGCCGCTGTGGGTCTCGGTCGATCAGGAAGGAGGCCGTGTCGCACGGCTGAAGCGGCCCTTCACCGAATGGCCTCCGATGATCGCGCTGGGGCGCGCCGGAGACGAGCACCTGGCGGAGCGTTTTGCGCGTGCGCTGGCCGCAGAGCTGAAGGCCGTGGGCATCTCGCTCGACTACGCCCCGGTGCTCGACGTGCACACGGAAACGGGGCGCTCGGCGATTGGCGATCGCGCCCTTGCGGATCGAGCTGAAGATGCCGCCCGCCTGGGGAGCATTATCATTCGCGCGCTCCAGTCGGAAGGCGTGGCTGCGTGCGGCAAGCACTTTCCGGGCATCGGGGACGCCGTTGGCGATCCACATGAGGAACTGCCACTTCTCGAGCATCCTCCCGATCGACTCGATGCCGTCGAACTGGCGCCGTTCAAGGCGGCGATTGAAGCAGACGTGGCGGCGATCATGCCGGCGCACGTCTTGATTCCGGCACTCGATCAACAGCATCCGGCCTCCCTTTCGAGCCCCATCGTGAACGATCTGCTGAAAGGTACGCTCAAGTTTGGCGGGCTCGTCCTGACAGACGACCTGTCGATGCGAGCGATTGCCACGTTCTCAATCGGCGACGCGGCGGTTGCCGCGCTCTCTGCGGGATGCGACGCGATCCTGCTCGGGACGCCGGACGCGGGCGAGCAGGTGGCCGCGCTCGAGGCGGTGATCTACGCCGTCGAACAGGGGCGGCTGTCAGAACGCCGCGTCGAGGATGCGCTGTCCCGGCACCGCCGCGTGAAGCAGCGGTTCCTCGCGCGACCGCAGCAGCGGGCTTCGCGGCCGCCGCTCCGTGCCGTGCTCGGCCGCGACGAGCACCAGGCGATCGCTGACGAGATGGCGAGGTTCGTCTGAGCCCGATGCAGAAGCCGCGGGCACTCCGCCCAGGGGATCGAATCGCCGTCGTCGCGCCCGCCAGCCCGTTCGCGCGCGACGAGTTCGACGCCGGCGTCGCCGAAATCCAGCGCCTTGGGTTCGAGCCGGTGTACGACGACAGCGTCTTCGCCCGGCGCCGCTACGTTGCAGGCGACCCCGCACTCAGAGCGGCCGCGTTTCGCCGCGCGTGGACGGACCCTTCGATTGCGGCTCTCATTGCGGTCCGCGGCGGCTACGGCAGCGTGCACCTGCTGCCGCTGCTCGATTCGCGCGAGATCCAGCAGTCACCGAAGGCGTTCATCGGGTTCAGCGACAACACGTCGCTGTTGATGTGGCTGACCACGCGATGCGGCGTGGTCTCGTTTCACGGTCCGATGCTCGAGGGACGCCTGGCGCACGGCGCGGACGGTTACGATCGCGACACGTTCGAGCGTGTGCTCATGCGCGCGGAGCCGCCGGGCGCCATCACGCACCCTGCGCTCGACATCGTCCGCCCGGGCGAGGCGGCCGGCATCCTCGTCGGCGGTACGCTCACGAAGCTCGTCTCCTCGCTGTGCACGCCGTTTGCCTTCGATCCGCCAGACGGTCACATTCTCTTCATAGACGAGGTCGCCGAGCGACCGTACCGGCTGGATCGCATGATGACGCAGCTTCGCTACGCCGGGCTCCTGTCGGGCGCCGTCGCGATCGTCTTCGGCGAACTGCCCCGCTGCGACGAGCCGGGCGACGAAGGACCGACGCGGCGGGAGACCATCGCGGATCTGGTGGCGGATTTTCCCGGGCCCGTCCTGTTCGGGCTTCCATCCGGCCACGTCACGGGTCCCACCATGACACTTCCCTTCGGCGTGCGGGCGCGTGTCGTCGCCAACGGCACGCCGGAGCTGATCATCGAGGAGGCGGCGGTCTCGGCATGAAGCGTGTTCACCTGATTGGTATCTGCGGAACGGCTATGGCCACGCTCGCGGCCATGCTCAAGAGCCGCGGGTGGGACGTCCGCGGATCTGATCAGAACGTCTATCCGCCGATGAGCGATTTCCTCGCCGCGCAGCAGATCACCACATTCCAGGGCTACAAGCCGGAGAACATCAGCGCCGATCTGGATCTCATCGTCGTCGGCAACGCGATCTCGCGCGGCAATCCCGAACTGGAAGCAGTGCTCGACAGGAAGATCCGCTACTGCTCGCTGCCCGAGGCGATCCGGGACAATTTCCTCTGGGGCGCGCGATCGATCGTCATCGCCGGGACCCACGGCAAGACGACGACGACGTCGTTGACGGGATGGGTGCTGACGCACGGGGGCGCCGATCCCAGCGTGTTCATCGGCGGCATCGCCGAGAATTTCGAGGGGAGCTTTCGCGTGGGCGGCGGGCGCGACTTCGTGATCGAAGGCGACGAGTACGACAGCGCGTTCTTCGACAAGACCGCAAAGTTCCTGAAGTACCTGCCGGACATAGCCGTCGTCAACAATATCGAGTACGACCACGCCGACATCTATCCCGATCTCGAATCCATTCGCCTCGCGTTCCGACGCTTCGTCAATCTGATCCCGCGCCGCGGGCTCCTGCTCGTGAGCGCGGATGACCAGGAGGCACGGAGCATCGCGTCCGGCGCACCGTGTCGCGTGGAGACGTTCGGTCTGTCGACGGGAGCAGACTGGCAGGCGCACGACCTTCGCATCGACGAGGGGATCACGCGCTTCAGTGTAAGGCGCGGCGGGACGCCCACCGGCGCATTCGAGGTGCCGCTGCTGGGCGCCTACAACGTGCGCAACGCGCTTGCCGCGATTGCGATTGGCGCGGCCGTCGGGATGAGCCCCGACACGATCGCGGACGCGCTGCGCCGGTTCAAGGGCGTCCGCCGCCGCATGGAGCTTCGCGGCACCGCTGACGGCGTGGCCGTTTACGACGACTTCGCCCACCACCCGACGGCGATCGCCGAAACGCTCGAGGGCGTGCGCTCCGCGTACCCGGATCGGCGCGTGTGGGCGATCTTCGAGCCGCGATCGGCAACGTCCTGCCGCCGTATTTTCCAATCCGATTTCGCAAAGGCGCTCGGCACTGCCGACCGCGTGCTGCTGCCGCCGGTCTTTCGCTCGAATCTTCCGGACGATCAGCGTTTGTCCATCGAACAGCTCGTCAGCGATGTTCGCGCCAGAGGACGCGACGCCCGCTATCTGCCGAACGTGGACGACATCGTCGCGACCGTCTCGCGCGAGGCCTCTCCCGGCGACCTTGTCGTTGTCATGTCGAACGGCGGGTTCGACGATATTCATCAGAAGCTTCTCCGGGCGCTCGAGGCGCGCGCTGCGGGCGGATGACGGACGTTCGCGTCGCCCCGGCCGGGGATGCCGCGTGGCTCATCGAGTTGCCGGACCGTCTCGACCCCGCCGTCAATGCACGCGCGATTGCCATTGCCGGGGCCATCGGAGGAGCCAGGCTTGCCGGCGTGACCGACATTGTCGTGGGCTTTCGGACGGTGATGGTGCACGTGGATCGTTTCCGCGACGTGCCTGCGGATCTCGACGACCGGCTGCGCGCGATCGCGGATACGCCGGTGAGTGTCGATGTGGAGCAAGGACCGCTGGTGCGCGTCCCGGCCTGCTACGATCGGCCGTTCGCGCTCGATCTCGAAGAGGTGGCCGCGTTCGCGAAATGCAGCACGGACGAAGTGATCGTGCTGCACCTCTCGCAGGAGTACCGGGTGTACGTCGTCGGTTTCGTACCAGGGTTCGCCTACATGGCGCGAGTGGATCCGCGGCTCGCCTTGCCGCGCCGCACGAATCCGCGCCTGAAGGTTCCGGCGGGATCAGTCGCCGTCGCGGCCGGCCAGACGGGCGTTTACCCGGCCTCCACGCCGGGTGGGTGGCACGTGATCGGGCGCATACCGGTCAAACCCTACGATCCTGCCCGCGCGGAGCCGTTTCTGTTTCGTCCTGGTTGTCGCGTCCGGTTTCATCGCATTGATGCCGAAGAGTATCGACGAACGAGCGAGTGGGGCGACGCGTAATGAGCGCGCTGACGGTGCTCCGCCCCGGGATGCTCACGACGGTCCAGGATCTCGGAAGGCGGGGTTATCAGTCAGCGGGCGTTCCGGTCGCCGGGCCGATGGACTGGTATTCGCATCGCGCGGCCAATGAGCTGGTCGGAAATGTCGCCTCGGCGGCGGCGCTCGAGATCACACTGATTGGGCCCGAGCTCGCGGCCGAGGGCGACGTGACCGTCGCCGTGTGCGGCGCAGAGTTCGCCATGATGGTGGATGCAGGCGAAGCCTCGATGGATCGGCCGTTCATCGTTCGATCGGGGGCGCGGCTGCGCTTTGGGGAACGCCGTTTGGGCGCGCGCGCAACGATGGCCGTGCGCGGTGGCTTCGATGTGACGCTGCTGTTCGGCAGCCGCGCGACACACCTTCCAAGCGCCATGGGGCCGTTTGGTGGCCGGGCGCTGTCGCGCGGAGACCGCTTGCCTGTCGGCGACCCATCGTCCGTCGCAACTGGACGCGCGAGCGCGCCGCTCGCTCGCACTGTTGACGGCGCGTGTGTGAGGGTCGTTCCCGCCGTCCATCGTGACCGCTTCACTGACGAGGCCTGGATCGCATTGACGCGTGATCGATTCGTGATTTCGCCGCAATCGAACCGAATGGGGTATCGCCTCGACGGCGCGCTCCTCGGGCATCGCAGAGGCGCCGAGATCCTGTCGGAAGGGATGGTCATCGGAGCGATACAGGTTCCGCCGTCCGGCCAGCCGATTCTGCTGATGGCGGACTGTCAGACCACCGGGGGATATCCCACGATTGCGAACGTGATCACGGCGGACGTGCCAATTGCGGGGCAGCTCGCGCCAGGGAATTGGATCGAGTTCACGCCATGCTCCTATGCGTCCGCCATTGAGGCGCTCGGCGAGCGCAGGGCCGGGCTTGGATGCCGGGCACTGTCGTGACGAGCGACGTAGCGACCGCGCTGCGAATTGCGCTGCATGCGACACGTGTTGAAGAGAATGCTCCACTTGCGCCCTTCACGACATTCCGCGTCGGTGGTCCAGCCGAGTGGCTCGTCCACGCGAGGCGCAGTGAACAGGTACGAACGGCGTTGATGATCGCGCACGCGCACGGTGTGCCGGCGACGGTGCTCGGAGGCGGGTCGAACGTGCTCATCGCCGATGCCGGGATCCGAGGGCTGGTCGTTCGCGTGCATGGAGGCGAGGCGACGGCGGTCGGCCCATCGCGTATTACGGCGGATGCCGGCCTGACGATCAACGGCCTGGTGCGATGGACGGTCAGTCGCGGTATCTCCGGGCTGGAAATGTGGGCCGGTACACCGGGGACGGTCGGGGGAGCGATTCACGGCAATGCGCATTTCAAGGGACGCCTGATTGGCGAGTCGATCGAGCGTGTTGAGATCTTCGCGCCGGAGACCGGCAGCAGGTGGCTCGATGCGTCGGCGCTGGAGTTCGGGTATGACCGCAGCCGGCTGCAACGGACACACGAGGTTGCGTTGTCGGCGGAGTTTCACGCAGGGTCGGGGGATCCCACGGTGCTGCGCCAGACGGCGAGGGACTCGCTCGCGTTCCGGAAGCGGACACAGCCGCTCGAGTCCGCGAGCGCTGGCTGCATCTTTCAGAATCCCGATCCCGCACACGACCGTGTCCCGGATGGGATCCCGCCGTCGGCCGGCGCTCTCGTCGATCGCGCGGGCCTGAAGGACGTACGTGAAGGGGGCGCCCGTGTGTCGCCAACGCACGGCAACTTCATCGTCAACGACGGTCACGCGACCGCGGACGACATCCGCAGGCTCATCGAACGCTGCCGTGCGACCGTTCACGAGCGATTCGGTGTCGAACTCCGTGAGGAGATCGTGTACCTCGGGTTTGGCGAACAGGTGTAGGGCACCGTCTTGTCGACGTGCCTCAGTGAACATCGCTTCGAAAGGACACTGACATAGCATGGCGACGCTGCGGATACATGGCGGGCGCCCGCTGTCGGGACGCCTGAGCGTCGAGGGAAACAAGAACGCTGCGCTGCCGCTGATCGCCGCGTGCGTCCTGACCGACCAGCCCTGTGAGCTCACGAACGTTCCGCGCATCCGCGACGTCGACGTGCTGCTCCAGTTGATCGAAGGGCTTGGAGCGCGCGTCGACGGACGAGGATCCTCGACGGTGCGCATCGAATGCCGTGAAATCCACCACGATCGCCCGGATCCCGCCCTCGTCGGTAAGCTGCGGGGCTCGGTGCTGCTGCTCGGCCCGCTGCTCGCGCGGCGCGGATCCGCAAGGCTTGCTCAGCCCGGCGGCGATTTCCCTGCACGCCGTACGATCGCCGTACACCTGGATGCGCTGTACGCGATGGGTGTCCGCGCGCTCGAAGAGCCTGGCTATGCGCTTGAAACGCCGGGCCTCACTGGCGCGTCCCTCTATCTGGACGAAGCGTCGGTCACGGGAACCGAAACAGCCCTTCTCGCAGCAGCCGCCGCACGTGGCAGCTCGGAGATCCGCCACGCCGCAACAGAGCCGCACGTGTTCGAACTATGCGAATTCCTGCAGCAGATGGGCGTCGGCATGGAAGGGAGCGGGACATCGACGATTCGCGTCCATCCGCCGGCGCGCCTGACAGGCGCACGGCACACCCTCTTCGGAGACTACATAGAGGCGGGCAGTTGGGGCGTTGTCGCCGCCATCACCGGCGGCTCCATCGAAATCACAGGCGCCCGCAGCGTGGACCTCGAGGTGATCGCTTCGCCGCTCAAGCGCATGGGGCTGCAGTGCAGGCATGACGACGGCCGGTTCATCGTGGAACCGTCCGCGCTCCACGCCGCGCGGCGGATTACGACGGGTCTATGGCCCGGGTTTCCGAGCGACATGGTGAGTCTCGTGACCGTCCTCGCCACACAGGCAGACGGCCGCACGCTCGTCCACGATTGGCTATACGAGCTGCGGCTCTTCGCGCTCGAGCAGTTGAGCGCCATGCGCGCGGATCTGTTCCTGTGCGATCCGCACCGGATCATCGTCAACGGACCGACGAAGCTGCGCGGGCGCGTCCTCGATAGCCGCGATCTCCGATCCGGGATGGCGCTGATCGCCGCGGCGCTCGCGGCGGAGGGGGAAAGCAGCGTCATGCCGCTGGAGACTGTAGAACGCGGCTACGGGTCGCTGTTGGAACGCCTGCGGGCCCTTGGCGCGCAGGTGGAGCGGGAACCATAGGGTCCGAGCGTGTCCGGGACCGCACGACGGTTTTCGGAAGTGGACACGCGTGGTTTCGATTCGTCAAAAAATGCGCCTGAATTATGGCCGAGACAGTGGCACAGCCCTCGCGTGATCGCGCGATATGGAGACCCTTCTCCACGACATCCGGTATGCGTTGAGGCTGCTCCGCAAGCATCCCGCCTTTACCGTCGTCGTGGTCCTCACGGTCGCGCTGGGCGTCGGCGCGAACACCGCGGTCTTCAGCGTCGTGTACGCGGCCCTGCTGCGGGATTTGCCATATCCGGAGGCTGGCCGGTTGGTTGTCGCGCGCGATCTCGCGCCGGCGACCGTCCTCGACTGGCGCGACGAAGCCAGGAGCTTCAGCGCGATGAGTGCGTACGAAGTGTGGGACGCCGACGTCGCCGGCCGCGAACGGCCGGAGCGGGTCACCGCCGCGGTCGTCAATGGGACCTTCTTCGATGTGCTGGAGGTTCCGCCGGCGCTGGGCCGTCCGTTGAGGCCCTCGGACGAGGGCAACAACAGCCAGGTCGCGGTCCTGTCGGATGCCTATTGGCACCGGCGTTTCGGCGGCGATCGAGAGGTCATGGGGGCGCGCCTGATCATCAACGGCCGTCCATACACCGTCGCTGGCGTGATGCCTGCCTCGTTTGCGCTTCCCGAGACGACTTCGATCTGGATCCCACCCCGGCGCTTCGTTCCGGAGCATCCGCTGCGGCCGGATGAAGACGCGTCGCACAATTACGGCTCGCACTATCTCGGGGTATACGCTCGGCTGAAGCCCGGCGTGTCACTGCAGAGCGCGCAGCTCGAACAGCAGGCGATCTTCAAGCGGCTGATCGCCCGGCACCCGGACGACATGGAGGCAGCCGATGCCGACGTGCGTTTGATTCCGCTGCGCGAATGGCTCGCGGGCGACATCGAACCGGCGCTGATCGCGCTGCTTGGCGCCGTCGCGCTCGTCCTGCTCATCGGGTGCGCGAACATCGCGAACCTGATGCTCGCGCGCGCCGCCGGACGCGCCCACGAGATCGACGTGCGTTCCGCGTTGGGCGCTCCGCGCGTGCGAATTCTCCGGCTGCTCCTGACCGAAAGCGTGCTGCTCGGTCTGATCGGCGGCGCCGCGGGCGTGCTCTGTGCGTCGTGGGTGACGCCCCTGCTCACGTCCATGGCGCCGCAAAGCGTCCGCGACGTGCATGCCGGCATGACAGCTCCAGTCATGCTGTTCGCTCTCGGTCTTTCGCTGCTGACGGGAATCCTCTTTGGCTGCGCTCCTGCGTGGCAGTGCGCAACGGGGGTCAGCTTGTCGAACTCATTGAGACCCGCAAGGCGCGCGACGGACAGCCGTCAAGGGCGCCGCGCGCGGCACACCCTGATCGTCTTCGAGCTCGCGATGTCCGTCATGCTGCTCGTGACGGCGGGCCTGCTGATCCGGAGCTTTGCGGCCATTCGACGCGTCGATCCGGGGTTCAACGCGGTGGGCCTCTACACAGCGCGCATCGCGCTGCCTGTGGACCGCTATCGATCCGCTGCGCAGCAGTCGCAGTTCTTCGATCGTTTCCTCGACGGGATGCGCGCCAGTCCGGGGCTCGAGCGCGTTGGAGCTGCGGCCCGGCTGCCCTTCGTGGAAGGGGAGAGCACGCGTGGGATCTCCATCGATCATGCGACGCCCGTCCCGATGCCATGGGCCGGCATTCGCGTCGTCAGTCCAGGCTACTTCACCGTGATGGGCCAGGGCATCCGCGAGGGGCGGGATTTTACGGATCGTGACCGCGCCGGCGCTCCGCTCGTGGCGATCGTCAACGAAACGATGGCGCTCCAGTACTGGCCGGGGCAGAGCGCGGTCGGTCACCGATTTCAGATCGGCGACGGGCCCTGGATTGGAATCGTCGGCGTCGCCGCCGACGTGAAGCACGCGAGCCTGCGCGATCCCATCGAACCGGAGTTCTACCAGCCGTATCCGCAAGCGCCGTGGGCGTTCATGAGCGTCATCATCCGCAGCGCGGTGTCGCCGCGCAGCATCGAGCGCGCGATCGACCGTCAGCTCGTGGCGCTCGACCCGGCCCTGCCCGCGCCGCCGCTCCAACCCATGACGGCGTTGATTGGCAGCTCGTTCGCGATCGATCGATTCGAGATGGCGGGTCTCGCGACCTTCGCCGCAATTGCGCTGGCGCTCGCCATCGTGGGTCTCTACGGCGTGATGTCCTGCCTGGTCAGCCGCCGCACTCGCGAAATTGGCCTCCGCATCGCGCTCGGCGCGGGCGCTCGCGAGATCCTGACGCTCGTCATGCGGGACGGTCTCCGCCTGACAGCGCTTGGCGCGGCATTTGGTGTCGGCGCGGCCATCGTCGCCGCGAACCTGATACGGAGCTCGTTGTTCGGCGTCATACCGGTCGACCCGCTGACGTTCGGCGGTGTGGTGGTGCTGCTCTGTGGCGTTGCGCTGCTCGCGACGTATGTGCCAGCGCGGCGTGCCGTCGCGATTGATCCGGCGATCACGCTGCGAACGGAGTAGACGCTAGTGCGAATCGCCGCCGCCAGGTTTCTTCGGCGGAGGCGGTGGTTGGATCGGTACCTGGACCCCAGGCATCGTGCCTTCGAGCGGCTGCGGGAACGCCGGCGCAGGCTGGGCCGCGGGCTGCTGCGCGGGTCGCGGGGCGCCGGGTATCACAGGCGGGTTTGCTTCTGCGGGCTCTTCACGATCGCGCGGCGGCGCAGCGATCCCCCCCGGGACTTCGATCAGCGGCGCTCCCGCATCGCGTCCGACGCGGAACGGCCTGAGATCCGCCTCCGTCACATCCAGCACTCTGACGACGTGGGGTGTCAGCGTGAGGATGATGTCGGTCTGCTGCGCGTCCTTGTGGTTGTAGGCGAACAGATGGCCGACGAGAGGCAGATCGCTCAGGCCCGGGACCCCGGAGAGCGATGTCCGTTCCTCGTCGCGGATCAGGCCCGCCAGCATGTTCGTCTCGCCGTCCTTCAAACGGATCGTCGTCGTGATCTCGCGGTTCCCGAACGTCGGCAGGCCGCCAAACCCCGTCACCGGATTCACGGTGGACAGCGACACCTTCAACGCCAGCGTGACCTCGTCGTCGTGGTGAAGGCGGGGCGTGATGTCGATGTTCACGCCGATGGTGCGGTAGTTGAACGATGTAATCGGCTGCTGGTTGATGCCGCCGGCGGCGATCGGCGCAAACGTCGTGACGGGCACCGGCACGTCGTCGCCAAACCGCGCCTGCGCGGCGATGCCGTCCGCGGTGCGCAGGTGCGGACTTGCGAGGGTCCGCGTCGCCGTGTCGTTCTTGAGCAGCCGGTAGTAGATACCCGGAATACCCGACAGGAACACGTCGGCGGACGTCAGGTTGCGCAGGTTCTCCAGAGTGTAGTTCGGACGATTGATGTCGATTGACCCCGAAATGCCTGGAGATCCCGGTGAGGCGATCTGGAGTCCGTACTCCTGAAGGCGCGTGCGGTTCACTTCCAGCAGTTCGACGTCCACGATGACTTCGGGGCGGGCTTTGTCGATCGCGGTGATCAGCTTCGCCGCGGCGGCGATGCGTTCCGGCGTGTCCTTAATCGAGATCGCGTTCGTTGCAGTGATGGCCGAGATCTGGCGGATGTCGATCACGACCCGGAGCATGTCGATCACTTCCTTGATGTCGGCATTGCTCAGGAAGAACGTGCGGACGATGGCCTCTTCGTATTCGCGGCGCTTGGCCGGCGTATCCGGGACGATCGTGATCGTGCGCGGAGCGGTCACGCGATAGAACGTATGCGTGCTCGCGGTCAGCGAGGCGAGGGCGTCTTCGAGCGTGACGTTCCGCAGATCCGTGCTGAGCGGCTGGTCGCGAAACGCGGGATCGAACACGAGATTCAGGTTCGCGAACTTCGCGAGCGCGGTGAAGACCGCACGCGCCGTCGCGCCGGTGCCGAACACGAGCGAGGTCGGCAGCTTCGCGCCGTCCGGCAGTTCGAGTCCCGGTGCCGGGAGATCGCGCGTCCGATCGATCAGGTTTTCGAGATCGGTATGGCCGCCGCGGTCGATCTTCAGCTTCGTTCTGAGCCGCTCGCGGGCGTCTTTCAACGCGGCGTCCACCTGCGAGTCGGTCGGGTTCAGCTCCGAGGCGAGCTGGTATTCGACGACCGCGTCCTCCCAGTGGTCCAGGGCGGCGAATCGCCGGCCGCGAGCCGTGTGGTCCTGAGCCGCGCGAAGCTTCGCCCGTTCCAGCGCCGCACGGGCCTCACGGTTCGACGGATCCGCGCGGACGATTTTCGTGTATTCGACGACCGCGCGGTCGTAGTCCTGCGCCTGCTCCGCCTCGCGGGCGACGCGGAGCGATCCGCCGGACGACGCGCATGCCGTCAGCGCCGCCACAAGGAGGAGAACAGCTCCGACGCGAAGCTCAGCGCCCCGGCGAATCGGCGTTGACGACATCGACACCCCGCGGAATCTTGAACGTGAAGATCTTATCGGCGAGACCTGTGTTCTCCCGATAGTTCGAGAACTGAAACGTCGAGCGTCCGCCCTCGCGCTCGGCCGCGACGAGCGTCCGTATCTGCAGCGACTCGCGATCCACGACGAGCACGAGCCAGTCGTAGTCCGCCTGCCGCGACTTCGGGTCGAGTCGCAGCGCGATCGTATCTGGGCCACCGGCATCCGTGTAGCTCACATTGAAGTCGCGAACCAGATTGCCTTTGCCCACCAGGAACAGCACCGCGGTCGTCGCCCGATCGTCCGCTGGGACCGAGCTGACGATGACCTGGCGGTCCGCCGGGATGTACGAGTAGATCTTCTGGCCATCGGAGACGAACAGCTTCTGTTCGGGCGATGTGTACTCCCATCGCATGCGCCCGGGCTTCTTGACCTGGAGAGTGCCCTTCTCCGTGGACGTCTTGCGGAGCACGCCTCCCTGATAGGTCTGCGTGAAATCGGCGGTGAAGTCGTGCACGCTGTCGTATTTCTGCTGAATCGCGCGCGCGGCCTCAACGGCCGGCGGGCTGGGCGCCTGGGTGACGAGCGCGGCCGCCAACGCGAGCGAAGAGAGAGCCGGCATTCGGAGCATCAGCGATTCACTGGGGCAGGCGCCCCTGAGTGTAGCACTCAGCCCGCCCACCCGGGCTCTGACCCCCAAGTGTGGCAATTTGCCACAATTCTGCGCGGTACGGGGGTCAGAGCCCAAGTCGGCAAAATGTTGATAGAGCCTTGATTCTGAAGGTCTTGCGACAACGCGACATCGGTACCTCTGACCCCAGAGAGTGGCGACTTGCCCCAGTCAGGGGG
>JBKPQB010000002.1:0-30859 GCA_046733875.1 Acidobacteriota bacterium
GTGGAGCATGGTGAAGACAGGGTCGAGCTATCTGTCACAAAGCGAGCTGCCGCTGACCTTCGGACTGGGGAGCGCGACCAGGGTCGACGCCATCGAAGTGACCTGGCCCAACGGTCGCAAGGAGCGCATCGGGGGCGTTGCCGCGGATCAAGCCGTCTCGATCGTCGAAAGCAAGGGTATCGTCCGCGCGGCGCCGTTCGGGAGAAAATAGCGCTCGTATGCGCTACGTCTTCATCCTGGCAACCGCTGCTGCGCTTTCTCCCTTCGTAGCCGGGAACTTCAGCTCCGCGACCGGTTCTCCTTTCGTGGCGCGGAACTTCACTTCCGCGGTCGGCGGCCCCCAACAATCGAAACCCGACCCGGACGTCCGCGAGCGCGCGTATCGCGCCAATAACATGGGCGTTGCGCTGCTCGAACAGTACGAGTACGACGGCGCCGCGAAATCCTTTCGTGAAGCGCTGCAGCTCGCGCCCGATCTCGCGGCCGCGCACCTGAACCTCGCGATTGCCTTGCTCTATGGGGCGCACCTGCCCGAAGCGGCAGCGGAGGCAAAGACCGCCGTCGAGCGGCTTCCGGAGTCACCATCAGCGTCGTTCGTCGCCGGCCTGATCGCCAAAGGCGAAAACCGACTCGATGATGCCGTCGCGGCATTTCAGCGTGTGCTGCAACTCGACCCGACGGATGCGGGCACGAAGATCCACCTCGGTCAGATCTACCTGCAGCACCGCCGCTACGATGAGGCGCTGACGCTGTTTCAGGACGCGCTCCGGACGGAGCCGTACAATGTGACGGCCGCGTACAGCGCAGCACTCGCCCTGACGCGCGGCGGCAAGGCCGAGGAAGGGCGCGAGGCGATGAAGCGCTTCGAAGCGCTGCGCGACAGCCCGTACGGCGTCACGTTCGCACAGACGTATCTCGCGCAGGGCCGCTACGGGGAAGCGATGGCTTCGACGGGTGCGGAGCCAGAGCTCGTCAATTCCGTGACTCCGGACGTGAGCTTCACCGATGCGACCGAGGCATTCCTGTCTGCGTCGGGCGGCGCGCAGGGACCGGATCGCACGGGCGGCGTGACGCTGACCGACATCGACGGCGATGGCGATCTGGATGCTATCGCGACCGGCGCCTCTGGCCTGAAGCTGCTGCGCAACAACAACGGCCGCCTGTCGGACGATACCGCGAGAGCCGGGCTGTCGAGCGCCGGTCAAGGCTCAGGCGTCGTCGCCGGCGATTACGACAACGATGGCAAGGCCGATCTCTTCGTGCTGCGCGCGGATGGCGATCGCCTGCTCCATCAGAAGGATGACGGCACCTTCGAAGACGTCACCGCGGCCGCCGCGGTCGCAACGTCAAAGGCCCCGGAAACCGCGGCGGCGTTCGTCGACGTCGATCACGACGGCGATCTCGACCTCGTGACGGCCGGCGCCTCCACGCGTCTGCTGAGGAACAACGGCAACGGGACGTTCACGGACATCACGGGCCCGGCAGGATTCGACGGCGCACCGGCCCACACCTTCGCGATCGTTCCGACCGACTTCGACAACCGCCGCGACGTCGACATCCTGCTCGCGGGCGGCGACCGCGGTGCGTCGCTCTATCGCAACATGCGCGATGGCACGTTCCGCGAATCGGCAGCGGATGTCGGCCTGCCGTCGGGAGCCCCACTGTCCGCCGCAGCGGTCGGCGACGTCAACAAGGACGGCTATACGGATTTCTTCTTCGGCAAGGCGGACGCCGTGGGCGTCCTGGCGGTCAGCGACGGTCACGCGAAGTTTCGCGCGAGCGCCGCGCCCGACGCGACACGCGGAGCCATCGCCGCGCTCTTCGTCGATTACGACAACGACGGCCTGTCCGATCTGGTCACGATGTCGGAGCGCGCGGTTCACCTGTTCCGTGCCCTCGGCGCGGATCGGTGGTCGGATAGCACCGATGCGGCACGGCTCGCGAAGCTCGCCCCTGCGTCCGGTGCGTCCTTCCAGTCGTTCGCAGCAGGGGATCTCGACGGCGATGGCGATACCGATCTTGTGGTGCGCGACACGAGTGGACGGGTGCACGTGTGGCGGAACGACGGAGGCAATCGAAATGCCTCCCTGCGCGTGCGCCTCGCCGCGCGCGTCAGCAACCGCAGCGGCCTCGGCGCGAAGGTCGAGCTGCGTGCGGGCAGCCTTCGCGGGATGATGGAAACGTCTTCCGTCTTTCCAGCCCCCGCGCCAGCCGATATCATCTTCGGGCTGGGCTCGAGAACGGCAGCGGACGTCGTGCGCGTCCTCTGGCCGTCAGGCATCCTTCAGGCAGAAACGGCGCTTCCCGCGCCGGCCGCCGCACGGGGAGAGACCGCGGTCGTGACCGAGCTCGATCGCAAACCCTCGTCGTGCCCGTATCTCTTCACCTGGAACGGGACGCGGTTCGAGTTCATCACCGATTTCATGGGCGGCGGCGAGATGGGCGACTGGGTGTCATCCTCGACGTGGAACACGCCCGACCCCGATGAGTACGTCCGGATCCGAGGGGACCAGCTGGTTCCACGCAACGGCCGTTATGAATTGCGCGTAACCAACGAACTGGAGGAAACACTCTTCGTCGATCGGCTGCAGCTCGTCGCGATCGATCACCCGGCGGACGAGGAGGTGTACCCCAACGAGGGCCTGCAACAGACGCCGCGCCCGTTTGCGCTGACCGCGGTGCGCGGCGCCCGAGCCGTCGTCGGTGCGACCGACGAACACGGCCACGACGTTCTCGCGTCCATTTCCGCGCTGGACCGCCGGTACGCGGGCGACTTCGGCCTGCTTCCCGTTCGCGGCTACGCCGAGCCGCACGAGCTGACGCTCGATCTCGGAGATCTGCCGCCGCATCCGGTGCTGCTCGTGACGGGATGGACCGACTACGCGTTTTCGAACGACAACGTCGCGGCGTCTCAGCGATCGCTCCAGATCAACGCACCGTCACTCGAAGTGCGCGACCATACCGGCACCTGGCGGACAGCGATTGCAGATATCGGGTTTCCGGTCGGCAGACCGCAGACCATCGTCGTGGATCTGGCGAACGTCTGGCGCTCGTCATCACGCCAGGTGCGCATCCGCACGAACATGCGGATTTGCTGGGATCAGGTTCTCGTGGCTTCCGCCGATCCACGTTCTATAGCTTCCGCCGATCCACGTTCTGTAGTGTCCGCCGATTCACGTTCTGTAGCGTCCGCCTTCAGGCGGAAGATCACCCGGCTGAATCCGGTATCCGCCGATCTGCACTGGCGCGGCTTCTCCGAAGAGATCTCACCTGACGGCCGCGAGCCCTTCAGCTACGATTACGACCGAGTGACGCGCGTCTCCCCGTGGAAGGTAATGACGGGCAGCTATACGCGTGAGGGCGACGTCGGCCCGCTGCTGATGCGTACGGACGACATGTTCGTCATCTCGCAGCCTGGCGACGAGATCGCGCTCTCGTTCGACGCGGCAGCGCTGGCGCAGCTGCCGGACGGCTGGACCCGGACCTTCCTCCTGTATGCGAACGGCTACAGCAAGGAAATGAACCCGCGCTCGGCGCGCCCCGACAGCGTAGCGCCGCTTCCGTTTCAGCGCATGACGCGCTACCCGTACGGACCCGAGGAGCACTATCCACGTACCAAGGCGCATCTCGACTATCTCGAGCGATACAACACACGCGTCGTGACTCGGTCTGTGCCGTCAGTCGATGCGGCTTTGGCGGTCCCAAGCCGGCCGCAGCAGGGAGCGGACTCGCGTGAGCACTGACGTCATCCGCTATTCCGCGGCCGCGTGCCAGACGGATCTGCCAAATCCGCTCGATCGTCCGTCGATGCGCGCGAACACCGACCGCATGCTTGCGATGATCGATGCCGCCGTCGCGGGCAGCGCCCCCTTCCTGCCCGTCCGACTCGTCGTGTTCCCCGAGTTCGCGCATGCAGCGCCGGTCTATTCGACGCTCGGCGAGCTTCTCGACAAGATCGCCGTACCGATTCCGAACGAGCACACGGATCGTCTCGAAGCGAAGGCGCGCGAGCACGGGATCTATATCCAGAGCGGCACAATGATCGAGGTCGATCCGCGCTGGCCGGACGTCGCGTTCAACACCACGTGCCTCATCGGGCCTCCAGGAATTCTCTACGCGTACCGGAAGGTCAATCCGTGGATTCCGTACGAGGTCCACTCGAGCCCGCACGAGATCGATGGCTACGTCGAGCCGCTCTTCCCCGTTGCGGACACGCCGATCGGGCGCATCGGGTGTGCGATCTGCTACGACTGGCTGTTCCCTGAAGCGATCCGTCAGCTCGCCGCGAACGGCGCCGAGGTGTTGATCCGCGTCTCAGCCTACATGGACCCGTGGGGCGCGACGGAGCCGATGAGCTGGTGGACGATCGTCAACCGCTGCCGCGCGCTCGAGAACACCGCGTTCGTCGTTGCCGTGAATCAGGGCGCGAGCCTGCGACACTACCCGCCGTATTCATGGCCTGGCGGAAGCCAGATTGTCGACTACGACGGCCGTCTGCTCGCTGAAGCCTCACCGGGCCCGGGCGAACGGATCGTGATCGCGCCGATCGACATCAGTGCGCTGCGCCACGAGCGCGAAACCCGCACCGGTCACGCCATGCTCGCGCACCTGCGCACGGAGGCGTATCCGGTGTATTCGCAGCACCTGTACCCACCGCACGGGCACGCCGGACCCCTCTCGTACGAGCGGAATGTGGAGATGATCGAACAGGCGAAGCGGCGTCACGCGTCGACGGCGAACCACGAAGCCCACAGAGTCACGAAGAAATAAATAGATCTTTGTGATCTTCGTCCCTTGGTGGTCGTCGTAAGAGCCCTCGGCCGTGACACGTGGTCGTCCGCGAGACAGCGTCAGCGCTTGTCAGCGAAGACTCCCCGCAGAAACGCCAGCCCCTCCGTCGCCAGCGCGTCCTGTGACGCCGCCAGCGGGCGCCAGATCGACACCGCGCGCGCGATCGATTTCACCGCCGTCGTGAACGTCTCGATGACGACGGCTCCCTGATAGCCGATCTCGCGGCAGGCATCGGCGACCTCCTGCCACGGCACATGGCCGTCGCCCGGCGTTCCCCGATGGTTGTCGGACACCTGAAGATGGCGCAGCCGATGGCCCGCCGTCCGGATCGCGCCGCCCATCGACAATTCCTCGATGTTCATGTGGAACGTGTCGAGGACGATGGCGCACGAGGGGCTGCCGACGCGATCCACGATCTCCACCGCCTGCTCTGCCGTGTTGATAAAGCTGGTCTCGAACCGGTTGAGCGGCTCGATGCAGATGGCGACGCCCTTGTCGGACGCGTACGTCGCAAGATCGGAGAGCTCCTTCACCAGCAGGTCGAGATCGCGCCGGCGTTCGTCGCTCGTGGCCAGCCACGTACGCCCGACGGCGCTGTAGAGCGGACCGACGACATGCGGTGACCCGGTCGTCGCGGCGGCCTCGATGCTGTGCCGCACGTACGACATCCCGTTTGCACGCACGGCATCGTTCGCATCCAGCAGATCGCGGTCCGCGCCGATTACCGCGCAGATGCTCACGTCGAGCCCGACGTCGCGCGCGATACGTCCGATTTGCGCGTAATCGAGCTCACCGACACCCTCGATCGGCACCTCCACCATGTCGTAGCCGATCCCCTTGATGTGCGGCGCCAGCTCGCGAAATTTAGAGACGTTGAGCGGCGATGTCCACACCCACGTGGTGATCCCGATCTTGTTCATCAGAATCGTGGGATGGCGATCTTCTCGCCGCCCCTGAGTGCCGACTGATGCGCGCAGATGCCGACCATCGTCCAGTTGACGGACGTCTGCGCGTCCGGCATCGCGGGTTGCTTGCCTAGGCAGGCCATCAGGAAATTGTGCGCGAGGTGCGGGTGCGAGCCGCCGTGGCCGCCGCCCTGGAGGAACGACAGGTGCTCGGCATCCTGGATGGCCGCGGGCTGCGTGAACATGCGAATCGACTCGGGCAGGAGGTGCGCGAAGTCCGGCACCTTGACGCGCTTTGGAATCTCTGCTTCCGTGAGCGGCTTCTCGCGTGTGCTGCGCGTGTGGAGCACCGGCTCTTCCCCCTCGACCTGCTGCCACTCGAACGACTGCTTCGAGCCGTAGACGTCGAAGCTCTCGCGGTACTGGCGCGCCGTGTTGAACAGACTCCGCGTCACCTCGGCGCAGACCTCCGAGTCGCGCAGCTTGAACGTGGCCGTCTCGATCGCGAACGGGCTTCCGTATTTCGGAATCAGATCCTCGTGAATGCGCCCGGAGCCGTGGCAGACGACGTGCTCGGCGTGCTTGCCGAGGAGGGCGAGGCACGGGCTCACGCAGTGCGTGGCGTAGTGCATCGGCGGGAACCCCTCCCAGTAGGATGGCCAGCCCTCCATGTCCTGCTGATGGCTGCCGCGCAGGAACTGGACCCGGCCGAGCTTTCCCGTGTCGTACAGCCCTTTGACGAACAGGTACTCGCGGCTGTACACGACGGTCTCCATCATCATGTACACCTTGCCGCTCTTGCGCTGCGCTTCGACGATCTGCTTGCACTCATCGATCGTCGTCGCGGCGGGGACGGTACTCGCGACGTGCTTCCCCGCCTTGAGCGCGGCAATCGACTGCGGCGCATGATCCGCGATCGGAGAGTTGATGTGGACGGCGTCGATGTTCGGATCGTTGAGCAGGTCTTCATAGCTCGTGTAGCGCACGCCGATGCCGAAACGATCGCCGCACGCATCGAGGTGGTCACGGCTGCGGCGGCAGATCGCGTACATCTCAGCGTTCGGATGCCGCTGATAGATCGGGATGAACTCGGCGCCAAATCCCAGCCCGACAATGGCGATGCGGATCTTCTCTGTGCTCATGGCGTCGCGTCGATGGACGTCAGCGGGGGACGTCGTGGTTGGTCGTCCAGTACATGGCGTTTCTGATCAGGCGCTGGAACACCGGATGTTCCCAGGCGCGCTCGTCATGGCCGTAGGCGGTATAGAAGACGCGTCCCTTTCCGTGTGTCCTCACCCATGTCCACGGCTCGCGTCCCACGGCGTCCACCCGCTCCATCAGCACGGTTCGATCCTGGTTGTGCTTCGTGTGGACGTAAGTCTCGTCCCACACCTGGAACGGCGTGATGCCGCGCATGACGGGATGATCCGGCTTGACGATCTCCGCCGTGAACTCACCCGTGCCATGACGCAAGAACTGCGCCCCGACGAGCGCGATGTACGCGGGCGAGTTCTGAAAACAGTACGACGCGGAGTGAATCGGCAGAAACCCCTTCCCGCTCGCGACGAAGTCGAGCAGTGCCTTCTCCTGCGCCGGCGTGATCGTCGTGTGGTTCGCGTAGATGAGCAGCGCATCGTACTTCGCGAGCGTCTCGGGATTGAGGTCGTTCGGATCAGCGGTATAGGCGATGTCGATCCCGTCTGGCGCGAGTGCCGTCTTCAAGATCGGCGCATAGCGCGCAGAATCGTGATGCGTGTTGTTGTGGCCCAGGAAGAGGACGTTGATATGCGGCGTCTGGCCGAATACTGGAGCGCGAGTGCCCGGAGCTGGGCTGGCCAGAATGAGCACCGCGAGGAGCACACCGTTTGCGGTTTTCAGCACCTGCATTCGTCCTTTGAAGTCATTCGGCATTGACACGCGTCAGCGCCTCGCCGGCGGCGCCACCGTGAGCATCCCGTTCATGACCCGCCAGTGTCCAGGGAACGTGCAGACGTAAGGGTACGCGCCAGGCTCCGTCGGGGCGCGAAATTGAATCGTGACCGTCCGACCCGGATCCACGAGCCGCGTCGACGCGAGCACTTGCGGAATGTCCGGAATATAGCCCTGGGCGGCGGCGCCAGGCGACTGCGCGAGCGCGTCCGCCGCGGCGCCGATCTGGTCCAGGGATCCTGGCGCACCGACGAGGAAGTTGTGCTGCATCTGGTCCGGATTCGTGAACGCGATCTCCACGAGCTGTCCCGCGGTCACGCGCAGGTCCGTGCGATCGAACTTCATCTGCCCGGGTACAACGGCCAGGCGGAGGACGATGTCGGGGGCGCGGGGGGCAATGGCCGGAACCGATGAATCCGCGCCCGCGTCACCGCGGGCCACGAACGCCACGTGCGCGGCGAGCTCGCCTTCTTTCGTGTAGAGCGCACCGGCATTGGTCTGCCGCTCGACGCGATACTTCCAGGCGCCCGCGAGCGGCGCGCGCAGCGCGCCGGATTCGATGAACATGGCGTCCGGCACCCCGAGGAAGCCCCCATCGTTTCGGCCGTTCTGGATGCGCACCGTGATCGTGTTCTGCCCGGGCCGCAGAGATCCGGCGGGGACGCTGTAGGTCGGCACGAGGTTGCCGCGCCCGCCGCCTCCCGGCTCGAACGCGGCCGAGAGTCCGTTCACCCATACTTCGGCGCTGTTCCCGATCCGTCCGAGTGACAGCGTGGCATGGCCAGCGCCGGGCTGAATGTCGAACGTGCGCGTGAACCAGACGACCCCGTCGAAGTCCGGCAGCCCGCGCGATTCCCAGCTGCCGGGCGCCTGCATGTCCTTCCAGCTCGAGGCGAGATCCGCGGCGGCGGGCATTCTCCAATCGGGCTTCAGCGCGCCGATCCGGAGCGCAACGGGAAGATCGCGCGCGGGGACGGCGGAAGGATCGCTGCGATACAGGGTCAGGAACTCGTCTTTCTGGCGCGTCGCGGCAATGTAGAACGCTCGACTGAGCCAGCGATCGCTGTAGTTCTCCGGCTTGCGGCTCTCGTCGTACAACGCTTTGGCGATCTCCGGCGAGGGAGGCATGTCCGAGACGGCGAGCACGGCCGCGAGACGCGTGTGGAGATCGGGATCGTGCAGCAGCCCCCCCGCGATGATCGCGCCCGCAGCATCCGCGCTGTGTGGAAGGACCATCGCCGCGGCTTTGCGTACACCTGCAGCCGGATGCTTCAGCGCCTCGACCGCCGCCCGATACGTCGCACTTTCCGCTTCCGTCAGCTCGCCCAGACCGTGCAGCGTCCACAGCGCATGAAGGGCTGCTCCGTTCGTCCCGATCGCATCGACACCCGGATTGCGCGTGAGCGCGATGAGCTGCGGGACGACGTCCTTGCGTCCGCGCTCAACGAGCAGCCGCTGCGCCTGGAGCCTCCAGAACATGTTGTCCGACGACAAGCCCTCGACGAGCCCTGCGGGATCCTTGAGGGACAGCACGCGGCGTCGTGGCGCGGGCGCATTCTTGTACGTGATGCGGTAGATCCGTCCCCGGAAGCGATCGCGCATCGACGTCTCGTACGCGTTCCCCTTGCCGTTGCTGTAGCCGGACGGCGTGGGGTTGTGCTGCGCGATGAAGTTGTACCAGTCGGAGACCCATACCGCGCCATCCGGTCCCACCTGTGCTTCGATCGGCGCAACCCATTCCTCCGCGCCAGCGAGCAGGTTCCACCCATCGCGCGTGACGAAGCCCGCGCCCTGACCGTCCACGATCGCCTGTCCCACCAGGTGCGCTGTCGGCTCTGTGATGAACGCGATCCGGTTCCAGTACTCCTTCGGGAACGCGCGCGCCGTGTAGAGCTGATGTCCGCTCGCTGCCGTGTAGCCGCCGTGTACGTCGACCTGACGGATATACGGCGTCACGTAGTGCACCGCATAGAAGGCAGCGGCGCTCTGGTAACCCTGACCGCTCGCGCGTGGACCACTCACCGATGTCGGGAGCCCTTCGATCCCGTCGAAGTAGCGATCGGGAATCGCGACGAAGAAACTCTGGTCGTTGTTCGCGGTCGAGCCGAACACGTCGAAGGTCTCGGAGAAGCCGAGGCCCCACGTGTTGTTCGTGGAGCCCGTGACGAACTCGAACCCGCTGCCATCGGGGCTGAAGCGATAGACGCCCTGATCGAAGCGCATGTGGCGCCCGTTCATCTCGCCGTCGAACCCCGAATAACCGACCACGCCCCAGATGTAGTTGTCCGGCCCGTACTGCAGGTTCGACGGCTGGGCATGCGTGTCCCGATTGCCCCATCCGGTGCTGACCACCTTGCGCACGTCCGCCTTCCCGTCGCCGTCCGTATCCTTCAGGAACAGGATGTCGGGCGCCTGCGTCACAAGGACGCCGCCGTCCGCGAAGACGAGGCTCGTCGCGATGTTGAGATGGTCGGCGAAGAGGGTGAACTTGTCCGCACGGCCGTCGCCGTTCGTGTCCTCGAGGATCTTGATCCGATCGTTTCCTGGCGCGCCGTCGAGGACGCGGTTCGGGTAATCGAGACTCTCGATGGCCCACAGGCGCCCGCGCTCGTCGAACGTGAAGAAGATCGGCTTGACGATGTCCGGTTCGCTGGCGAAGAGGTGGACCTCGAAGTCCGCCGGCGTCTGGATGAACCGCATCGAATCCGCTGGCGCCAGCGGCATCTGGTACTGCGGCGGCGGCTCGCGATTCTCGTAGTTCGGAACGTTAAAGCCTTCGACGTAGCTCAATTCCGGCATCCGCAGCGCGTCCCA
Organism: Acidobacteriota bacterium; assembly: GCA_046733875.1. GTDB lineage: Bacteria > Acidobacteriota > Vicinamibacteria > Vicinamibacterales > 2-12-FULL-66-21 > JBKPQB01. The sequence continues at coordinate 10,440 of JBKPQB010000002.1, forward strand.
GGCCGCGCGCGCGCGATCGTCCACCGCCCACCGTACTGCGTGCTCGATCAATTGATGGAAGCCATCAGTTCCCCACGTTCGCGCGTCGTGTCCATACCCGGTGTAGAACACGCGCCCCTTGCCTTGATTGCGGACCCACGTCAGCGGCTCGCGGCGCGCCCCGTCCACGCGTTCCATCAGGATCGTTCTATCGTCCGGCTCGTATCGCGTGAAGACGTATGTCTCGTCCGCGGTCTCGAAGGGCTGCAGCCCCTGCATGACCGGGTGATCGGGCTTGACGACGTGCGCAGAGATCTCGCCCGTGCCGCGCTGCAGCACCTGCCCCCCGATCAGCGCGACGTACTTCTCCGATTGGGCGAACATCGAGGCGGCCGAGTGGATCGCGATCAGCCCCTTGCCCGCGTCGACGAAGGCGAGCAGCGCCTTCTCCTCCTCCGGCGTGATCGACGTCTGATCCCCGTAGATGATCAGCGCGTCGTACAGATTCAGGCGCGAGGGCACCAGCGCGTCGGCGGGCGCGAGCACGGTCGTGATCTGGATTCCATGTCGGGCGAGCGGCGCCGCGAGGAGAGAATACACCGGCGTCGCGGGATGCTGCCCCTGGTCCTCTCCGAGCACCAGGACCTTGAGCGGCCGCGGCTGGACGAGCGCAGCGCCAGACCGGCGCGGTCGGGAAACGTCCTGCGTCAGCGCCGGCAGCGACAGCGTGGCGGCCCCGATCATCGCCGCCGCGGCGCACGTTGAAATCGCAGCGGATCTCCAGCTGGACATCATCGCAGAACCTCGGCGTGCGCGACTTTATCACGGGCGTGTTCCGACGTCGGAGTTCGGGATGCGCAGTCCGGGGTCCGGGATCCGGGCCTGGGTTCGAAGGCCGGAATTCTGAATTCCGGGATCCGAATTGGCGGTTGGAGCCCGATATAGGTCATTCGTCATTCGTCATTCGTCATTCGTCATTCGTGATTCGTCATTGACGGGGTAAGCTGGCCGCGGCAATGCGGACGAGCGATTTGGAGATCGGAACGGAGGCGCCGGGCGCGCGTGCCTACAAATGGTGGGTCGTCCTGATGCTCTGGGCGATCTGCTTCTGCAACTACGCCGACCGGCAGGCGATCTTCTCCGTGTTCCCGCTGCTCGAGCGCGAAATGCAGCTGACGCCCGTGCAGCTCGGGCTGCTCGGTTCCGCGTTCGCATGGGTCTATGGTCTTTCCGCGCCCTTCGCAGGCATGGTCGTCGACCGCGTCCCGAGACGGAAAGCGATTCTCGGGGGGCTGCAGGGCTGGAGCGTCATCTGCCTCGCGACGGCGCTCTCGCGCAACTTCACCCATCTGTTTCTGTTCCGCGCCGCCGAAGGACTTGGAGAGACGTTCTACTACCCCGCGTCGATGTCGCTGGTCAGCGACTATCACGGACACGAGACCCGTTCGCGCGCGATGGGACTCCATCAGACGAGCGTCTACGTGGGGACGATTGCTGGCGGCTTCTTCGCGGGGCTGATCGCGCAGCACTACGGCTGGCGGCTCTCGTTCATCGTCTTTGGCGGCCTCGGGATCGTGCTCGCCATCGTCCTCCGCCGCTGGCTGCGCGAGCCGCCGCGCCGGTCGACGCTCACGACCGCCGTGTCGCTCCGCGAGTTCGTGCGCCTCGCCGCTCGGACGCCGACGTTTCTTTGTCTGATGGGCGCATTCATGTGCGCCAACTTCGTCGCGATCGTCCTCCTCTCGTGGATGCCGAAGTTCCTGTACGACAAGTTCCATCTGGGGCTTGCGATGGCGGGGCTCACGGCGACGATCTTCGTGCAGCTGGCGAGCCTGGCGGGGGCGCCGCTGGGCGGCTGGCTGGCGGACATGCTGCGCCGCCGATCTGCGGGCGGCCGGATGATCGTCCAGATGATTGGAGTCCTTGGAGGCGCGCCGTTCGTGGCGCTCTGCGGGATGACGTCTTCGGTCGGCGTGCTCATCATGGCGCTCACCGCGTGGGGGTTCTTCAAGGGATTGTATGACGCGAACATCTTCGCGTCGGCCTATGACGTGATCCCCCCGGAGGCGCGAGGGACGGCCGCAGGATTCATGAACGCGATTGGCTGGCTGGCGGGCGGCGGCACCGCTCCGCTCGTGATTGGGCTGATCGCAGAGCGCAAGCCGCTCGGTTTCGCGATCGCGCTCACATCGGCGGTCTACGTCGTCGCGGCGGCGCTGCTCCTGTTGGGAATCGTGTGCTTTGTCAGGCGCGATGCTGCTGCCCGGAACTGAACGCGTCGGCATGACGACGCCTGACGATCACTCCCGCGATCCGCCCGCCAATCCAGCCGTAGATCCAGGCCAGAGGCAAACGAAGGAATGGTGCCGTAAACACTGCGAGCCATGACGGCGCGTGCGATTGGGATGTGAAGTACGTGTACACCCAGCCGGATCCGAAATACGGCAGCGGATCGCCAGGTCCAACCACACGCAGGTGAACGACGCCGGCCAGCATCAAGAGTCCCAGTGCCATGACCGGGACGCCTGCGACGGCGCCGAGCCGCAGGGCGGCCATGCCCGACGCCGAAGCCCGCCCGCCATAGCGAAGGTGCGTCCAGCATCCGCACAGTATCAGCGTGAGCGCATACAGATTCGTCTCGAAGACCGCGATCACGACGTTCGGGAGCGTCATCGAGGAATCGCGAACGACGCGGCCGACTGCTCCGCCTGGCGGTGCCCAGCCGGCCACGTTCGAGATCACGCCCGCCAGGACGTACAGCATCGCAACTATTCCAAGCAGCGCCGCCGGTTCCGCATCGTGGACGCGCTGACGGACGCCGTTCCAGAGGACGTCAATGACCGTTTTCAATGTGAGCGGCCGCTGCGCAAGTACGTGCGCCAGTTCTGCGCCGTACTCGCCGCGCCAGGCGCGTGGATAGATGAGGAGCAGCGTTCGAATGAGCGAGTTCATGCGGGCCTCAGCCTTCTCAATCCAACTGCCGCAACGCGGCGCATGCTGCGCAACTGCTCCCCGAGCGCTCCGGCGCCGCGGGCAGTAAGCTCGTAAGGGCGTTGGCGCCCGGCCGTCGACTGCGCCACGATGAGCTTCTTCTCGACGAGGCGCGAGATCGCGGTATAGAGCGTCCCGGCACCGAGCGTCACGTTCGCGAACGTCTCGACGTCGCGCATGATGGCGTAGCCGTGCTTCGGGCCCGAGGCCAGGCTCGAGAGGATGAGCAGCTCGGGGTCGGATGCGGGACCGCTCTGCGGCTTGCGCGCCATGTGTCTAATTACGATATATCACAATATGAAGCAAATGCAAGGTGCTGCCTGAAGGAAGTGCTTCCGCCTTCAGGCGAAAGCATCCAGCCAGGTGGAAAACCAGCGCTGGAACTCTGCGATCTGGAGGGCGCGCTCGGTCGAGACTGGCAGCGGCAGCGGGCCCGTGTCGAAACCGCGCGCCGCGAGTGCGACGCGAATGCCCCACGGAGTCGGAAAGACGGACAGCTGCGCGATGAGATCCATGAGGCGGACGTGCAGTGATGCCGCCTCCTCGGGCAGCCCTTCCTTCACGCTGCGTACGAGCGCCACGAGCAGCTCGGGACAGCACGCGGCGACGCCTGAGATGCCGCCGTCCCATGCCGCCAGCAGTCCCGCGTGCAGCAGCCGATCGTCCCCCACGAGCAGCGTGATGGGCTTGGCGTTCTCCTTCAGTTCGGCAAAGGCCTGGAGGTTCTCGGCGCGGCCGCTACTGTCCTTGATGCCGACGATGAACTCCTCGTGCCGGAGGAGCGCGAGTGAGGTCTCGGGTTCGAGGCCGTTCGTGAATTCAGGCAGGTCGTAGAGCAGGCACGGCGCCCGCAGCGCACGGCTCACGTGCTCGCAATAGGCCTGCAGGTCCTGCTGCTCGTAGCGGAAAAAGGCAGGCATCGGCAGCAGCGCGGCCCTGCTGCCGGAGTGCATGGCGGCCTCGCCGAGATCGAGCGTCGCGCGCAGCGACGGTCCGCCGATGCCGGTAAGAAGCGTCGCGCCCTTCGGCAGCCGCGACGCCGCACGCCGGATGAGGGCTTTCCGCTCGGACGTCTCGACGTGCGGATATTCACCGGTCGCGCCGCCGATACAGACGCCATCCACACCGGCATTGATCACGAACTCGAGCAGGCGATCGAGGGTCGCCTCGTCCACGCGCCCATCGTGGCGAAGGGGTGTTGGGATCGCTGCGAAGAGTTCGGGCATGGTCGTTTATTGTGACACTAGCGCGGAGTTCGGCCTCCGGCGTTCGGGGTCCGGGTCCGGGGTCCGCGATTCGGGATTGGAGATTGGAGATTCGGGATCAGGGATTCGAGATAGAGTAACGGCCGCGTGCTCTCTGCTAACGCCGCATCGATTCTGGTCGTCGCGTTTGCCGGCGTCGCTCTCATCGTTCTTCTCATTACCTGGGTTCGGATCCCGGCGTTCGTCGCGCTCGCGACTGGATCGATCCTCGTGGGGATCGCCGCGGGCATGCCGATCGCGCAGATCCCGCGTGCGTTCGCGCAAGGCATGGGCGACACGCTCGGGTTCACGGCGATGGTGATCGGACTCGGCACGGTGATCGGGAAGCTGCTGTCGGAGTCGGGTGGTGCGGTGGTCGTCTCAGACGCGCTGACCTCCGCGCTCGGTGAGCGGCGCCTCGACTGGGCGCTCCTCCTCTCCGCCTTCATCGTCGGACTTCCCGTCTTTTTTCAGGTAGGCCTCGTCCTGCTCGCGCCCGTGCTTTTCACGCTCGCGCGCGATACGGGGCGGCCGCTGCTGTGGCTCGGCATCCCGCTCGTGTCGGGGCTTTCGGTTGCGCACGGCCTGGTGCCGCCGCACCCTGGCCCGCTGGCGGCGCTCGAGCGGCTCGGTGCCGATCCCGGCCGGACGCTGTTCTATTCTCTGATCGTCGGGGCGCCCGTTGCGGTGATTGCGGGACCGCTGTTCGGCGCATTCATCAGCCGCAAGGTCCGGGTCGCGCTCGGCGGCATCGTAGAGCAGTTCGCCGGGCGCACCGCAGGGGGGCGCGCCCCGTCGCTGGCGATAACGCTCTTCACGATTTTGCTGCCCGTGCTCCTCATGATGCTCGCCTCGCTGGCGCAGGCGGTCATGGCCGACACGGCGCTGCGGCGCGCGATAGCATTTATAGGCGACCCTCTCGTCGCGATGCTGATCGCGACGCTGGTCTCGATGTATACGCTCGGGATCGGATGCGGCTTCGACCGGCGGCGCCTCCTGGAGTTCGCGGAAGAATCGTTGCCGCCCATTGCCGGCGTGCTGCTGGTGGTCGGTGCGGGTGGCGGGTTCGGTCGCGTGCTGGTCGCCGCGCACGCCGACGCGGCCATCACTCAGGCGGTTGGACGCATGCAGCTCTCGCCGATGGTCCTCGGCTGGATCATCGCCGCACTGCTGCGGCTGTCGGTTGGATCGGCGACCGTCGCTGTGATCACGGCGGCGAGCATCATGGCGCCGCTCGCGGCAGCCGCGCCGCACTTGAATCGGGAGCTGCTGGTCGTCTCGATTGGCGCAGGGTCTTTGATCGCATCGCACGTCAACGATGGAGGGTTCTGGCTGGTGAAGGAGTACTTCAACATGACGGTCGCGGAGACGCTCGTGACCTGGACGCTGATGGAAACGATCATCTCGGTCGCGGCGCTCGGCGGCGTCCTTTTGCTCGGCGTGGTGGTGCGATGAGCGGTCTGCTGATCATGGACGCCCACCTCGATCTCGCCATGAATGCGATCGAATGGAATCGCGACTATACGCGTCCGATTGACGAGATCCGCGCACGCGAACGCGGCCTGACCGACAAGCCGGATCGCGGCCGCGGCACGATCTCCTTCGAGGAGATGCGGCGCGGCAACGTCGGCCTGTGCGTCGCCACGCAAATCGCGCGCTACGTCGCCCCGGACAATCCGCTGCCCGGGTGGCACTCGCCGGAGCAGGCGTGGGCCATGACGCAGGCGCAGCTCGCCTGGTACCGCACGATGGAAGAGCGCGGCGAGCTGGTGCAGATTCGCGAGCGCGTGGGCCTCGATCGCCATCTGGCGGCGTGGACGCAACCCCGCTCGGAGCACGCGCCCATCGGCTACGTCCTCAGCCTCGAAGGGGCCGATTCAATCGTCACGCTCCAGCATCTCGAGCGCGCGTACGGCGAGGGGCTGCGCGCGATCGGCCCGGCGCACTACGGACCGGGCGTCTACGCGCAGGGCACGAACGCGGCCGGCGGCATCGGCGCCCCAGGACGCGAGCTGCTCCGCGAGATGGAGCGGCTCGGCATCATTCTCGACGCCACGCACCTCTGCGACGACAGCTTTCGGGAGGCGCTCGATCATTTCAAAGGCCCCGTCTGGGCGAGCCATTCCAACTGCCGTGCGCTCGTCCCGCACAACCGTCAGTGGTCCGACGAGCAGATTCGCGAGCTGATCGATCGCGGCGCGGTCATCGGCGCCGCCTTCGATGCCTGGATGCTGGTGCCCGGGTGGGTCCGCGGCGAGACGACGCCCGAGGAAGCGGGGGTCACGCTGGAAACGGTCGTCAATCACATCGACCACATCTGTCAGCTCGCCGGCAACGCCCGCCACTGCGGCATCGGCTCCGATCTCGACGGCGCCTTCGGCCGCGAGCAGTGCCCCGCGGACGTCCACACGATCGCGGATCTCGCACGGCTTCCGGAGCTCCTTGCCGCACGCGGCTACAGCGCCGAAGACGTCGAGGGGATCGCGCACGGGAACTTCGTCAGGTTTCTACGCGAGGCGTGGGGCTGACGCGAGAACGCTTCCGGCTCACTGACTTTCCGGCTTGGCTTTCAGCTTCGCGTCGTTTTCTTTGATGAAGTCGCGGATCTCGTCCGCCATGGACAGGAGCTTCGTCCACTGCTCTTTGTAGAGCGTGACGGGAAATCGTCCCAGCCCGTACACCGAGACGCCGCCCTTCTCGCTGACTTTGAGCGCGACGCTCCGGCCACGCTGCTTCTTGAGTTGTTCGTTTTCGGCCTTGAGCCGCTCGAGTTCGGACTTCAGATCATCGTCTGACATATCGTCTCCTGCAAGGACCGGGTACAGCTCGAACTCGAGCGCCCTCAGCGCGACGCCAGCGGCGCGAAGTACAAATCCTCCTCGTCCAGCCACAGGTATTTCCCGACCAGCGCGTATCCGTGGCGCGTGAAGTAGTCGAGGATTTGCTGGCGAACGGGCAGCAGCGCTTCGATGCAGACGAAGGCGGGTTTGAAGCGGTCGATATCGAAGCCCTTCAGCGCCTGCGGCTCGTGCAGCTCGATGTCCATCGACAGAAAGTCGATCCGCGGGACGCGTTCGGTGTCCAGCAGATCGTTGAGCGTGATCGTCGGGACGGTCCGCACTTCGCCTGGCTTGCCCCATGCCTTCACGAATTCGGGATCCGACGAAGCGATCTGCGACCCGTGACTCAGGATGTAGAATTTCGCGGTCTCGTGGGATGCGTCCGATACGAAGAACGGCAGGAACTTCGTCCGCGGACGGAACTTCACGTAATCGGGGCCAAGCTCCTGCTGCGGCTCTATCGCGAGCCCCGACCAGCCAAGCTTCGATTCGAGGTAAAACGTCTTGCTCGCGTTCTTGTAATGATTCGCGCCGACGTCGACGAACACTCCATCGCGCCGATCCTGAAAGTAGTCGCGAATCAGCCACTCCTCCACACCCTGCGAGTAGTGATCCGGACCGTAGCGCTGTCGATAGCGTTCCAGCTCTCGCTGGCTCTCTGAGACGCTCCGCCCGGCCGGGGCGGCGGGCTGGGTAGCCGATGGCGTCTGCGCAGCCGTTCGGCGCGCCGACCACCATCCGGCCGCGACCGCCACGAGAAGCGCAACCGCGAGGAACGTCTGCGCCCACGAATCCAGCCACGAGCGCGTCATCGCACCGCCGTCTTCGGAACGATATCGATCTGCAGCCCTGGATCCGCGGCCGGCACGTAGCTCGGCTCCACGCCAAGCTCCTGGCGCACGATATTGCACCCCTGCGCGATGGAGGTCGCTTTGTAGAAGGCGATCTCGCGGTTGCAGCCCTGGCGTCCAAACCCGCAGTCGCTCGACACGACGAGCTGTTCCGGCGCGATGTGCTTCAGCGCCGTGCGAATCGCGTCCGCCACATCCTCGGGCCTGTCGGCTTGAAGCGATCGGTGACTCACGGCGCCGACGCAGATTTTCTTCGGGAGCTTTCCTTTCATCGCTCCGAAGAGCTCGACGTCTTTGAAGCCGCGGTCGCGCGTCTCAATCGTCCAGACGTCGCCGCGCATCTCGTTCAGATACAGCTCGAACGATGCCTTGTAGCTCGTGTCCTCCATGACGCGCTGCATGTTCGGGTTGCCCCAGCACGTGTGGATCCAGATCTCCACATCGTCCAATCCCTGGACCTCGCGGTTGTAGCACTCGACCATGAATTTCACGTTCTCGTGCTTCGCGCCGTAGGTGTTCGCCATGAAGTGGAGCGTGGGCTCCTCGATCTGGATGCACCGGCAGCCAGCGTCCCTGAGCGCGCGCAATTCGGCGTTCATCGCGACCGCCATGTCCCAGACGACCTCGCGGTTGTCCTTGTACTTGTCGGTATGGATGTCGAGAAAGAGTCCCATCACCTGCGAGCAGCACGTGCCGAACCGGACAGGGCGACGGGTCTTGCTCTGGGCGATGCGCCAGATCTTGGCGTAATCGAGCGGACGGTGCTCGATCTTCCCCGTCACACGCGGCCAGCGCCACGCCGTGTAGATCTCGTTCAGCAGCGTGCCCGGCGGGTAGCGGAGCCACGGGCTGCGGGTCTCCTCCGACTGCAGGTAGTCCCCTTCGAAGCCGGTCCACCGCTGAAGCGGGTAGTGATGCCAGCTCCTGCCTGCAAAATCTTCGTCACAGTGAAAGTCCCCGTGAGTGAGGATGTCGAGCCCCGCGCGTTCCTCGTCGCTGATGACGACGGCGAGCGCATCCTCGAACTTCTCGCGGAAGCGGACGTCCATCATGCAGGTATCGAGGGCCTTGCCCCACATGCTGGCGTCGAACCATCGTGGACGCGGCCAGGAGCCGGTGACGGTCGCAGGCAGAATGAGATCTTTCGTGACGGTGTACGGCATTATTCAGCGGTTGCCCTTTACATCTGCGGTCTTGACCTGCGGTGTCTCGAGCAGCACGTCGGAGAACGTCGCCGTCTCGATGCGCGCGGTGTTGTGCGCGCAGACGCCGAGGCCAACATAGTACTCGCCCGTAAACTCGACCCTCACGGGCGTTCCTGCCGGCCTGAGCTCCCCCCCTTCCTGTGCCACCCACATCGAAATGTCGTTGCCGCGTTTCTCGAGGCGGAGGCGTTTCGGCGCCGTCACGTCCGCGCGGACCTCGCGCGTGATGGCGCCCTTCGCGTCTCGATATTGCAGGGCGGTGAGCCCGTCGCCATGGAGGGCCGCATCCGCGTAGACGGAATCGGGGTCGAGCGTCTGCCGGATGACGAGGCACGCCTTGCGGTGACCTTCGGGTGGACTGTCCGAAGGCTGCGTGCCGGTGAACGCGACCGTCGCAGCGAGCCGGAGATCTCCGCTCACCTTCTTCCAGAGGTAATGAAAGTGATCCGCCGTTCCCCACATGTTCTCTCCGCCGCCGGAGATCGTGTAGACCCTCGCCGCCGGATCGAAAGTCGCGCTGCCTGGTCCGATGCTCGATGCCGTCCCCACGTCGGCGCTGCTGGTGAATACGCCGAGGTCCTCAGCATGGGCCCCATCTGGATGTGGCACCATCCACGCCAACAGGCACACCATGGCACAGCAAGACAACGCTCGCAACATGGCTACACCTTCCGTAACTTCGTAACGCGCCCGACTTCCACCCGTTCCACGACGCTTCCGCAGGACGTGGCACGGATCGCATCTGATACGCGTGCATCGTCAGGATCGTCTGAATCAGCACTTGATGTCGTGGCCGTGATCGATCCACGACCGGAACAGCGCGATCTGCGTACGGCTCAACGACGATCGCGACCAGATGGCGAGTGTTTTCAAACCCGGACTTCCGCCTGAAGGCGGAAGCTACGGGGCGCTCCAACCTCCAACCTCAACCTCCGACTTCCGACCTCCTCAGCGTTCGCTTTCCGCGAGTCGCTGCCGATAGACCTGCCGCGCGCGATCATACGCTGCCCGCGCGGCGTCCAGCTCGGCGGGACGGATCTGCGCGGCCTTCTGCGACCAGCACTGATTGACTGCCGCCAGGCACCACTCGGCGCTGCGGCGCGAAGCGCGAATCGGCTTGCCGCCGACGACCGCGAAAATCGGGTTCGTGTGCGAGGACGGCAGGATCCGCGCCGCAATCCAGCTGCTGCGATCCACCGCCACGTCGAACGTCAGCGTCCGCGTCGTGCCGTCCGCGAGCAACCGCTGCGATGCGACGGGGACGCCATTGACGACGATCTCGACGGGCACCTCGCGCGTGTCGCCGATCCGGGCACGCTCGAGATCCCAGTACGGCGTCACGTCGTAACGCTTCGCGCGGATCTCCTGGTTCGGCCGCTCGTCGAGGTTGGCCGCCGCCCGTACGGTCACTTCGGCGCGTCCGGGCTTGTCCATCCTGATCTCGTCGTCGCCAGCCCCAAGCTCGACTCCGTTGACCGTGAAGTCCATCAGATGGCTGCGGCCGTCGGAGACGTAGTTCCGTCCGGCGCGGATCGCGTCGATCCACTTGCGATACGTGAGCGGACGATCGACCTTCGCGTACGACCGCGCGAGCCCGACGCGATCGTCGGTGATGCACGGAAAGTCCGTCTCGCCGCTGATGCGCGTCCGGAAGCCGACGTTGAGTGTGTGATACCAGATGTTCAGCTCCCAGACATACGGCGTGTCGCCGGCGGAGATGAAATCGACCGCGTCGGGCTGGGTGACGTCGACGATGTACTCGTTGGCGCCGATGCCATCGAACGCCGGCATCTCGTAGTTCGGCAGATCTGCGCTGCGCGTCTCCAGCCCCCATCCGGAGTGCGCGAATCCCACGACGGCGCCCTGCGCCCTGGCCCAGCGCAGCACGGGCAGCGTCCAGCTCGGCCAGTCCTCGAGCACCTTCGCACCTGGATAGTCCTGATCTTTCAGGCCAAGCAGGACGAGATGACCGGCATGGCTCGATGGAAAGCCGGAGATCTCCAGGTCGTAGTGCATCAGGCGATCCGGCGTGGAGAGCGGATGATCGCGGCCGGTGAAGAACTGCTTCTGATAGTAGTAGGACGGTCCCCACGTGAGGACACACGCCACGTTAAGCGCCTCGCCGTCGATCTGCGGCCACATGTCCTCGGGCAGGACGCCCTCAGTCGGGCTTTCGTAATGCGAGCAGCCGGCGGCGTGGATGTGGTGATCGCCGGAGTACCAGTCGTCAAGCGCCGGGTTGATCCATCGCCTCAGCGCGACGCTCAGGTCCTGTGGCCCGCTGATCGTGATCTCGCGCGTCTCTGTCGCATACTCGGGCCCGCGCGATACGGCAATCGTGTAGTGCCCTGCCGGAACATTGATCACCGCGCCGTCGGCTCTGTAGACCTGCGGCTGGAAGAAGAAGTCCGGCGCGAGACGTTTCGATGGATTGGGATAGAGGCGGCCCTGATCGTCCTTGACGATGAATCCTGCCGTCGTCGGGCGCCCGTGCTCGTCCTGCACGTGCACGCGCAGCGGATATGACGGGAGCGCCGTGAACACGACGTCGATGTCGCTGCGGAAACCGATGTCGGGCGTCCCCTGCCCGGCATCGAATGCGATCGTCGCGGATCGCTGCCCCGCATCGCGGCCGGAGATCTGCAGGATGAGATATTCCACCGCGAGGCCGCTGAGGCGGGCGCGCATCGGCGCCTTGTCGTACAGCGAGATATCCGCCCAGCGCTCGCGGACGTCGTGTTCGGTCAGCTCCATGGACGGCCGCGGCGTGTTGTGCGATGGGACGAAGACACGTCCGCTGTTCGGGCTCTGGACGCGCAGCGGCGAGGTGACACCCGCTTCGTTGATCACCTTCACCAGGAACAGACGCGTGCCACCCTGCACGAGTTCGGGCTTCGCCGGACCCTGCTCGACTTTGACGCGGCTCTCCGGATTGATGTGGACCAGCGCCAGCGCGTGGGCATCGAGCACCTGCTGCACACGCGCGGCGCCGTCGGCTTCCTCGGGCATCCCAATCGCCTCGTCGAGCGCGCGATGATCGGCGGCGCTCAGCGGCTGCCCAAGAAACTTCAGCGTGGTCTCGAGCCGGCGCGCCTGCTGCGCGAGCGGCTGCAGCGCGACAGCGGTAGCGCTAATGTCACGCGAGTGCTCCTGTGCACGGAGCGTCAGCGTCAGCGCGATCAGGGCCACGGAGACGTGCAGGAGGCGTGGCATACCCGGGCGTTGTAGACCAGGATTTGCCCACAGTCAACAACCACGGACTTACGCCTACCCCGGACTCACCGGAGAAGCGCGGAAAACCCCTCTTCGAGCCGATAAGCACAGGAGATGGCCTGGAATGCCCGCCGGGAGTCGCTGCTGCTCGCGCTGCTCGTCTGCGCCGCTGCCGCAATCCGGCTGGTGGCGGCCTGGGGCGATCTGTGGCTGGACGAGGTCTGGTCGCTCTCGTTCGCCCGCGACGCCGCGAGGCCGTGGGAGATCCTGACCTCGATTCATCACGACAACAACCACGCGCTGAACACGCTGGCGCTGTTCGTGACTGTCAGGACGGTGGGGGCCCACGCACCGGCAATCGCCTACCGCGTGCTGCCATTGCTCTCGGGCATGAGCCTCGTGCCGCTGCTTTTCTGGACGGAACGGCGGGCGGGAGGACCACACGCAACCCGCGGGGCCGCGTTCGCCGCACTGCTCTGCGCAGCGTCGTTTCTCGCGATCGTGTATTCCTCGGAAGCGCGCGGCTACGCGCCTGCCGCGTGGTTCGCCGTGGCCGCGTTCGCAATCGCGCGGCAGCCCGTCACAAGCGGGCGGCGACGCCTTGCGTTCGCTGCATGCTGCGCGCTCGGAATTCTCTCGCACCTCACTTTTCTTTTCGTGTACATCGCGCTTCTCGTGTGGACGGTTGGACGGGACGCGCTCCGGCGGTGCATCGACTGGCGCTCGTGGATCGCGCTTCACCGGCTTCCGCTCGTCATCATGGCCGGCTACTACATCGTCGACGTGAGGAACTTCGCCTATGGAGGAGGACCGCCGTTCGACGCGGCGGCCGTCGTGCGCCGCGCGCTGGCGCTGAGCGTTGGCGGGCCTGAGGAAGGGGCCCTTGCGCTCGCGGCCGCACTCTGCGCGGCGGCGATGATCGGATGGGGCATCGTCCTGCTCGCCCGCGAGCGTCGGAACGAGGCGCTGTTCTTCGCGGCACTCTTCGCGTCGCCGGGAGCCGTGCTCCTCGTGTACACGCCGCGCTTCCTGGACGTGCGCTACTTCTTCGTCCTGCTTCCATTCTTTTTCGTGCTCGCGTCAGGAACTCTCGCGCGCCTCTGGATCGAGCGTCACGCACGAGTCTGCGCGCTTGCATTCCTCGCGCTGTTCGCTGTCGGCAACGCAGAGCATCTTCGACCGCTCCTGCGCGACGGCCGCGGCCATTACACGGAGGCGGTGAATGAAATGGCCGCACTCGCCGCCGGCCGAACAACAACAGTCGGCGGGGACAACGATTTCCGGAACCGTCTGATGCTGACCTACTACAGCGAGACACTCCCCGCACATGGAGGCCTCACCTACATCCCCGCATCCGACTGGACCGCGGAGCGCCCTGACCTGATGCTGACGCATACGTTCGGCCTGGCCGACGCGCAGCAGCCTCCGGTCGAGATCGTTGGTGGAAATGGACGCCCGTACGACTTGGTATGTTGGTTTCCTTACGGCGGGATGTCGGGATGGAACTGGTATGTCTACCAGCGGCGTCTTCCGCGTGTTCCGCGTCAGTCCGCGGCCCTATTCGAGCTGAATTGGCTCAGGCGCTGAGGGGTCCGGTTCAATCTCCGGCAGTGTCATCAGCAGGCGCGCGCACGTATTCCACCGCAGCACCGCATCGTCATTGTGCGCGGGACGGACGCGCTCTGCCCGTTCGTAGCACTCCATCGCCTCCTTCAACCAGTCGATTGCCGTAACGACGGCGCCGTAGCGCTGGTGGTGGAGGACGGCCTTCGCGCGGCGCTCGCGGATGATGCCCGAGTAGTACGCGCGGTCGTACTCGTCCGCGAGGCGCGACACGAGGTCGCTGGCTCGGGCGGCCGACTTCGACGCCTCTTCAGGAAATTGATCGGTGATGGCCAGGATCATCGTGATCAGCGCATCCTGGTTCGAGGCATCGATCTGCAGGACGTCCAGGCAGATGCTCTCAGCTTCACCCGGCTCGTTGAGCAGCCGGTACCGCTCCGCCTTCGCGAGCGCGGCGGGAATCGCGTCTCTCGAGAGCGGCTTGAGATTGAACGTGTGCGGCATGGCTCACCTCAGGAACGGATCACCCGAAGCAGCTTCTTGACCGGATCGTAGTATCGATCGACGACCCGCTCCTTCAGCGGGATGATCGCATTTTCCGTGATGGTGATGTGCTCGGGACAGACTTTCGTGCAGCAGCGCGTGATGTTGCACAGCCCGACGCCCTGGCGCTCCTTCAATTCCGGCACCCGGTCCGCGTTGTCGAGCGGGTTCATCTCGAGCGCCGCGGCGTAGGTCAAGAACCGCGGCCCGATGAACTCGTCGAACATGTGGTGATCGCGCAGGATGTGGCAGACGTCCTGGCACAGGAAGCACTCGATGCACTTGCGGAACTCCTGTACCCGATCGACGTCCGCCTGACGCATGCGCCACGTGCCGTCGGGCGCGTCCGGACGCCGCGCCGTAAATGGCGTGATGCCTTTCTTGACGCGGAAGTTCCAGGAGACGTCGGTCACGAGGTCCTTGATCAGCGGAAACGTTCGCATCGGCTCGACGGTGACCGGCGCGTCAAGATCGAGGCTGCTCAGGCGCGTCATGCACATCAGGCGCGGACTGCCGTTGATCTCGGCCGAGCAGGATCCGCATTTTCCTGCCTTGCAATTCCAGCGGACCGCCAGGTCCGGTGCCTGCTGCGCCTGAATCTGATGCACCGCGTCGAGGACGACCATTCCGGGGACCGTTTCGACCGTGTAGTCGCGATACCCGTTGCTCTCGCTGCGCCAGACCTTGAACGTCGCCGTCGCCATCGATGCTCCTCTACTTCTGCTCCTCGACCACCTGCTTCAGCTCCGCGGGCATCTCGGGAATCGGCACCCGCGCAACCTCCATCGATCCATCGCGCCCCATGCGCGTGACGATGTTGAAGGTGGAGAAGGCTGAGTCCTTCTGAGGGAAATCCTCGCGGAAGTGACCGCCGCGGCTCTCCTTGCGTTCGAGCGCCGATCGTGTGATTGCCTCGGAGACGGTGAGCAGGTGCCGGAGATCGAGCGCCGTGTGCCAGCCGGGGTTGTACTCGCGATGCCCGGTGATGGCGGCGTGAGACGCGCGCGCATTCAGGCCCGCCAATGCGTCGAGCGCCTGGCACATTTCGCCTTCCGTCCGCACGATGCCAACCAGGCTCTGCATCAGCTGCTGCAGATCAGTCTGAATGGCGTACGGGTTCTCGCCGCCCGCCTGCCCCTGCTCGAACGGCCGCAGCGCGTCCTCGATCGCAGAGCGGACCTGCTTCTGATCGATCGGCGCGCGCGTGTTCTGTTTCGAGAAGACGGTGGCGTGCTCGCCGGCGCGCTTGCCGAACACGAGCAGGTCGGACAGCGAATTGCCCCCGAGCCGGTTCGCGCCGTTGATGCCGGCCGCGCACTCGCCCGCAGCGAAGAGCCCCGGCACCGTCGACATCTGCGTATCCGAGTTCACGCGGATGCCGCCCATGATGTAGTGCGTCGTGGGCCCGATTTCCATCGGCTCCTTCGTGATGTCGATGTCCGCGAGCTCCTTGAACTGGTGATACATGCTCGGCAGCTTGCGTCTGATGTGCTCTTCCGCGTTCGGCAGCTTCTTCCTTATCCAGGCGATATCGAGGAAGACGCCGCCGTGCGGGCTGCCGCGTCCGGCCTTCACCTCGCGCATGATGCAGCGCGCAACGTGGTCGCGCGTGAGAAGTTCCGGCGGCCGCCGCGCGTTCTTGTCTCCCTGCGTATACCGCCAGCCTTCTTCCTCGTCGTTCGCCGTCTGCGTCCGGTACGCCTCCGGCACGTCGTCAAACATGAAGCGGCGTCCCTCGCTGTTCAGCAGGACGCCGCCTTCGCCACGGACGCCCTCGGTGACGAGAATTCCCTGCACGCTGGGCGGCCAGATCATGCCGGTCGGATGGAACTGCACGAACTCCATGTCCATCAGCTCGGCGCCCGCGTGATATGCGAGCGAGTGGCCGTCGCCCGTACCTTCCCAACTGTTGCTGGTGATCTTGTAGGCGCGCCCCGCGCCGCCCGTCGCGAGGACGAGCGCGCACGCCCCGAACGCCTGGAAGGTGCCGCGCTCCCTCTCGTATCCCAGCACGCCGCACGCGCGTCCGTCGGCGGTCAGGATCGAGACGACGGTGAACTCCATGTGCACGTCGATGCCGAGATGGACGGCGCGGTCCTGGAGCGTACGGATCAACTCGAGGCCGGTGCGGTCGCCGACGTGCGCGAGGCGCGGATAGCGATGGCCACCGAAGTTGCGCTGCAGGATCCGGCCGTCCGGCGTGCGGTCGAAGACGGCGCCCCGGGCTTCGAGCTCGCGCACGCGGTCGGGCGCCTCTTTCGCGTGCAGCTCGGCCATCCGCCAGTTGTTGACGTACTGGCCGCCGCGCATCGTGTCGGCGAAGTGGACTTTCCAGTTGTCGCGATCGTCGACGTTCGAGAGCGCGGCCGCGACGCCCCCTTCGGCCATTACCGTGTGCGCCTTGCCGAGCAGCGATTTGCAGATGAGTCCGACCTTCACACCCGCAGAGGCGGCCTCGATGGCGGCACGCAGGCCGGCGCCGCCGGCGCCGACCACGAGAACGTCGTAATTGAGGATGTCGTCGGTGCTCAAGGTGAGAGGGTCAGAGAATTCTGAAATCCGTCCAGATCCCCATCGAGCACAAGCGTACGTAGAGATCCGCGAATGCGACAGTGAACAGGCTCAGCCACGCGAACAGTTGATGGCGGCGATTGAGTCCGGACACGCACGAATAGCAGGCGAGGCGCGTGCCTGACGTCGAAATCTCGTCACGCCCGCCGCCGACGAGATGCCGCAGCGAGTGGCAGCCGAACGTGTACGCCGCGAGCAGCAGCATGTTGATCGTCAACAGCAGGCTGCCCACGCCAATGCCGAACCGGGTGACCCCGCTCGCCGGATCCTCGAACCAGAACGAGTGATACGCGTCGATCAGCAGAATGACGATGAAGAAGATGCCGAGATAGAGGAAGTAGCGGTGGACGTTCTGCAGCACGAGCGGGAACGAGCGCTCGCCGAGGTACGTCTTCCGCGGTTCGCCCACCGTACAGGATGGAGGATCCGCCCAGAACGCCTTGTAGTAGGCGCCGCGGTAGTAGTAACACGTGACGCGGAATCCGCCGGGCGCCCACAGGATCAGCAGCGCTGCCGAGAACGGTATCGCGGCGGGCCACCACGCGGGATTCGGTCCGAACCACGCGTGCGTGCTGTCACCGAACAGCAGGGGCGAGTAGAACGGCGACAGGTACGGACCGTACTCGAAATGATTTCCCTGGAAGGCCGCCCAGGTGGCGTACACGATGAACGTGGAAAGGCCCAGAAAAACGAAGAGCGGCTGAACCCACCAGGCGTCGCGACGAGCAGTAACCCCGAACTTGCGCTCAACCAATGGCCACGCGGTTTGTGCCATGAGTCTCCAATAACCGGGGCTCCGCCCCGGACCCCGGCTCGGTTGCTCGCGGGGACCCCGCACCCCGCGCCGCTCCCTCGCGGGCGCGCTGTGCGTCCCGCCCTGCGCGGTCTCTTGATCCGGATCGTCAAATGCTAATGGGAAATCCGGAAATATCAAAATACCTACGGCGCGACGTATGCCGTCTTCACGATCGTATAGAACTCCTTGGCGTACGATCCCTGCTCGCGCGGACCGTAGCTGGACTTCTTCCGGCCCCCGAACGGCACGTGATAGTCGAGCCCGGCCGTTGGCAGGTTCACCATCACGAGCCCGCTCTGGGCGTTGCGCTTGAAATGACTTGCGTGCTTCAACGAGGTCGTCACGATCCCTGACGACAGACCGAACGGCGTGTCGTTCGCGACTTCCAGCGCCTCGTCGTAGTTCTTCACGCGGATTACCGATGCGACCGGGCCGAAGATCTCCTCGCGATTGATCCGCATTGTGGGTGCGGTGTCGGTGAAGATCGCCGGCGCCATGTAGTAGCCTTCGGTATCACGGCGCAGGCGCTCGCCGCCGTGCATCAGGCGCGCCCCCTCCTGACGCCCGACCTCGATATACTCCAGATCCTTGTCCAGCTGACGTTGATCGACGACGGGGCCAATCTCGGTTCCGGGCTTTAGCGCATCATCAACGACAAGGCGCTTCATTCGGTCCACCATCGCGTCGATGAATCGATCGTGGATCCCTTCCGTGACGATGATGCGGCTCGATGCGGTGCACCGCTGACCGGTCTGGAAGTACGCGCCGTTGACCGCTACCGAAACCGCCGTCGCCAAGTCCGCGTCGTCGAGGATGACGAGGGGGTTCTTGCCGCCCATCTCGAGCTGCAGGCGGACGCCGTTCTTCACGACCGATGCCGCGACCGTCGCGCCGACGTCTTGCGAGCCCGTGAAGCTGAGGGCATCGATGTGGGGTGAGTTCGCCAGCGCAGCACCGAGCTTCGAGCCGGGGCCCATCACGAGATTGAGGACGCCGGACGGGAGGCCCGCGCGCTGAATGATGTCGACGAGCGTCCACGGTGACGCCGGCGCGAGCTCCGCGGGCTTGAACACGACGCAATTGCCGAACGCAAGCGCCGGAGCAATCTTCCACGCTGGAATGGCGAGCGGAAAATTCCAGGGCGTGATGACCGCGACAATCCCGACGGGCTCGCGCGTGATCTCGACCTCGACGCCCGGACGGACCGAATCGATCTTCTCGCCCGCAATGCGCAGCGCCTCGCCCGCGAAGAACTTGAAGATGAAGCCGGCGCGTGCCGCTTCGCCGACCGCGTCCCCGAGCGGCTTGCCTTGCTCGCGCGAGAGCAGCCGCCCGAGCTCGTCCTTCCGCGCGAGGATCTCCGTCCCGGCGCGATCGAGGACGTCGAAGCGCTCCTGCGGCGTCGAACGCGACCACTTGGGGAACGCCTTGCGCGCGGCGGCGATCGCGGCGTCGACGTCGGCCGCCGATCCGCGCGCGAATTCACCGACGATGTCCTGGATATTGGAGGGGTTGATGTTCGGCGTACGGTCCTTCGAATCGACCGGACGGCCGTCGATCACATTGGGAAAAGCCTGAGGCATCAGTTACGCTCCTCGTTCGATCCGCTGATCACATACCAGAAGCAGCACCGATTCAAGCAGCCGGACATGCGAACCGCCGACGACGCGAAAACTCGGCCGACGGCTTGGGAGCCCGCGCGATTTGATATGCTGCGGACGGGAAGGGTCCGTGGCCGACATCGGGGCGCGTCTCCGGGCATCACGGGAAGCCAAGCGGCTGTCGCTCGACGCCGTCGCGGCCTCGACGCGCGTCCAGACGCGTATCCTCTCCGCCATCGAACAGAACGAGGCGTCT
Organism: Acidobacteriota bacterium; assembly: GCA_046733875.1. Classification (GTDB taxonomy): domain Bacteria; phylum Acidobacteriota; class Vicinamibacteria; order Vicinamibacterales; family 2-12-FULL-66-21; genus JBKPQB01. Next base: position 30,093 of record JBKPQB010000002.1, read on the forward strand.
CTGCTTCCACCCCGGCCGTATGGCCGCGGGTTCGTCCGAGCCTACGCGCGGGAGCTTGGGCTCGACGCCGACAGCATCGTCCGCGAATATTTCGGCCAGTTCGCTCCGCCCGAGCCGCCCCCGGCGCCGCCGCCACCCGAGCGGTCGCGGGCCGTCCTGGAAATTCAGCCCCTCTTCGACCGCCTGCCCTTGGGCGTCATCGCGATAGCGGCGGCTGCGATCCTCCTGCTCGCTGGCGGCTGGATGGTCGCGCATCCGGCGGGCCGCCCCCCTGCTGCGCCTCAGGACGCCGTCGGCACGTCAGGTCGCGCCTCGACACCGCCACCCCAAGCGCCACCATCTCCGTCGCCCGGCGTCGCGCCCCGTATCCCGGCGGCTGCAGCCGGCGCCGGATTGACGGTCGTCCTGAACGCCGCCGCTCCGTGCTGGATCACCGGGACGGCCGACGGCAAGCGCGTGCTGTATCGCGCACTCCAACCCGGCGAGCGCGTGTCGCTCGAAGGTAAGCGGACCATCTCGATTCGCGCGGGGAATGCCGGCGCGCTGACCTGGACGGTCAACGGCCGCACGCTGGGCGCCTTCGGCAGTTCCGGTGAAGTGCGAACGATGCGCGTCACGCCAGAAGCCGTCCAACTCGTGCAATCCAGCGCACAAGAGTAGGGTCTCGGGATTCGGGGCTCCGGATCCGGGGTTCGGCTCCCGGATTGGGATTAGGGATTCATTCGATTTACCGTCACGTACAACGGCCCCACGCCGAAGATCAGCAG
>JBKPQB010000003.1:0-7255 GCA_046733875.1 Acidobacteriota bacterium
CCAGATGTCCGGGTCCGCTCGGAAGATTTCTTCAACCCGTTCGAAAGACTCTACGACCTGGATGCGCGCGCCGCTGCCCCCCTGATCGGGCTTCAGCAGCGCAGGCCATCGTACTTGCTCCGCGTGCGTCCGCAGGGCGTCGATGTCATTGAACGTAATCGACCGCGGGCAGTCGATCCGAAGCGTGCGCAGGAGCGTCGCCTGCGCGCTCTTGCTCAACTCGAGCGCGAACACGTCGGCGCCGTTGAGGACGCGAACGCCCTGGAGCTGCAGGGTGCGCATGTAGGCGAGCGCGAGCGGAACCGCGCGCGTGTGTCCGCGCAGATATGCACTCGGGCTGGCCTGGTTGAAATAGAACGGCGCGAGGGGCGGATCGACGTTCGTGAACGCCGCGTGGGCGACGTCGATCGGGGCGAATGAGATGCCGCGAAGCTCGAGCGCGGCGAAAAGCGGCTTCTGCCATTCGGGGTGTTCGTAGAGGATGGCGAGGTCGGCTGTGGGGCTCATCACGATCTGTGAGACGCGTCTATTCTGGCACGCGTCTCAAGTAGACTGACGCTGTGGGGGATCGGTGATTGGGGATTGGGGAATTCGCGATTGGCGATCACGGATTACCGATTAGAGATTGAAATGTGCAGGAATATCAAGACGCTGGCAAATTTTGAACCGCCCGCGACGGACGACGAGATCCGCGCGTCGGCGCTGCAGTTCGTCCGCAAACTGAGCGGGACGACGAAGCCGTCGCGGGCGAATCAGGTCGTGTTCGATCGCGCCGTCGCCGAGGTGACGGATGCGGCACGCCGGCTGATCGCGTCGCTGACGACGAATGCGCCGCCGCGCAACCGTGAAGAGGAAGCGCGCAAGGCGCGCGAACGCGCGCAGGAGCGCTTCGCATGAGCGAGCAGGTCGTCGTCATCACGGGCGCGAGCGCAGGCATCGGCGCGGCCGCCGCCGAGCTGCTCGCGGGCCGCGGCATGAAGGTCGTGCTCGTCGCGCGCCGCAAGGACGCGCTGGACGCGGTTGCAGCGAAGTGCAACGGCAACGCGCAAGTCGTGGTGGCAGACGTCACCGACCGCGCCGCCGTCCGCCGCGTCCTCGAGTCTGCGATTCAGCGCTTCGGCCGGATAGACGTATGGATCAACAACGCGGGGCAGGGCATCACGCGCATGCCGTCCGAACTCACGGACGAGGACGTGGACGAGATGATGCGCCTGAACGTGAAGTCTGCGTTGTATGGGATGCAGGAAGTGCTGCCGCACTTCAAGTCGCGCAATGACGGGCAGATCATCAACGTGTCGTCAATGCTGGGGCGTGTTCCGTTCGCAGTGTTTCGATCCGCCTACTGCGGCGCCAAACATTTCCTGAACGCGCTGACGATCACGATGCGAAACGAGGTACAGCAGACGCATCCGGGGATCCAGATCTCGCTGTTGTCGCCAGGCGTCGTGCGGACGGAGTTTGGCGTGCGCGCCCGGCACGGCGGCGTCGACTCGCGGCAGCTGCCCGGTTCGCAGAGCGCCGAGGAGGTTGCGGAAGTGATCGCCTGGACGATCGAATCGCGTGAAGCGGACGTCTACACGCGGCCAGGGGCGCACGATCAGATTGTCGCGTTCTACCAATCGAATGGCACCGATCCCGGGTGACGGCGGGTCTCTTACACCGGACAACCGTATATATTCGTACCGATGTCCACTCCAAGTGCTCCCGAAGTCTGGCTGCGAGGACCGATTGAAGGAATTCCCGCACTGCTGCAGCCGGTTGCCCATGCCCTTTTGCAGGTCCGTGAGGAATGGCGCGCGAGTCTTCCTGGCCTCACGCAGGATCAGATCGTGTCGCGACCCAATGGCGCGGCATCGATCGCCTTCCACGTGCAGCACACGACGGGCAGCCTCGATCGGCTTTTCACATATGCCCGGGGCGAGCGGCTCAGCGCGGAGCAGAAGGGCGCCTTTCTCGCGGAGGCCGAGCCCGAGCCGAGAAGCGGGCGTGAACTCCTCGCGCTGTTCGAGGCGGGCCTTGAAAGGGCTCTCGCCGAGCTTCGAGACATCGATGAGGCCACGCTGACCGAACCGCGCTTCGTCGGGCGCGCGCAGCTGCCATCGACGGTGCTGGGCCTCATCTTTCATGCGGCGGAGCACACGCAGCGGCACGCCGGCCAGGTCACGACGACGATCCTTGTTGTGGTTCCCGTCCGTGAGCAGGAGCAGGCAGCCCGCCAGGGCACCCCGGCACGCGAACGATGAGCGTCGATCGATTGAGCTGGTCGTGGATCACGCTGCAGATCATCCTGCCGCCGGCGATCGCGCTCCTCGTCGCATATCCGTTCTGGCGACGGAATCAGCCGATCTTCGGCAATCTCGTCGGGACGGCCGTGCTCTTCGGCAGCGGCATGGCGTTCATCATGCGCGAGTACATCGCGCTCGATCGCATCGTCGGGCAGTGCCTCGAAGAAGGCTACACGTGCTTTCCGACGCCGAGTGCGTTCACGCGTTTCGCAATCTACGCGTTCGTCGCACTGTTCGAGGTGATTGCGCTTTTCTCGCTCAGTCTCAACGTCGAACACAGGATGCGGCGGCGCGGCTACGCGCCGGAATGGAAGTAGACACATGACGACCGCGGCAGCGCGTGGCGCCGATCGCGCACGCACGTTCCATCAGCTTCACGAGCGCGGGACCTTCGTCAGTCCCAATCCCTGGGACATCGGCAGCGCCCGAATCCTCGTACAGCTCGGATTCAAGGCGCTCGCGACGACGAGCTCGGGGTTCGCCTGGTCGATGGGCCGCCAGGACAACCGGGTGTCGCTGGACGCCGCGCTTGCGCACTACCGCACGCTGGCGGACGCCGTCGACGTTCCGGTCAGCGCCGATTTCGAGGACGGCTTCGCCTCGGTCCCGAAGGATGTCGCGCGGAACGTCCGCCTCGCCGCCGAGACTGGTCTAGCCGGGTTGTCCGTCGAGGACTCGACCCGCGACGCGGAACAGCCGCTCATCGACTTCGACCTTGCGGTGGAGCGCGTAGCTGCGGCGCGGGCAGCCATCGACGAGACGGGCACCGGTGTCTTCCTCACGGCGCGATCGGAAGGATTCATCGTCGGACGACCCGATCTCGACGAGACGGTTCGTCGCTTGAAGGCGTACGCATCTGCCGGGGCAGACTGCCTGTTCGCACCCGGAATTCGGGAGAAGGCGGCGATTGCGGCGGTCGTGAAGGCCGTCGTTCCGAAGCCGGTCAACGTGATCGTCAGCAGTGGCTTTGCGACGCTCGCTGACATGGCGGAGCTTGGCGTGCGGCGAATCAGCGTCGGCGGCGCGCTCGCGCGGTCGGCGTGGACCGGATTTCTCGAGGCAGCTACCGAAATTGCGGAGCACGGCACGTTTACAGCGCTGGGACGCGCGATTTCCGGCGTCGAGCTGAACGGCCGCTTTGCAGGAAGCGAACGCGATCGATGAGCACGCTGACGTCCAGCACGATTGCCTCGGCATTCGTGCCTGCGCGGTAGTGATTCCCCACGAGGTGCGGAGCGCTGCCCTGCTGACCCTGGCACTGAGCGCCACCTCCATCGTCCAGGCACAACCGATCGATCCGCACGCGGTGCAGCCGGAGCGTCCGACGGTCGCGACGCACGCGGGTACCGTTGCGCCGGGGTGGGTGGAAATCGAAACCGGAGCGGAATTCGACCGCTACCAAGAGGCGCTTCGAGGCACCACGCTGCCGATCGTCGCAAAATTCGGCATCGGCCCGACGACGCAGTTCAGCGTGTTCGGGTCGGCGCTGAGCCCTCCAGGATCCGGTTCGCTTCGCGTTGGCGACATCGCCGCCGGCGTGAAGTGGAGGCTCGCCGACGATCTTCCGGCGCTCGGGCGATTCGCGGTCCTGCCCTCGCTCAAGATCCCAACGGGTTCTTCCGAGTCGGGTGCGGGCACGGGTACGGTTGACGGCAGCCTGCTCCTCATCTCGAGCCACGATCTCGGCCCTGTCGCGCTTGACATCAACATCGGGTTTACGCGGCGCAGCGGAGACGGTTCGACGATTCCGCGTGATTCGACGGTGTGGACGATTTCTTTCGGAGGTCCGGCTCGCGGCGCAATCGGGTGGGTCGCGGAACTCTACGGATATCCGGGGACTTCAGGTCCGGCGGGACAGCCGCCGATCGTTGCGCTGCTGTTCGGACCAACGATGAGCGCACGCTCGTGGCTCGCCTTCGATGCGGGGTTCATCGCGCCTGTGACAGGGTCGCAGCCGAAAGCCGTGTACCTCGGTGGTGTGTGGAACATTGGGCGATGGCGTCGCTGACGCTGGTAAGATGTCGGTGGATTTGTTGAAAGGCGCTCGATGATGACGATCAGATGCCGGCCGCTCTCTGCGACGATCTGTTCCGTCGCCGCCGTCGTTGCCCTTGCGGGAATGCACGCCAGTGCGCGCCAGAGCCGCGGGCCGGCGTACTCGAGCAAGATCATGGTGTGCGACCTTCGCACCCAGGCGTCGACGTTGATCCATCAGGCCGACACCGTATGGGAGGCGCCGAACTGGTCGCGCGACGGCAAGTTCCTTCTCGCCAACTCCGGCGGCCGCCTTTACCGTGTTCCCGTCAACGGCGGTGAACCCGAGGCGCTCAACGTCGATTCCGCGCTTCGGTGCAACAACGATCACGACTTCTCGCCTGACGGCAGGCAGATCGCCATCTCGGCATCGACCGCCGCGTCTCGCGGATCGCAGATCTACGTCGCGAACGCGGACGGCTCCAGCGCGCGGCCCCTCGTCTCGGCCGTGCCGAGCTATTTTCACGGCTGGTCGCCCGACGGAAAGTACCTGTCCTTCGTCGCGAACCGCGATGGGAAGCAATACGACCTCTATCGTGTTCTCGCGGCGGGCGGCGATGAGGAGCGGCTGACGTCCGACCCGGCGTACGACGATGGGACGGACTACTCGCGTGACGGGAAATGGATCTACTTCAATTCGAACCGCGGAGGCGGATGGAATATCTGGCGCATACCGGCCGACGGCGGCGGCGCGAACGATGAACGGGCCGAGCGCGTCACGAACGACGATCTCGAGGACTGGTTTCCGCATCCGTCGCCGGACGGGCGATCCCTGCTGTTCCTCTCCTTCCCGCACGGGACGGAGGGGCACGATGATCGCAACCTTCGCGTGCAGATTCGGATGATTCCGATGCCCGGCAGTACGATCGACCCGAACCCGAAACCTCTGACGCTCGTCGAGCTCACCGGCGGCCAGGGAACGATCAACGTGAACTCATGGGCGCCGGACTCGCAACGTTTCGCCTACGTAACGTTCGCCGAGCGGCCGCCGGCAGGGAACCAGTGATTTGCGCGCATTCGTGACCACAACGGCCCTTCTGACCTGCTCCAACGTTTTCATGACCTTCGCGTGGTACGGGCACCTGCGCAACCTTCGCGGCCGAACGTGGTGGATTGCGGCGCTCGCGAGCTGGTCGATCGCCCTGTTCGAGTATCTGTTGCAGGTGCCGGCAAACCGGATCGGTTACTCGGTGCTCGATCTCTCGCAGTTGAAGATCCTGCAGGAGGTCATCACGCTGAGCGTCTTCCTGCCGTTCGCGGTGTTCTACATGCGCCAGCCGCTGAAGCTGGATTTCTTGTGGGCGGGGTGCTGCCTGCTCGGGGCCGTGTATTTTATGTTCCGGTCGTAATCGGATGTAGCGCACCTCTTTAGAGAGGTGCCAGGATGTAGGCCGTGCATACGTACACCCGCCGTGAATTCGGACGTTCGGTCGCCGGTGCGGCCGCAGGCGCTGCGTTGCAGCGCGGCGGTGATCGGACACCGCCCGCCGGCTCCCTCACCGACGTCCCCGGAATCAAAGTCGGCCACTTCACTGACACGCGTCGGCCGACCGGCTGCACGGCGATCCTCTTTGATGCGGCCGCGGCCGCTGCCGTCGACTACGACGGCTCAGCGCCAGGTGAGTCGCAGGCGGTCCTGCTCCAGCCGGTCAGCCCCGTCGATCGCATTCACGCGCTCTTCCTGACAGGCGGGGGTGTGCTGTCGCTGCCGGCGGCCGGCGGCGCACTGCGCTTTCTCGAAGAGCACAAGGTCGGCTTCGACTGGGGGACACCGGATCTCCGCATCCCGATCGTCGTCTCCGCCGTCATCGACGACCTCGCCGTCGGCGATCCGCGCATCCGCCCGGATGCGGACGCCGCATATCACGCGTGCGCCAGCGCGTCGGCGGACCCCGTCGCCGAAGGCAACGTCGGCGCAGGCGCCGGAGCAACCGTCGGCAAGATGCACCGCGCGCGCGGTTTCGGCGGGATGAAAGGCGGCGTCGGAACTTCGAGCCTTCGGATTGGTGACCTCATCATTGGCGCGCTTGCCGTCGTCAACGCGGCGGGCGACGTGCGCGACTGGCGCACCGGGCAGATCGTCGCCGGCGCGCGGCGTGCCGATGGCAGCTTCGCCGACAGCGTCGATCTGATGCGGTCACTCGCGGCCGGAGCCGGCAAGGCAGGCGGCCTGGACGATCCAGCGCTGCACAGCACGACGCTGGCGGTTGTCGCGACAAATGTCGAGCTGACGAAGACGACGCTTGCGAAGATCGCGATGATGGCGAACTGCGGCGCGGCGCGCGCCATCCGTCCGTATCACACGACGGGGGACGGCGACCAGTTGTTCGCGGTTTCGACGGGAAAGCTCCAGCGTCCGGACCTGAATCTGACCGTGATCGGCTCGCTGGCGGCGGATGTCATCGCCGACGCCATCGTGCGCGGCGTCCGGGCAGCGCGGAGTGTGGAAGGGTGGCCCGCGGCGGGATAATTGCCCGACCCCCAACTCCCAATTCCCAAATTGGATTTGTTTGTGAGTTGGGAGTTGCAGATTGCGGTTTAGTTCAGTTCTCGCACCCAGATATTCCTGAAGCTGATGGGCTCGCTCTTGTCCCCGTGCGCCTGCAGCTTGATGGGCGCCGAGTCGTACTTCTTGTACTCGGGTTTGCCGATGTACAACGTCTCGCCTTTCAGCTCGAAGTGATTCTGGACCAACACGCCGTTGTGGAACGCCGTGACGTAAGCGGGTGTCTTGACCGATCCGTCCGCATTGAACGTCGGCGCCGTCCAGACCACGTCGTAGGTCTGCCACTCGTCGGGCTTGCGGCTGGCGTTCACGAGGGGCGGCGACTGCTTGTAAATGCTGGCGGCCTGCCCGTTCACGTACGTCTTGTTATTGTACGAGTCGAGAATCTGCAGCTCGTAGCCGGAGTCGCCGTTCCCCGTTGATGCCAGGA
>JBKPQB010000004.1:0-26872 GCA_046733875.1 Acidobacteriota bacterium
GGCAGAACGCATCGAACAGACCCGCGCCTGCCGAACGGAGGACCTTGCCGGCCGCTGGCGGGAGTGCCGCGAGGGCGGGCACTTCTGGGCCGCGCTTGACCCGGAGCCGTTCGGCGGCTCTCAAGCGGAATATTGTCGCTCGTGCCTGCGGGTCAGAACGCCGCGGTTGGGGGGCTCTCGATAGCTGCGAACCAAGCAAAAAGAAAGCGCGGCATCCAGCGGAGGCCGCCCCTTGGGATTCGTAATCAACTGGTTGTCTTAGCGGAGCCCTATTGAATATAGCGGCGCGCGAACTCAGCCGCGCGTTCCACGATGGCGGGCGTATAATCCGCCAACTCACATGGCCCTGCAGGTCGGCGTACGGTTCGGCCCGTACGAAATCCTTTCTTTCATTGCCGCCGGGGGCATGGGAGAAATCTATCGGGCCCGTGACACGCGGCTCGGCCGCGAAGTCGCCATCAAGGTGCTGCCGGCGGATCGAGTGACCGACGAGGGTCGCCGTCGCCGCTTCGTCCAGGAGGCGCAAGCGGCATCCGCGCTCAGCCATCCGCACATCGTGACAATCTACGAGATCGAAACGGTCGCCGATCACGACTTTATTGTGATGGAGTACGTGCGGGGCAAGAGCCTCGAGGCGCTGATTCCACGCGGCGGGGATGCGTTTGAACGAGTTGCTTCGAATCGCGATTCCGGTCGCCGACGCGCTGGCTGCGGCGCACGCGCGCGGCATCATCCATCGCGACCTCAAACCTGCCAACGTGATGATCGGTCCGGACGGAATCGTGAAGGTGCTCGACTTCGGTCTTGCCAAGCTTGTTGGCCATGAAGTCGTTATCGGAGAAGGGTCCGACACACACCTCGCGGATGTCGGACTCAGTGCAGCCGGGACGATCGCCGGCACGGTTCCTTACATGGCTCCTGAGCAAGTGGCCGCGGGTAAGGTCGACGGTCGCACCGACGTCTTCAGCTTCGGCGCGATGCTGTACGAAATGGCCACCGGCGCGCGCGCCTTCGTGGGGAACTCGACCGCCGAAACCCTGGCGGCAATCGTCCAGAGACAGCCCCTGCCGCCCAGCCAACTCGTCCCCGCACTTCCGCGCGAGCTGGAGCGATTGATCCTGCGATGTCTCCGGAAACAGCCCGAGCGTCGCTACCAAACGATGGCGGACGTGAAGATCGAGCTGCAGGAGATCAGCGAGGAATCGGATTCCGGGCAGCTTGCCGCGCAAGTTCGTGTCTCGGCACGGACGTCGCGCGGACGTCTCGTGGCGCTTTGGCGGCGATCGTCGCTGTCGTTGCGGCCGGGGCCTGGTTCCTGTCGCGGTCTACAGGACGCCAGCGGCCGCGAGGCGAGGAGCGTCAGGCGAGGTCATGGGACGCGGTCACCCCGGTACCCTTCACCACCTTCCCGGGTCAGGAAGTCGCGCCGACGTTCTCCCCGGACGGCAGCCAGATCGCGTTCGCCTGGTCGCCGGAGGGGCCGCAAGATAGATTCGATCTTTATGCAAAAGTAATCGGCAACGAGAAGCCCCTGCGGCTGACGACGCATCCTGCAGATTTCATCTATCCCGCATGGTCGCCGGACGGCCGCCAGATTGCGTTTTCGCGAATGGCGCCGGATGGTAGTGCCGTATGTCTGATTGCACCGCTCGGTGGGCCCGAGCGCAAGCTGGTGGACGCCGAGTTCAGCTACTTTCTGCAAACGATTCTGAGTTGGTCGCCGGATGGGAAGTTCCTCGCCCTTTATGACAAGGGGCCAACAGGGCACTTTGGCATCTCGGTCATGAACGTAGCAACGCTGGAGAGGCGATCGCAGCCCAACCCAGCCGCCGACTGTCTCTTCTCATGGGTTCCGGCGTTCTCTCCAGACGGTGCATCGCTTGCCTTTGGCTGCATGATCAGTTACGGCGTCAATGACTTGTATGTGACTCCTGCGTCTGGCGGTACCGCACGACGAATTGGGCGCGTGCAGGGCGACTGGACGGGCATGACGTGGACGGCCGACAGTCGCGACGTGATCTTCGCATCCGAAGGGGAGCTCTGGCGCATCGCCGCGTCAGGCGGCAAACCGGAGAAATTGCTGACTGGTAGAGATGCCGCCATGCCGGCTGTCTCGCGCGACGGCAATCGGCTGTCGTACACGACCCAAACCCTCTTCAATGCCAATATCTGGGAAGTGCGGCTGGCGGCTCCTGGTCGGCTAGCGATGCCAGCTTCGAAGCTCATCTCCTCGACCAAGAGCCAGTATACGCCGTCGTTCTCGCCGGACGGGCGACGTCTGACGTTCGAATCCAATCGCTCCGGCACCAGCGAAATCTGGACGAGCGACGCAGATGGATCCAATGCCGCGGCACTTACTGCATTCGGCGGCCCGTGGACGGGCACCCCGCGCTGGTCGCCTGACGGCCGCTTCATCGCGTTCGATTCGCGCGCCGAGGGCCACTCCAACATCTATCTGATCCGGTCCGAAGGGGGACCGCCTCGGCGAATCGCGACCGGCGTGGACGACAGTTCCGAACCGGCGTGGTCGTTGGACGGCAAATCGCTTTATTTCAGCGCGAACGTGCAGGGAGTCGATCAGATTTTCAAGCTGCCGCTCGAGGGCGGCGCGGCTACACAGTTGACCACAGTCGGCGGTACGCACCCCATCGCCGCACCCTTGGATCCGACGCAGATCTACTACACGAGCAAAACGGGAATGATTTGTTCGGCGCCGACAAGCGGCGGTGACGAGCAGTGCCTATCTGAAATCCCTCGACTCCGACCCGAATTCTCCGACGCATGGGCACTGAGCGCCGCAGGGATTTACTTCGTGAACGCCGCCGCGGCGCACGCGACTCTCGATTTTTTCGAGTTCCGTAGCGGACGAATCATCCATGTGACTGATCTCCCGGGACGTCCGCTTCCATGGGGGACGAACCCGGCACTCTCACCGGACGGCCAGCATTTCCTGTACGCGCAACTCGATGGTCTGGCGAGTGACATCATGCTCGTAGATCAAATACGCTGACTCGGTTCGACGCTATTGCAAGCGTTTCCCTGCGGCAACGTTTGTACGCGCGGCGCCTCTCAGCCAATTTGTGTGTGGCACCCGATCACCGGACGGGCGCTGGCGGGTGACAACAAACGTGTCGTTATCGCCCACCACGAGGTCGCATCATCGATTTACAATGCTCGACCTCCCACGCGCTGCCGAATCACACCGCCGATCCACGACAACATGAACGGCGTGGCTTTGTCTAAGCCCTGACCGTGACCCTGCCCCGCTTCGATACCGAACGTCCACGTCTGCCCCGTCATTCACAGCATCCCGCACAGTCAGACGCGCCTCCTCGACACCGCTCACGACCGCATATTCCTCATCAATAAGACGCTGTCGCGTTCGAGACCGTTGTCCCCGCTCGAACGTCCACCAGGTGCATCGCCTTGACCGCCACAACTCGCGGCGGAGTGGGCTGCGGCGCCGAGCGGATCTGCGCGACTCCAGGAAAGCAGAGTGCCAGCGAAACTGGCAAGAACGACAGCGATCCATTTCATGGCTGCTCCTCACGTATGGAGTCGATGTTTGCGCCCATTCAACGGCAGCGCCCGTGATTCGGCCATTTTGGGCGAAAGTCGGACCTCCATCGCCAAGGTTTTTCAGTCAGCACGTAGAGACCGTGTTTCGATCACAACCACGATTTGCAAACGAAAGCTGGCCGGGATACGCTCCCGTTCCTCCAAGGAGGATCGGATGACTTTCACGCTTCGCCAGATGATTGGGGCGGTCGTCGTGTCGTTTTCTATCGGAGCACTTGTCATCCCGGTCGCGACCCAAGGAGGACCGTCGAACCAGGCGCCTGCGCCTGCGAATGCGCCCAAGTTCATGATGGTGGAGTTCATGAAATTGGTGCCGGGCAAAGAGAGCGATTGGGTGAAGTTGGAGCGCGAGACCTGGAAACCGATGCACGAGATGCGAGTCAAGGACGGGAGCATCTTGTCTTGGGCTGCTCTCGCCCAAGTCATGCCAGGTGATGAATCGAACGGTCCTGTCGCCGCAACGGTAACGACGTTCCGTGGTTGGCCCGATCCGACGAAGACCGATTGGGAAGGGCTGATCAAGAAGGCGCATCCGCAGACGCAGCCCGACACGATTTTCAACCAGGCAGAGAGTGCTCGAAAGATCGTGCGGTCGGAAATTTGGCAAGTGATCGATCAGACCGTGACACCAAGCACCGGAACGAAGTAGCAGATCGAGGCGCGGATCGAAGAGGGCGGGTTCGGGCTTGTCTCTCTTTGATCCGGCGCTGGACTGTGGAGCGAGATACCCGCAGGACTTTCGCCGCGTTCCGAGTGGAGAGCCTCGACGTTGATCTGCTCCCTTGCTGCTTCAGCGAGCGCGCGGCTCTTCCGGCTTTGTGCCCCAGTGGTCACATCAGGTTAGTCCAGTCTTTGAAGACCCGTCGATAACGGTCCTGCGGCGATAATCGGCCGTCCCAAGAGCTTTCGTTCGTTTCTCTGTGTACGAATCTTCGCCGTCCCGAGAGGCACCTAGCTACCCATCTCGCGCTCGCCCGTAACACATTCGCAAGTCTGTCACTCGACGGCTTCACCGCTTCATGCTGAGCGCGGCAAGGACGCGCTCGCGAGGCGGCTGAACGAGCGACGGACCACTGCCGCGCTCCTGGAGCGCCTCGTGGGTGCGCGTGACGACATGCGGATCTGTGTAGATCTCCTCGGGTCGTCCGATCATGCCCATCAGCCTCCACATCGCGCGGAAGGCCGTCGGATCGAGCCGCGCCGCCGTACGCACCTGCGCAAAGGTGACGCGATCGGCGGACCGCGTCACCGCCGGCGCAGGAACGCCGAAAATGTGGTGTCGAAGCATCGCGAGCCGGGCGGCGTCCGTCGCGGCCTGATCTTCGTAGTACGGCCCGAGATGGTCGGCGACGAGTTCGTCCGCTGCCAATGCCAGCGTCGCCCGGTTGTCATGATGCGCATCGATGACGTCGAGCAGGTCCACAGCGCCCGATAACGCGAGCGCCAGCCCGCGGCCGAACGTCGGATTCGTCGTGCAGACAGAGTCGCCGATCGCCGCCAGGCCGGTCGCAACCGGAACGCCGTCCATCACCAAGCGGCGCATCGTGTTGTGCAGCCCGCCCATCGGATACACGTCGGTGATCGGATCGAGCGCGTCGAGCCATGCGGCGTACGTCGGGATGCAGCGCAGCACCGCGGTGAAGACTTCGGGATATCTCAGCGTCTTGAAGCGGTGATCCTGGGCAAGCGGCGCGATCACCACCTGCATCGCGCCGTTGTCGGATCCCCAGATGCCGACGGTGAACTCGTCGAGCGCCTCGACCATCCGCGTCGTCATAGGCGCCGGCGGCGTGGCGTGTTCACGCAGCTTGTAATGACGGCTGAAGTACGCCACACCGCATTCCGCCCAGGACGTCGCCCCGGCGCGTGCTCCGATGCCCTTCAACCAGTGCTCAATCGGCGAGCGGCGTCCGGCAGCGTCGACCACCAGGTCGGCTGGCAGATCGCCCTCGGTCGTGCGTACGCCGGTAATGTGCGGCGACTCGCCCGGAAAGGCAATGAGTTCCGTGACCATCACACCCCGCCGCAGCGTCACACCGCGCTGATCGACTAACACTCGCAGGAGCACCCAGTCGAAAGTCGAGCGCCGCGTCATCAGCATCGTCAGCTGCTCGTCCCCCGGCCAAGGCGAGCGATCCGCGAGCGTCGGTGGCATCTGCGTCGCGAGTGGCGCCTCTGCGACCCCCGCCCCGAGCAGATGTTCGTACACGTCTGGTAGATGTTCGATGAGCAGCTGGCGACAACGGGCCAGGACGATGTGCGGTTGCACGATGTGGGGGGCGGTCGAGCGGAACGCCGACCGCGCTGCAGACTCGACGTCAGGTGCGACGTCCAGCCGGTCTTTCTCGACCACCAGAACCTGGTGCCCCGCCCGCGCCAGCAGCAGCGCGGCAAAGCAGCCTGCAGCGCTGGCGCCAATAATCACGACCCTCACAAGATCATCCCTCTTACCTGCCTCGCCTCAAACACCGAGCCACGGATACCGGCATTCTTGGAGCGGGGCGCGTCGAATATGTTGCGACGTGTACTGCGCGGCGCACCCAGGAAACTCCTGTCGTACTGCATGACCGCATCAGCCGGCGCCTTGGCGCGGCCCTACTGCGCCGCGACACTCACCCTGAAGCGCACCGTGCGGTCAACTTCCTCACAACGGAGCTGAGGCGTGACGCCAGGCGCTCGACCCGATCCATCGTACGATGTTGCGACGTCCATGCCGCCGACGGTTGGCGGCTGGTCATCACGAGGGCGATCTGCAACAGGAGAAGTACAGCTGCCCTTGCCTCTATGCGGCAATCCTCTTGCGTTCGGCAGCGCAGGAAACGTCAGCATGCGATTAGTGCCGGGAGTCGTACTCGGGCTTGGAATGGGAGGTTTCATCGACGGCATCGTGCTTCATCAGATAGCGCAATGGCACAACATGGGCTCAGCCGTTGTGCCGCCGCACACGATGGATGCGATGCGACAGAACATGGTCTGGGACGGCGAGTTCCACCTTGCTACCTGGGTTCTGACGCTCATCGGCATCGTGACGCTGTGGAACGACTGCTCTGCGAGCGCACCAACGCTGCGCGTCCTCATCGGCCAGCTCATTCTCGGCTGGGGCGCGTTCAATCTTATCGAGGGGACGATCAACCATCACGTGCTGGGGATTCATCACGTACGCGACATGCCCGTCCATATCCCACTCTACGACTGGCTCTTTCTGGGAATCGCCGGAGTCGGCTTCATTCTCGTCGGCGTGGCGCTGAGTGGCGCCCCTCGCGTCTCGCGCGCGATGCGATGACACTGCAGGGTGAAAGGAGCGCGCAGCCGAACAGGCGTATCATGTCTGTAGGAAGGGGCCCACATGGACGTTGGACTCTCGCTGATGCTCCCCGGACTTCTTGGCGGATTCATCATCGCAGCGTTGCTCGCCTGGCTCAATCGGCGTCCTTCTGCTCCCGGTGTCGTCAAGCGTTCGGCCCTCGAGCCGCTGTCGCCAGACACGATCAATATGGCCCACATCCGCGTGGCCGGCATCGGCGGGCTGGGCCTCGTCGCGGCGTGCATCATCATCGCGATGTATTTGCCGGAACTGCGCTACGCGCTATCGATCGGCCTCGCCCTCGGTGCGGCGCTCGCCGCGATCCTGATCGTTGCGCGCGCGAAGGCGGGGCGTACGGCCTCGGATGATCGCGGTCCGCACGCCAGTGCCATGCTGCCGCTCGACGTCCCATCATCCGCCGCGCACGAAGGGATCGAGGTCCGCAGGCCGGGCCGACTGCGAGCGGTCGCACGAGCGTAGATGCTTGTTTAGCTCGCCTCGACGGCGAGCCCGCTCCCTTTCCATCTCCTTACAGATTCGCGCGCGAAACGGCGAATTCGTCTTCACAGAACACCGCCCGGTGTTGCAAATCCGCGCCAAAGCGCGATGGCGCCGTGGTCTCGACGTTGCAATCCGAAGGCTCCCCCCGAGCGATCAGCCATGGATTTCTCCGAGTACGCCGCACACGAGACCACGACGCTGCTGCACCAGTTGCTCGCCTCTTCCGCGGAAGCGTCGCAGCAGCAGATCGAGCAACTACGAGCTACCCTCGACGCGAGCGCGCGCGCACTCGAGGCGGCCCTCACACCGTCCGCCGCCACCGAGCGCGCCGTCGCGGAGCTCGTTTCCCGCTTGAACACGGCAGCCGCGGAAGCGTCGGACAAAGCCGTACGACGCACCGCAGACGAAGCGCAGAAGGCGCACGCGGCACTCTCTGATCGCCTGGAATCGGCGATTCGTGAGAGAGACACCGCCGCCGCATCGCTTCAGGACGCTTACGTGCAATCAGAGGCGCTGCGCCGTGAGGCGGCGCTGGCTACTGAGCGGGCGGACGCCACGAACGCGGAGCTGACGGCCATCCGCCGGCTCGTCCAGGAGCTCGAGGCTGCGCAGGTCGCGCTCGCCGACGAGCGCGACGATGAGGGACGGCGCAGGCGCGGCGCCGAACAGGAGGTCCAGCAGATACGCCAGCGCGTCGACGCGACTCAGGGCCAGCTTGCACTGGCGAACCGGGAGCTCGAGTCGTCGATCGCCGAGCGGGCGGTTGCTGAAGAAGCGACCAGCATCGCGCAGAGTCAGGCGCAGGCCGCCGAGGCGAAGCTGACGGCAGTGACGGAGCTCCTCAAGACGAGCGCCGCGCGACTGAAAACGCTCGAGCGCGGCCACACGGAGCAGGAGCAGAGAATACGCGAGCTGGACGCACGGCTCAAAGCATTGCCGGCGGCAGCGCACGACCGTACGCCGTCACGATCGATCACGATGCTCGACGACCTGCTGGGAGGATTCCAGGCGCTCGGCACCGCCCGAACGATTGCCGAAGTTCTCACGACGCTCGTCGAGCAGCTCGCAGCACAGTTCCCGCGTGTGGCGATGTTCCGAGTAAAGGGCAACCACCTGCAGGGAGAGCACCAGATCGGGTTCGATTCGAAGACCGACATTGCAAAGGTCATGATGCCGCTCGGCATGGAATCGCCGCTCACGCGTGTGGTGACCTCCGGCCGGATCGAGCGACTGTCCGCGAGCGTGCTGGCGGAGAGCACCGGAGCGCTTTTCAGCGGCACTCCGACGTGTGCGCTCGCAATCCCGATCACGACCGGAGGAGAGACGCTCGCGGTGATCTACGCCGACGATTCAGGCGCCGCGCGCGCGGACGCGCCGGACGCGGTGGAGTCGAGCGTGCGCGTGGCGGACGCGATGCAGCAGTACGCCGTCGCCCTGCTGATGCGCCGTACGAACGAGCTGAAGATGCGGGCCGAGCTCCGCGCGTACGTCGCCTCGCTGGTCGACGAAATCGAGCAGATGTACGAGTCAGATGTCGCCGGGGGGAAATCGGGCGTCGACCTCCAGGCGCGTCTGAAGGCGAATGTCGAGTACGCGCGCAGCATCTACGCGAATCGCGTCACGATGGAGGGAGCCGATGCTGCCGGGCTGCTCGAGGACCAGCTCGCCGCGCTGATCGACGCCCGCCGCGACACGCCGCTGGCCCGTGACCTTGCCGCGATGCTCGATCGCGCGCCGGCACGCCGCGCCGCCGAAGCATCCTGAGGCCGTCCCCGGGGCCGAATCCGGCCTCGACGTGCTACCCTTCTACGAGGCTGTCAACCTTCGCTGACGCTTGCCCACGCAGGGCGTAAGCGGCGGTTGGCAAGCCACACGAAGGTTGTCCGCCGCAGCTGCGAGGGCGGACCGCCATGCGCCTGCGCTGAACATCCGCACAGGACCATCGTCAGCTTCATTAGCAGGGAAGCAGGACGCTGGCTCCCCGTTCCCCTGATGAGCATCAACACGCCCGCCCGCATCGGTCCGTACGAGGTCCTGAACGCCCTGGGCCGCGGCGGCATGGGCGAGGTCTACCGTGCGCGCGACACACGCCTGGAACGCGAGGTCGCGCTGAAATTCCTCGACGACCCGGACCAGGCCGGATTCGATCGCGTCGTTCGGGAGGCCCGGGCGGCATCAGCGCTGAATCACCCCAACATCGTCACGGTCTACGAAATCGGCGAAGCCGCCGGCCGCCGGTTCATCGTGATGGAGTTCGTCAGCGGACGAACACTGCGCCGGCTCCTCGAAACGCACGAGGCAGCGGCGCGCTTTGCGCCGCTCGCGGCACAGGTGGCGCAGGCGCTCGCCGCCGCGCACGCGGCGGGCATCGTCCATCGCGACCTGAAGCCCGAGAACATCATGGTTCGCGACGACGGGTATGTGAAGGTGGTCGACTTCGGCCTGGCCCGGCGGGTGCCCGGGGGAACGGGCAATACGCTGACGCGCGAATCCACGGTCGAACAGCTGCTCGCGGGGACGCCACGGTACATGTCGCCTGAGCAGGTGCGTTCGGAGCCGACGACCAGCGCAAGCGACATCTTCTGCTTCGGCGTGGTCGCCTACGAGTGGGTGACGGGACGGCATCCGTTCTCGCAAGGGAGCGTCATCGATCTGCTGCACGCGATTACGACGGACGAGCCCGTCACGCCCAGCCGCATCGCGCCTGAGATATCCCCCGCCCTCGAAACGCTGATTCTCGAGATGCTCCAGAAGGATCCGGCGCGGCGGCCAACAGCCTCCGAGGTCGTCGAGCGTCTCGCGGGTGTGACGGCAGCCCCGTCTGTGGCGCCCGTGAGCAGGCCGGCGCCGAAGAACTACCGCGTCGGACGCGCACGAGAGACCGGCGAGCTCGAGGCGGCCTTCGAATCGATTGCCGGCAGCGAAGGCATCGTCGTCGGCGTTGCGGGCGAAGCGGGCATGGGCAAGACGACGATCGTCGAGGCGTTCATAAGCGCCACGTTGGCGGCGCACCGCGGATGCTACATCGCGCAGGGACGCTGCTCCGAGCGGCTGGCGGGGACCGAGGCGTACCTGCCGCTGCTGGACGCGCTCGACTCGCTGCTGCGCGGCGAGGGACGTCAGACCACCGCGCGCCTGATGAAGTCGGTCGCCCCGACGTGGTACCTGCACGTGGCCGGATCCGCCGAAGGGCGGACGCCGCTGAGCGAAATGCGGGCCGCCTCGTCGGAGCGGTTGAAGCGCGAGCTGCTGGCCTTCTTCGAAGAGCTGTCGCGGCTCGGTCCTGTCGTGCTGTTTCTCGACGATGTGCACTGGGCGGACCTGTCGACCGTCGACGCGCTGGCGTACCTCGCGATCAGGCTGGATCGCCTGCGCATCCTCACGATTGCCACGTACCGCCCGACAGAGCTTCTGTTGACGCGTCACGCGTTTCTCCCGCTGATGCGCGACCTCGTCGCGCGCGGCCGCGGACGGGAGCTGGAGCTCGATATCCTGAGCCCGATCGATGTCGCGCACTACTTTGCGCTCACGTTTCCCGGGCATGCATTGCCGCCGGAGCTGCTCGCGCTCATCAACGAGAAGACGGAAGGCAACCCGCTGTTCATGGTGGACATGGTGCGCGATCTGCGCGACCGCGAGGTGATCCGGCGCGTCGACGGCGAATGGGTGCTGGCGCAGCCGCTGTCGGAGGTCGCGCGCGATCTGCCCGCGTCTATCCGGAGCTTGATCCAGCGGAAAATCGATCTGCTCGATGAAGAGGATCGCCGCGTCCTGGTGGCCGCCAGCGTTCAGGGACTGAGGTTCGACACCGCCGTCATCGCTGCCGCGCTCGAGGTCGATCCCGCAGCGCTCGAAGAACGGCTCGATCGCCTCGAGCGCCTGCACGGCTTCGTCACGCTGGTCGGTGAGCAGGCGATGCCGGACGGCACGTTGTCTTCGCAGTTCCGCTTCGCGCACGTTCTCTATCAGAACGAGATGTACGGTTCGCTTCGTCCGGTCCGGCGGGCCGCGCTCAGCGGCATTACCGCGCGGACGCTCGTCAGGTTCTACGGCCGCGATGCGGGAAGCATCGCGTCCGAACTGGCGTTCCTGTTCGAGATCGCGCGGGACCACACGGAGGCTGCGCGGTATTTCCTCATCGCCGTGCAGAAGGCGCTGCGGATCTTCGCGTACCGCGAGGCGATCGCGCTGGCCTCGCGCGGGCTCGAGCAGTTGAGGACCCCGTCCGAGTCGCCCGAACGTTTACAGCTCGAACTGGACCTGCAGCTCGTGATGGGCCTCTCGCTGCTGTTCACGAGCGGCTATGCCGCGGCCGGCGTGGAAGAGGCGATGACACGGGCGCGTATCCTCGGCGCAGAGTTGAACGACACGGCGCGCTCGTTCCGTGCGCTCGAGCTTCTCTGGACGTGCTACTTCGCGAAAGGGGATTTGCGCCGCGCCTCCGATCTCGGCTCGGAGCTGCTGGCGCTGGCAGCGGCATCCGACGACCGGCGGCTGCTGGTGGCCGCGCACCAGAGCGTCGGCTTCCCGCTCTTCCAGAATGGACGGCTGGCAGAAGCCTTGACTCACCTCGATCAGTCGCTCTCGTCCGACGATCTCGAGCGAGTCGAGGGCAGCTCGCCAACTCGGGTGGACTGGGCGATTCGCGCCCTGATCTGGTCATCCATGTCGCTCGGATTGCTCGGCTACATCGATCAGGCTCGCACGCGCCTGGAGCGGGGCCTCGCCAGAAGCCAGACGCTGCGGCAGCCGTTCTCCGAGGCGTACGCGCGCAGCATTGCCAGCTGGTGTTGTCATCAACTCCGCGACGCCGCCGGGGCGCGCCGGCACGCGGAAGCCGCGCTCGCGATCTCGCTCGAGCACGGTCTCGCACAGTGGATCCCGATGGCGCAAATCGTGCTCGGCTGGACGCTTGCCGACTCGGGGATCGCCACGGAAGGCATTGCCAAGCTGCGGCGGGGCCTCGATGGCTACGCCGCGACCGGCGCGCAGGTCACGAGGCCGCAGTTTCTCGCGATGCTCGCCGAGGCGTGCGTCCACAGCAACCTCTTCGATGATGCGCTCGCTGCCATCGCTGAAGGGCTCGCGGTGGCCGAAAAGAACGATGACCTTTACTGGACGCCGGAGCTTCACCGGCTGCGCGGCGCCACGCTGTTCGCGATGGCAAAGGATGATGCTGCCGAGAAATCGTTCCAGACGGCCGTACACCTTGCGCACGCGCAACAGGCGCGACTGCTTTCGTTGCGTGCGACCGTGAGCCTGTGCCGACTCCTGGCAGCGCACGGGAAGGCCGCCGATGCGCAGGCGACCCTTTCGAACGAGTACGGGTGGTTCACGGAAGGATTCGAGAGCATCGATCTGATCGAAGCGCGAGCGCTGCTGACCGAACTCTCTGACCGCACGTCCGCGTGACGTCGCTCAAAACCAACTCTTCACCGCATCCTTCGCGCGCGTCAACACTCCCGGTCTCGGTCCGGCGGACGGCCCACGCCGTGCCACGAGGTGATACGCCTGGAGCCAGTCGTTGCGGAATGCGTGGCAGCCGCCCCAGAGAAACACCCGATGCGCGCGGTAGACGCTCTCGCCCCACCGCGCCACGATCGCGTCGCGCTGGGCGTCGAACCGCTCCGCCCAATGCCTCATCGTCAACTCGTAATCGTGGGTCTCCTCTCTGACGCGGACGATCTGCATGCCCGCGTACAGCAGTTCGGCGATCAGATCCTGGAGACAGAGGAACGTGTGCGTGCCGTGCCACGTGAAGCGGCGCGTGAACGGGCTCATGTCGAACTTCTGCTTCGTCGCTGACGCGTCCACATACAGCAGGCCGCCCGGCTTCAGGCAGCGCCATACCTGCTCGGCGAAGCGGCGGTACATCGGAATGTGCTCGATCACCCCGTAGATGAGGACGGCGTCGTACGGTTCGTCCGGCGCGTGCACCAGAAAGTCCTCCAGCAGCACCTGCCCATCGAGCCCGAGCTCGCGCGCCTGCTTCTCGATGAACCTGTACGAATCTTGGACGAGCGTCAGGCTGGTGACGTGCACGCCCAGCGGCGCGCAGTACTTCATCACCGCGCCCCATCCGCCGCCGATGTCCAGCAGCCGCATGCCCGGCTTCAGCCGAAGCGCGTCGAACATCTGCTCGAGCTTGTGGTCCGCCGCTTCTTCGAGCGTCTCGTCATCGCTATGAAACACGCAGTGCGAATAGAAGTGGTAGTTGCGGTCGGTGAACGACAGATAGAAGTCGTCGCCGAACGAGTAGTGATCCGCGATCGACCGCTGGTTGATCCAGGTCGACGGCCTGAAGAGGAGGTCGGCGAAGAACCGGGCGGCCAGCCAGAACGGAAGGCGGCTGCCGATCGATTTGCGGAGCTCGAGGACGGCCAGCATGCTGCCATCCAGATCGATCTCGCCGTCGACGTATGCGCACGCGAGCGAGTACTCGTCGAGCCGGCGGACCGCGCGATCGGAGCGGACGATCGCGCGAAACGCGGGCACGCCCGTGCCGCCGCGTACGCACTCGCCCGATGGCAGCACGATCTCAAACGGGATCTCGGCCGTTGTCAAAAGATGCGCGAGCGCCGTCGCGCGCGCGCCGCTCGCCCCCGGCAGTCCTGTCGTGAGCGCTTTCTCCACACCGCCTCCCTGCCCCGCTGCTGTCGGGACAAACGCTTAGTGTGTTCGATCCCGCGCGCAAGAATCAAAGAGGATACGCTTGCGCGGCCGGACCGACTCGTGTCATAAGTGCAGGCCTGTCCGTCGTTCTCTTATTCGTCGCAACCGTCATCGCATCGGCTTTCGGCTCCCCCTCCACAGCCGCCCGGAACGGCGGGTCTGAAAAGGCGACCCTACAGGGAACGCGCGGCATCATGTCCGGGGAAGCGCTCTACCAGGCGGGCTGCGCGGGCTGCCATGGCGCGCGCGGCGAAGGCGCGCCTGAGACCAGCACCGGCTTCGATCGGCCATCCACATTTCCCGACTTCTCGGATTGCGCTGGTACCACGCCGGAGCTCGACGTGGACTGGAGGGCGACGATCACCCAGGGCGGGCACGGACGCGGATTCTCCCGGATCATGCCGTCGTTCAGCGAAGAGCTGACGTCCGAGCAGGTGGATCTCCTCATCAAATACCTGCGGACGCTCTGCCACGATGCGCGGTATCCGCGCGGCGAGCTGAACCTGCCCCGGCCACTGCGCACCGAGAAGGCGTTCCCCGAAAGCGAAGCCGTGATGACGATGGCGACCACGAGCGAGCCGGCATTCGGGGCGGACGCGGAGGTCGGATACGAGCATCGCCTGTCCGCGCGCAATCAGCTCGAAATCGCGCTGCCTTTCAGCAGCATCCCTGACGAGACGAGCGGGCGTGCATCGGGAATCGGCGACGCCGCATTCGGGTACAAGCGCGTTCTCTTCGCAAGCCACGACACGATCGTGAGCGGCCAGGGTGAAATCGTGCTGCCGACGGGCAACGGCGACCGGGAACTTGGAAGCGGCGTTACGACCTTCGGCGCGTTCGCAAGCGTGGGGCAGATTCTTCCGTCTGCTTCGTTCGTTCAGTTTCAGATCGGCACGGATCAGCCGGCGTCGACGGAGAAGGCGCCGCGCACGCTGTTCTGGCGTCTCGCGGCCGGACGCAGCTTCAGGCAGGAAGCGGGCGTGGGACGGCTGTGGACACCGATGCTGGAGCTGGTGAGCGATCGCGACTTCAGTGAAGGCGCACGGACGAACCTCGATGTCGTGCCGCAGTTCCAGGTGACGCTGAGCCGCCGGCAGCACGTGCGCGCGAACGTCGGCCTCGAGATGCCAGCCACCAACAGGGAAGGACGCTCGACACAGCTCGTGTTCTATCTGCTGTGGGACTGGTTCGACGGCGGGTTGTTCGAGGGATGGCGTTGAGGGCACGTCGCACAGCGATTGCCGGTGCACCGTTCGCTGCATGCGCACTGGTCGCGGCAGCAACGCTGGCGACGGGCGCCGCGCCGGCGCCGCCGCTCTTCCACACGTCGGATCGGTGCGTCGCGTGCCACAACGGGCTCGTGACGGCATCCGGGCACGACGTGTCGATCGGCTTCGACTGGCGCGCGAGCATCATGGCGAACTCATCCCGCGATCCGTACTGGCAGGCGAGCGTCCGGCGCGAGACGATCGATCACGCGCAGTCGGCCGGCGCCATCGAAGACGAATGTGCCATTTGCCATATGCCGATCGTGCGATACAAGGCCAACCTGCGGGGTGAGAAGGCCAAAGTGTTCGCGCATCTGCCGCTGGGAGGAGAGTACCCGGACGGACGCGCGGCAGCCGACGGCGTGAGCTGCTCGGTGTGTCACCAGATCGGCACCGCGCGCCTTGGCACACGCGAGAGCTTCAACGGCGGCTTCGTCGTGCAGCCCCCGCAACCCGGTGAACCGCGGCCTGAATTTGGTCCGTTCGAGGTCGAGCCGGGCCACACGCGGATCATGTTGAGCTCCTCGGAAGGCTACCGCCCGACACAATCGGAGCACATCCGCCGCTCCGAGTTGTGCGCCACGTGCCACACGCTCATCACGGAAGCGCTCGGGCCCGATGGCCACGTCGTCGGCCAGCTTCCGGAACAGGTGCCCTATCAGGAATGGCTGCACAGCGACTATCGCGAGAAGGAAAGCTGTCAGTCGTGCCACATGCCTGTCGTCGATGAGCCGGCACCCATCACGCGCGTCTTCGGCCAGCCGCGTCACGGGATGGCGCGCCATGTGTTCGTCGCCGCGAATTTCTTCGTACAGCGCATGCTCAATCGCTATCGCGACGCGCTCGACGTTCCAGCGCTGCCTCAGGAACTGACGGCTGCCGCCGACGGTACCCTGGCGTATCTCGCCGCGCGCGCCGCCAGACTGGAGGTCGAGAACGTCCGAATGGATGCCGGGCGCCTCCTCACAGACGTGGTCGTCGAAAATCTTGGCGGCCACAAGCTCCCGACGGCGTATCCGTCGAGAAGGGCATGGCTGCACGTCACCGTTCGCGACGCCGGCGGGCGAACGATCTTCGAGTCGGGCGCAGTGAATCCTGACGGCTCGATCGAGGGAAATGACAACGACGTGGATCCGGCCGCCTTCGAGCCGCACTACCGCGAAGTCCGAAGCGCCGATCAAGTGCAGATCTACGAGAGCATTATCGGCGACCCAAACGGGGCCGTCACGACGGGGCTGCTGAGCGGCGTGCGCTATCTGAAAGACAATCGTGTGCTGCCGCGCGGGTTCGAGAAAGCGACCGCTAGCGGCGAGATCGCCGTCCAGGGCAGCGCCACAGACGATGGCGATTTCGCGGGCGGAAGCGATCGGGTTCGCTACTCGGTGGACGTCGGGAATGCGGCGGGCCCTTTCACCGTGACGGCAGAACTCCTCTATCAGCCGATCGGATTCCGCTGGGCGAACAATCTGGAACGCTATGACTCAGCCGAACCGCAGCGCTTTACCGGCTATTACGACGCGATGGCGTCTTCATCTGCGGCGACGCTCGCGCGCGCCAGCGCATCGAGCGCACGGTAACGTCAGCCCCACTCTATAATCGAGCGCACATTCCGGAGGATAGAACGCATGGTCCTGATCGTCGTGCTCGTGATCCTGGCGGTGATCGCCCTGGCGGTCATCGGCATTTACAACGGTCTCGTGCGGCTCCGGAACCAGGCGGATAACGCGTGGGCCGACATCGACGTGCAACTCAAGCGCCGGCACGATCTCATTCCCAACGTCGTTGAAACGGTGAAGGGCTACGCGGGACACGAGCGGCAGACGCTGGAGGCGGTCGTGAACGCGCGATCGCGGGCCGTATCCGTTCAATCGGCGGGGCCGGCGGAACGCGGGCAGGCGGAGGGCACTCTTACCACCGCGCTGCGCGGCCTCTTCGCGCTCGCCGAGTCGTACCCGCAACTGCGCGCTGCCGAGAACTTCGGCCAGCTGCAGGCCACGCTCGCGCAGATCGAGGACGCCGTCCAGAACGCCAGGCGCTACTACAACGCCGTCGTACGCGATCTGAACACGCGCATCCAGCAGTTCCCATCCAACATCGTCGCGGGGATGTTCGGGTTCCGCCCGCGTGAGTTCTTCGAGATTCCGGCGGGGCAGGGCGAGGTGCCGCAGGTCAAGTTCTGATGCGGGCACGGATGTTCGCGCTCGCCTGCCTGCTGCTCGCGGCAGTTCCCGCTGCCGCGCAGCGCACGCTCGTCATCGATCGCTTCGACGCAGCGATCCAGGTCAATACAGACGGCACGGTCGACGTCGCGGAAGTCATCCGCCCACGGTTCACCGGATCCTGGAACGGCATCTATCGCACCATTCCGATCGAGTACCGCACGCCCCAAGGCCTCAATTACACGCTGCGTCTCGTCATCGACTCCGTGACGGACGAACGCGGGACGAAACTGCGGTACGAGACCAGCCGGGAGCGCCATTACCGCAAGGTGAAGATCTGGGTTCCCGGTGCTGTCGACGCGACGAAGACCGTCCGGCTTCGGTACTACGTCCCTGATGCGCTTCGGTTCTTCGACGAACACGACGAGCTGTACTGGAACGTCACGGGCGACGAATGGGACGTGCCGATCGAATCGGCGTCAGCCGAGATCCGGCTCCCGGCCGGCGTTACCGGCGTGCGCGCCACCGCATTTCGCGGCGCGTATGGCTCGACCGATCGCGCACCCGTCAGCATCGACGGCACCGTGGTCACGGTGCAGGCCGCTGGAGGGCTCGGCTTTCACGAAGGGCTCACGGCCGTCGTCGGCTGGAATCCCGGCGTCGTGCACCGGCCGACGGCCGTCGAGCGGATCACGCGCGTCCTCTCGAGCAACCTGCCGCTGGCGATTCCGCCGCTCGTGTTCGTCGCGATGTGGTCGCTCTGGCGGCGACGCGGACGCGACCCGAAGCTTGGACCAGTGACGACCCGCTACGAACCGCCGGACGGCATGACGCCGGCCGAAGTGGGCACGCTCGTCGACGGAAAGCCCGACATGCGCGACATCACCGCGACGATCGTCGACCTCGCCGTCCGCGGGTATCTCCACATCACCGAAGCAGAAAGTGGCGGCGTATTCGGTCTCTTCTCGAGCAAGGACTACACCTTCGCGCTCATGAAGCCGCGGGATCAGTGGAGCGGACTGAAGACGCACGAGCGGGGCCTCCTCGATGCGATGTTCGGCAGCGGTGACCAGGTGCGCCTCGCGGATCTCAAGAACAAGTTCTACAAACAACTGCCTGGCCTGCGTGACGGCCTGTACAGCGGGCTCGTGAGCGGCGGATTCTACAGGGCCCGGCCGGATCGCGTGCGGGCAGCGTACATCGGCGGCGGCGTTGCGGCGGGAATCGCCATCGGGGTTGCGAGCGCCGCGATCATGGGCGCGCTGGGGATGCAGCCGGTCGCCGGCATTCTCGCCGGGATCCTGTCGGGCGCGGTGATCGTGCTCTTCGGCATCTTCATGCCTGCGCGCACCGTTCAGGGGACGCGCGGCCTCGAGTCGATCCTCGGATTCCAGGAGTTCCTCTCGCGCGTGGAGGCGGATCGGCTGCAGCGGATGGTCAAGACGCCGGAGATGTTCGAGAAACTCCTACCGTTCGCGATGGCGCTCGGTGTCGAGGACAACTGGGCGCGTGCCTTCGAAGGCATCTACCGCGAGCCGCCGCAGTGGTATACCGGGCCTCCAGGCGTGTTCCAGGCGCGGGCGTTCACCGGCTCCCTCTCGCGTATGTCGACGCAGGCGGCCGCGGTCATGGCCTCGTCACCGCGCTCAAGCAGCGGGTCCGGGTTCAGCGGCGGTTCGAGCGGCGGAGGCTTCGGCGGCGGCGGAGGAGGAGGATTTTAGGGTCGGTGACGGTTGTGCTTGCATTTGGGCCTGGCGACGAGAAAAGCTGGAAGCTGATCAGCTACGGAGCGTCCGATGCCAGGACCCACTTTGTGCCCCTTCTGCCAGTCATCCCGCATTCGGCCGCGCCTCCCGGTGCACGATCTGCACGAGTACGAGTGCCAGGGCTGCGCGCGCACGTGGCTCGTCGCCCGGCCCAAACGCCAGGCGAAGATTGTGTCGTTCCCCAACGCTGCGGCGCGCGCCAGGCGCCGCGCCGGCGGCGCAACCGGCAAGTAGATCAGCCCTCGACGAACCCTCCACGCTCGTCGGCCCGGAACCGATGCAGTTCGTCGAATCCTTCCTCCATCCGGGGCGGCACCAGCCGCTTCGCCGCCGTGAAGATCGCAACCTTGGGCACGCGCGCCCGTCCCTCGCGCCGTTCGTTTCTCGCAACCGCTTCCCGAGTCGACGCCTCGATGTAGTACCCGACGAGCCGTGCGCCGTACTCCCGCGCGATTGTGATGATGCTCCGGCGCTCCTCCAGCGATACGTTCGTATTGTCGACGGCGACAGATGCTCCGCCCGACAAGGCTTCGCGAATCAGCGCGTCCTGGCGCTGCTGGCGGCTGCGTGCGTGTGGAAAGTTGTCCTTGCTGATGTGCCGGTGCGTGGACGCGAGGCGCTGGCCGTAGAACGTTGATTTCCCCGCGCCTGGCAGGCCGATCAGGATCGCGCATTCCGCCATCGGCCCGAGTATTTCAGCGTTCGGGCAGCAGGCGATAGCGTCCCAGCCGCGCAAGCAGCGTGGCCTTGAGGTCGGCTTCGGAGGTGGCGGAGGTCAGATCGATGTCGGCTTCGGTGACCGCGTCCAGCAGCGCGCGGATGAGCTGTGCTCGGCTGATCGCCGCGCCGCTCCTCGCGCGAATGTTCGCGGCGAGCCGATCGAGAAACACGATCTGGCGATTGAACAGGACGACGGTGACTTTGGTCCAGGCTTCGTCATGGACGGGGGGGCGGCCCGGGCGACGCGCCGGGGCGCGGGCGGCCGGGCGCGTCGGGGTGAAGATGTCCCTCGTTGTCTTTCGATTCTTGCGTGTGCGCGCGCGCGCCATGCGATCTCCCGGAGGAATTCCCAACGTGCAATTTTGGACTTCCTTAATGCCAATTTGTCGTCGCGGCTGAGGGCCGTATTCAACACGAAAAGAGGAAATTACTGCAAGCTCGACTTTTTGGCTGGGCTCCGTTTGCGCGATTTGTCCGGCCCTAATACGACGGCGGCGCGTCGACTCGTGCGGAGCGAGCGAACGAAGTGAGCGAGCCCCGTGAGTGGGGCCGGCAGCCAAGCGGGTGCCCGCGAGCGAACGTGTGGGGAGTGCGAGGTGGCGAAGGGCCCGTGGGCTAATGACGGATGTCGGCGGCGCGCTGAAGCACTTCGCCGGCGAGGCGCCGGAACGCGTCGGCTGAGGACGAGCGCGGCGCCAGGTCGAGAACGGCTTTTCCGGCGGCTGGCGCCTCGGCGAGGGCGGCCGTCCAGTGGATTTCGGTGTGAAACACGGTATCCCGATACTCGGCGCGCAGTTGTTCGGCGATCTCGCGCATGCTCCGCCGGCGCGCATCCAGCAGCGTCACGAGAATCCCGAGCACATGCGCGCGAGAGCCCATGCGCGTCCGCACGCGTTCTACGCTGTCGAGCAGGTTTGCAAGACCGGTCAAGCTGAGCGGTTCCGGCAGCACGGGAACGAGGAGGAAATCCGCCGCGTTCAGCGCGTTGATGCCGATCAGCGAGAAGCTCGGTGGGCAGTCGATGAGGACGCAGTCGTACGGGGGCCGCACGCTGCGCAGCAGCCGACGCAGGGCCATTTCGCGGCCGCGCACGTTGCAGAGTGCGACGTCGAGGCTCGCCAACTCGAGCGATCCCGTCAACAGATCGAGATGCTCGCTCGCAGTCCGGCGGAGCGCCTTCCGAATCGGGTATCGCTCGAGGAGACAATTCGCGGCCGACGGGCGGAGATGCTGACGGGAGATGCCGCACCAGAGCGACGCGGACGCCTGGCTGTCGAGATCGACGAGCAGGACCCGCCGCCGCGGCGACGCGAGCGCGGCCGCGAGGTTGACGGCGGTGGTGGTCTTGCCCACGCCTCCCTTGTTGTTGATGATGGCAATCACCACGGGCAATCTTGCCGTCATTCTATCCAAAACTATAGCCGCTGCGGCTGGTCGGGCGCCCGGTGCGGGCCCGCAGCGTTTCCGTGCAGTTGCGACGCAACATTGCAATCAGGGCGCCACTCCAAGCGTTGACGAAACCGCGGCGACGCTTGACCAATCGAGCGACCACGGATCAAACTCGGCCAACGGTAGCGAGTTGGAAAACACGACACGCATTCGGATCTGCTTGACAGCCACGCGCGACGCCGTCGCTTCACTCGATTCCATCCCGGGATGCGGCTCTTCGGCTGGGTAATGCGGGGCGGCGCTCGGCGCCCGACGCCGCGAGAGAAGTGGCGAGCGGACTGGACGCAAGCCGTTGCATCGCTCGACACCCATGCGCTCGCCGAATTGCGCGAGCGGCTCACCTCCGAGTTCCGCCCCGACGAAGACGTCGAACTCGAGCAGGAGATGCTGGAGGGCTTCGAGGCGCTGATCGCGCTGGTTACGAATCTGCAGCAGGGCTCGATCCCCCTCGTCGAGACCACGCATCGCGTAGTCGCGCACGAGGTCTGCCACTACAGCGCGCCCGCATCGATGCCCGACGACGCCAGCTCGCCGGCCGGGCGCCTGCTGCTCACCCGCAGCCGAGCCGTGTTCGTCGGCGCAGGCGCGGTCACGAAGATTCCCTTGCACGCGGTCTCCCGAATCGTCGACCACGAGCGCGACCTGCTCATCGCACGCAGCGACGTGGACGTGGTCTACCGGTTCCGCTTCAACACGTACGCCGACGCGTTGTCAGCGGGTGCGCTCGCGCGCCATCTGATGCCCAAGCGCTAGTCGTGTCCCGCCCGACGGCCAATCACGAAGCTCACGAATTTCAGAAGGAGTACCTAAAGTTCTTTGTGGCCTTAGTGCTCTTCGTGGTCTTGGTGATTGACCGTCGGCGTTGATAGCGGCGTCTACGCGACGATGTTGCCCGTATAATTCGAGCGCATGCGGCTTGGTATCGATCGCCTCCTCGACGGCCCCGACGAAGATCTGATTAAGGGGCAGCGCATCGGTCTCGTGTGTAACCCTGCATCCATTGACGCGCGATTGCAGCACGCCGTCGATCGCTTCGCTGCCGCATCCGACTGGCGGCTCGGCGCAATCTTCGGTCCGCAGCACGGCTTTCGATCGGATCTGCAGGAGAACATGATCGAATCGCCCCACGCGGCGGACGAACGGCGCCGGGTGCCGATCTACTCCTTGTACAGCGAAACGCGCGAGCCGACGCACGAGATGCTGGCCGACCTCGACGTCCTCGTGGTCGATCTCCAGGACGTGGGTACTCGCATCTACACCTACATCTACACGATGGCGAACTGCCTGCGCGCCGCACGACGGAACGGCATCCGCGTCATCGTCTGCGATCGTCCCAACCCGATCGGAGGCGAACAGGTTGAAGGGGCCACGCTGGACCCGGCCTATGCCTCGTTCGTCGGGCAGTTCCCGATTCCCATGCGGCACGGCATGACGATCGGCGAACTGGCGCGCCTCTTCAACGATCACTTCGGGCTCACGGCAGCCGTCGACGTGGTCCCGATGGAAGGCTGGCAGCGCTCGATGTACTTCGACGAGACAGGCCTGCCATGGGTGCTCCCGTCTCCGAACATCCCGACGCTGGACACGGCCATCGTGTATCCCGGGGCCGTGCTCTTCGAGGGAACGATGATTTCAGAGGGACGCGGGACGACCCGTCCGTTCGAGCTGATTGGCGCCCCGTGGATCGATGGCGAACGCCTGGCGGACGCCATGAACGCGAAGAAGCTTCCGGGCGTTCATTTCCGCCCCGTCGTGTTCGAGCCGACGTTCCACAAGCACGCCAGAGAGACGTGCGGCGGATGCCAGGTGCACGTCACGGATCGGCGGACGTTCGCCCCGTTGAGAGCGGGCGTGGAGCTGCTCGGCGCGCTGCATCGTCAGGCGCCGGATCGGTTCGCGTGGCGCAGCCCACCCTACGAGTACGAGCACGACAAGTGGCCGATCGATATCCTCTACGGATCCGATCGGCTCCGCGCCACTGTCGAGGCCAGGCGCGACGTCGGCGCGCTGACCGACGAATGGCACCGCAGCGAGGAGGCGTTTCGCGAGCTGCGCCAGCGCTTCCTGCTCTACTAATCTGCCGCGCCGCCCTACTTCACCGATTCCTTCAACGACGCGCGCGCCGTCCGGATCTGCGATGCATGGCGATGTGCGTGCGCCGCGTAGATGCGGAGCCACGTGTCGAGGCCGTAGCGGCCGAGTTCGGAGTGGGTGCCTTCGCGAAGCCATTCCGCTTCAGTAAGGCAGGCCATCAGCTCGGCCGTACTCGCGCGGACCGCCCGGAACAGTTCAAGAGACGCCTCGTAAGGCCGATCGTAGTGCAGCCGCCGGGCGAACTCGTCCTGGTCGTAACCCTTGATCGCCGGGCGGTCTTCCGCGACCAGCAGACGGAACCGCACGGCCGAAGTCATCTCGCTGTCCGCAAGGTGGTGAACAATCTGCCGCGACGACCACTTGCCCGGTCCTGGCGTCGCATCGAGCTCCTCCGGCGTGATCTTCCGGAGCGCGTCGGCGACTTCGCGGTAGCCGTCCTTGTATTGCGCGATTAACTGCTCGCGTTCCGATCGTTCCATCGAAATGCTCCTTTCGCGACCCTGAAAGAGCCGCGCCGCGGTCGCGGCGCTGTCCTTTCAGGCCGCGTCCTCGCCCTGGTCACCCTAACCCCTGGTCTTTGCGATTCCTGGCGCCATGTTCTCCTGCGGCGTCTCGGGCACCAGATGGTAGGCCATCAAATGATCTTTCAAACGGTCCAACGCCTGCTTGGGCGTGTCGACCCGCTGCAGCAACTCGAGGTCGGCGGCATTGATCGCGCCCCAGTCCACCATCGGCTCGAGTTCGAGGATCTGCTCCCAGTACGAGCGTCCGTAGAGGATGACGCACATCTCCTTCGAGAGCTTGCGGGTCTGCGCCAGCGTCAGAATCTCGAACATCTCGTCGAGCGTGCCGAACCCGCCGGGAAAGATCACGAGCGCCTTCGCAAGATACGCGAACCAGAACTTGCGCATGAAGAAGTAGTGGAACTCGAAGTGGAGTCCCTGGGTGATGTAACGGTTCGCGCCCTGCTCGAAGGGCAGCCTGATGTTGAGGCCGATCGTCTTTCCGCCTGCCTCCTGCGCGCCACGGTTCGCGGCTTCCATGATGCCGGGGCCGCCTCCGGAGCAGACGACGAACCGGTGCAGCGGCGTGTTCAGCGAAACGCTCCACCGCGTCAGCTCGTGGGCGAGCACGCGCGCGTCCTCGTAGTAGCGCGACCACTCGACGGCCTTGCGTCCGCGCTTCAGGGCCGATGCGTAGTTGTTCCCGCGCCGTCCTCGCTGCAGCCGTTCGAGCGCGCGCTCCGCGCGTTCGCGGCTGTGTACGCGCGCCGATCCGAAGAACACCACCGTATCCTGAATACCCTGCTCGCGAAACCGCCGGAGTGGCTCGAGATACTCGGCGAGAATTCGAATCGGACGCGCCTCTTCGCTCTCGAGGAAGTCGAGATCGTGGTACGCGAGCGGCTGGTTGTTCATACTTCAAAAAATGTATCATTGCGTCATGCTTGGGTGTCGATGTGTGTGGGGCGCTGCGCTGATATTCTCGGCGACCATTGCCCTCGTTGGTGCGACGCCCCGGCAGAACGCAGACAACCAGGCTGAGCCGCCCTCGCGTCCCGGCGGCTGGACGATTCCGCAGAACGCCGCCGACGAGAAGAATCCGCTCACCGGGAATCAACAGGCGCTCGGCACCGGCAGGCAGCTGTACGAGAAGACGTGCAAGAAGTGCCATGGTCCCGGCGGCAAGGGCGACGGACCGGACGCGGATCCCGACGCGCAGCAGGACATGGATCTCACCGTCGCGCGGCGCGCGGCGCGCAATCCTGACGGTGTCGTGTTCTACAAAATCTTCAACGGCCGCAAGAAGCCGAAGATGCCCGCGCAGAAGGACTCGCTGACGAAGGAGCAGATCTGGTCGATCGTCACGTACGTGCAGACCCTGCGCGAGCACCCGTAACGACATGGGGCGGTCCTTCCACGGTCGCCAGCCATTCACAGAAATTTCGTAATCAGCTCCCCAATCACATAACCAACCGCCGCCACGCCGAAGCCGACGACGAACATGTCGCGGCCGCTGGCCCACACGCCCCGGCCGGTGAACATGCTGCGGGCCGCGCCGATGCCGAAGTGCGCCAGCATGCTGATCGCAAGCGAGATCCACACGGCGGTGTCGTGCGACAGCAGGAGGAACGGCACGATCGGGATGCAGGCTCCGACGGCCGTCGCGGTGCCCGTGACCACGCCGTCCTTGAGGGGCGCCAGCTCCGCGGGATGGATGTTCAGCTCCTCGCGCACCTGCGTTTCGAGCGCACGAATGGGATCCTGCATCATCGTCTTCGCCGTCGTGCGCGCCTGCTCCTTCGGCAGCCCCTTCGCTTCGTAGATCAACGCCAGCTCGTCCTCCTCGAGATCCGGCATGAGCCGCATCTCGTGCCGCTCCATCTCGATCTGGTGCGCCTGGACCTCCGCTTCGCTCTTCGCCGCGAGATAACCGCTCGACCCCATCGATAGCGCGTCCGCGAGCGCGCCTGAAATCCCGCTGATGATGACGATGTGCGGCGCGACGTTGGCCCCGATGATGCCCGCGACCAGCCCGAAGTTGGCCGTGAGCCCGTCGTTGAAACCGTACACGATGCTGCGCAGCATCCCGCCGGCGCCGCCGACGTGCCAGGGCTCCCCCTCGCGCCCCATGATCTCGGACAGCTCGCGCGCGTGAACGGCCGAATCCGACGCGATGTCGATGGCTGCCTTGTGCGTCTGCTGGTGCGTCGAGTGGCGCGCGAGGCCCAGATACGCCTGGACCTCGCGTCCCTCTTCGGCGAGCACGAGCGGCAGGACAGCCGATGGACCGAACGCCCTGGCGACCCACGCGAGCGCGCGCGTGCGCCGCGACGTCACGTACGCCGGCAGCGGCCGATGGGCCTCGGCGAACAGCTCCTCCCACCGCGCCACGTGGCGATCCTCGACGACGGCGAGGCGCTCGAAGAGATCGCGCCGCACGGCGTCGCGTTCGACCTTCGCGAGCTCGCGATACAGAAAGGCGGCGTCCTTCTCGTCGCAGTAGTGCTCGTCCCAGGTCACGTCCGCCTGAGCTGCGTCGGCGTGCATGGGATCAGGATAACGGGGATCGGGGGCCGGGGATCGCGCCGAGGGTCGGCAGTCGGGGATCGCGGGTCCAGGATCGCGAATTCTTAGCGCGCAACTGTAGCGCGCAACGTCAGTTGCGCGACGTTAGCCTCCAGCCTCCAACCTCCCGCCTCCAACCTCGAACCTCCAACTCCAACCTCCAACCTCCAGCCTCCAACCTCCAGCCTCCAACATCCAACCACCTCGCGGTTACCATTTGACTGATGCGTGGCGGGCCGTCCGGATTCGAATACTCCCTCATGATCAACGCCGCGCCGACGCGGGTTCTTGC
>JBKPQB010000005.1:0-39176 GCA_046733875.1 Acidobacteriota bacterium
GAGATACGTCGTGTGCTCAAATCTGGTGGCCGATACGCGATTGTCGTATGGGATGAGCCGGCAAAGAATCCGTACCTCGGAGTGCTGAATCGTGCAGCTGGGTCCGTGCTCAATGCGCCGCCTCCGCCCCCTGATTCGCCCCGGGCTTTACGATTCGCGCAACCCGGGGCGCTCGAACGGTTGGTTCGTGCTGGCGGCTTCACCGATGTCCAGGTGGAGAGCCTGCCGATGGTTTTCGATTGCGGTTCAGTGGAGAATTATCTGCGCATCGCCCTCGATCTCAGATCGGGACTCAAGGCGAAGCTGAACGCGCTGAGCGCGGAGGACAGCGCGCGCTTCGAAGCGCTCGTGCGCGAGGGAGCGAAGGATCACATGGACGTGACACACTCGGGCGGACAGGGCGTTGGAGCCAGCCAGGCCAGAACCGCGGCACGTCCTCTCGCGGTGTCGTCCAGTCGCCCGCGGTCCGATACCGCGCGCCGCTCGCGTGCACGGAGCCGGGCGCAACGACAAAGCCGCCGTCACCCCGGACGTCCACATCCAGCCGGCCATCGCGGGTCTCGAGCTTCGCCCGGTTGCCGACGCGCACGCCCGGATACCGATAGAACAGATGGAACCCGCGCGATGTCTGCGTCTGCCATGAAGTGTACGGCAGCGTCCGCGTGCACCATCGCAACGCTTCGGGCGAGTCCGCGTCGATGCAGACGATCTGTGAGACGGCCCCGGTGACGATCGCGAGATTCATCGGCTCGCCGCCGAACCACTCAACAAGTTCACGTTCGGTCGGCCGCCGTGACTGATACTCGCGCCATGCGAGCGCCGGCACCTTGCCGTCTCCTGGTGTATTCGGTGCAGCACCCGGGCGGGGCCGCGGTACAGGAATCACGCACAGCTCGCGGGCGTCGAGCGCTCGTGCAATCGTGAGCGGGTCCGCCTCCGGGTCTGTGAGGTGCTGCGCGTTCGCGCAATCGGCGGTGAGTTTCGCGTCGCTCGCGCTTGCGCTATTTTTTGGTTTTACGCTATGCTCGTGATCGTTCATCGGAGACTATTCCGGTGACATTTGTCGTCAGCGCCGAGCGGCTGTTGCCCGCAGCCTCCGGCGCTCTTTTTTTAGCGGCTCTTCCTCAGGCGCGCCGTTCTTTCGATCGCTCGATCAGCAAATCCAGGTCGCGCACGTCGATCAGGATGCGGCGATTCACTCCCGTCACGCCGTGACCACCGTTCCGGCTGCGCTGTGCTGGCAGTCGCACGATGGGCAGCTCGCCAGAATTGATCAGCCGATCGATGGTGTCGGCACTCACGCTGCCAACGTATCGCGCCGCCTCGTCGCGGTCGACTAGCCTCGGAGCGATCGACGACGACGGGTCACTCGACATCGGCGTGGCGCATGCGCTCGGGGGTCATCGCTGGGCCCGGGGATTCGCCCCCCGTGGCGAGCTCGCGCGCCTTCATCTCTAGCGACAGTCCCCACGCGATCAGCTGGCGTGCCGTCGCAGACGGATTCGAGGCGCGCCACTCAGCGGCCGCGCGGAGCTCCGCCTCCAACTGGGGGCTGATTCGCAAATTCAGGTACGTGGATTGTTTCCGTGTTGCGTTGTGTGTCACGCCAACTAATATGGAGCACGCGCAGCGCTAAGTGGTGGTGACTTTCTGGGATGGGTAGAAAATCACCGCCGCGCTGTCGGTGTGTATCTGTATGCAGGACTACCCGTAAGCCACAGCGCAGTAGCTAGATAATCCGGCCCTGGAACTGTATGTCCTTTGCTTGACGAGCCTCCAGCTCGACACGTCGGAGCTCCGCGCCGCCGTCGCGCTAGATCTTGATCGGCAGGGTCACGTCGCCGCGCTGGCGTCGGTCACCGCAAACGCAGCCGCGTGATGCGCGGATGTGGGAGTTCTTGTGGTCAAGAGCTAGCGGTGTCGTGAGATGCCCAGCAGCCGCGCGACCTTGCTGACCGCGCGGCTCACGGCCGCGTGATCGGCCTCATCCACGCGCCACCCAAGCAGATGGACGCGCACAAACCAGTCACAGTGCCGCGCCGTCTTGTCATTACGTGGTTGATCCCCCGCCGCGGTTCCGCGCTTCATCGTGCGATAGCGTTCTCGGTACAAGTCTTTTGCTCGCGCCAGCCATTCCTCTAGCGTTTCAGAGTGCGGGGCCGGCAAGATGCCGTATACGTTCGCGCGCTGCCTCTCGACCCATTGCGCCTCCTCGGGCGGATACACGTACGGTGGGGCGGAAAGAATCGTGGCCGTCAGCCGCGCAGCCTCCCTAGGGTTGCCGCTCCAATACTTTCGGAGCCTCGATGCGTATTTCACAATGGGCGCGGATTCGATAGTGTTTCTTGTGCCCATGCTGCCGCCGCAGCATCGTCGCCGCCCGGCCAATCTCGTAAGGTCTGCAATCGTCGGGGGTCATGTACACCGATTGCAGCGAAAACAAACCTGGAAAAGACATCGGCTGCCTCCGCTGAACAGCTCCGCGGAAACAAAAAAGATCGGCGGCGGCGCGGAGGCTCCGACGTGTCGAGCTGCAGACTCTAGCCGCCGACGATCAGTGTACGGTCGCTCTGCGATCCAAAGGTTAGCTGGATGGTTAGCTCACGCCGTTGGGGGGCCGATCGGGCGCACGGCCCATCTCGCATAAGTCATTGAGCCGTAATGCCGGGGGCGGGAATCGAACCCGCACGGGCCTTGTGGGCCCTTCGGATTTTAAGTCCGATGCGTCTGCCAGTTCCGCCACCCCGGCGTGTCTAGATTTTCTCAAATTCGCAGATAAATGGGGCCAGGGACGAGAACGCCCTCCCGTCAGGACCAATAGGATGGCCGCGTGGACATTGCGCGATGACACTCACGTGGGCATGGGGCTGGGGCTGCGGCGTCCCGCGCCGCGGCGATCGCGGCTCCCTGATTCCGCCGTTTTGTGATAGACAAGCGCAGCTGTCCAGCTCGCACAGAACTTCAGGGCCGGCAGCTCCAGGAAACCTGTTTGAACAAGGAGGGTTCGATGAAATGCCGCTTGTTCGCCGTGATGGGTCTCGGCCTCGGCGTGCTGTTCGCCGCCGCCATCGCCGCTCCAACGAAGGCACAGGAGAAAACACAGGAGAAGAAGCCAACAGCCGCCGCTCAGACCAAAGAGGACCGGATCGACGGCACTGTCAAGAGTATCGACACGAAGACCAAGACGATCTCGGTCAGGGTGCGAGGCAAGAACATGGAGCGGGCCGTGATCTACAACGACAACACGAAGTTCACGTTCCGCAACAAGGCCTCGTCTCTGGACGAGGTCAAGGGCGAGCGTCGTGTGATCTGCCTTGGCAAATTGAACGACAAAGGACAACTCATGGCCACGCGCATCGACGTCCGCGACGAGATGTAGCTGCTATCCAAGTGTTTCGCAAGAGCAAGAGCTGAGGAGATCGAGAGCGTGGGATGCCTCTCGATCTCTTTGCCTCCCACCACCACACCCCGATCCTCGATCCCGACTACGGCACCCGCTCCTTGAACGCCGGCGCCCGCCGGTGCTTCGTTGCCTGCTCATACGCATACGCCAGCGCGATCAGCTTCGGCTCGCTCCACGCGGCCCCGATGAACGAGATGCCCACCGGCAGGCCGCGGACGTCGCCCGCAGGAACCGTGATGCTCGGATATCCCGAAACGGCCGCTGGCGTGGAGCTGGCTCCGGTGAAGTGATCCCCGTTGATGAGATCCGTCGTCCACGCCGGACCACCGGTGGGTGCGACGAGCGCGTCGAGTCGGTGCTGGCGCATGACGAGATCAATCCCCTGGGTGCGCGACAGCGTACGGCACCGTGCGAGGGCGGCACGATAGCCGGCCGCAGTCAGCGGGCCCTTCTTCTGCGCGGACTCGAACAGTTCCTGGCCGAAGAACGGCATCTCGCGTTCGGCTTCCCGCTTGTTGAATGCGATCAGATCCGCGAGCGAGTGGACACGCGCCTCCGGCCCCAGCGCGGCCAGATACTTGTTCAGATCCGCCTTGAACTCGTAGAGCAACACCTGGTTCTCGCAGGCGTCGAGCTTCGCGCCGGTCGGGATGTTCGCCGGATCGACGATCACTGCACCGGCCGCTTTCATGTCCGCGATCGCGCGATCGATCAGGTGGTCGGTCGCCTGGCTGTAGCCAAAGTACTGGCGCCGGGCGACGCCGATTCTCGCGCCTTTCAGCGCGTCGGCGTGCAGGCTCTTCGTATAGTCGCGCGATGCGTATGAAGCGCTGCGCCTCGAGTCGGCATCTTTCGGATCGACGCCCGTCATGACCGTCAGCAGCGCCGCCGCGTCGGCGACGGTCCGCCCCATCGGGCCGGCCGTGTCCTGGCTATGCGCGATTGGGATGATGCCGGAGCGGCTGACGAGACCGAGCGTCGGCTTGATCCCGACGAGTCCATTCGCGCCCGAAGGACAGACGATCGAGCCGTCCGTTTCGGTTCCCACGCCGATCGCGGCCAGACTGGCCGCAACTGCTGCGCCGGTCCCTGAGCTCGATCCGCACGGATTGCGATCGAGCACATACGGGTTCTTGACCTGACCGCCGCGTCCGCTCCACCCGCTCGTCGAGTGCGTCGAGCGGAAATTCGCCCACTCGCTCAGGTTCGTTTTCCCGAGAATGACGACGCCGGAGGCGCGCAGCCGCTGGACGACGAACGCATCCTGCGCGGCAACGGATCCTTCGAGCGCCAGCGACCCCGCCGTCGTCATCATCTTGTCCGCCGTATCGATGTTGTCCTTGATGAGGACCGGAATTCCATGCAGCGGTCCGCGAGGGCCCTTCGCCTTGCGCTCGGTATCGAGCGTGTCCGCAATGGACAGGGCGTCGGGATTGATCTCGATCACCGAGTGCAGCGCGTGACCCGTCCCATCGATTTCGTCGATGCGGCCCAGGTACAGCTCCGTGATCTGCCGAGCGGTATAGCGCCCCGAGGCCATCCAGTCCTGAAGCTGGGCGACCGTCGCTTCTTCGAGCGGAAACGACGCGGTGGCTTGAGGAAGAGCGAGAGCGACGGCGAGAAGAGCGGTGGCGGCGCGAATCATCGCGCGGAATCTAACACCGAATGGGTCGCGTCGTGCTAATGATTCGGCGCTAGGCCGACAGCCGATCGACGATGTCGCGCCAGGTGCGCGCCGCATCCGTGTGTTCGGCGGCAATCGCCGCGCCGCAGACGGTCCCGCCCGTCTCGCGCGACGGATAGCTCCACACCGGTTCGACTTCGAGGTGCAGCCCGATGCCGGACACCTCCACGTCGAACGTTTTCGGCAGGTTCCCGCGATCGGGCAGTTCCAGGCGCAGGCCGCCGTACGAGACGTCCACGACCGCCGCAGTCCGGCCCGCTGCCGTCACGCGGAAGCCGCCGACGACGCGCTTGCGCGGCCAGCGGCGTTGGCGCCGGACGGCGGACAGCAGCTCGTTGATCGTTCGGAGGAATTCTCCCGGCTTGATCGGCTTGGCCACGAACGTCGCGTGATACCGGCTGGCCTCGATCTCCATGAGCGGCTCGTCGTAGCCGCTGATGATGACGACGGCCATATCCGGATAGTCGACGCGGCATCGCATGACGATGTGGAGGCCGTTGAACGCGCGGAGCCGGACGTCCGTTATCAGCAGATCGTAGGGGCCGACCGCCAGCAGTCTCTTCGCCGCGTCATAGGTGGTCGCACCCGTGACGTTGTGGCTGGCTTCGCGCAGCAGCTCGACGATCCCCTGCAGGGTGTGCTCGTCGTCTTCAAGAACGAGGATCCGATATGGCAGCTTCATCGGCGATTGAATGGACCTGGACGAGGCTCACCATGGCAAAGGGAGTGCCGGCAGAGCTTACAGGAATTTGCAGGTGAAAGTGTGCAATCGCACGACTGAGGCCTGCGCGTTTGTAACCGGTCGGACAGGAATGCAATTGCGGTTTTACATGGCTACACGCCGGACGCTCGCGATTGACGGTGCGCATGGCGGTCAGTGGACCGTGGGACCGGGAGGGGCCGCGGCCGCGGTGACACGCCTGATCAGCCCGTCCAGACGGGTCCGATCGATGGCAAATGGACCCGCGACGGCCGCCCCCATCGGGATCTCGATCGCGATCACCACCTGCGCGTCCAGCGGTTCGACGATCCAGCTGAAGCCCCGCAGCCTAACGTGGCGCGACCCGCCGGAGGGGTTCTTCACGCGATCGATGGCAAGCAGGATCTGCTTCAGCACGGTCTCGACATCTGCCTCGCCCCACGCGTCCGGCTCGCGCCCGTGCTCGATCTGCTCCGTGACCGCGTAGTTCCGCTCGCGGAGCACGATTTCGACGTCAAACACCATCTACACGCGCCTCCAAGGGCGGAGATCTGCGCCGGCCGCGATGCGCTGATTGCAGGAGATGGCGTAAGTATAACGTCGATCGCGGGGGATCGGGAGCGGGGATCGGGGATTGAGGATTAGTTATCAGCGATTGGCGATCAGAGAATCGCGCAGTGCCTCGGCCGATGCGACGGGCTGAAGGCATGTGAAGTCGCGACACACAAACGCAGTGGGGCGCCCATCGATCGTCCGCATGGGGCCGACGAATGGCATCAGCGCCGCGATCGACTGCTGCCTGCTGCTTTCCTCGGCCGGGATGACGAGAGCAAATGGAAGATAGTGACGGGCCAGCTCAGTCTCGAGGGGGATCAACTCCTCTGCGTGGCGTCCGAGGAGGACGATTTGTGACAGGCCGGCGTGCCACGCGGACAAGCCGCACAGCATCATCGGAATCACTCTCGCGGCGCGGCCTGCACGCGGGCCATAGCGGCCCAGCGTCCGCTCGGCCTTCCCGCGCGCGTTCTCGTCATCAACGAGATACGCAAGCGTGAGGGCGTTGAGCACCGCGACCGAGCTGGCGGAGGGCTCGGCCCCGTCGTAGTCGTCCTTCAACCGAAGCAGCACGGTTGGATCCTGACCGGTCGTGCTGAACCAGCCGCCCTCCTGGTGATCCCAGAAGAGCGCGTCCTGCCGGCGGGTCAAGTCCTGCGCAAGCTGCAGCCACGCGGGATCGCCATCGGCCTGGAACAACTCGAGCAGCCCCCACGTGAAGCACGCATAATCCTCCGCGTACGCGTCGATGCCCGCATCGCCGCCGCGGTAGCGCCGGAGCAAGCGCTGTTCAGCGGGATCCCAGAGGCGGTCGCGGATGAACCGCGCGGCCTGTTGTGCGGTCTCGAGCCACGTGCGCGCCGTTCGCCGACCCGCCATCGTGCGCGCGGCGCGCGCGAAGGCTGCGATCGTCAGCCCGTTCCATGCGGTGATGATCTTGTCGTCGAGGTGCGGCCGATGCCGGGTCGCGCGAGCGCCGAACAACACGTCCCGCGCGCGGCCCAGTACGTCGACGACGTCGGCCACCGTTCGTCCGGTGGCAGCCGCAACGTCTTCGATCGACGCAGCGGTATACAGAAGGTTCTGGCCGCGGAACTCTCCCTGCGGATCCTGCGGCGCGTTGCCCTCCGGCCGGATGCCGAAGCGCTGGCGGACGACGTCGGCATCGGGACCGAGCAGCGCGCCAATTTCGGCATCCGTCCAGACGTAGAAGGCCCCTTCGCGCTTCGGTGCGCCCTCCTCACCCGCCGGAATGCTGTCGGCGTCCTCCGCTGAATAAAACCCGCCTGCCTCGTCCTGAAGGTCACGGCGGACGTAGGTGAGCGTATCTTCTGCCACCGCAGCGAAGAACTCGTCGCCGGTTGCCTGTCCTGCCTCGAGAAAGGCGAGCACGAGCTGCGCCTGGTCGTACAACATCTTTTCGAAGTGCGGCACACGCCATGCCGCGTCGACGGCATATCGATGGAAGCCGCCGCCGACGTGATCGCGCATGCCGCCAAGCGCCATCGCGCGGAGCGTCTCGGCGGCCATGAGCCGCGGCGCCTCCGCGCCCGTCCGTGCGTGCTCGCGCAGCAGCAGCAACAGCTCGGAGGGCCGGGGGAACTTCGGCGCGTCGCCAAACCCGCCATGGCGGCGATCGAAGGCGCGCTGATACTGCTCCACCACCTCGCCGAGGGCATCCATGCTCGCGACCGCTGATTCGGCGTGCGACTGGCCGTCGGCGCCGGTCGCGAGCTTCAGGCGCTCGAACAGTTCCGTCGACGCGTCATCGACGCGCGCCCGATCGTGCTTCCACACGCGCGCGAGCTCCTGCAGCAGATCGATGAATCCAGGGCGTCCCCATCGCGAGGTCGGAGGGAAATACGTTCCCCCGTAGAACGGCTTCAGCTCGGGTGTGAGAAACACGGACATCGGCCATCCGCCCGAGCCCGTCGTGGACTGCACGAACGTCATGTACACCCGATCGACATCGGGTCGCTCCTCGCGATCGACCTTGATCGCGATGAACTCCGCGTTGAGCAGGTCCGCAATCTCTTCGTTCTCGAACGACTCGTGCTCCATGACGTGGCACCAGTGGCAGGTCGAGTACCCGATGGAGAGGAAGATCGGCTTGTTCTCCCGGCGCGCCTTCTCGAACGCTTCAGCGCCCCACGGATACCAGTCGACGGGATTGCCCGCGTGCTGGAGCAGATACGGGCTGCGCTCGTGCGCGAGGCGGTTCATTCCGCCATGCTGTCATACAATCCGTTATTCATGGAATTCGCCGTGGAGACGCGCGGCCTCGTGCGGACGTTCGGACCGCTCCGCGCGGTCGAC
This sequence comes from Acidobacteriota bacterium, assembly GCA_046733875.1. GTDB lineage: Bacteria > Acidobacteriota > Vicinamibacteria > Vicinamibacterales > 2-12-FULL-66-21 > JBKPQB01. Next base: position 8,659 of record JBKPQB010000005.1, read on the forward strand.
GGCATCGATCTTCACGTGCCTGCCGGCAGCTTCTACGGATTTCTGGGACCGAACGGCGCCGGCAAATCCACCACCATCAAGTGTCTGACGGGTCTGCTGAGGCCGAGCTCCGGCGATGTGCGCATTCTCGGGATTGATCCGAACGCCGATCCCGTGAGCGTGAAGCGGCGCATCGGCGTCGTTCCGGAAGATCTCGCGCTGTTCGAGCGGCTCACGGCAGCGGAGACGCTGACGTTCGTGGGCCAGGTGTACGGGATCCCCGAGGGAACCTTCAAGCCGCGATCCGCTGACCTGCTCTCGCTGATGGATCTCGAGAGCGCCGCGTCGACGCTGGTCGCGGATTTCTCGCACGGCATGCAGAAGAAACTTGCGCTCGCAGCGGCGCTGCTGCCGGCCCCGCGGCTGCTCTTTCTCGATGAGCCGTTCGAAGGAATCGACGCGGTCGCCTCGCGGCAGATCAAGGATCTGCTGCACGCGTTCGTCGCGCGCGGCGGGACGGTGTTTTTGACGTCGCACATCCTGGAAATCGTCGAGCGGCTCTCGACACACATCGGCGTGATCGCGCACGGGCGGCTGGTCGCCCAGGGCACGCTCGCGGAGGTGCGCGCCGGCGCGGGCGCGGGGCAGAACCTGGAAGAGCTGTTCATCGACCTCGTCGGCGGCGAGCGGCCTGCCGCCGATCTGCACTGGCTCTGACCCGCCGATGGTGCGCATCTTCCGCGCGTTTCTCTGGCTGCGCTGGCGCGTAGTCGTCAACTCGCTGGAGCGCACCGGCGCGCGCGATACGCTCGAGCGGTTCTCGATCGCGACCGACAAGCTCGGCCCGATCATCACCCTCGTGCTGTTCATCCCTTCCAGCATCGGCCTGTTCGTTCTCGGGCTGATCGCCGGATTCGGCATCGCTACGGGCTCGTGGTTGCTTCCCTTCGAGCTGGTGCGCTACTTCCTGCTCATCGCAACCGCGCTGACGATCCTCGGTCCAATCATGCTGCCGACGCGCGAGAGCGGGAACGCGACCCGGTTCCTTCTGCTGCCAGTGCCGCGGGCGATCCTTTACGTGTCACAGGTGGCGGGCGCGCTGACGGACCCGTGGATTCTGCTGACCGTTCCGGTCATGCTTGGCGTTCCAATCGGCGCGGCCATCGGCGGCCGCCCGCTCATCGCAGCGCTCGCGCTCGCCGCGGGCGCCGCGATGCTCGTTTTCATCACCGGATTGACGATGGTGACGTCGACCGTGATTCACTTGCTGCTGCGCAATCGCCGGCGCGGGGATCTCGTCATGTTGATCCTGGTGCTCGTGATCCCGTTGGTCGGCATCGTTCCGGGACTCCTTGCTTACCATCCGGACGCGGACGCGCGTGAAAGGATGGAACACCGGACGTCGTCGACGCGCTCGGTCAGCGCGACGATCGCGCGTGAAGCGTTCGCGGATACTCCGTCGGAGCTGTACCATCGCGCCATCGGCAATTCTGCCGCAGCCCTCACGCGCGTTGCCGCGCCGCTGACGGCGCTCGCCCTCATGGCCGCTGCCGTCCAACTGATCGCGTTCGGGGCCTTCCGCCGGCTGCTCGACATGCCGGTGTCGCTCGGTGCGCGGCGCGGCGCGGCCTTCGGCGGACTGTGGGGCCGTGCGATCCCGGGCCTTTCGGCGGGTGCGTCTGCCGTCGCGTTCACGCAGGTCCGCCTCGCGATGCGTACACCGCGCGGCCGATCGATCCTCGCCGGACCGCTGCTCATCTTCACCGCGTTCGCGGTGCTCATCTACCGCAGCGGCGAACTGCCGTTCGGCGGCTTCACGCTGAAGAGTGGCATCAGCCTGGCGACGTTCGGGGCGTTCATCTGTCTGTTCTCGATCCTGCCCCTCGCCTTCAATCAGTTCGCGATCGACAAGGCGGGATTCACGCGGCAGATGCTGTCGCCGCTCAGCCTCGATGAGCTGCTGACGGGCAAGGCAGTGGGCAATGCGCTGATCGCCGCGGGTCCGGCCGTCTTCTGCCTCGCGCTTCCCGCGCTGGTCTTTGGCGGCGGAAGCCCCGCGCTCTGGCTCGCGCTGCTCTTCGGGATCGTCGCAACATACGTACTCGTTGCCCCGGCCGCTGCGGTGCTGTCCGCCATGTTTCCGCGCGCGGTGGACCTGAGCAGCATCGGGCATGCGAGCAACGCTCATCAGGCCGCGGCGCTGCTCGGACTGCTGGCGTTTTCAGGATCCGCGGCGCCATGCGCGGTTCTGGTCATAGTCGCGCTCCGGATCTGGCACAGTGCAGCGCTCGCCGCGGCGTTCGCAGGCGGCTGGATGCTGCTTGCGCTCCTCCTCTCGCGCCTCCTCTTTATCCCCGCTCGGCGCATCGTCGCCAGCCGTTGCGAAACACTCACACAGTACAGCTGACGCGTAACGCCGGGCACTGACGCTGCTCAATGCGGCGTGCTGACGGTGGTCCATGGCGGCTACCAGCCATGGTCAATGCCGGTACGGACGATCATCAATGCCACATGGGCATTGACGGGAGTGCAGCCGCCATTTACCTCAGATGCGCCGTCATTGGCGCGAATGCGCCCGTCATTGGCAGGCGTCAGCAACTGGCACCTGGCGTGCTGTTGACTCCGCATGGCCAAGACCATCGCGCCGCTCCGGCGCCTGATGAAGGGGACGTTCGGGCTCTCGGACTTTCGACCTGGGCAGCAGGACGTCATCAACTCAATCGTGGCGGGTCGCGACACCGTTGCGATCATGCCGACCGGGGCGGGGAAATCGCTCTGCTACCAGCTGCCGGCGCTGCACCTCCCGGGCACCACGGTCGTCGTCTCGCCGCTCATCGCGTTGATGAAGGATCAGTCGGACAAGCTGCGACAGCTGGGGGTGGACGCCCGCGAGGTGAACTCGACGATCGCGGCCGCTGATGTCGCCGAGACGCTGCAGGCGATCCGCGGCGGCGCGGTGGACTTCGTATTCGCCACGCCGGAGCGGCTCGAAGACGCGGAATTCCTCGAGACGCTGCGCGCCGCGACGATCGACCTCTTCGTGATCGACGAGGCGCACTGCATCTCCGAGTGGGGCCACGATTTCCGACCCGCGTTCCTGTCGCTCGGGAGCGCTGTCCACGCGCTGCGTCATCCGCCAGTTCTCGCGCTGACGGCCACGGCCACGCCGCGCGTGCTCGAGGACGTCGTACATCAGCTCGGTCTGAAAGATCCCGCAATCACGAATCTCGGCATCTACCGGCCGAACCTGCGATATCGCGTCGTGCACACGCCGAACGACACGCGCAAGCAGCAGGCGCTCGTGCAACTGCTTCGCGAAACGAAGGGACATGGGATCATCTACGTCGCGACCGTGAAGAACTGCGGGATCGTTTCCCGCGTGCTCGAAACGGAGGGGCTCGCGGTTGCCGCCTATCATGGACGGCTCGGCGCACGCGTCCGCCGTGAGACGCAGGATCGGTTCATGGCCGGGGACCTCAAAGCCATCGTCGCCACCAATGCGTTCGGCCTCGGGATCGACAAGCCGGACATCCGCTTCGTCATTCACCACGACATGCCCGGCTCACTCGAGGCGTACTACCAGGAATCCGGCCGCGCCGGACGCGACGGCGAGCCCGCGGCCTGCGTGCTGCTCTACCGCATCGAGGATCGACGCACACATCAGTTCTTCATGGGAGGCAAGTATCCGGGCGCCGACGCGCTGCTCGCGGTGCGCGACGCCCTGCTGCGTCTGGGCGCTGACACATCGGTGGTCTCCCTGGCCGACGTGCAGGAAGCGGCCGCGCCGGTCGCGCGAACGAAGGTGCGCTCGATTCTGTCGATGATGAAGGGGCTCGGTGTCGTCCGCGAGAATCGCGGATCGCGCTTTCGTCTGCTCACCGGCACCGACATCCCCATCGAACGCCTCGAGGCAATCGCGAAGGAATACGCCGCGCGCCACGACGCGGACCGGTCGAAGCTCGAGCGAATGGCGCAATACGCGCAGAGTGCCATCTGTCGCTGGAAGCTGCTGCTGGAGTACTTCGGTGAAACGGATGGGTTCGATCGCTGCGGCACGTGCGACAACTGTGTGTGCCCGCCGGAAACGATGATCGCGCCGCCGAAGGAATCTGCGGTCGCATAGAGCTGAGGTATCGGGGCTGTGTAACCCGCGTTACTCCCGCAATCGCACGGACGAGGTAATGCGCACCACACGTAAGGCGCATGGATGCTCAGAAACAACACTGCTGGCAGCTGAGTACCGTGTTCTGCGGCACAAAATCATCGAAAGGTGCCGCATCAGCTGAAAATCGCCAACTGGCATTCACGTTGCTCTATGAATGGGCGTCCGGCCACGACGTGGTCGGGCCCGCCGCTCCGGCGTTCCGCTGGGAGCAACCGCCTGCCACGACGGCCTACCTAAAGGCTGCAGGGAGTGTCTTCGGACCTCCCTGTCCTGCCATGTACGGCGCTTTCCCGCCTTCGGCTTCCGGGTTTCGGAGCGGGAAGCGAAGCTGCAGCCTCCAACTTCCAACCTCCAACCTGCCACCTTCCAACCTCCAACTTCCAACCTCCAACCTCCAACCTCCAACTTCCAACCTCCAACCTCCAACCTCCAACTTCCAACCTCCTCTCTGAGCACTTCTCTTGCTAGATCAGACCGATGGCTCGAAGCACATCCCTGTGGCGCGCAACGAGCGAAGGAGTCGCGACGCGACCGTTGCGCGAGAACGCGACCGCCGACGTCTGCGTCGTCGGCGCGGGCATTGCCGGGCTGACGACCGCGTATCTCCTCGCTTCTGAAGGCCGAAGCGTGGTCGTGCTGGACGCCGGCAGCGTCGCGCACGGCCAGACGGGCGTCACCACCGCGCACCTGTCGAATGAGATCGACGACACGTACGTCGAGATCCTGCGCCTTCACGGTCCCGATGGCGGACGCCTCGCGGCGGACAGTCACCTGCGGGCGATCGACCGGATCCAGACGATCTGCCGGCGCGAGCGCATCTCCTGCGAGTTCGAGCGGCTGGACGGGTATCTGTTCCTGGGAGAGGGTGCCCGCGAAAACGCACTCGACGACGAACTGGAGGCGGCGCGCGCGTGCGGCGTGAAGGTCGACAGGCTGCCCAACGCGCCCGTCCTCGGCTTCAACAGCGGCCCGTGCCTGCGGTTCCGGAACCAGGCGCAGTTCCATCCGACGAAATACGTGAACGGCCTCGCGCTCGCAATCGAGCGCCTCGGGGGCCGTATCTTCACCGACAGCAAGGTGCAGTCGATAGCGGGCGGGAAGAACGCGCATATCGAATCGCTGGATGGATTCAGCGTCGACGCGCAGGCAGTCGTCGTCGCCACCAATTCACCCATCAACGACATGGTCGCGATCCATACGAAGCAGGCGCCGTATCACACGTATGCAGTCGGCGCACGCGTGGCGCCAGGCGCCATCTCGCACGCGCTCTTCTGGGACACGGAGGATCCGTATCACTACGTTCGGCTGCAATCCGTGCCCGAGCAGCAGCTCGGAGGAGATGCCGACGCTCCGATCGATATCCTGATCGTGGGCGGCGAGGATCACAAAGCGGGACAGGCCCAGGACGCCGACGCCCGCTATGAGCGCCTCGAGCGGTGGATGCGCGAGCGGTATCCCGCGGCGGGTGCGGTCGAGTTCCGCTGGTCGGGACAGGTGATGGAAACGGTCGACGGCCTCGCGTTCATCGGCCGCAATCCGCTCGATGCGGACAACGTCTACATCGCCACGGGTGATTCAGGCATGGGCATGACCCACGGGACGATTGCCGGGATGCTCATCAGCGATCTCATTCAAGGCCGCGCCAATCCCTGGACGGAGCTCTACGATCCGTCGCGCGTGCGGACCGGCGCCGCGCTCGAGTGGGTCAAGGAGAACCTCAACGTCGCGATGCAGTACGCCTCGTGGCTGACGGCGGGCGACGTCGACACGGTCGATCAGATCACGCCGGCCAACGGCGCTGTAATCGTGGAGCGCGGGAAGAAGATCGCCGTCTATCGCGATGAACGCGGCGAGCTCCATCGCCGATCCGCCGTGTGCCCGCACCTCGGCTGCATCGTCGCCTGGAACCCGGCCGCGTCCACGTGGGACTGTCCGTGCCACGGTTCGCGATTCGACAAGTTCGGCGGCGTGATCAACGGACCCTCGCCGCGTGATCTCGACGTCGCCTGACGACACGTCATCCCGCCGTGGCTTCACCTCCGAGCAGCGTCAGGACTTCTCCAGTGATGTAGCTCGAGTCTGCCTGCGACGCAAAGAACACGTAGGCCGGTGCGATCTCTTCCGGCTGCGCAGGGCGGCCCAGCGGCGTGTGCTTGCCGAACTGCGACACTTGCTCGGGCGTCTTGTTGTCTGACGGGTTCAGCGGCGTCCAGACGGGACCCGGAGCCACGCAGTTGACGCGGATTCTGCGCTCGACGAGGTTCCGCGCCAGTGACTTCGTGAACGCGTGAATCGCCCCCTTCGTCGCCGAATAGTCCAGGAGCTTGGGGCTGCCTTCAAGACCCGTGATCGACCCCGTGTTGATGATCGCGCCCCCTTCCTTCAGGTGCTTGAGCGCCGCGCGCGCCATGTAGAAGTATCCGAAGATGTTCGTCCGGAAGGTGCGCTCCCACTGCTCGTCGGGAATCGCATCCAGTCCTTCCTGCTGGTTCTGGTAGGCAGCGTTGTTGACGAGCACGTCGAAGCGTCCGAACTCCTTCATGGTTCGCTCGATCGCCTCCTGACAGAACTGAGGGTTGGAGACATCACCGGGGATGAGCAGCGCTCGTCGTCCTTCGGCTTCGACAGCGCGCTTCGTCTCGTCCGCGTCGCGCTGCTCTTCTTTCAGATACACGATCGCGACGTCGGCTCCTTCGCGGGCGAACAGTACGGCCACCGAGCGGCCGATTCCTGAATCGCCGCCGGTGATCAGCGCGACCTGGCCCTCGAGCTTTCCCGAGCCCTTGTAGAGCGGTGCCTTGTAGTGGGGCCGCGGATCGAGCTCTGCTTCGATCCCGGGTTTCTCCTGATGTTGCTTGGGGAATGGTGGTTTCGGTTCGTTTTGTACAGCTTGTGCCATGCGACAACGGCAGCAAGCCAGGTGCCGGAATTGCGGCGGCCCCTGATCTACCGCGGGATTGCCGCGAGCGTGTGACGCGCGACGTGAAAGTCCGCACTGTCGCGCTGGCCGCCCGGTCGCGCGCGGCGGAGATCTCCACGAATGCGTTCGAGGCGTTCGACCGGCGCGGGATGCGAAGACAGGAACGTTTCGACGGACGATGGATCGCGACCGGCCCGGGCGCGAAGCATCTGCATGAAATCGAGCATGCCGCGCGCATCCCATCCGGCGCGGCGAACGATATCCATGCCGACACTATCCGCTTCCATCTCGTCGGCTCGGCTGAACTTCAGCATGTAGCCGCCGGCGAGCACGCGCGCGCCGGTCTCCGCCGTAGCCGCGCCGCCAGCATTGCCGAGCACGGCGCCCAGCAATCCAAGCAATCCATTCGCGATCGCACCGTTCGAGATCTGCTGCGCCGCATGGCGCTGCGCGATGTGCGCGACCTCGTGCGCCAGCACGCCGGCGACCTGCGCCTCGTTCGTCGCCGCCTCAATCGCGCCGCGATCGATCCACACCGGGCCTCCAGGAAGCGCAAACGCATTGATGCGGCGGTCGTTCGCGATGGAGAAGCTATATGGATATCGCGGTCCGTGCGCATGCGCCGCGAGCCGCCGCCCTATCCCGGCGATGTATGTCTGGACCGCGCCGTCGATGTGCGGCACCTTCTTCCGCATCTCACGCTGGGCGTCGCGTCCGAGTTGAATCTCGTCCGCGACCGATATGAGCGCGAGTTGCGCCGCCACCCCGGTCGCAGAAGCCAACACCAGCGCGGCAATGGTCAGTTGCGTCCTGATCATTCAGTCGGCTTCGGCATTGACCATCGGCAGCACCCGGCCCGCCTTCCCCCGAAGGGGCTTCGCCGAGGTCTCGCTAGCCCGCGGCGATGTGGCGCGGGCCGAGCCGGACGTTGACCCGCGTCAGATTCTCGGCGCGGGCGCCGCCGGGATCTCCTCCGGCCGATGTCGCCGCAATCGCGCGTTCGCGGCCGTAACCTCGACACCGTACAAGAACAGCACCGCGGTCGTGTAGATCCACACGAGAAAGACAACGACGGCGGCGATCGATCCGTGGATGTTGCTGAAGCGCGAGAGGTCGCGAACGTACCACGAGAAGCCGAACAGCGCGCCCCGCCAGAGCAAGCCGGTGACGATCGCCCCGACCCACACGTCGCGGAAGCGCACCTTCGCATTCGGCACGAAATAGAACACGAGCCCGACGACCAGAATGAACACGATCGTGCTCGCCCACTTCACGGCGAAATGCCGCAGGACCTCGAGGCCGGGCGTACGCACCAGTACAACGGCGAACCACTTCGCTTCGATCACGTCGATGGCGCTCACGAGCAGGAGGCCGCCGAGCAGCAGCAAACTCGAGGCGACCAACATGATGAAGGCGATCAGCTTGTGCTTGAGATAGCTCGGCTGCTTCTCGACGCCCCACGCGTGGTTCACCGCGGACGTGATGGCGCCGAACACGCCCATGGCCGCCCAGATCAGCAGGAGGCTTCCCGTGATCCCCAGCCGGACGCGCGCCTGCTCGATGGCGTTGAGCTGTGAGGTGACGAATTCGAACTGACGCGGGAAGTACCGAAGGACGAAGTCGAAAATGGCCGTGCGGTCCGAATTGTTTGCGGTGACGCTGCCGAGAATGGCAAACACGAGCAGGAAGAACGGGAACAGCGAGAGGAGCGCGTAATACGCGATGGAGGAGGCGAATGTGAGGTCGTTGCTCTGATAGAAGCCAAGGAAGCCGCGCCAGATGGCCAGTCCGGTCAGCCGGATCTCGCCTCGCATCCGCGCTGCGGGGTGGCGCGCGCTGATCACGGCCGGATGATATCAGGCTGCGCCCGATCGGACCGCGGGGTGGCGCGTCGCGCTCGCGTCCCACGCGCGCCGGACCTCTGCAGCGCTCCACGCCACGAGTGGCCCCGTCGCCCAGCCGCGCGCAAGCTGCCACGCCAGCCGGCGCAGCCGGGGCTCACGGAAGATGTAGTAAGCAGCGCCCACCGCGCCCGCGGCCATGACGATATTGGCGGTACGGCGTGCTTGTTGTTCAGTCATCACGATTGCTCATTCGCGGAACTGAATTGCGCGCGCGTCCTCGCGCGGGCCGTTCCTTCAGGCCCCCGCCGATCGGCGACAACGAAAACGGACGTCGACAGCCGCGTCCCGGAATCGCTCCGGGCCGGACTGTCGACGCTTCAGGCGCTGCTCACGCCGCGATGCGGCGCGGGCCATCTATGCGCCGTAGCCGCCGCCCGACGTGCTCGTCGAGCCCGGCGTCGGGTTCGCGAATCCGCTCGAGCCGCTCGTGCTGCCCGTTCCGGTCCCCGCGCTGCCCGTCGTGCCGGTCGACGCCATGTTGCTGACGCTCGAACGGGCTCGATCGTAGGCTTCGCGGCCGCGGTCGACCATCTGGCTCACCTTGTCCGACGCCTGCTGATACGTGTCGCCGGCGGTCGAGCGCAGTTTGCCCGCCGATTCGCTTAGCTGTGTGCGGAGCTCAGACCCGGGTTTCGGCGCGAAGAGCATGCCCAGCCCAGCCCCGAGGACGGTGCCCGCCAATAGCCCCATCAGGAAAGAACCGCCTCCCTCTTCACGTTCCAGCCGATCGTATTCGTACGCCATGCAGCCTCCTGAACTCTCAATCATTCTTGATTCGGTCACGTTCGTTCGCCTTCGCGGCTTTCCGCTCACGCGCGTCCGGCAGCGGTGGCCGGCGGCTCCGGTCGCGACTCGTTATGCAGCATCGACATGATGATGGCACGCACGCCCCGGATGACGCCCGTGGCCTGCGCTACTTTGTCGCGCACGCTGGAACGGACGCGTTCAGCCGTTTCGTCCACGCGGTCCATGGTCCCGCTGATCGCGTGATCGACCCGCTCCGTCTGCTGGCTGACCCGCGCCGTCACGGTTTTCACGTCCGCCAGGATCGCATCGACTTTCTCGCGGAGCGGCGCAATCTGCCGCGCCTCGAGATCCGAGACGAGCTGCATGACGCGCCGGTACGCCAGGAACCCGCCGACGCCCATGCCGATCACTACCAGCGCTTCAAGGACGCTGACCGCCGCCATGATCCCGAGCAGCACGTTCGTCGTATGGAGATCCACCATCGCTCCTCCTCTTTTACGCGGCTCCGCGTTTTACGCGGCTCCGCGTTTTACGCGGCTCCGCGGACCTGCGTGGTGTCCGCTCACGCGGACCAGCGGCCCTGCCCGGTGCCGCCCGTGATCTCGTTGAGCGAGCGCCATCCCTCGTTCGCAGCGGTTCGCGCCTTATCGACCGTGCCGCGCACGTTCGACAGCTCACGGATGAAATCGTCGAGCTTGGGCTCGATCTGACTGCGCATCCGGCGGCCCTGTTCCGTCAGATACAACCAGCCCCAGACGCCCCCGGCGACGGCACCAAGGATGGTGGCCAGCAATACACGCGATCGCTCTTCCACAGCGGCCTCCTTCCGGCACGTGGCTGCAGCGCGCATCTACGCACGCTCAGCATCAACGTCCTTCAATCAAACCCTGTGCCACAGGTTTTGCTGCGTGAAACGCCTCTCGAGGTACGAAGATCGTCAACGCCACGCCGTCCCAGGTGCCGGGTGTCGGACTCTTCGGGGCCGCAGATCCCATCGGCATGGTTGCGACGCTGCGCGGATCGAGCCCGAACCGCGACAGGAGGTAGTCACGTACCGCCGTGGCACGGCTGCGGCTCAGCAGGTATCGCTGATCACCCGTGGATTCCTGACCATAGCCCTCGATGACGAGCGGGCTGTTCTTCGGGTAGCGGACGAACTGCGACATCGCCGAGTCGAGCCGCGCGCGTCCATCGTCGGTGAGCGATTCGTGGCCTTGAGCGTCCATCGTGAACAGGACGCGAGCCTCGAGCCAGATTCGCAGCGGCACGCGTCCGCTCGCTTCGAGCGCTCCGTCGCGATACTGCTGGACCGAGATCTCTCCAAGATCGAAGTAGCCGCGGCGGTTGAAGTAGCCGCGGAAGAGGAAGTTGTGCTTCAGCGCCTCCGCGCTGTCCGCCAGATCGGCCATCGTCTCGCGCGCGTACGCCAGGGTCTGCGTGAGGTCCCCGGTGAGCCCTTTCATCGGGCCGCCCTCGCCGCGAAAATCGGCGATGGCCTGCTTTGCCTGCTCCGTCGCGTCCTTCAGGTTCTCGACCGTCGCGCGGGCCTGCTCCGAGATTTCTTTGGCCTGCTCGTACAGCGCGTCGTCGGTAATCAGTTTTCCCACGGTTCCGCGGCCCGCCTTGACGTCGGCAATCACCGTACGCAGGTCGCTGCTGATCTTGTTTCCCGACGCCGCGATCTCGCGAACGTCCTTCCCTACGTCGTTGACGAGCGTCTGTGCGGATTGCGCCGTATCGGAGATGGACGCGAGCGTCTCCTGCAGCTCTCCCTGAACGTCCGCGACCGTGGCGTCGATCGTGTCGATCGCGTCGCTCATCTTCTGCATCAGATCCGTGAAGTCGAACGGCTCGGTGCTCTGAATCATCCCCTTGTCGGCGACCTGCGGGGCGGCGTCCGTTCCCGTCTCGACCTGCACGAACTTGTTGCCGACGAGCCCGTCGTTCTGAATCGACGCGACCGAATCGGTCCTCACGAGCGGATGGAGATCGCTGCGGATCTGCATGACCACGAGGAACCGCGCGGACGGCCCGGTGGGGACGTGAATCTGCTTCACTTCGCCCGCATCCATTCCGGCGACCCGGACCTTGGCCCCCACGGTGAGGCCCGCGATGTGCGCGAACGACGCGCGCGCCTCGAAGTGATCGCTGAAGAGCATGCGGCGGTTGCCGATCAGGAACAGCCCGACCGTGAACAGGAAGAAGCCGCCAATCACGAATGCGCCGACCGCAATGGCTCTCGCGCGCGCCATAATCAGCCTTCGTGTTCCGAGCTGATGAACGCGCGCACCAGCGGATGCGTGCTCTGCTGCAGTTCCGCCAGCGTGCCCTCGGCGACGATGTGGCCGCTGTCGAGCACCAGCAGCCGATCCGCGAGCTTGCGCGCGCTGGCCATGTTGTGTGTGACGACGATCAGGGTCGTACCCTCCTCTTTCAGCGAGAGCAACAGGTCGTCGATTTCATCCGCGGTAATCGGATCGAGCCCGGCGCTCGGCTCGTCGACGAGAAGCAGCGGCGGATCGAGCGCGATCGCCCGGGCCAGGCCTGCGCGCTTGCGCATCCCGCCGGAGAGCGCCGCGGGCATGCGGTTGAAATCCGCCTCGAGGCCGACCTGGGCCAGCTTGCTCCTCGCACGTTCGCGAATCTCGCGATCCGAGAGCTTCGTATGCCGCCGTAATGGAAACGCGACGTTCTCGCCGACCGATATCGAGTCGAACAGCGCCGCGTTTTGAAACAGAAACCCGATGCGGCGGCGGGTCCCCGTCAATTGTCTTCCCTTCATGGTCGAAATGTCGGCGCCGTCCACCAGCACGCTCCCGCGGTCCGGCCGGACGAGGCCGACGATGTGCCTCAGGGTGACACTCTTGCCGGTCCCGCTGCGGCCCAGAATCACGAGGGCCGAGCCCTTCGGGACGCCGAACGAGACGTCGTCGAGCACCGCTTTCGATCCGAAGCGCTTCGTCACGTGCTGCAGCTCGACGGCCATCATCCCAACTGCGGGAACAGGAAGAAAATGATCCGGACGAGGACGACGTTCGTCACGATGATGAGGATCGACGAGAGCACGACAGCGCGTGTGGATGCGCGTCCGACCCCCTCCGTGCCCTGCGAGGTCGTGAACCCGAGATACGACGAGGTTACCGCGATGATGTAACCGAATACCATCGTCTTGACCGTGGCGGGCACGTAGTCGGTGACGTCGATCAGCGAGAAGGATTTGTCGAAATACAGCCGGAGCGACATGCCCGTCGACGCCTGCTCCGCGATGAACCCGCCGAGCATCCCGCAGAAGTTCATCAGCGTCGTCAGGATCGGGAGCGCGATGATGCACGCGACCGTGCGCGTGACGACGAGATACTTGAAGGAATCGACGGCGGAGGCTTCGAGCGCGTCGATCTGCTCGGTGACACGCATGGCGCCGAGCTCGGCGCCTATGCCCGCCCCGATCCGTCCCGACAGAAGAAGCGCAGCCGTCAGTGGACCCGTCTCGCGCACCAGCGCCAGGGCGAGGCCGGCGGGAATCATCGACTCGGCGCCAAATCGCTCCAGTGAGGCGCGCGTGTGCATCGAGAGCACGATGCCGACCGCCACGCCGGACACGGCAATCAGGGGCGCGGACCGGAGCCCCAGGTCGAAGACCTGCCGTGTGGTTTCACGGAACTCGTACGGCGGGCGGAACAGATCGCGGATCGCCCGCAGACCGAACAGCGAGAACTCCCCCGTGCTGCCCAGCGCACGGCCCACGACACGGCCCGCTTCGTCCACCACGCGAGCGGAGGCTGCAAACGTTGAGCCTACGCTGGAGCCGCGCGCCGTGCGCCCGCCTTTCCGCTGTCCTGAATGTCGTGCTTCTTCATCTTGCTGTACAGCGTTGGCCGGTACAACCCCAGAATCTGGGCCGCCTCCTGCTTGTTCCAGTTCGTACGCTGCAGCGTCTGCACGATCGCCATCTTCTCGATTTCTGCGAGCGTCCGGTGCGGCGGAATGACGAACTCCGTCGTCGTGGCGCTCTCGGTCCGCAGCGACTCCGGGAGATCGTTGACGGTGATCTCGGCCCCCTTCGCGACCAGCACGCCGCGCTCGATCACGTTCTCGAGCTCGCGCACGTTTCCGGGCCAGCGGTGGCGGATGAGGACGTGGTATGCCGCCGGCGCAATCGACTTCACGTTGCGCTGATGACGCTGCCGGTACTTCTCGAGGAAGTGCTCACAGAGGAGCGGAATGTCCTCCGTGCGCTCGCGCAGCGGCGGCACCCGCAGCGTAATCGTGTTGATGCGGAAGTAGAGATCCTCGCGCAGCTTGCCGTCGCGAAGCGCGGCATCGAGATCGATGTTCGTCGCGCAGATCAGGCGGAAGTCGACGCGGACGATCCGATCGCTGCCGATCGGCCGGTACTCCCGCTCCTGCAGGACGCGCAGCAGCTTCGTCTGCAGGTACGGCGGCATCTCGCCGATCTCGTCGAGGAGCAGCGAGCCGCCTTCCGCCATCTCGAAGAGCCCCTCCTTGTCCGTGGCGGCTCCCGTGAAGGCCCCCTTCTTGTAGCCGAACAGCTCGGACTCGATCAGATCCTTCGGGATCGCCGCGCAATTGATCTTGATGAACGGACCTTTTGCGCGCTTGCTGTTGTAATGGATCGCGTTCGCGATCAGCTCCTTGCCGGTGCCGTTCTCCCCTTCGATGAGGATGTTGGCGTCGCTGGCCGCCACACTCTCGACCAGCTCCAGCACCTCGTGCATCTTCTTGCTCTTGCCGATGATGTTGCCGAAGCGGAACTGCCCTTCGAGCTTCTGCTTCAGCAGAAGGTTCTCGCCGACGAGATCCCGCCGTTCGATCGCGCGCTCGAGCATCGCGAGCAGCGTGTCGGGCTCGATTGGCTTCTCGACGAAGCTGTGCGCCCCCGCCTTCATCGCCTCCACGGCCTTGGGCACGCTGCCGTGCCCGGTGATGACGATGACCTCGGTATCGGAATGGGTCTGTTTGAATTTCCGGAGCAGCTCCAGCCCGTCCGCGTCCGGCAGCATCATGTCGGTGACCACGACGTCGGGCTTCCAGCTCTTGAAGATGTCCTCGCCGCGCGTGCCTATCATGGCGGTGCGGACCTCGTAGCCCTCGTGTTCGAGCAGGATCTTGAGCCACTCGATCATCGCGGGCTCGTCGTCGATCGCCAGCACGCGATACTTCTTCTTGGTGGTCATAGGGTCTCCGGCCCGTTGAGTGACGCGCTATACGACATGGAAGAGCGCCATTTCACGATAAAATTATACAGATTGTCGGAGTCGTGACCAATATATTGACATACGTTGTGTTTTCATACGCCGCTGTAACCTCTTATAATTCCGGCGATGCCTGAGCCGCCCCATCCGTCGCCGGCTCCCCTGCCGCCCAACCGTCCAAGCCCCGCGGACAGTTCCGACAAGGTCCTCTGTGAGCGCTGCGGTGCCGAGATGTTCCGTATGCACGCCGTCTGGCGCTGCCCGGCGTGCGGCTACAAGACCGACTGCTGCGGATGGTGAGCTGACGCGGCGCCGCCTGCCCATGCAGCGTCTCGAATCGCACGTGGACACGACCGCCGAGATCTTCCGGCGGAATCGCGATCGCATGGCGGCGCTGGTCGCCGAGCTGCGCGAGCGGGAAGCAGCCGTGCGCCTGGGCGGCGGCCCGAAGTATGTGGAGCGTCATCGCGCCCAGGGCAAGCTGTTCGTCCGCGAACGGATCGAGAAGCTGCTCGATCCGGCCTCGCCGTTCCTCGAGCTGTCATCGCTCGCGGCCTGGGACGTCTACGACAACGGTGCGCCGGCCGCGGGCATCGTGACGGGCATCGGCCGCGTCGCGGGGCGCGAGGCCCTGATCGTCGCGAACGACGCGACGGTGAAGGGCGGGACGTATTACCCGCTCACCGTCAAGAAGCACCTGCGCGCGCAGGAGATCGCGCTCCAGAACCGGCTTCCCTGCATCTACCTCGTGGACTCCGGCGGCGCGTTCCTGCCGCTGCAGGCCGACGTCTTTCCGGATCGCGATCACTTCGGCCGCATCTTCTTCAACCAGGCGCAGATGTCGGCGCAGCGCATCCCGCAGATCGCCGTCGTGATGGGGTCGTGCACGGCCGGCGGCGCCTACGTGCCGGCGATGTCGGATGAGACCATCATCGTCAAGGGCACCGGCACGATCTTTCTCGGCGGCCCTCCGCTCGTGAAGGCCGCCACGGGTGAGGAGGTCACGGCCGAGGAGCTTGGCGGCGCTGACGTGCACACATCGCTCTCGGGCGTCGCCGATTACCTCGCGGAAGACGACGAGCATGCCCTGCTGATCACGCGTACGGTGATGCAGACGCTGCACACGTCCAAGCATCTGCCATCCGATGTTGCGACCCCGGAGGACCCCGCGTACGACCCGCAGGAGATCTACGGCATCGTCAATGCGGACACGCGCAAGCCGTACGAAGTGCGCGAGATCATCGCCCGTCTGGTCGACGGTTCCCGGTTCGACGAATTCAAGGAGCGCTACGGGACGACGCTCGTCACCGGCTTCGCGCGGCTGCACGGGCTCCTCATCGGCGTGATTGCGAACAGCGGCGTCCTCTTCTCCGAGTCGGCGCTGAAGGCGACCCACTTCATCGAGCTGTGCAACCTTCGGGGCATCCCGCTCGTGTTCCTGCAGAACATCACCGGATTCATCGTGGGTCGGCAGTACGAGCGCGCCGGAATCGCGAAGGACGGCGCGAAGATGGTTCATGCGGTCGCGAACTCCGTCGTGCCGAAGTTCACGGTGATCATCGGGGGCTCGTTCGGCGCGGGGAACTATGGCATGTGCGGGCGCGCGTACGAGCCGCGGCTGCTCTGGATGTGGCCGAACGCTCGCATCTCCGTCATGGGCGGCGAGCAGGCTGCGGGTGTGCTGACTACGGTCAAGCGGGATCAACTGGCGCGCGAGGGCGTCGCGCTCGGGGCCGACGAGGAGCGCGCCATCCGCGATCCGATTCTCGAGAAGTACGAGCACGAAGGATCGCCGTACTACTCCACCGCTCGTCTGTGGGACGATGGGATCCTGGATCCGGCGGAGACGCGGCCGGCGCTGGCCCTGGGCCTGTCGATGGCGTTCAACGCGCCGGTCGCGGAACCCAAGTTCGGCGTCTTTCGGATGTGAACAGCGGGTCATGTCCACCTTACTCGTCGAGGCAAAAGGCCCGGTTCTCTACGTCACGCTGAATCGCCCCGACGTCCGCAACGCCTTCAACGAGGAGCTCATCGCGGAGTTGACCGGCTGGGCGCGCGGCGTCACGGCCGACGCCGGCGCACGCGTCGCCATCCTCGCCGGAGCGGGCAAGGTGTTTTGTGCGGGCGCCGATTTGTCGTGGATGTCGAAGACGATTGCGTACTCGCGCGACGAGAACATTCGCGATGCGCGCGTCATGGCGGCGATGTTCGAGGCGCTCGATCGGCTGCCGCTTCCGCTCATCGGCCGTGTCCACGGCGCAGCGCTCGGCGGCGGCGTCGGGCTCGCCGCGGTGTGCGACATCGTCGCTTCGGCAGAGGACGCGGTGTTCGGATTCACCGAGGTCAGGCTCGGCATTCTTCCGGCCGTCATTTCGCCCTACGCGATCGGGAAGATCGGCCGCTCCGCGTCGCGCGAGCTGTTTCTGACCGGGGCCAGGTTCACGGCGGCACGCGCGCGGGAGATTGGGCTGATTCATGCGGTGGCCGCCGAAGGGGATCTGGACCGCGTCGTTGCGCGATACGTGACGGACATCCTCGCGTCAGGACCAGAAGCGGTCGCGGCTGCCAAAGCGATGATCGCGCACGTTGCCGACGAGCGGGTCGCGAATGTCGGCGCACACACGGTTGACGCCATCGCGTCAAGGCGCGTCTCGAAAGAGGGCCAGGAAGGCATGCGCGCGTTTCTCGAGAAGCGCAGACCCTCCTGGACCGAAGGGCTGGAGTGATTCGCCGGCTGCTGATTGCCAACCGCGGCGAGATTGCGTTGCGCGTTATCCGCGCATGCCGCGAGATGGGCATCGAGGCGATTGCCGTCTACTCCGACGCGGACGCGCAGGCCCGTCATGTGCGCGCCGCCGATCGCGCGATCCGGATCGGACCGCCGCCGGCGGTCGAGAGTTATCTGAACATCGAGGCGGTCATCGCGGCGGCCCGGCGCTCGGGAGCCGACGCCGTTCATCCCGGGTACGGATTCCTGTCCGAGAACGCCGGATTCGCGTCAGCGTGCGCGGATGCGGGCATCGTGTTCGTCGGACCTCCCGCGCCGGCGATCGCCCGGATGGGTTCGAAGATTGCTGCGCGCGAGCTGATGCAGCGCGCGGGCGTCCCCGTTGTCCCAGGACGAACCCCCGATGATCAGAGCGATGGCGGGTTGGAGGCCGCCGCCCTCGACGTGGGGTTCCCAGTGCTCGTGAAGGCCTCAGCCGGAGGCGGCGGGAAAGGGATGCGCGCGGCCGCGAACGCGCCCGAACTGCGCGACGCCGTGCCCGCGGCACGGCGGGAGGCGCTGGCCGCGTTCGGGGACGGCACGCTCTACGTCGAGCGTCTGATTGCACACCCACGGCACGTGGAAATCCAGATCCTCGCCGATGCGCACGGCAACGCGGTCCATCTGTTCGAGCGCGAGTGCTCGATTCAACGGCGTCATCAGAAGATCGTCGAGGAATCTCCATCTCCCGCGCTTACACCAGCGCTGCGCGATCGGATGGGTGCCGCCGCGATTGCCGCGGCGCGGGAAGCCGGCTACCAGAACGCCGGGACGATCGAGTTCCTGCTGGACGGAACCGGCGAGGGGGCACGGTTCTATTTCCTCGAGATGAACACGCGGCTGCAGGTCGAGCATCCGGTGACCGAGGCGGTCAGCGGAGTCGATCTCGTGCGCGCGCAAATCACGGTCGCCGCCGGCGCGCCACTGCCCTGGCGACAGGAGGCGCTGACGCTGCGCGGCCACGCGATCGAGTGCCGCGTCTATGCCGAGGATCCCGCCAACGGCTTTCTCCCGCAGGCCGGCCGATTGCACGTGTATCGTGAGCCCGACGCGCCGGGGATCCGGATCGACAGCGGTGTCGAGGAGGGCGCGGATGTTCCTGTTCAGTACGATCCGCTGCTGGCGAAGCTCATCGCCTCAGGTGAAACAAGGGTGGCTGCGGTTGACCGTGCATCCGCCGCCCTACGCGCGTTTGCCGTCCTGGGTGTGCGGACCAACATTCCTTTCCTGGTGAACCTGCTCGCACACCCGCGCTTTCGAGAAGGCGCCATCGATACAGCGTTTGTCGACGAGCATCTGGCGGATCTGCTGCGAACAGACGAGGCACCGGTTGCGGTGATTGCCGCCGCGGCGATCGTTCGCGACGGCGCGGCGACCGCGCGCCCGGTCGCCGCGCCACAATCAGCGCCGGACCCCTGGACCACGATCGCGCGCTGGGGACGCCAATGAGCGAACGGGCGTTTTCAGTTGGGCATGGCGATCGCAGCTACAGCGCGTCCGTGGCAGATGACGGTTCCGTGTCGATCGACGGCGTCCGGGTTCACGTCGCGCGCGCACCGTGCGAAGGGGAGATCGTCGTCGCGCGCGACGAGATCGTCGACCGGGTGTTCATCGCCATCGTCGGCGGCACGACGTGGGCCTTCCACAACGGGCGCGTGTACGAGCTTGCCGTGGACTCCGAGGAGGACGCACAACGGCGGACGACGCACCATCAAGGTAGCCTGCTGGCGCCGATGCCGGCGGCGGTGGTGGCCGTCCAGGTGAGCGCTGGGACGTCCGTCAAGCGCGGCGACGTGTTGATGATTCTCGAAGCCATGAAGATGGAATTGCCGATTCGCGCACCCGGTGACGGGGTCGTCAAAGCCGTCAATTGCCGCCCCGGCGACATGGTGCAGGCGGGCGCGAGCCTCCTCCAAATGGAATGACGCTCCCACGCCGGGTCCGCATCGTCGAAGTCGGGCCGCGGGATGGCCTGCAGAACGAACCGGCGATGGTGTCGACCTCCGACAAGGTAACGTTCGTCGATCGCCTCAGCGAAGCCGGTTTCGGGATCATCGAAGTGTCGGCATTCGTGAGTCCCAAGTGGGTGCCACAAATGGCCGATGCGGGCGACGTCCTGTCGCGCATCGATCGGAAGCGAGGGACGAAGTACACGGCGCTCGTCCCGAATCTGACCGGCCTGGATCGCGCGGTTGCGGCGAAGGTGGACGAGATTGCGATCTTCGCGGCCGCATCGGAGTCGTTCAGCCAGCGAAACATCAATCAAACGATCGCGGCGTCGCTCGATGCCTACCGCGGCGTCTGTTCGGCGGCGCGCGAGCGCGGTCTGCCCGTGCGCGCCTACATCTCGACGGCGTTCGGGTGTCCGTTCGAAGGACACGTCGATCCGTCGGTGGTCGCCGAGGTCTCAGCAGCGCTCATCGACATGGGCGCCTACGAGGTGGCGGTGAGCGACACGATCGGCATTGCCCACCCGGGCCAGGTCCCGACGGTCGTATCGGCTGTTGCGCGCCGTGTGCCGCTGGAGAAGATCGCCCTTCATTTCCACGACACGCGCGGCACCGCGCTTGTGAACGTCCTCACCGCGCTGCATCTCGGCGTTCGCACGTTCGATGCGTCCGCCGGAGGGCTCGGCGGGTGCCCGTATGCTCCCGGCGCAACGGGAAATCTCGCGACCGAAGATCTGCTCTACATGCTGGACGGCCTGCAGATCGAAACCGGCGTGAACCTGGAGAAGGTTCTGGCTGCCTCACGGTTCATCGAAGGAAGGCTCGGGCATCCGCTCGCGTCTCGCTATGCGGCCGCGGTGCGGCATCTCATGTAGGCACGTCTAAAGACGCCCTACAGAGGATTCACATCCGCCGCGACGCGAGCCAGCCGTCGAATCGCTGTTCGTCCCAGCAGTTGACGACGCGATCGGCGGGGATGCGCGCGAGCCGCGCGTGCGCAATCGCGTAGTCGGTGAACGGCAGCTCCGGCAGGCTGTGCGCGTCGCTGTCGAGCGCGAACAGACAGCCGGCCTCCAACGCACGGCTCGCGAGCTCGTAGTCGATGTCCTGGCGGTGCCAGTTGCCGTCCAGCTCGATCGCGACGCCGCGTCCGGCCGCCTCCTCGAACACGCGATCCCAGTCGGCCGAGACACCGGGCCGGCTGTTGTACATCCGCCCCTGCGGGTGACCGAGGATCGCCACCCCGCGCTGACGGACGGCACCGATCATTCTCGCCGTCTGATCGGTGTCCCTGCGCAGGAGCGAATGGGGCGATGCAATCACGTACTCGAAGATGCCGCGCTCGGACTCCTGCAGATCCAGGGAGCCGTCCGCGAGGATGTTCGCTTCGACGCCTTTGTAGACGCGAACGCGGCCCGCGAACTCCTGGTTGACGTCATCGATTTCGCGGTGCTGCCGCTTCGCGGCCTCCATGCTCATGCCGCCGGCGATCGGGAGCCCGTATGAGTGGTCCGTCATGCCGATGCGCGCCCAGCCGAGCGTGAGCGCGGCGCCCGCGAGCGACGCGATGGTCTCTACGCCGTCGCTCCACGTCGAGTGCATCTGGAGATCGCCGCGGTACTGCGCCGCCGAGACGATCGAGGCGGGCAGCGGCGCGTCGAACGCGAGACGCAGCGCATGGCGGCTCAGATAGGCGCGGCGGAATCGACGCCGCTTCTCCACATCCGACCGGTGCGGCGACGCAGCCACCGCGCGATCGACGGTCGCCGACGCGCCCGTCGTGACCAACTCCCGTACGATCCGCTCCGTCGCGGCTCCGAGAAACGGCACGTCGCGGAGCGTGCCCTCCTCCAGCAGGTCCGCAATCGATCGATCGAGCCCGGCGGCGAGGACCTTCGCCGCGCGCTTGTACCCGAAGCGGCTGCGCTCGGACGTCTGGATGGTGGCCATGTCCTGCAGCAAACCGGCCGCAATCACGTTCAGGTCGCGAGGCGGCACGGCTGCAGCGGCCGGACGGCGCCGGGATTGTGTAACGCGTTTCACATTCGCACGCTTCGGCATCTGGATCTCGTCGGCCGATGACCCGGAAGGCGCAGTTCTGGCCAGCCGAGCCGCGGCACTTCGCTTGCTCTTCTCCGGGACGGCGCGGTCGAGCCGTGCCATGGAGGCACATGCGGATCCTGGCGATCGCCGCCCTCGTCAGTCTAACGGCATGCAGCGTCCTGCCCGGCGTCGGACGCGATACGCAGCGCGACGCGATCAGGCGTTCGGTCGAGACACTCGTGAACACACGGGACATGCCGGTATTCGTGAGCCGCGATCGGGAAGGAACGCGGCTCTGGTCGACGACGCGGGCGTTTTACAAGGATCGCGCGTTCGAGCCCGCCTGGATCGACGGCCGGCGTCCTCGCGCACAAATGGACGATTTCATCGCTGCGCTCGAGCACGCTGATCGGGAAGGGCTGGACCCTGAGCTCTACAGCGCATCGACTATCGCGGCACGGCGCAAGGAAGCGGGGCGCGGCTTTCTGACGAAGAAGGGCTTTGACGAAGCGGAAGCCGTCCGGCTGGACGTCTGGTTGACCTACCTGTATCTGCACTACGCCTCCGACCTCGCGAACGGCCTCGCAGATCTCGCCCATGCCGATCCGGACTGGCAGATTCGCGACGATGCCTTCGATCCGGGGCGCACGCTCACGGATGCGCTGGAGCACAATCGCGTGGCGCAGTCGCTCGAGGATCTGCTGCCATCGAATTCGCAATATGCCGTGCTGCGCGACGCGCTCGGGCGCTATCGGGAGATCGAACGTCACGGGGGATGGCCTGTTCTGCCCCGAAGCCTTCGGCTCAAGCCTGGCCAGCACAGCGCCGCCATCCCGGCACTCGCCAGGCGGCTTGCGTTGACCGGCGACTATTCAGGACGAGTGGACGAACACGCGACGGTGTACGACGAAGGATTGCAGGCCGCGATCAAAAAATTTCAACAGCGGCACGGCCTGGAGGCGGACGCGAAGGTGGGTCGGGCGGTCGTCACGGAGCTCAATGTGCCGGTGGCGGCGCGCATTCGGCAGATCGCGCTCAGCCTCGAGCGCTGGCGCTGGCTGCCGCGCGACCTCGGCACCAGGTACGCCCTCGTCAACATCCCTGAGTACCGGCTGGAGGTGTGGGATCGCGGCCGCGTCGCGCTCGCGATGAACGTCGTCGTCGGCAAGAAGGATACGCCAACGCCAATCTTCTCCGATCGCATGACGTACCTCGTGTTCGCTCCCTACTGGAACATGCCGGCCGATATCGTCGCGGAGGAGACGCTGCCGTCGGTGATGTCGGACCCTGCGTTCCTGGAGCGTGCGAACATCGAAGTGCTCGACAAGCAAGGCAATGTGATTCCCGCCGCTGACGTGAACCTCGAGGACCCGACGGCCTACCGGTTCCGCCAGCGTCCCGGGACGTCGAACTCGCTCGGCCTCGTGAAATTCATGTTTCCGAATCAGTACAACGTCTACCTCCACGACACGCCGGCAGATTCGCTGTTCGCGAGGGCGACGCGATCGTTCAGCCACGGATGTGTCCGCCTCGAAAATCCCGAGGCGCTCGCGGCGTACGTGCTCTCGGATCAGCCGTCATGGACGGCGGATCGGATCGCAGAAGCCATGCACGGCCAGGAGGAGACGACGGTCAAGCTGAAGGAACCGATGCCGGTGTATCTGGGTTACTGGACGGCGCGCGTGTCGGCGGACGGCCTCATGCAGTTTCGCACTGACGTCTACGGCGTCGATGCGCGGCAGACGTCGATGCTCAACGCGCAGCTCGCGAAGCTGAAGCGCCGCGCGGAAGCCGCCGCTACGACCGCACTCGTCGAGAAGCAATCGCGTCAGGCGGGCCGCTGACGCCGGTGTCCGGCGATCAGATTGCGAATCGCCGATTCGAGATCTTCGGGTGAGCACGGCTTCGAGAGAATCGCATCACACCCGGCACGATTCGCGCGCGACGGATCCTGGGTGAAGGGTCCGTATCCGGTCACCGCAAGAATCGGAATGCCGCGCGTCCGGACGTCGGCCCTCAACCGCCGCGTGAGTTCGTACCCATCGATGCCCGGGATGTGCAGATCGGTCACGATGACCGCCGGAAGGAGATCGAACGCGCGCTCGAGCGCCTGCAAGCCGTTGTGCGCCTGCTCGACGCGGAAGCCCGCATCTGAGAGCCAGTGGGCGTACATCATCCGCCCTTCCCTGTCGTCCTCGACGAGCAACACCAGCGGCCGGTCGTTATCCACGCCCATAGACGCTCGCTTTTCGAGTATACCAACGGTACAGGTATTGATTTGTGTGTTTGTACAGGGCGAATCGGGCAATTCGGCGTGCGCTCTCACTCAGCGATGCCAGGTCGACGGGCAGCTCTGCCGTTCGCATTCACTGGTAGAGTTTCGCTGTGAGCGCCGCCGCAGCCGCCTGCGTCATCGTCCTGGGGACTGCCGCGTCGTATCCGATCGCCCTGGGACTATCCGTCCCACTGCTCGCCCCGGTTCTCAACGTGGTGACGGCCTATCCGTTGATGGCCGCCTCGCTGCGATCGGGGCACGTGGCACAGGCGATCGTGCGCATGTGGATCTGGGCAGCGACGCTCGCGGTCTGCGCGACGACTATTTCCTATCTGGCCCCGGAGCAGACGGGCCGGCTGTTCCTGCACGGCGACGCCTATCGCCGTGAGATGTTCGAATTCGTGCTGACGGGCCGAGGCGCCGAGGGGAACATCCGCGCGTTTCTGCCGCAGCATGCCGCGCACGCGCTGGTGTTCTGCGGACTAGCGCTTGCGACCGGGAGCCTCCTCGCGATGCCGCTCGGCGCCGTGCTGATGAACTACATGTCTCATTACGCCGGCGCGCTCGCCGCTTCGAGCGCGCATCCGCTGGCGGCCGCCGCGCTTGCGTGGGTGCCGTGGGCCATCATCCGGGTCGCGAGCTTCGTGGTCCTGGGCGTCGTGCTCGGCGGACCCGTGCTTTCGCGGATACTCGGATTCGAGTACCGGCTGCGCGATCAGCGCAGCTGGATGGGTGCGGCGGCCTGCGGCCTGCTCCTCGACGTCGTGTTGAAGTGGGCGCTCGCCCCGCACTGGCGACTGCTGATCAGAGCGGCCTGGCTTCGCTGAGCCCCGCCACTCTCCAACCTCCAACCTCCAACTCTCCAGCCTCCAGCCTCCAACTTCCAACCTCCAACTCTCCAGCCTCGAGCCTCCAACTTCCAACCTCCAACCTCCCACCTCCAGCCTCCAACTTCCAACCTCCAACTCTCCAGCCTCGAGCCTCCAACTTCCAACCTCCAACCTCCCACCTCCAGCCTCCAACCTCCAGCCTCCAACCTCCAACTTCCAACCTCCAACCTCCAACCTCCAACCTCCAACCTCCAACTTCCAACCTCCAACTTCCAACCTCCTCAGCGTCGTCTCGGTCTACAATCTAGATCCGTGAGCAAACCCAAGCGACTGGCTATTCTCGTCGGCGGAGGCCCCGCCCCCGGCATCAACAGCGTCATCAGCGCTGCGACCATTCGGAGCCAACTTGCAGATGTGGATGTCCTCGGCGTCCGCGAAGGGTTCGAGTGGATCATGCGCGGCGACACCGACCACGTGGTGCCGCTCGGCATCAACGAGGTGAGCCGGATTCACTTCCGCGGCGGCTCGTTTATCGGCATCTCGCGTGCGAATCCAACGACCGACCCGCAGCTGCTCGAGAACGCGGTGCTCTCGCTGCTGCGGCTGGACGTCGGCATGCTGATTACGATCGGCGGCGATGACACCGCTTTCTCGGCGATGAAGCTCGAGGCGCAGTCGAAGGGGCGCATCCGCGTGGCGCACGTGCCGAAGACGATCGACAACGATCTGGACCTGCCGCCGCACGTCGATACGTTCGGGTTCCAGACGGCGCGCCATCACGGCGTCGAGATCGTGAAGAACCTCATGGTCGACGCGAAAACGACGTCACGGTGGTATTTCGTCGTGGCGATGGGACGCAAGGCAGGCCACCTCGCGCTCGGCATCGGCAAGGCGGCAGGCTCCACGCTGACGCTGATCCCAGAAGAGTTCGAAGGACGCGTCCGCCTCAGGATGATCGTCGACACGCTGGTCGGCGCGATCATCAAGCGTCTCAGCTACGGCCGCCGCGACGGTGTGGCGATCATCGCGGAGGGCCTCGTCCTGGATATCGATCCGGAAGACCTCGCGGAAATCGAGCACGCCGAGCGCGACGCGCACGGGCACGTCCGGCTCGACGAGGTGAACATCGGCGAGATCCTCAAGGTCGAAGTGCAGAAGCGCCTCAAGCAGATGGACATCAAGACGACCGTCTCCGCGAAGAACATCGGCTACGAGCTGCGCTGCGCCGACCCGATCCCGATGGACATGGAGTACACGCGCGATCTCGGATATTGCGCGGCGAAGTACCTCCTGTCCGGCGGCAACGCCGCGATGATCTCGCTGCAGGGCGGCCATTTCGTACCGGTCCCATTTACGCAGCTGCTCGATCCGCGGACCGGACGCACGAAGGTGCGCATGGTCGACATCCACTCGGAGCGCTACGGCATCGCCCGCCGGTACATGATCCGGCTCCGTCGGGACGATTTCGAAGATGTGGAGGAGCTGGCTCGGTTCGCGAGGATCGCGGGCATGTCCGTCGACGACTTCCGCAGGGAGTTCGAGCACCTGATCGATCTGGAACCGCCGCGGCTCATCGTCGATCCCGTGCAGGGGCTCGTCGAAGCGCCGCAGGAACATCCCCGGTAATGGCTGAAGGGGCGCCCAAGAGCGCGCTCGAACTGGTGATGGAGCGGCTGCGCCGCAAGGACGCCGAATCGGGCGTCGAGGAGCAGAAGCTCACCGACGCGCAGAAGGCGGAGATTGCGGAGGCGCGATCGGTTCACGATGCCAAAGTCGCCGAGCGGCAGATTCTGCACCGCAGCACGCTCATAAAGATTTTTGACCCGCAGGAACGGGAGAAGCTGGACGAGGAATACCGCCGCGATCTCGATCGATTCGCCTCCGATCGCGACGCGAAGATTCGCAAAATTCGCGAACAGGCGCAGCCAT
This sequence comes from Acidobacteriota bacterium, assembly GCA_046733875.1. Classification (GTDB taxonomy): domain Bacteria; phylum Acidobacteriota; class Vicinamibacteria; order Vicinamibacterales; family 2-12-FULL-66-21; genus JBKPQB01. The sequence continues at coordinate 35,380 of JBKPQB010000005.1, forward strand.
GACGGATTGTGCCGTCTAGTCTGCGCGACTCGGTCGGGCGGATCGCGCGTCCGGAAACCTCCGTCGCCGCCGGCATCCTGCTGAGCCGCCTCGCAGGCCTCGCGCGAGTCAGCCTCTTTTCCGCTTTTTTCGGTCAGGTCAGCGAGGCGGCGGACGCCTTCAACGCCGCCTTCCGCATCCCCAACCTTCTTCAGAATCTGTTCGGCGAGGGGGCGCTCTCCGGCTCCTTCATCCCCGTACACGCCGGCCTTCGCGCACGCGGCGAGCACGATGCAGCGGCCCAGACAGCACGCACCGTTTTCGCCCTGCTGGCGCTCACGATGTCCGTGCTCGTGCTCGCGGGCGTCCTGGCCGCGCCCGTGCTCGTCGACGCGCTGGCCCCCGGGTTTGGCGGCAGCAAGCGCGAGTTGACGGTTCGTCTGGTGCGCATTCTGTTTCCCGGGGCCGGCGTGCTCGCCACCGCCGCGTGGTGCCTTGGCGTCCTCAACAGCCATGGCAAGTTCCTGCTCTCGTACACGGCGCCGGTCGCGTGGAATGCGGCCATGATCGCGACGCTGGCGATCTTCGGCGGCCATGAACCATTGAGCACGCTGGCGACTTATCTGGCGTGGGGCTCGGTCGCCGGAAGCCTCCTGCTGTTCGCGGTTCAGGCTCCGACGGCATTTTCGCTCTCCCGGGGCGGCGGCGCGACGATCGCCCTGTCTGCGTCGGTGCGATTGGCCGTTCGCAATTTCACGCCGGTGCTCGTCAGCCGCGGCGCGGTCCAGTTGACCGGCTACATCGACCAGATGATCGCGAGCCTCCTCCCGACAGGCGCGGTTACGGCGCTGACGAACGCGCAGCTCTTGTACACGCTCCCCGTCAGCCTGTTCGGCGTGGCGATCTCCGCGGCGGAGCTTCCGGCGATGTCCGGGGACGCCGCACGCGATCAGGGGCCCGACGGACGTGCCGGGGCTCTCCGCACACGGCTCGACGCGAGCCTCACGCGCCTCGCGTTCTTCGTGGTCCCCTCGGCAGTCGCATTTGCCGCGCTCGGCGACGTCCTCTCTGCGGCGCTGCTGCAGCGCGGACGTTTTCGTCCGCAGGACTCGATCTATCTCTGGGGCATCCTCGGCGGCTCGGCGATCGGCCTGCTCGCCACGACGATGGCGCGGCTCTATTCGGTGGCCCACTACGCGCTCGGTGACACGAAGCGGCCGCTGCGCTACGCGCTCGTGCGGCTCACCGTGGTGACGACGCTCGGGTATCTGTGCGCGATCGTGTTGCCGCCGCGCCTGGGCGTCGCGCGCGAGTGGGGCGCGGCCGGGCTCACGGGATCCGCGGGCATCGCGGGCTGGATCGAGTTCGCGCTGCTGCGCCGCAGCCTGAATGCGCGCATCGGCCGGACGGGACTCCGCGCCGGGTACACCGCTAAACTATGGACGGCCGGAGCAGTCGCAGCCGCCGCCGCGTGGACGATCAAGGCCATATTGCCGCCCCTCGACCCGACGCTCAGGGGGATCGTCGTCCTCGGTGCGTTCGGTGTGGTGTACCTGGGTATAGCGGGCCTGCTCAATGTTCCGATGGCCAGTTTGAGACGGCGTTGATGGGAGATGCTGAGAACCGATTCATTGCTGAACTTCGTCACGCTTCGCGTTGTGGCGCGCGGTCTGCCGGCAGCCCTCGTCTGCAGCCTGCTCTCCGCGGGATGCTCGATTGCGCACGGCCCGGCCCCGCCCGTGCGCGTGCTCGTTTTGAACATGCACGCGGGAAAGGACGCGTCGGGCGCGGACAACCTTCAGCGAATTGCCGATCTGATTCGATCGAACACCCCTGACCTGGTGCTGCTGCAGGAGGTGGATCGCGGCACGAAGCGTTCCGGCGGTGTGGATCAAGTCGGCCGTCTGCGGGAGACCACCAGTTACGATGGCGCCTTTGGCGCGTCCCTGGCCTCGTATGACGGCGGTCAGTACGGCATTGCCGTCTTGTCAAAAAGAGCGATCGCGGCTCGATCCACCGCCCCGCTTCCTGTCTCGCCGGTGGAGACGCGGGCGGCTGGATCGCACGAGCCCCGCATCGCGCTCGTCGTGCTCGCCAACATGGAAGGCCGCGTCTTGTGGCGCGTCGTCAATACGCATCTCGATCCTTCGGACGATGCAGCGCGCCAGCAGGAGGCCGCGGGCGTTCTCACCGTCACACGGGAGCAGGCCGCCGCGGGAACGCCGTTCGTGGCGGGCGGCGACTTCAACTCGACCCCGGATTCGCCCGTGCACCAGTCGCTCCAGGCCGCAGGGCTTCGCGATGCCTGGGCGGAATGCGGAAAAGGGAACGGCTTCACGTATCCTGCCGACGCTCCGTCGAAGCGAATCGATTATCTGTTCCTGTCCGGCGGTCTCGAATGCAGCGACGCCGAGGTGCTCGATACAACGCTCTCCGATCATCGTCCGCTTCTCGTCACGATCCAGTAGCGCGCGCAAGAAAGGTGTCTTGATGAATAGCTGCGCGGTTCTCCTCCTGCTCACGCTCCTGTCCGTGCCAGCCACAACCGCGCAGCAGCCGCAGGAAATACCTGAGGCACCACGGGCCTCCATCGCCCCTCCCCCGCCGTCGACGCTCGGGGAAGCGATCCGCGCGCTGCCCCAGAGCGCGCGTCACCTCGCAGATCGACCCAACGTGATCGTGCTGGGCGCGGCAACCGCGGCCTCGCTGGCGCTCACGTCCGCCGATGCGCAGATCACGCGCACGGTTGCAGCATCGCCGATGGATACCGCCCTGGATCCAGGGGATGTCATCGGGAATGGCTTCACACAGTTCGCCGTCGCGCTCGGCACGCTGGCTGCGGGCCAGCTCTCGCACAAGCCGAGTGTTGCCGAGACCGGCGCGGACCTCCTCGACGCGCAAATCATCAACGGCGTCGCAACGCAGCTGATCAAGTACGCCGTGGACCGTCGGCGGCCGGACGGAGGGCCCCACTCGTTTCCATCGGGGCATGCCTCGGCGACGTTTGCCACCGCTTCCGTCATCCAGCGCCGGTTCGGGTGGAAGGCTGGCATTCCGCTGTATGCTCTCGGCGGTTATGTTGCCGCGTCCCGGCTGCAGGAAAACCAGCACTATCTCAGCGACGTCGTCTTCGGCGCGGCGCTTGGGATCGTGGCAGGACGCGCCTCCGTTCACAGTAGCAAGACGGGCGTGACCGCGTCGTTGGTACCGCTGGGACGCGGCGTGGCCGTTTTCGTCGTCCGCCGGACCGCGCGATGAACGACGCGAACTCAAAAGCGGCTTACTCATCCAAATAGGTGCGTAGTAGTATGCGTGGCTATGAGCGGACACGTTCCGGAACGACGTATGGGTGGTGCTGATAGACGAAGAGTGCCGCGCGGCGGCCGGCGGCCAGATGACGTCCAGGGATTCGCGCCGCTGATTCTCGTCGCCGACGACGATCTCGACAACAGCGCCCGGTGCGAGGCAATTCTCGCGGGGCTGCGCTTCGCCGTGGCGCCTGCGCGCACGAGCGAAGAGGCGTTGCGGGTGATGCACGCGCTGAAGCCGAACCTGGTGGTCATGCACCTGAAGGATGCCGCCGGTTTTCGCGAACGGATGGCGGCCGATCAGGCAACCGCAGACGTGCCGGTCATCAACGTCACCCCCGAGATCAGCGAGCCTGCCGCGCTCATCGAAGAGATCCGCCGCGTGCTCCGCGAGCGGCGGGGTGCGCGCGTGTGATGCGGCCGGCGGTCCTCACCGTTGCCGCTGGCGTCTGGCTCGCCGCGGCAACCGCGGCCGCCCAGGTGCCCCCCACCCTGACGCTCGACGACGCG
>JBKPQB010000006.1:0-75250 GCA_046733875.1 Acidobacteriota bacterium
CGCGCCTTTTCAGGCCCGCGTTCTACAACACCCGTCGTGCGCCCACGAACCGCGACGACCAGTACGACGAGCTGAGACGCTCGACCCGGACCTCGCCATGCCCGCTGGGCGCGTGGACGAACTCGTCGCCGCCAAGCGCAACGCCGACGTGGGACGCGCCAGGCTTGACGGTCGAGAAGAATACGAGGTCGCCTGGTTCCAGGCGATCGACCGAAACCGCGATTCCCGACTGATACTGCTCGCTGACGGTCCGCGGGAGTGCGATGCCGTGCTGGCCGAAGACGTACCACACGAACCCGCTGCAATCGAATCCTGAGGGATCGCCGCCTCCGTCGCGATAGCGCGTTCCGCGCAGGGCAAGTGCCGTTCCCGTCACCACATAGCCGGAGGTACCGACCGCGCCTGCTGCATCGGGTGGAGCTGGCGCCCCGGCGATCCCCGGGCGCGGGAAGGGGACGGGCGTAGCCCCGGTGGAGGCGCAGCCTGCGAGTGCCGCGACGACCACCAACAGGACGGCCAAGCGGAGCGGCACCATTCGCATCCTTATCGGCACGCTAACGACCCCTCGCGACACGGAACCGCCTAAACTGCTGGAAACATGCCTGTTACGACACCGGAACCTTGACACTTCGGGGCACTCTCGGGCACAATGACTCAGGCTTATGGAGCAAACGCTCCTGCTCAACGCCACGTACGAGCCGCTGAAGGTCGTCCACTGGCAGAAGGCGGTGACGCTCTGGTGCCAAGGGAAGGTCGAGGTTATCTCCACGTACGACCACCGGGAGGTCCGGTCGGTCTCCTTCAGTTTCAAGCTGCCGTCCGTCATTCGACTGCTTCGCTACATCAAAATCAAGCGGCAGATTGATTACGTGCCGTTCTCGCGGGCGAACATCTACGCGCGCGACGACTACACCTGCCAATACTGCGGGGAGAAGCTCCCGAAGGAGGACCTCACCTTCGATCATGTGGTGCCGGTCGCCCAGGGCGGCCGAAAGGATTGGGAGAACATCGTCACCTGCTGCATCCCTTGCAACCGCCGCAAGGGAGGCCGGACGCCCGACCAGGCGCGCATGCACCTTATTCGCACGCCGCGGCGGCCGGATAAGGCGCCCGCGATCCGGATTACGATTGGCCTTCGCAACGCGCCGGAGACCTGGCGCGATTACTTCTACTGGAACGTGGAGCTCGACGAGAGCTGACGCACGGATCGGGGCCGACGGTCGTCTACATGTCCGCGTTCCTCAGCCCCGGCCGCATTACGGCCGTCCGTCCGCTCTGGGGGATCGAGGGAGGGCGCGTCCTCGTCGAGGGGACCGGCTTTCCGGTCGATCCCAATCTCCCGACCGTCCGGATCGGCGCGCAGCCGGCGCGGCTCGCGCAGGCGTCGGCCACGGCCCTGACCCTCATCATCCCGTCCGGCCTCGAAGGCGGGTCCACCCCCATTCGCGTTGACGAGCTGGCTGGCGAGACGGCGTACATCGACATCGGTGTGCCGTTCGTCACCGGCGTGCATCAGGTCGATAGCCCTGCCTTCGACCGCCTCGGAAACCTCTACGTCACGTTCAGCGGATCGCGGGGGCAGCAGGCCCCGGTTTCGATCTTCGTGGTGCGCCCCGATGGGACCCGCGAACCGTTCGTGACCGGCGTGCCGAACCCGACGTCGCTCGCGTTCGATGCGGACGGCCGGTTGTACGTCTCGAGCCGATTCGATGGCAGCGTCTATCGCGTGGAGCCCGATGGACAGGCGACGCTGTTTGCGAGCGATCTGGGTGTCGCGTGCGGACTGGCCTTTGCGTCCGACGGCACACTGTTCGTCGGCGATCGATCGGGGACGATCCTGAAAATCGAACCAGACGGCCGCGGTCGCGCGTTCGCAACGCTGCCGCCGAGCGTCGCAGCGTTCCACCTCGCGTACGGACCCGACGACTGCCTCTACGTCGCCGCGCCGACGCTTGCGACGCACGATGCCGTGTACCGCATCGATCCGCATGGCGGGGTATCGATCTGCTGCGGCGGCTTCGGACGTCCACAGGGGCTCGCATTCGACGCTGCCGGCCATCTGTACGTCGTCGACGCGCTTGCCGGGAACAGCGGACTGTATCGCGTGCGGCTCGATGCCCCTGATGATCCCGAGCTCGTGCTCGCCGGCGGAGAGCTGATTGGCGTCGCGTTCGATCCGCATGGCGGCCTCGCCGTCGCGTCTGCCGAAACGGTGTACCGCCTCAACGTGAACCTACGCGGCGTTCTGCCCGTAGCATAGCCGGCGGCTCCATCACCTATACTCCTGTCCACGTATGCACCAGCTTTTTCGCCGCAAACCGATCGCGGAGCTGCTCGCCGAAAGCGATCACTCGCTCAAGCGCGTGCTCGGTGCGGGCGATCTGGTCATGCTCGCGATCGGCGCGGTCATCGGGGCCGGAATCTTCGGCGCGATCGGGACCGCGGCCGCAGGACAGACAGGACCGCACGGCGAGGTGATTCGTCAGGGCGCGGGCCCCGCGCTCGTGCTGTCGTTCGTCCTGCTCGGCGTCGCGTGCGCGCTTGCGGGACTGTGCTACGCGGAGCTCGCGTCAATGATTCCGCAGGCAGGCAGCGCCTATGCGTACTCGTACGCGACGCTCGGCGAGCTGGTCGCGTGGATTATCGGCTGGGATTTGATCCTGGAGTATGCCGTCGGCAACGTTGCAGTCGCGATCTCGTGGGGCGACTACTTCAATACGCTGCTCAGAGGATTCGGCGTCTCGCTGCCGGTCTGGCTGACAACGGGCTACCGCACGGCGCTTCTGAGCGCCGATCCTGCGACTCACGGGCTGCTGCAGACCGCGCCACATCTCGGCCCGATTCCCATCGTCATCCACGTGCCCGCGTTCGCGATCGTGATGGCGATCACGTGGCTCCTGCTGCAGGGCGCGAAGGAGAGCTCGAGGGCCAACAACATCATGGTCGCAATCAAGCTCGCGGCGCTCGGGCTGTTCGTCGCGGTGGGAGCCACGCACCTCCATGCCGAGAACTACCATCCGTTCGCGCCGAACGGGTTCACCGGGATTCATCAGGGCGCCGCGATTGTGTTCTTCGCCTACATCGGGTTCGATGCGATCTCGACAGCCGCGGAGGAAACGAAGAATCCGCAGCGCAATCTGCCGATCGGGATTCTCGGCGGCCTTGCCGTCTGCACGCTCATCTACGTCATCGTCGGCGCGGTGCTCACGGGGATGGTTCCGTATCAGGAGCTTGCGGTTGCCGATCCGCTGGCGCGCGCGCTGCAGCTCGCCGGCTTCAATCGCGTCGGCGGCGTCGTCGCGCTCGGCGCTACGGTGTCGATGTCCGCGGTGCTGCTCGTGTTCCAGTACGGCCAGCCGCGCATCTTCTTCGCAATGGCGCGCGACGGCCTGCTGCCGCAATGGGCCGCGCGCGTCAATCCGCGCACGAAGATTCCGTCCACGACCACGCTGCTGACGGGCGTCTTCGTCGCCGCGTGGTCGCTCATCGGCGACGCGGGCGAAACCTACGATCTGACGAACATCGGAACGCTGTTCGCGTTCATGCTCGTCAGCCTCGGCGTGCTCGTGCTGCGTTACAAGGAGCCCGATCGTCCGCGTCCGTTTCGCGTGCCGTTCGTGTGGCCGGTGACGATCCTGTCGGCAGCCGGCTGCATCTTCATCATGAGAGGGCTCCCGCACCAGGCGTGGGAGCGGTTCGGCATCTGGCTCGTGCTCGGGCTCGTCCTCTATTTCTTGTATGGGTTCCGACACAGCCGGGTCCTGAGTCGCTGAGGAAGTTGGTCGTTGGAGAACCTAAGCTGAGCAGTAGCTTGATCTCGAGTTTCCGCACGCCAATCGCGAACCCCGCAATCTAATTCCTACCTCCGCCTCCGCGGCTCCCAGCTACGGCGGGACGACGAGCCTCCAGTAGTACAATTACTGTTTGGGCTTTTCGGGAAATTCAATTCAACCACCCCATGGCACATGACTGGGTTGCGGTGCGCGGCGCGCGCGTTCACAACCTCAAGAATATCGACGTCGATCTTCCGCGCGATCAACTGGTCGTCATCACGGGGCTGTCCGGCTCCGGCAAGTCGTCGCTCGCCTTCGACACGATCTACGCGGAAGGGCAGCGACGCTACGTCGAGTCGCTTTCGTCCTACGCGCGGCAGTTCCTGGAACAGATGGAGAAGCCGGACGTAGACCTGATCGACGGCCTCTCGCCCGCGATTGCCATCGAGCAGAAGACGACCGGGTCGAACCCGCGCTCGACCGTCGGCACCGTCACCGAAATCTACGACTACCTGCGGCTCCTCTTTGCCAATATCGGGGTCCCCCACTGCCACCTCTGCGGACGTGAGATCGCGTCGCAATCGCTCGAACGCATCATCGACATGGTCATGCTCTCGCCGAACGACGAGCGCGTGAACGTGCTCGCGCCTGTCGTCCGCGGGCGCAAAGGAGAGTTCAAGAAAGAGCTCGCCGCGCTCCGCGCGCGCGGGTTCACCAAGGTCCGCGTAGACGGTGCGTTCCGAGCGCTCGAAGAGGACATCAAGCTCGATCGGCGTCGCAACCACACGATCGAGGTCGTCGTCGATCGAGTGATTCTCAAGCCGGGGATCGAGCGGCGTCTCGCGGAATCCGTCGAGGTTGCCCTCAACCTCGCCGAGGACATCGTCGTCATCAACACGCTGGACAGCGGCGATCGGCTCTTCTCGAGACGCCTGGCGTGCACCTACTGCGGCGTCAGCATGCCGGAGATGACGCCGCGCGCGTTTTCGTTCAACTCGCCGCACGGCGCCTGTCCCGATTGTCAGGGACTTGGCGCGGTGTACGACTTCGATCCGGCGCGGCTCGTGCCGGACGAATCGCTGTCGCTTCAGGACGGCGCGATCGCGCCGTGGGCGCGCGGCGATCGGAAGCTCGTGAGGGAAGCGCTGTCCTCCCTGAGCAAACACTTCGGGATCGAACTGACCCTGCCGTTCAAGCGGCTGCCCAAGAAGATCCGCGATCTGCTGTTTTACGGCACGGGCGCCGGGCGCAAGGAAGGGAAGGATCCCTTCGGCGCCGGGTTCGAAGGGCTCGTACCCAATCTGCGCCGCCGCTACGAAGAGGGAAGCTGGATCGAGCAGGAGAGCCTCGAGCCCTATCGCGCGCTCCGTCCGTGCCCCGCCTGTCAGGGCGCGCGATTGAAGCCGCAGAGCCGCGCGGTACGTGTCAAGGGGCGAACGATCACCGAGTACGTCGACCTGCCGATCACCGAAGCGCTTCGCGTCTTCGAAGCGCTGGAATTGACCGAACGCGAAGCGCTGATCGCCAGCCGCATCATGCGCGAGATTCGCGATCGCCTTCGCTTTCTCGACGACGTAGGTGTCGGATATCTGACGCTGGGCCGCAGTGCGGCAACGCTGTCGGGCGGGGAAGGCCAGCGTATCCGCCTCGCGACGCAGATCGGATCCAACCTGACTGGTGTCCTGTACGTGCTGGACGAGCCATCGATCGGCCTTCACCAGCGCGACAACCGCGCGCTGCTCGGGACGCTCGCACGCCTCCGCGACCTGGGCAACACGGTCGTCGTCGTGGAGCACGACGAAGAGACGATCCGCACGGCGGACTATGTCATCGATCTCGGCCCAGGCGCCGGCGAGCACGGCGGCCATGTGATCTTTCAGGGTACGCCATCGGAGCTGCTGCAGGACGGCAAGGAATCGCTCACCGGCGCGTACCTGCGGCGCGAGCACTCGATCGAGACGCCGCGCACACGCAGGCCGACGACGCGCGGGTCGATCGTGATTAGAGGCGCGCGCGCGAACAACCTGAAGGACATCGACGTCGAGATTCCGCTCGGCGTGCTGATTACGGTCACGGGCGTCAGCGGATCGGGCAAGTCGACGTTGGTGAACGAGATTCTCTATCGTGCGCTCGCGCGCACGCTGTATCGGGCCGGGGACGAGCCGGGCGCGCACACCGCGATCGAAGGCATCGATCTCATCGACAAGGTGATCCAGATCGATCAGTCGCCGATCGGCCGCACGCCGAGATCCAATCCGGCGACCTATACCGGACTGTTCACGTTCATCCGTGAGCTGTTCGCCATGCTGCCCGAGTCGCGAGCGCGCGGCTTCCGTCCCGGCCGGTTCTCGTTCAACGTCAAGGGGGGACGCTGCGAGAGCTGCCAGGGTGACGGCGTCATCGCGATCGAGATGCACTTCCTGCCGAACGTGTACGTCACGTGCGAGCAGTGCAAGGGGCGGCGGTACAACCGCGAGACGCTCGAGATCAAGTACCGGGGCAAATCGATCGCCGACGTCCTCGACCTCACCGTCGATCAGGCGCTGCCGCTGCTCGAGAACTTCCCGCCGATTGCGAACAAGCTGCGCACCCTGCAGGACGTCGGGCTGGGCTACATCGAGCTGGGGCAGTCAGCGACGACGCTGAGCGGGGGGGAAGCGCAGCGCGTCAAGCTGGCAAAGGAGCTGTCGCGCCGCGGGACCGGGCGGACGCTCTACATCCTGGACGAGCCGACGACGGGGCTGCACTTCGCCGATACCCACAAGCTGCTCGACGTCCTGAACAAGCTCGTCGATCAGGGCAATACCGTGGTGATCATCGAGCACAATTTGGACGTCATCAAGTCGGCGGACTACATCATCGATCTGGGACCCGAGGGTGGCGCGGGGGGCGGAGAGATTGTGGCCCAGGGATCTCCTGAAGCCGTTGCTAAGAACCGAGAATCCTTTACGGGCCGGTTTCTGGCGGACATCCTGCGCCCCTCGCACGCGGCGTAGGGTGCCCGCGGGGCTGAGGCCCGCGCTACGAATCGTCGGGCGGCCCGCGCCCGGCGGGCCCTTTCAGGGCCGCCGAAGATGACGGTTTTGTGATGACGCGCTGTGGTAGAATCGCCACACTCTCGACGGACGGCCCTGTGGTCCACAGGCCACATCGGAAACCGTTCCTCCCGCCGCTCACCGTGCTGTCAGACGAGCAACTCACGCCACGCCAGCAACTTACATCCCATGTTCGCGGTCAGTTCCCGGTGGCAGACGCTTTGCTGAGCTCGTATCGGTTCACCCAGCCTGTAGAGAGGACATGAACGCGCAGCGTACCCTCCGCCGACCTGTATCCTGCACCGGAATCGGTCTTCATTCCGGCAACAAAGTCACGTTGTCACTCAAACCGGCGCCCGCCGATTACGGAATCCGGTTCCAGCGCTCGGACCTTGGCGGGCTCGAAATTCCCGCGACCGTGACGCATCTCGGGGGCATCCAGTACGCCACCGGGCTCACGCGCGAGGCGGTATCCGTCGAGACCGTGGAGCACCTGCTCGCTGCCCTCACCGCGCTCGGCATCGACAATGTCATCGTCGAGCTGAATACGCCGGAAGTGCCCATCATGGACGGCAGCGCGGCGCCTTTCGTTTATCTCATCCTGAACGAAGCGGGCGTCAGGCGCCTGCCCGCGCCGAAGAAGTACCTCAAGGTGCTGCGTCCGATCTCCCTGAGCCAGGGCGACAAGCGGATCGCGCTGTACCCGTCGGATCATTTCAAGGTCACCTACAGCATCAACTTCGATCACCCGCTCATCCGTCATCAGTCGCGGACGATGAAGATCACCGAGGACGCGTTTGTCGAGGAGATCGCCCCCGCGCGGACGTTCGGGTTCCTCAAGGAAGTCGAGATGCTGCGTCAGCGCGGCCTCGCGCTCGGCGGCTCGCTCGACAATGCGATCGTGCTGGGTGAGACGAGCGTCCTGAACAACGCGCTGCGCTTCGAGGACGAGTTCGTCCGCCACAAGATCCTCGACGTGATCGGCGATCTCTCGCTCGTCGGGTATCCCGTGGTAGGGCACCTCGTCGCACACCGCGCGGGGCACGCGCTCCACACGGCGTTCGCGGCGCGGATTCTCGAAGAAGTGGATGCGTGGCGGATCGTCGAGGCGGCTGTCGATCCGTCGGTCGGGGCCGTGCCGGTGCGAGTGCCGGCGAAGACCGTACCGCACTTCGTGAATTAATTCGCGGGCCTGAAAGGCAGGCTACGGATGTAAGGCGGCCCTTCAGGGCCGGCGCTTACCTGACGACCAACTCTTCGGTCGTCACTTTCGATCCGCACGTCTCGAACCAGTCGATCCCCTCGCTCACCAGATCGAACTTCAGCACGTAGCGTCCGGGTGTCTCAGGAGCGCGGACGGTGATCGGAATCTCCATCGTGGCGCCTGGCTGCAGATGCGAGGGCAGCCACGCGCGCTCGAAATCGCGATTGATGAGCGTGCCGTCGCCCGCGCAGAGTTGCGCGCCGAGGCGCACGAGACGCCTTCCGTAGCTGGCTTTCGAGGGAAACGGACGTGCGGACAGGTTGGTCACGCGCGCCGTCAGCGGCAGCGGCTGGCCCGCGCGCGCCCTCAGTGCTTTCCGCATCAAACCGGCGAGCCAGGACGTCCGCAGGTCGATCTGCGCGCGCGGCGTCGCGCCGGGAATCGCATTGCCGAGGCCGCTCTGATCCCATATCTCGTGGGCGATGCGCGCGTAATCGGGTGAGCCTGGGACGAACCGCCGCGAGAACATGTTCTCCGGATGATCGGTGATCTCCCACGCAAGGCGATCGACGCCGATCTCGGCCGCCGTCGCCCGCGCGATCGCCATTTCCTCGTCGCTGTCGTTATGCGTGAAGAGGATGTAGCGCCAGTTGACGAACGGGACGTCGACGCCCTTCCTGCGCTTCTCGTCCATCAGTGCCGAGAGATTCCGGATCGCCTTCTGGAAATCGCCGCGCTGGCGATATTTGACGTAGCTCTCCGGCGTCGCACCGTCAATCGAGAAGGTGACCTCGTCGATGCCCGAGCGCGCAAGCCGGCGGGCGCCGTCCTCCGACAACGCGAGTCCATTGGTGCTGGTGTAGAGATACACGTGCGGATAGCGCGACTTGATGTACTCGACCATGTCGAGCGCACGCTTGTGGAGGAACGCCTCGCCGTAGTTGAAGAAATCGATGCGGACGAGCGACGGCGCCGCTTCGTCCACGACGCGCGTGAACAGGTTGTAGTCGAGCATGCCCGCCTGCCGCGTGCGCGTGATGCCGGTCTCGGGGGCGCAGCAGGCCTGGTTGCAGGAGATGTTGCACGCGGCCGTGCACTCGATGTACAGCCGCGAGGGCAGCGCGCCGACGTCGAGGCCGCGCTCGGGCGGGGGCTGATCCTTCTTCAGCGGCAGCTTCAGCGGGCAGTCGCCGCAGAACTTCGAGCCGCCGGCGTTCAGGTCGCGTCGAAGCGTCGACGCGATGCCGCCAGTCCATACGGCGGACACGGACGGTTCCGTGCGCAAGTCGCCGAGGACGCGCTTGCCGTACGGATCTGCGCACCCGCACACCAGCCGTCCGTCGCACAGGAGCACCATCGTGCTCCACGGCCAGGAGCACGTGAACCGCGTCGCGAGGTAGTTCAGTGACACCTATCTCTGTTTCAGCTTCCTCACGTATGCGCCGAGCCGCTCGTTCTCGTACGACACGGTGTTGAGGAAGAGGCTCTCGGACAGGTACTGCTGGCGCTCCTCCTCCGACATCTGCTGGATGACGTGCTGGATCTCCGTCGCCATGTCCTCGAAGCTCGATTGCAGCTCGTGTTTCGCGGACACTTCCTTATAGAGCGCCTCCAGCACGGTGAGCAGGTCGCCGTCGAGCGCCAGGTCGGCGCCCGTCGTCATCTTGATGGTGCGCATCTCACGCTCCGAAGCTTTTGACGGCGCTCGGCTCATCAGGGTGCACCTCGATGAAGTTCTGTGCACCTGTCATCGTGAGCATCGTCTCGACGCGCTTCTGCACGCCGGCCAGCTTCAGCGCGCCGCCGGCGGCGTTCGCCTGGCGATAGAGATCCATCAGGCAGCCGATCGTGGCGCTGTCGACGTAGCCGACCGACGAGAGATCGACGACCACGCGGCGCTCGCCGGCGGCGATGAGCTTCTGGACGGCGCCGGAGAACTCCGACAGGAGCGGGTACATGAGGCGCGATTCGCCGACCCGCACGACCGAGATGCCGTTGGCCTGTTCGGTAGTGATGTTCATTCAGATACTCCGCTCCGCCGCATGGCCGCACGCCGGCGCGGCCTGACGGGCTGTTTGTCCTGCAACCGCCGGATCTGGTGCGCCAGCTCGATGCGCCCGCGGTTGATCCGCGACTTCACCGTGCCCTCCGGCAGGCCGAGCCTGTCGGCAATCTCCTGGTACGACAGCTCCTGCAGATCGCGCAGCACCACGGCCGTTCGAAGCGCCGGCGGCAGCGTCTCGAGCGCTTGCCGCAGCATCGCGCGCAGGTCCTGGTGCTCGGCGATCGCGTGCGGCCCGCGATCGGCCGACGCCGGCTGCAGATCCTTTGTGTCGACGTCCTGCGCGATCGTCTGCCGCTCCTTGCGCACGCTCCGGTAATGGTCGATGCACAGGTTGCGGCTGATGCTGATGATCCACGTCTGGAAGTTCGCGCGGCGATCGAAGGTGCCGAGCGCCTTGAAGATCTTCAGGAAGATGTCCTGGGTGAGATCCTCCGCCTCATCGTGCTTGCCGACGAACTTATACGCGACGTTGAAGACCTTGCGCCAGTTCTGACGGACGACCATCTCCCAAGCCGCCTGATCGCCGCTCAAACACTGCTCGATGAGGCTGTCGGGCGTCGCCGGCTGCGTCCCGGCGCTATCAGCAGGCATGCGTCGTTATCGTGATATCTTACATGCTTTTGCGCTTGCCAACGCACTTCCGCGCGGCCGCCGACGCCGCACTTCCATCCGTGACAGGGTTTTTCCGCCAGGGCGCTGCGCTGGTCTGCGACGGTGTGCCGCTCGCCGATCTTGCCGCGTCTTACGGCACCCCGCTGTACGTCTACAGTGCCGCCGCGATTGCTTCACGGTACCGGGCCATCGATGAGGCGTTTGGCGCCTACCCGCATTCGATCCACTACGCGCTGAAAGCAAACTCGACGCTCGCGATCGCGCGGCTGCTGCGCAGGCTCGGCAGCAACGCCGATGCGAACTCGGGCGGTGAGATCGACGTCGCGCTCCGCGCGGGCTTCATCCCGCCGCAGATCGTCTTCACTGGCGTCGGCAAAACGGCGGCGGAGCTCGCGCAGGCAATCGACCTGGGCGTCGGCACAATCAACGTCGAGTCTCAGGGGGAGCTCGAACGCATCGACGCGCTCTCGCGAGAGCGTCAGATGCGGACGCGAATCGCGATACGCGTGAACCCCGACATCGACGCGAGCACGCATCCCCACATCTCGACCGGCCTCAAGACGAACAAATTCGGCATTGCGGCCGCTCATGTGCCGGAGTTGTGCCGCCGTGCACGCAAGATGGCGGGAGTGGAGGTCGTCGGACTCCACAGCCATGTCGGCTCGCAGATTACGACCGTCGATCCGCTCCGGCGCGCGGCGGAACTGCTCGCGCGGCTCGGCCGCGAGCTGCGCGATGCGGGCACGCGCATCGAACACCTGGACGCGGGCGGCGGCCTCGGCGTCTCGTACGACGGCTCCCCGGTGCCCGGCGTGCGCGAGTACGCGGATGCCATTCTGCCTGCCGTTCGCGACACGGGATTCGCGCTCGTCCTCGAACCGGGGCGCCACATCGTCGCGCCCGCAGGCGTGCTGGTGACGCGCGTGATCGACGTCAAGGAGCAGGGGGGCGGCCGGCGGTTCGTCATCATGGACGCGGGCATGACTGAGCTGCTCCGGCCCATGCTCTACAACGCGTACCACCGCATCGAACCGGTTCTCGCCACAGACGCATCGCTGGTGGATTCGGATGTCGTCGGGCCGCTCTGCGAGAGCAGCGATACGCTCGGGAAGGATCGTCGCCTGCCAGACCCGCACGTGGACGATCTGTTCGCCGTGATGGATGCCGGCGCATACGGATCCGCCATGGCGTCGAACTACAATCGGCGTCTCCAGCCGGCGGAAGTTCTCGTCGAGACCGGCTCGGCCGTCGTGATCAAGCGCAGGCAAACGATAGACGATCTGCTGGTGCTGGAGAGTTGAGCCAGTCATTCGTAGCGCGCAACGTTCGTTGCGCGAGCGCGTCCGCCGCCCTGAAGTGCCGCGCTACGTGAGTCGTTCATGCGCGGGTACCTGATCGCCTTCGAAGGCCTCGACCAATCCGGCAAGCAGACGCAGGCGGAACGCCTGCGTACGTACATCGAATCGCGGGGGCGCGATTGCCGCCTCTTGTCCTTCCCTGCGTATGAAACGGCGATCGGCCAGGAAATCCATCGCGCGCTGCACGACGGACGCGACTACACTCCCGATGTCCTGCAGTTGCTCTACATCGCGAATCGCTATGAGCACCGGCGGCAGATGCAGGACTGGATCGCGTCGGGCTCGCTCATCGTCTGCGATCGGTACATGGCGTCGAGCATCGCGTACGGCGAAGCGCAGGGGCTCGATCCCGCCTGGCTCGCCGACACGCAGCGGCTGCTTCCATCGCCCGATCTGACGATCCTCCTCGACATCGCACCCGAGACCGCCGTCCAGCGCAAAGCTGCCAACCGGGATCGATACGAACGGGACCTGGCGCTGCTCTCGCGCGTGCGTGACAGCTATCGCCGCCAGGCCGCGCAGGGCGAGTGGCTGCTGCTCGATGGCACGCGTGCGAAAGACGCGGTCGCCGCTGACGTCATGAGCGCTGTCGCGTCACGGCTCGGGCTGCGGTAAGCGCCCGCACTTCGCGCGCGCCCTCCCGAAGCAGGACCAACGCGCACGCATTCAACGTCGCACCCGTCGTACTCACATCGTCTACGAGCACAACCCTGAGCCCCCGTACGCACGAGCCGGATCGACACGCGAATGCGCCGCGCACGTTTGCGTTGCGGCGCGCCGCTGGGAGATCCGCTTGCGGAGGCGTCTTCCGCGCGCGCCTCAGGACGTCGGCAAGGGGCAATCCGAGATGGCGCGCAAGCTCGCGCGCCTGATTGAACCCGCGCTGGCGCTCGCGTGAGCGGTGCAGCGGAACAGGCACGACGGCGTCTGCCCCGTGGAGAACGGCTGCGCCGGCTGCGCGAAGCTTTTGAGACAGGGGACGCGCGAGCGTCTGCCGGCCATCGTACTTGAGCGCGTGGACGATCGCGCGCAGCGACCCGTCGTACGCGCCGATCGCACCGGCGATCGTGATGAGCGGCGGCGTCCGCCGGCATCGCGCGCACCGGGACTCCTCAATGCTGCGCTCGCGCCACGAGGGCAATGCGTCGCCGCACGTCCGGCAGATCGGCGGTGTGACGGGGACAATCGACCGCCAGCAGTCCGCGCATACCGCGCCGCGCGTGGGGCGCTCGAGCGGTTCGCCGCAGGCGGCGCACACGGGCGCGAGCAGAACAGCAAGGATCCCGTCGCCGATGGTACGCAGCAGTGCCGCGAGGGCGTCACCCCGCGGCGTCCGCAGCAGGTTCGTCCGAAATGGAAATCCGTTCGGCGTCACCCCACAGGCGCTCCAGCGAATAGAACGCGCGCGTCTGCGGCGTGAACACGTGGACGATGAACGTGAAGAAGTCCATCAGGATCCACTCGGCGCGGTCGTACCCCTCCACGTGTGAGGGCCGGACCTTGGCCGCGCGGAGCGCCTCCTCGACCGCGTCGGAAATCGCCTGCACCTGCCGAGTGTTCTGGCCGGAGCAGATGAGGAAGAAGTCGGTGAAGGCCGGTGTATGCCGCAGGTCCAGAACGACGACGTCGCTGGCCTTCTTGTCGAGAGCCGCCTTGACGGCTCTCCCGATGTCCCCCGTCAATCGATGCCGTGCGGGCGGGTTCCTGCCTCGCCGCGTTTCAGTCTTCGCCATGCAACTGATCTGCCGTCATCGTGTGTAGGGCACACCTTCAGGTGTGCCGGTATAGAGCCGATGCTGATGAATGTGCGTCTCGACGAGCGGCGGCACGAGGCCGCCTATCGATTCACCTCGCCGCAACCGTTCCCGGATTGCCGTCGACGATACGTCCGGCGTGGACACAGTCAGCAAAACGATCGTGGCATCGGAGGGCGGCGCGAAATCATCGGCGTTCTTCATCCGTGATGCCAGGGATGGAAGCCGCTGATGCAGCATCGCGAGATCGTGACCCGGACGCGAAATCACGACGAAATTCGCGAGATCCAGCACGTCCGGGTAACGGTGCCACGTAGCAATTTCTGCGAAGGCGTCTGCGCCCGTGATGAAAAAAATCCGCGACGGTAAGAGCCCGTGGGATCGCAGACGATCGAGCGTGTCGGCCGTATAGGTCGGCCCGGCGTTCCGCAGCTCGTCGTCGCTCGCCTGCAGTCCGGGAACGCCGTTGACCGCGAGCGCCGCCATCGCGAATCTGTGAAACGAAGACGCCTCCGGTGCACGAGGCCGATGGGGAGGGACGTGGCTGGGGAGCAGCAGCACGTTCGTGAGCGCGAGCGCGTCGCGCACGGCAATGGCCGCCTGCACGTGCCCGCAGTGCACGGGATCGAGCGTACCGCCGAGAATGCCGACGCGTGCGCGTCCTCCGGATCGCGCCATCAGTGCGGCTGCGGATGGGACGCGACCTGCTGCCACATCGCCTCGAGCAGCGGCGCGATGCCTTCGCCCGTGGCGGCGGAGACGGCGAAGAAGGCGACGCCCGCCCGCTGCGCGTGCGCCTTCAGACGCTCGAGACGGGAGCGATCGTCCAGCACATCGATCTTGTTGGCGGCTACGATGAGCGGCTTGTCCTGCAGCCGTTCGCCCGAGGCGTCGCGCCCCGGAAAGAGCGCGAGCTCGCGCGCGATGACCTCGTAGTCGCCGACCGGATCGCGTCCGGATCCAGACGAGACGTCGACGACGTGCACCAGGGCTTTCGTGCGTTCGAGATGGCTGAGGAAGCGGTGCCCGAGGCCGTGTCCTTCGTGCGCGCCTTCAATCAGCCCTGGAACATCTGCGACGACGAACGACCGATCGTCGGAAAGGCTCACGACGCCAAGGTTCGGGGAAAGCGTCGTAAAGGGATAGTCGCCGATCTTCGGCTTGGCCGCCGAGATGCGCGCGATGAGCGTGGACTTGCCGGCGTTGGGAAACCCCACGAGGCCGATGTCCGCGAGCAGCTTCAGTTGAAGCCGCAGGTCCTTTTCCTCGCCGGGCAGCCCCGGCTCCGCACGTCGCGGCGCGCGGTTCGTCGAGGTGGCGAACTGTGCGTTACCGCGGCCGCCGAGACCGCCGCGCGCGATCAGCACGCGCTCGCCCTCGTGCGTCATGTCGGCAATTTGCTGGAGCCCGTCGCCGTTCCGTTCGAACACGACGGTCCCGATAGGGACCTCCAGCGTGACGTCCTCGCCGTTGCGTCCCGTGCGATTCGATCCTTCGCCGTGCGCGCCCCGCCCGGCCTGGAACTCTTTCTGATAGCGGAAATGAAGCAGCGTATTCAGATTTGCGTTCGCAACGAGATAAACGCTGCCGCCGGGGCCACCGTCGCCGCCGTTCGGTCCGCCGCGCGGGACGAACTTCTCACGGCGGAAGCTCATCGCGCCACGCCCGCCGTGCCCAGCCGCGACGTGGATATCGACTTCGTCAACAAACATTAGTTGTCTGGGGCGATCGTCACCCGGCACGTCTGCAGACGTGCCCTACACGCGAGGGTGTAGAGACATTTACTGCTCGATTGGATGGACCGAGATGACGCGGCCACGCGCGCCGTGGTCGCTGAACTTCACGCGGCCGCCGATCTTCGCAAACAGCGTGTCGTCCTTGCCAAGCCCTACGTTGAGGCCGGGGCGGAAGCGGCGTCCGCGCTGCCGCACGAGGATCGATCCGCCGGTGACGATGTTGCCGTCGAAGCGCTTGACGCCGAGACGCTGCGAATTGCTGTCGCGCCCGTTGCGGGAGCTGCCCTGACCTTTCTTGTGTGCCATGACGAAATCCTGTCCGCGTGCGGACCTCTGTTACGCGAGATTGATGCCGGTGACGCGGACGCGCGTGTACGTGCTGCGGTGCCCTCTGGTCACGCGCATCCCCTTGCGGCGTTTCTTCTTGAAGACGCGGATTTTCGGACCGCGCGACTCGCCGTCGACGACCCCGAGGATCTTCACGTTGGGCACGAACGGCGCCCCGGCCAGGACCTCGCCGCCGTCCTTTTCCAGGAACAGGACGCGGTCGATGCTGACCTCGTCACCCGGCTGCGCATCGATCCGATCCACGGTGATCACGGCGCCCGGAACCACCTTGACCTGACGTCCGCCGCTTTGAATGATTGCAAACACGTTCAGAACGCTCCTCACGCGTGTCGGGCAAAACTCTAGGGTAACACGGTCGATCGCCGTGCCGCAAGTCGCTGACGGGATGATGGTTAGAGGGGTTGCCGCGGCTACTTCAGCAGCACGCGCGTGCCGCGAATCTTCTGCGCGCTCAACGTGCTGAGGAAGCTCGGCATCAGGCGGTCCATCAGCTCGAAGTAGGACGAGAGCGCTGGCGTGTTCTGCTGCGCGTTGTAGAGGATCTCTTCCCGAAACCCCTCCGAGTAAAGGATCGCGCCGGTGCGGCCGTCGATGAAGACGAACTTCGGCTGCAGGATGAATCCTTTGCGCTCCATGTACATGCGCACCGGGATGACGCTGCGTCGGCCGAACGAGTCGTACACCTCCCGGTTCTGCATCACGAAGCCCGACGCCTGATGCGGCGTGAACAGCACGGTGCCCGTCACAATCAGCGGATTCTGATATTCCTCGCCGAGCTTCTTCCAGTACGCCGCGTCCGCAAAGATCTTGTCGTACTTCGTCAGGTCCTTTTCGTTCCGGATCCTGGGTTCGGCGGAGGCCTTCGGATCCGCCGCGCGGTGCGACGTGTCGGCCGGGGCCGCCGCCGCCGCAGGCGGGAGTTGCGGGACGGGCAGAGGCGATTCACCGGAATGCGATCCGTTGCCGTTGCCGTCGCCCGGTCCCCCCTGCTTCGGCTGCGCTTCTTTTTCCTGCTGATCGGTCGCGATATCCGCGAGGGGCAGCACTTCCGCTTCGATCACGCGAAGCGGCGACTTCGTGCGCAGCTGGCTGCGAAGCAGTCGGACCGTCTCCAGGTTCGCATCCACATCGTCGGTCCCGCCGCTGATGAAGCCGGCCACCAGCACACGCTGGAAGCCGGAGACGTCCATCTTCGGCTGGATCGGCGTCTCGATCGGAATCTCGTAGAAGCCGGTACATCCCGCGACGACGAACGCGAGGACGAGGCTAGCGAGCGCTGCGGCGTTTCGTGCGCTCATTGATTTCCTTGAAGAGATCGTAGTTCTGCTTGATGAGCATGTTCTTCGCGTCGAGTTGCAGCGCCTTTTCGTACGCCTGTTTGGCTTCCTCGAAACGCCCTTCATGCTCGAATGCGATGGCGAGGTTGTTCCACGCCGCCGCATAGGATGGATCCAGTTCCACGGCGCGCTGCCAGCGGTACAGCGCCTCGTTCCAGAGGCCGCTCTGCGCCACCTTGATGCCGAATTCGACCTGTTCTTTCGCCTTCGAGCGATCGTTCGCGCCGGCGACGGAGGAGATCACCAACAACGCTGCGAGAAACACGAGCACTCGCCGCTGCATGGGTTTAGCGCCCACTATACACCGTTCCCCGCGTGAAATGGCTAGTCCTGAAAACCGTGCGCCGCCGAGTTCTGCGTCTGCGCGCGAATCAAAAGAGCCTTTTGAACAGCAATGCACGTACCACGACCTGAACGTGAAATTGGCTGCGATTTCCGATGTTCTGCCGCCGGTTCTCGTAAGCTTGTCACAGCGTGCGTAAGCGAGCGGTTTACGTGTGAGGACACGCGGCCCTATAATAAGGACAGGGGTCGGGCGTTCTTGCGGCTGCCGCCGCGCGCGCTCGGCCTCTACGTTTTTCCGGAGCCCGCACACGGCGTCGCGCGAGGATCGTCATGGATCTGCCGAGCGCCGTCGCCCTTTCGACGCTTCCCGGGATCGACCGCCGCCGTGCCGCTGCGGTCTTCAAGGAGCTTCGGGCACAATCCAAGCATTCCGTGTCGCTCGAGGACGTGATTGCGGCCTCGAGCGGGGACGCCGCGGTCGAAAGCATCGCGGCGGCCGCCCGCGAAGCCGCGGCGGCGCTGCTGGCCACGGCATCTCGCGGGCACATCGCGGTTGTTGCGTGGGACGACGAGCGCTATCCGGCGCTTCTTGCGACGATTCCGGACCCGCCCCCTGTGCTGTGGGTGCGCGGCCACGCGGCTGCACTTTGCGCGCCCGCCGTCGCGATCGTTGGTTCGCGTGCTGCAACTCCGTACGCGCTGGAGGTGGCCGCGCGACTGGCCCGGGAACTGGCGGGCAGGGGGCTGACCGTCGTGAGCGGACTGGCACGCGGAGCCGACGGAGCAGCGCACAGGGGCTGCCTGGACGCGGGCGGGACGACGGTGGCCGTGCTTGGCAGCGGACCCGACACGATTTACCCGGCCGAGCACCGGGATTTGGCCGTAAGTATCTGCGGTTCAGGAGCTTTGGTCAGTGAGCTGGGGCCCGGCGCCCCCCCGCTCCCCGAGCACTTTCCGTTGAGGAACCGCCTGATCAGTGGGATCTCTTTGGCAGTCGTGGTCGTCGAAGCATCGGAGCGCAGTGGATCGCTCATCACCGCCCGGTGTGCCATGGAGCAGGGCCGCGACGTGATGGCGGTGCCCGGCAGCATCCTGAGCGGACGCAACCGAGGATCGCATGGGTTGCTGAAGGACGGCGCAAAGGTCGTCGAGACTGCGGACGATATCTTGGAAGAGCTGGGCTGGCCCGGTGCGGTCCCGGTGCCGGATGGACCGCCCAAGTTTCTGAAATCAGACCCTTTACTGGAACGGATGGCCGTGGACGAACTCTACGGCTTTGAAGATCTGGCAGCCCTGACGGGCGTTGCCGGGCCGCGCCTGCTGGCGCGGCTGACAGAGTGGGAATTGCAGGGGCGCCTCGTGCGGGTGCCGGGCGGTCGTTTCCGGCGGCCGTCGCAAACGGTGTAACGTTGAAGGCAGGTTTATGGCTAAGGCATTAGTGGTGGTCGAGTCGCCGGCAAAGGCGAAGACCATCAATAAATATCTCGGGCGCGATTACAAAGTCGTGGCTTCGATGGGTCACGTTCGCGATCTGCCCAAGAGCAAGCTTGGCGTCGACGTGGACGATGGCTTCGAGCCGTCGTACGAGGTGATCGCCAGCCGCAAGAAGGTCCTCAAGGAGCTGAAGGAGGAAGCGAAGAAGGCGTCGGAAATCTTCGTCGCGACCGACCCGGATCGTGAAGGCGAGGCGATTGGCTGGCACCTGGCGGAAGAGCTTGGCAGCGGAAATCGAAAGAAGATCCGCCGCCTGATGTTCAACGAGATCACGAAGAAGGGCGTCCTCACCGCCCTGGACCATCCCACGTCGATCGACAAGAAGATGGTCGACGCGCAGCAGGCCCGCCGCGTGCTCGATCGCCTCGTTGGCTACAAGATCAGCCCGCTGCTGTGGGACAAGGTTCGCCGCGGGTTGAGCGCGGGCCGCGTGCAGTCGGTCGCGCTGAAGCTCGTGTGCGACCGCGAACGCGAGATCGAGAGGTTCGTCCCCGAGGAGTACTGGAACCTCACCGCCCGGCTCGCCGGTGCGGTGCCGCCGGAATTCGACGCGCGCCTGCAGAAGAAGGGGGACGCGGCGATCAAGATCGGCAACGAGGAAGAGGCGAATGCCGTCCTCGCCGATCTGCGCGGTGCGCGCTGGATCGTCGACTCGGTGACCACGCGCGAACGCCGCAGGAACGCGGTTCCACCGTTCATCACCAGCAAGCTGCAGCAGGCGTCGCGTTTTCCCGTCAAGAAGACGATGATGATCGCCCAGCAGTTGTACGAAGGGATCGAGCTGCCCGGAGAAGGCTCGGTCGGTCTCATCACGTACATGCGAACGGATTCGACCCGCGTTTCCGATCAGGCGCTCGGCGATGTCCGGCAGTTCATCGGAACGACGTACGGGCCCGACTACGTGCCGGAGAAGCCGACCTACTATCGCGCGAAGGCGGATGCCCAGGATGCGCACGAAGCGATCCGTCCAACGTCGATGCAGTACCACCCGGACGCTGTCCGCGCCCATCTCACACACGATCAGTACTACCTCTACAGGCTGATTTGGAACCGGTTCGTTGCGTCGCAGATGCCGCCGGCGACCTTCGACGAAACGACGGTCGACATCAAAGCGCGCGAGTACCTGTTCCGCGTCAAGGGCTCCGTCCCGAAGTTTGCCGGATGGCTCGCCGTCTACAACCAGGAGCCCGCGGCGGAGGAGCGCACGGGGCCAGGACCCGATGCCGCGTCGGCGGACGACGAGGATGCGGCAGGGCTGCTGCCGGCGCTCGCCAAAGGTGACGAGCTGACGCTGCGCGAGTTGAAGCCGGAGCAGAAGTTCACGCAGCCGCCGCCACGCTACAGCGAGGCGACGCTCGTCAAGGCGCTCGAGGAGAACGGCATCGGCCGCCCGAGCACGTACGCGCAGATCATCACCGTCATCCAGGCGCGCGAGTACGTGAACAAGATCGACGGGCGCTTCAAGCCGACGCTGCTCGGCATCATGCTCGTCGAAAAGCTGCTTAGCCCTGCGTTCGACGACATCCTCGATCCCGACTACACCTCGAAGCTGGAGGAGCAGCTCGACGAGATCGAACAGGGGAACAACGATTACGAGCGCACGCTCGAGAGCTTCTACGCGAAGTTCAAGAAGGACTTGAAGCGCGCCGAGAAGGAGATGCCCAACATCAAGGAGGGCGTCGAGCCGTCCCCGCCTGTCGCGTGCGACAAGTGCGGCAAGCCGATGGTGATCAAGGCGGGCAAGTTCGGCCTGTTCCTCGCCTGCAGCGGGTATCCCGATTGCGAGAACACGCGCGAGCTGGAGGCACCCGAGCCCGGCGCCGAAGGCGAAATCGAGGAAACGTGCGAGAACTGCGGCAAGCCGATGGTCGTCAAGCGCGGCCGGTTCGGCCAGTTCCTCGCCTGCACGGGATATCCCGACTGCAAGACGACCCGCAAACTGATTGCGACGAAGGCGGGCGTGACCGCCGCCAAGCCGGATCAAATGCTCGACGAGAAGTGCCCGAAGTGCGGATCGAATCTCGTGCTCAAGCAGGGGCGCTTCGGCGAGTTCACGGCGTGCAGCAACTATCCGTCCTGCAAGTACGTGAAGCAGAAGTCCACGGGCGTTCTCTGCCCGAAGGACGGCGGCGACATCGTCGAGCGCAAGTCACGGCGCGGCAAGGTGTTCTACGGCTGCGCGAACTATCCCGACTGCGACTTCACGCTGTGGAACAGGCCCGTTCCGGAGAAGTGTCCGGACTGCGGCGCACCCTTCCTCGTGGAGAAGATTACCAAGCGGCACGGCCGGCAGCTCGTGTGCAACAACGAGGACTGCGAGTACGTGCGGTCGGAAGAGCTCGCGCCCGCTTGAAGACTCCCTTCCAACTCCCAACCTCCAATTCCCAACTCCCAATTCCCAGATTCCGGGGTTCTGGTAATCTGACGGCTTGAGGAGTTGGGAGTTGGACGTTGGGAATTGACGGGCGCAGCGTCACCATTGTCGGCGGCGGGCTTGCGGGCAGCGAGGCCGCGTGGCAGGCTGCGTCCCGCGGCGTTCCTGTCGTCCTGCACGAGATGCGGCCAGTGCGCGCGACGGCCGTTCACAAGACGGACGGTCTCGCGGAGCTGGTGTGCAGCAACTCGTTTCGCGGCGACAAGCTCGATAATGCCGTCGGTCTCCTGAAGGAGGAGATGCGGCGGCTTGGGTCGATCGTCATGCACGCCGCGGATGCGACGCGGGTCCCTGCCGGCGCGGCGCTCGCGGTTGACCGCGAACAGTTCAGCGCGCGCGTGACGGAGGCGATCTCCACCCATCCCTTGATCTCCATCGTCCGTGACGAGGTGACGGAGATTCCGTCACCGTCCGACGGCCCCGTCATCATCGCGACGGGCCCGCTCACGTCGGACGCGCTCAGCGCGCAGATCGCGGCGCTCGTCGGTTCGGACCATCTTTATTTCTACGACGCGATCAGCCCGATCGTGCTCGCCGAGAGCATCGACCGCACGAAGGTCTATCGCGCGTCGCGTTGGGGACGGAGTCTTCCCGTGGCTTCCGACTTTAGCCGGAAGATCCAGTCCCCACCCGCCTGCGGCGTGGACGACGGAGAAGGGGATTACCTGAACTGCCCCTTCACGCGCGAGGAGTACGGACGCTTCTACGACGCCGTCATCTCGGCGGAGAAGGCGCCGCTCCATGATTTCGATCGGGCAAAGTTCTTCGAGGGCTGTCTTCCGATCGAGGTGATGGCCGCTCGCGGCGTCGACACACTCCGATTCGGCCCCATGAAGCCCGTCGGGCTGCCCGATCCGCGCACGTCGCGTGAGCCCTATGCGGTCGTCCAACTGCGGCAGGACAACATTGCCGGCGATCACTTCAGCCTCGTCGGCTTTCAGACGCAGATGAAGTGGGGCGAGCAGGCGAGGGTCCTGCGTCTCATCCCCGGGCTCGAGTCGGCGGAATTCGTCCGGTTCGGCATGATTCACCGCAACACGTACGTCAATTCGCCCACGGTGCTGCGTCCGACGTGGCAGACTCGCATGCGCGACGACCTGTTCTTTGCGGGACAGATGTCCGGCGTCGAAGGCTACGTCGAATCCGCCGCGTCCGGTCTGATCGCGGGTCGCAATGCGGCTGCGCTCATCCAGGGAGATCCCCTTCTCGTTGCGCCGCGGACGACGGCAATCGGCGCGCTGTCCTATTACGTGTCGCACGCCGATCCGAAACACTATGTGCCGTCGAACATCGCGTTCGGCCTGCTGCCGCCGCTCGATCGGCCGCCGCGGCGAAAACCGGATCGGAAGGTTGCGATCTCGGAGCGGGCGCTGGCGGATCTCGGGGCGTGGATGGCGTCGACCGACGCGGTTCACGCCCAGGACCTTCGCTGAGTGAAGGATCGATTAAGGGATTTTCTCGAGCATCTTCAATACAACGAGAACGCGTCGGCACACACCGTGCGCGCGTATGAGAGCGATCTGTCGCAATACCTCGCGTTCGTGGCGGCGCAGTGTGGCCGGCGTCAGGCGGATCTGACGGCGGTCGATCTGGACCATCTGAGCGCGCGCGCGTTTCTGGGCGATCGCGCGCACCGGGGCAACTCGAAGGCGTCCGCCGCGCGCAAGCTCTCCGCCATCCGCGCGTTCGGCCGGTATCTCCGGCGCGAAGGCGTTCTGGAGGGAGACCCGGCGGCGCTCGTCGGCACGCCGAAGCGGGAGCAGCGGATTCCCGCGCACCTTGCCGTCGAGGAGATGTCGAAGCTGCTGGACATGCCGGATCGGGCCACGGCGCTGGGCCGCCGCGACGGTGCGATTCTCGAGCTGTTCTACGCGTCCGGGCTGCGCCTGAGCGAGCTGGTGGGCCTCGATCTCGAGGACGTCAACCTCTCGGGCCGGGTCGTCCGCGTCCTGGGGAAGGGGCGCAAGGAACGGATCGTCCCCTTCAATCCTCCGACCGCCGACGCCCTCCGCGCCTGGCTCGCGGACCGTGAGCGATTCCTGCCTCCCGGTGCTCTGACCCCGGCGTCGCGCAAAGACGCCACAGTCGGGGGTCAGAGCTCGCGGGACGGCGGCGAGGGTTTGAGCAAACGCGTCAACGACTTGCCTCGAGGCCGCGCGTCGGGGGCTCTGACCCCGGGGTCCGGCAAAACCGCCACACTCCGGGGTCAGAGCACGGGGCGGCGGGAGGCGCTGTTCCTGAACTACCGCGGCGGACGCCTCTCGACGCGCAGCGTCGACAAGCTCGTGCGGAGGTACGTCGCTGCCTGCAGCACCCGCTACGGGATCAGCCCCCATGCGCTGCGGCATTCCTTCGCCACCCACCTGCTGGAGGCCGGGGCCGACCTGCGCGCCATTCAGGAACTCCTCGGGCACGCGCGTCTCAGCACCACGCAGCGCTACACGCACGTGAACGCCGCCCAGCTCCTCGACACCTACCGCAAGGCCCACCCAAAAGCGTAATCGCGACTGCTCTTGACGAGGGGGCCCCGCGGCAGGATGATGGGCCCTCTCGTCACCCTTTCGGGGCAGGACCCATGCGCACTTTCGGCACGGCGGCGTTTGCGGTCGCCTCACTCTTGCTGATGGCTCCGTGGTCGTACGCACAGGAGCGTCCGCTTCCGTCCACCCCGATCGTCCTCGCGCCGGTCCGTCTCGCGACGGCGGCGCAGTTGTCGCGCGATCAAGAGCAGGAGCTCGCGAAGTGGCTCGACGCGATGATCGACTGGCAGCGGCAGGAGAAGCGCTGGCGCAACGAGCCCGCGCACAACCCGTACGGCAAGATCGTTCCGCGCAAACCGCGGCCCGCAACGCCGGACTGGCTCGAGCCGTACTGCCGCAGCCTTCCACCCAATCCTCTCGCGCCGCCGCCGAGAGATGTCGATCACGCGTGCCGGATCGTCGCGGGCATGAACGTCGACATCGAAGCGGAGCGCATTCGCCTCCAGACGCAGACCGCGCGCGCCAATCAGGAGAAGGTGACGCACTCATCGTTCCTCTCGCGTCTTCATCTCGACGGCCTGTGGTCCACGACCTCGTCGGACATTCGCTATTACGGCTTGATTGGATCGCACATCAGCCTGGTGGACGTGGGGCGCGTGCAGTTCTTCGGCCCGCCGGGGATTCTGCTGCTGCGCATGCCGGACGTATCCGGGTCGCACCAGATCCGACTGGGTTATACGTGGGGGATGAGCGTGCGCCTCGCGGACGTGCGCCTGTTCGGACCGACGAAGAACATGACGCTGTTCCTGAGCATCGCGAAGTGCTGGACGTTCGGGAACACGTACGATCGGTTGAACCCCGGTGGATTCGACATCGCGGGGTTCTCGATCGCGCCGCGCAAGCCGCGGCGATGACGGATCGCAGCCCTGAAAGGGCCGCGCCACGATCCGCGGGACTGAAGTCCTGCGCTACGCGGCGGGCGACGCAGGCGCGGTCTGTGGCTCCGCGACGACCCGGCGGCCGCGCGGGTACTCGATCGCGAGTGTCTTGATCTTGTAGTTCATCACGCGCGGGCTGATCGACAGCAGTTCCGCCGCGTCCTTCTGCACCCAGTTCGACATCTTCAGCGCTTCGACGAGCGCCTGCCGCTCGATCTCCTCGAGCGGGATCCCCGTCGGCGGGATTTTGACGACCGGGCTGCCGTCGCTCGACGGCGTGCTCGTCGAGAGCTCGCCGAGACGCAGATCCGCGTTGGAGAGCAGCGGACCTTCCGTCAGCAGCACCGCGCGTTCGATGGCGTTCTCCAGCTCGCGGATGTTGCCGGGCCAGTTGTAGCGCATCAGCAGCTTCAGCGCCTCGGGCGACAGCCCATCGAGCTTCTTCTTCAGCTCGCCCGCGAAGCGGCGCAGGAAGAACGTCGCGAGCGCTGGGATGTCATCCTTCCGCTCGCGCAGCGGCGGCATGTCGATTGACACGACGTTGAGCCGGTAGTACAGGTCCTCGCGGAACTGCGCGTTCGCGACCATCTGCGGCAGGTTGCGGTTCGTCGCCGCAATCACCCGGACGTCGGTTCGCAGCGTTCGCGTCCCGCCGAGGCGTTCGAACTCGTGCTCCTGCAGGACGCGGAGGATCTTCGCCTGCGTGTTGGCGCTCATGTCGCCGACTTCGTCGAGGAACAACGTGCCGCCGTCCGCCTGCTCGAAGCGGCCGACGCGCTGCTTGTCCGCGCCGGTGAACGCGCCCTTCTCGTGGCCGAACAGCTCGGACTCGAGCAGGTTCTCCTGCAGCGCCGCGCAGTTCACCTTGACGAAATTCCGCCCCGCGCGCAGCGAGTTGTGGTGGATCGCGCCGGCGATGAGCTCCTTACCCGTGCCCGTTTCGCCGCGGATCAGGACCGTGGTGTTGCTCTTCGCGACCTTCTTCACGATCGCGAGCACCGACTGCAGCGCGCCGCTCGCGCCGACGATCCGGTCGAACTCGTAGATGTCCTGCTGCGTGTGGCGGAGATACTCGATCTCGTGGCGGAGGCGGCGCACCTCGATCGCCTTTTCCACCTTGAGCTCCATCTCCTCGATCTCGAACGGCTTCTGGACGTAGTCGAACGCCCCGATCTTCATCGCCTCGACGGCCGTGTGCACCGATCCGAACGCCGTCATGAGGATCACCGCGGTCGACGGGTGCAGCGCCTTCGCCGTCCGCAGCACGTCGAGGCCGTCGCTGCCGCCCATCTTCAGATCGCTCAGGACGACATCGAACTGCCCTTCGTGGAGCTTCTCGATCGCCACGTTGCCGTTCGGCGCCTCGTCGACCTCGTGGTGCGCGTCCGACAGCGCGCGAACGATCCCGCGTCTCAGTGAATCGTGGTCGTCCGCAACCAGAATCCGTCCCATATGCTCCTCTGCTATCCGAACAGCTCGTGCTGGTTCTTCACCGGCAACGTCACGCGAAACGTCGTCCCGCCTCCGTGCCGCGGCGTGAGATCGATGCGCCCGTCGTGCGCGTCGATGATCTTGCGGACGATCGCGAGCCCCAGCCCCGAGCCCTGCGGCTTCGTCGTGAAGAACGGGCTGAAGATTCGATCGGCGACTTCCGGCGGCACGCCCGGGCCGCTGTCGCTCACCGTGACCAGCACCATCGGTCCCGCGGGCTCCACGCCCGGCACCGTCTCCTCCTCCGCGGCGATGGTCGTGCCCTGGATATGCACCTCGCCCGTGCCGGCGAGCGCCTCGAACGCGTTGGTCAGAAGATTCGTGAAGAGCTGCCGCAGCTGGTGAGGATCGCCCTGAATCGGATGCAGCTCCGGCGGGATCGCAACGGCGACCCGCACGTTGCCTTTCGCCACGTGGCTGTCCGCCATCACGATTGCGTCCCGCAGCACGTCACGCAGCGCGATATGCTCCACCTGCAGACGAATCGGACGAACGAACTCGAGCACCTCGAGGACGATGGCGTTGGCCATCTTCGCTTCCTTGATGATGTCCGCAAGGATCGTCTGCGCGTCTTCGGACGCGGGAAGCTGTCGCTTGAGAATCCCCGCCATCACTTCGATTCCCGCCAGCGGGTTCTTGACTTCGTGCGCGATCGCCGCGGCCATCTCGCCCAGCGCCGCAAGCCGATCGCGCAGCCGCTCCCGCTCCTCTTCCTGCTCGACGCGAGTCAGGTCCTTGAAAAACAGCGTGGCTCCGATCGGCCGGCCGCGGCCGTTCAGGACGTGCGACAGCGTGTAGCCGATCACCTTGCCGCTGCGCTTGAGCCGCAGCTCGGCGCGGTTCGGCAGGTGCGAGAGATCGAACGAGCCCGCGAGAATGCGGCAAACGTCGGGCACGTCCTTCAGCACCTCCGCGAAGGGCCGGCCGATGTCCGACGGACGCGCCTTCAGCCCGAGGATCCCGTACGCGTTGTCGTTCATCACGGCGATGCGGCCGTCGCGCATGATCGCGACGACCCCGTTGCGCAGGTTCCACACGAGGTCGCGGTAGAACCCGTCCGGGACGGCCGGATCTCCGGCGGGCCGGCGCTTGGGCTTGCGCACGGGCTTCGTGCCCGGCCTCGCCCCTCGCCCAGGCTCGGGGCGACGCGCCGCACGCGGCTTTCGTCTGGACATGACAACAGCCTCGAACCCGGGCAGCGGTTCGGGCGACGATATTGTAATCGCCGTGTGAGACTGAGCCAAGCGCTTTTCCATCTGCTGTTTACAGCCGTCAGGCTGGACGAGTGCCGCCGGCGTACACTCCGCCCGACACTCGTCCGGGACCTGGGCCGTTGGGGCAAAGGGTATGCCCCGGCGCCGAGCCCTCTCATGCGCGAGTTTGTTCGGGAAAATGCCCGATCGCGCCCGTGCGCGATCGACGGAGTGATGACAAATCTGGCTGGTACTTACACTTTTGTGTCTGTCTGCAGAGTCTCCCACTGGTTCATCAAGTCACCGACCTCCCACATCAGGGCCTGATGGCGATCGATGATCGGCTGTGCGGCGTCGCGATCGTCGTAGAAGCCGGGCGCAGCCATCGTGCGTTCGAGGTCCTTGATGGCCTGCTCGCGATCGGCGATCCGCGTCTCGAGCTCCTGGACGCGCCGCAGGCGTGCTTCCTGGTCGCGCCGCGCGCGCCGGGCCTCCGCGTCCTGCCGCTTCTTGTCGGCATAGCTCGGCGCGACCCCGATGCTTTTCGGCTGAGGAGCCGACTCGCGGGTCTTTGCGGGCGGAGCGTGTCGAACCGCTGACGCCGCGGGTTGGGTCTGGCGCGCGGGCGCTGCAGCGGATTCCCGTTCGCGCGCTTTGCGGCTCCACAGGAACTCCTCGTATGTACCCGGATACACCAGCGCGTCGCCATGGCCGACCTCGATGATCTTGGTCGCGAGCTTGTCGACGAAGTACCGGTCGTGCGAAACGAAGATCAGTGTGCCGCCGAAATCCTCGAGCGCTTCGAGCAGTACGTCCTTCGAATCGAGATCGAGGTGATTCGTGGGCTCGTCGAGGAGCAATGTGTTGGCCGGCCGCAGCAGCATGCGTGCCACGGCGAGCCGGGTGCGCTCGCCTCCTGACAGCACGCGCACCGGCTTCTCGATGTCGTCGCCGGAGAAGAGGAATCCTCCGAGGATCGTCCGGATGTGCGGGACCATGTGGATCGGCGAATCGCCCGTGAGCGTCTGGTACACCGTCAGCGTCGAATCCAGGCGGGTCGCTTCGTCCTGCGCGAAGTACTGCGTCACGAGGTGATGCCCTTCGGTGCGGGTGCCCCCGTCCGGCGCCTCGACTCCCGAGAGCATGCGCATCAGCGTGGACTTGCCCGCGCCGTTCGGTCCGATCAGCGCGATCCGATCGCCGCGCTCGATGTGCAGCGTGACGTCCGCAAACACGCAGCGCGTCCCGTACGCCTTTCGCGCGCGTTTCAGCTCGAGTACCATCCGACCGCTCTTCTGGCACTGCGGAAAATGAAAGCGCACGCGTTTCCGCTCGGGCGGAATCTCGATGGGCACGATCTTGTCGAGCATCTTGATCCGGCTCTGCACCTGCGAGGCCTTCGTCGCCTGATAGCGAAAGCGGTTGATGAACGCCTGCATTCGCTCGATCTCTTCGTCCTGCTCTCGCTTCTGCTGTCGCAGCCGCTCCATTCGCGCGTCCCGCTCGCGGACGTACGCCGTGTAGTTGCCGACGTAGTCCGTCAGCGTGCGCATCCCGATTTCGGTGATGCGCGTGACGACGGCATCGAGGAAGAAGCGATCGTGCGAGACGAGGATGACCGCGTGCGGATACGTCGAGAGGTACTCCTCGAGCCAGTTGCGCGCTTCGAGATCGAGATGGTTCGTCGGCTCGTCGAGCAGGAGGAGCCCGGGACGCCCGAGGAGCAGCCGCGCGAGCGCGATGCGCATCTGCCAGCCGCCGGAGAACGTTTCTGTGGGCTTGTCGAGATCCTCTTCCAAGAACCCGAGTCCGCGCAGCACCGTCGTCACCTTCAGATCGATGCTGTAGCCCTCGCCGCGTCTGAACGCGTCCTGTAGCTCGGCGTAACGCGTGAGCATCGCCTCGTGCTCGTCCTGCGACGCGTCGTCGTGGCCGAGCCGATCCTCGAGCGCGGCGATCTCATCGCGGATGTCGAGCAGCGGCTTGAACGCCAGGCTCGCCTCGTCGCGCAGCGTGCGTCCGCTGTGATTCAGGCCGTCCTGAGGCAGGTAGCCAATGGTCAGGCCGGCGGGCTTCACGACCTGGCCCGAGTCGGGCTCATCCAGTTCGGCGAGCATCTTCAGCAGCGTGGTCTTGCCGGCGCCGTTCGGACCGCTCAGACCGACGCGCTCCCGATCGTCGATCTGCCAGGTGACGTTGTCGAGCAGGACGCGATCGCCGAAGGATTTCGAAACGGCTGTGAGCTGAATCACGGGGAAACCGAGCCAGGTG
This sequence comes from Acidobacteriota bacterium, assembly GCA_046733875.1. GTDB lineage: Bacteria > Acidobacteriota > Vicinamibacteria > Vicinamibacterales > 2-12-FULL-66-21 > JBKPQB01. The sequence goes on from JBKPQB010000006.1 coordinate 29,809, forward strand.
CGACAGCTAACGCCAAACAGTTAGCTGCGAACGGGTTACCGGCACAGGAGGATGGCATTTTAACACAAGGCGCACACGTCGCGCGTCGTCCGGCGGTCGCCCGACGGTCAGGTTCGGACGACCTGAAAGCTGCGCTATCGGGCCAGTCTGGCCGTTTCTGTCCCGCGCGGCGTGTCGCTGAAGGTACAGAGCAGAAGGTGGCATCCGGTTAGGATTGCTCACCCCAGCAATGCGGTTCCTGTGTGGTTTCGCAGTCAGCGGAGCCTGGCGACGGGCTGGCCGCACGCGCCTTTGCGCTGATCGAAAGCGCGCCTCCAATCGAGGAGGCGCGTGGAACGAGATCCGCATCTGCACCGGGAAACGCGACGTTCGTGGAGGAGAGCGAGAGCTTTGCAATCGTTCGGACGTCAGCGGAGGGGACGGCGGGAACGGCGGTGGACGCGACGGGTTGGGCGTTCGTCGGCGCGGCAAGCGCGGCGAACGCCAGGGCACAGCTGGGAAGACGATGAAAACGCGTGCGAACGTGCCGGGCGGTTCCCGGCCAGTTATCGGTTACGGCGCGGCAGCCGTGTAGGTGAGCGTCGCTGTGTACGAGCCTGTGTTGTACGGCCAATGTTCACGAGGCGCAGTGTCATGATCTCTCCAAGTTAGCCTCGCGAGCGTCCCATCGTCCCGACAGCCGCCGCGGCGCATCCGGCGCTGGGATCCGGCTCAGGGCAGCTGACATGCTGCCTGTGCATCCACGTCTCGATGTCTTCGGGCCTGAATCGCCACTGCCGGCCGATCCGGACGGCCGGCAGGTCGCCGGAGCGAATCAGCCTGTACATTCGTCGCGGCGTGATCCTTAGCTGAGCTAAGACCTCATCCGTCGTCAGGAGCGCCTCAAAGGTCGGCATTCGCATGGTCATACTTTCCGTCTATAGACTGAATTAATGTCATATAAGAGTTTGTTACGAGACTTTATATGACAACAAAGACAGCTTAAACGGAACTGCTGAGGCTAGTCAAGACCCTGCACAGTGCAGCCAGGAAAGGGTGCAGGAGCGCGCAATCCCGCGTAGCGCGCAAGGTCGCCGCCCTCGTACCCGCGCGACTCTCGCTGCGCGATAAAACCTGGCTACTCGCCCAGCGCTTTGGCAGCGACGGCGAGGACGCGCGGGACGCGGAACGGCTTTGTCAGGTAGCCGGAAACCCCGAGATTCACGGCTTCGATGGCGCTGGCCTCTGTCGAATAGCCGGTGATGATGACGACGGGGAGGTCGGTCTTGAGGCGGCGTGCTTCGCGGATGACGGTGAGCCCGTCGACGCCGGGCATCTTGAGGTCTGTAATGAGCAGATCGTAGGGCATCACGCGCAGCCGATCGAGGGCCGTGCGGCCGTCGGGCGCGAGATCGACGTCGTACTCGGCGAGCGCAAGCGTCTTCGACAGCAGATCGCGAATGCTCGCCTCGTCGTCCACGACGAGGACCCGCGGCCGGCCCGATGGAGCGGCGCCCGCCGTGCGCGGCGCGCTCGAGGTCCCGCCACGCGCGCCGCGCGGACGCTGCGTCTCGAGCCACGCGTCGATGTCGCGCTTCCGGAATCGCCACTGACGACCGACGCGCACCGCCGGAATCCGCCCGGCCTTGATCAGGCGGTAGACGGTCCGCAGGTTGACCTGGAGGTACTCGAGTACCTCTTCGGTCGTCAAAAAGCTTTCATCGATCATGAACGGGATGACCGTGTGTCACTTTACCACCACTTCCGCGCCCGGAAGGTCGATGCGGATGGACGCGCCGCCTGCCGGATCGTTCGCCGCCGAAATGGTGCCGCCGTGTTCCTGCACGATCCCGTAGGTGATCGCGAGGCCGAGGCCGGTTCCCTGGCCGACGTCTTTCGTGGTGAAGAAGGGATCGAAGATTCGCGGAAGCACGTCAGGCGGAATGCCGGGCCCGCTGTCGCGGATGGTGACGCTCACGCGAGGAATCGACGTATCGGCCGCGGTTTCGATCGTGATCCGGCGCTGGCCTTCCGGGACGGACGCGAGCGCGTGTTCGGCGTTGATGAGGATGTTCAGGAACGCCTGCTGAAGCAGGAACGAATCTCCTTGAATCACGGCTCGCTCGTCCTGTGTGCGCACGACCTCGATGCCCAGCCGTTTTTGCGGCAGGCGGCGGCTCGCTAGCGCGCGCGTGACGAGGCGATCCGCTTGGACGCGCCGCCGCTTCATGCGGTGCGACCCCGTGAACGCGAGCAGGTTGCTCACGATCTTGGCCGCCCGATCCGCGTCCTGATAGATCTGCCGGAGCTGCCGTCGAAGCGGGCGCGCCTGCTCCGAGGTCCCGATCAGGAGCTCCAGATGTCCGAGCACCCCCTGCAGCGGATTGTTCATCTCGTGCGCGATGCCGGCGACGAACTGGCCGAGCGACGCGAGCTTCTCGGATTGGGCGAGCCTTCCCCGGAGCGCTTCGCGCTCGCGCTCGAGACGCGTCTGCCGCGTAATGTCGCGCGCGACGAGCACCCGGCCGAGCGTCCGCGCGTCGGCGCTGACAAGCGGCGTCGCGGTCACCAGGAACACGCCTCCGAGCCGGGCATCCTCGATCTGCGTGGCCGCCTGCGCGGCTGCACCCTGGACGCCCGCGGTCGCTGCCCGCGCCGCGATCTCCGGCCCGACAAGATCCTGAAGCGGCCGTCCGACGAGCTCCTGGCGCTCGATGCCGACACGCGCCGCGAAGGTTTCGTTCGTCTGCGCGATCCTGAGATCGCGATCGGTCACGACGACGAGATCGACGAGCGAGTTGAAGGTGTCTTCGAGCAGCCGGCGCTGCCGCAGAATCTCGTCGATCAACTGCACGTTCTCGATCGCTGCGGAGAGCTGACGCGCGAGCTCGCGCGCGAAATCCGTCAGCTCACCTGCATCGAGGCCGCTCTCACCGATGTCGTGGACGACGAGCGCACCAAGCGCGCGCCTCCAGCCCCGAAGCGGCGCGATCAACTCGCGGCCGTTCAATACAGGCGCATCGAGCCGCAAACCCACCGCCCCCGGATGGTCCGGAGCGTCGTTGGCGACACGCGTGCCGCGGCCCGATGGTCCGTCGGACGATGCGGTGAGCTCGAGCTCGCGGGCCCGCCGATCGTGCAGCCAGAACACCACCTCCGCCGCGCCGAAGATCCCGGCGATCTCGCGCGCGACGGCGTCGAGCGCCGAGGCGAAGCTGAGCGCCGACGACACGCTGCGGGAGAACACCAGGACCACCTCGCGAACCCGCTGGTGCGACTGGATTTCCCGATCCGCACGTGTGAGCTCGAGCCATGCGGCGATCAGCGAGATCAGCTCGGCCGAAATCATTCCGTCGTTCGAGACGGGTGTGACGAGCGCCGTGCGTGTGGTCGCGGGCTGGATGGGCGTCATTAGCACTTCCGCCGCGCCGAAGGCTGCCGTGAGCGATGGGGTGGTCTCACCGGTGGAGATGCGAGCGCATCCGCCGGCGAGAAGAGCGTCAATCGAGGACGATTCTGCTGGATCGAGAGCGGGCGCGCCCGTGTGCACACCTTCGAACCAGCCGGTCCGATAGCCTCCGGCGGCTGTTCGGACGAGAATCAGCCACGGGCGCCCCTTGGCTGCGGCCGAGAGCCGCTGACGAACCTGGGCCAGGAAATCCATGGACCGGAACTCCGGGGGAGCGGCCTCGGACATGCGGGGTGCGCCCCATTCTAAACCGCGACCGCGGACTACCGCGGACAATGCGGACGGGCTGCGGCCCGACTAGTCCCAGAGCCTGGTCGTCTAAGCTAGTAAGCGGGTCAGGGCACAAGGCCCCGGTGATGTAAAAGAACGATTGAGGCGAACGGAGCGGAGCGAAGGCTGAAGCGCGAATGCAGTGAGCAAGTCGGTGCAGGGGTCCCCGACGATTTCAGAGCTAGTCGCAGGGGTCCCCGACGATTCAAGGGATAGAGCGACAATCTAATTAATGTCCTCGATCGGGATGCCCTCGTCGGACGAGGAGCTGGTCGCCCGCGCCATGGGGGGCGACATGGACAGCTTCAACCAGCTCGTGCTGCGCTGGGAACGGCCGATTTATGCCCTGGCGTACCGCGTGATCGGGAAGGAAGAGGACGCGCGCGACGTCTGTCAGGAGGCGTTCCTCCGCGCGTACCGCGCCCTCCCCGGCTTCAAGGGGCAGGCGAAGTTTTCCTCATGGCTCTACCGCATTGCCCTCAACCTCTGCCGCGACTGGATTCGCCGGGAGCGGCGCGCGCCGGTCGCCCAGGCACCGGAGGGGGTCGACTTGATCGAGCTGGCGTCGGAATCGACCCCGAGGGAATCGATCGAGGATCTCGTGGCGCGGCGTGAGATCGGTCGCGCCGTGGCGCGAGCGATGGCGGACCTGCCGCACGAGCAGCGCACCGCCATCATTTTGAAGGAGTATCACGGTCTGACGTTTCAGGAGATTGCCGACCTGCTCGATTGCCCCTTGAGCACGGTGAAGACGCGCCTGTATCAGGGCCTCACGGTACTGCGGCGTCAACTGGCGCGTCCGGGGATTCCAAACGGAACTGCCGTGGCGACGCGGGGCATGGAGGAGCAGGCGGACAGGACATGAGAATCATGTGTGACAAGGACTTGCTGGTCGGGTACGTCTACGACGACATCAGCGACATGGATCGCGCGCGATTCGAACGCCATCTTCGCGAGTGCGCGGCATGCCGCGGGGAGGTCTCCGCGATGCGCGGCGTCCGCGACGATCTTGCGACGTGGGTGCCTCCGCAACCGGATCTCGGGTTTCAGATAACCCAGGTGCGCCGGCCGTCGCTCCGCACCTGGTGGACGCCCGCGCTCGGCCTCGCGGCCGCCGCGGTCATCGTGCTTGCCGCCGCGCTCGCGGTCGCGAACGTCGAAGTCTCCTACGGTGCGAACGGATTATCGGTGCGCACAGGTTGGGCACGCGGCGGCTCGGATACGGGTGCGCGGCTGGGTGTGGGTGAGCGTGAGGGTGTGGGCGTGCGGGGAGATGCGGTGCTGCCCGCGGCGCAGATCACTCCCGCCGTGCTGACCGCGATGGATCGGCGTCTCACGGTGCTCGAAACCGCGATTCGGTCTGCGGCGCTTTCATCATCGCAGCGCGCGTCGGACACCGACATTCTGCGTCGAGTCCGCGATCTGCTCGCGCAGAGCGAGTCGCGGCAGCAACAGGAGCTCGCGCTGCGCATCGCGCAGGTGATCCGCGACGTTGACGCGCAGCGCCTGGCGGATCTCTCGCGCATCCAGCAGGGGCTGGGCCGCATCGATGCGATGACGACGGCGGAGGCCGCCGCGCATCGGGATCTGGCAAATTACATTCTGACGTCTTCCCGAGCGCAGCAGAAATGACGGGAACCAAGCGCATGGCAACTCCCAACTCCGGAACTCCCAACGCCCAAGTCCCAACTCCCTCGATTCAATGTTGGCACGTGGAAGTTGGGAATTGGGTGCTGACAGCATCGCGTCCTCTTCTTCGAGAGGTGCAACCGTGAAGGCCACGTGGATTCTCGCGGCATCGTTGATCGGTATCGGCGCGCCGGCATTCGCGCAGGCACCGGTCCCACCGAACTCGCGCGACGACATCAAGATGATGGAAGGCGTGCTGACGAACGCGGTCCGGAACGGCGCGGAAACGCTCGCGCGCCAGATGCAGTTCAACGAGCCGGGCAGCATCGTCGTCACCGGCACGGCGCGCGCGCGGGGATACGTGCTCGACGGCTACGGCTTCTTCTTCGTCGTCGACGTACCGATGATGAAGCAGAGCGTGGTGTGGTCGCGGCAGGTGCTGCTGCGCGAGCAGGAGCGCGAGTTCCTGCGGCAGATCGTGGCGAACAATCCGGACGCGTCGGTCCGGCGCGATGCTGAAACCCGCCTCCGGACGCTCGAGCGGCGCGACGCTCCTGCAGCACCCGGCGTGTCCCCCGTCGCGCAGCCTGCGCCTGGTATGGCCGCCGCGCAGACCGTTCCCGATGCAACGACGACACCGCAGCCTGCGGCGTCAGCGGCCGCGCTGCAGCCGCTCGTGGATAACGGCGATCCGAATGCGCGGTATACCGAGGCTGTGAAGAATGCGCTCATCGACGCGATGCTGAAGTACAGCGCGGCGCTGAAGGTTGGAGCAGAGGAGTGGCTGACGGTCGCGGCGCAGGACAGCGAAGGCCCTCTGACACCCGGGGAGGTGTACGACGCGTCGACACTCGTCGTGCGCGTGAAGGGCAGCGATCTCGCGGCGTTCCAGGAGAACCGGATCACGCGCGACGAAGTGCTGAAGAAGGTCGAGGTCCGCGAGTTCTGACGGTTCGTACGATATAGAATCACTCATGCCGAGTGCCGTCGCGCGAGCCGGCGCCCTGACGCTGGCTGTTGTCCTCGCGGGGTGCGGGAAACCAGTCGACGTCAAGCAGGTGCTTCAGGTCACCGACATCAGCACCGGCTATCACGACGCGGGCGTGGTGGAGGGCCGGAACAAGCTCGTCCCCAGCGTCACCTTCAAGTTGCGGAAATCTACGAACGACAGCGTGCGTCCCCTGTCGCTGAACGTCGTGTTCAAGCGCCTGCCGCTGGCCGCCTCCGGCGCCGGCGGCGAGGAAGACTGGGAAGAGGTGTTCCTTCAGAACGTCACATTCCAGGCCAATGAAACGGCTCCGCTGACCGTCCGTCCCACCCACGGCTACACGGGCGATCCGCCGCAGTCGCGCGCGGAGATGCTGGCGAACAGCCAGTTCCGCGACATGCGCGTCCATCTCTTCGCGAAGCACGGCTCCGGGCAGTGGGCGGAGATCGCGAGCTTCGACGTGGCCCGACAGTTGCTGCCGCAGTAGCGCGGACGGCAGTCTCTTGCGAACCTCCTCAGCGGCCGCCAGGATCGTGACGCCGGTCCCTGCCCTCGAACGCAGGCTCGGACCGTTCGATGCCGCCGCGATCGTCATCTCGAACGTCATCGGGGGCGGCATCTTCTTCGTCCCCGTCGTCGTGGCCGGGCTGCTCCCGCAGCCATCGATCATGCTTGGCGTGTGGCTCGCCGGCGGGGCCCTGGCGTTTGCGGGCGCGATGGCGTACGCGGAGCTGGCGGCGGTGCGGCCGCATGCGGGCGGCGAGTACGTGTACCTGCGCGACGCCTTCGGACCGCTGGCCGCCTTCCTGACGGGCTGGACCTCCTTCGTCGCGGGCTTCTCGGGCGCGATCGCCGCCAGCGCCGTTGCCCTCGCGGACTACGTCGGACGCTTCTTCCCGGGCGCGGCGGACACGCGTCCCGTGCTGTCCATTCCGGCACTGTCGATCGCGGTATCTCCCCGATCCGTCATTGCGCTCGTGGTCATCGCGGTGCTCACGCTGATTCACGTCCGCGGGCTCGGTCCGGGCCGCGTCGTGCAGAACCTGCTCGCGGGCATCAAGGTGAGCGCCATCGTGCTGTTCGTCGCGATTGGATTCGCCGCCGGGAACGGCGAGGCGTCGCATTTCGTCGCCGTCGAGCGCGCCGGACCCGTATCGTTCCTGCTCGCGCTCGTGCCGGTGATGTTCAGCTATTCGGGATGGAACGCGGCGGCGTACGTCGCCGAGGAGGTCCGTGATCCCGGACGCAATGTTCCACTCGCCCTTGGCATCGGGACCGCCGTTGTCGTGGTCCTGTATGTGCTGCTCAACGCGCTGTACGTGTTCGCGCTGCCGATGAGCGATCTCGCTGCGCTGCCGGGCGGGCGGCTGATGGACACGGTCGCCGAGCATCTCTTCGGATTTGCCGCCGGGAATCTGCTCGCCGTGTTCACGATCATCAGCATCGCGGCGAGCGTCAGCGCGATGGTGATGGCCGGGCCGCGCGTGTATTACGCGATGGCGCGCGACGGTCTGTTCGTGCGCGCCGCGTCGCGCGTGCATCCCCGGTTCCGCACGCCTGCGATCGCGATCGTCGCCCAGGGGATCTGGAGCAGCGTGCTCGTGCTCTCGGGGACGCTGTCGCAGCTCGTGAGCTATACCGGCTTTGCCGTCGTGCTCTTCTCCGGGATTGCGGTTGTCGCGCTGTTCGTTCTGCGCCGGCGCGATCGGTACGTGCACCGGCCCTTCTCCGCGCTCGGTTATCCATGGGCGCCGGCGATCTTCGTGGCGGCAACAGCCGTGATGGTGGCGAACGAAATCTGGCGCAACGGCGCGACGATTGCCGCGGGCCTGGCGATTATCGCGGCTGGCGTCCCGGTGTACTACGTGATGCGGCGAGCGCCGCGAGCGTGAGGATCGCGAGCGTTCCGTCGCTCGCGGCGAAGAGCAGGAACGATCGGGGCGAGTGACGGAACGCGTAGTCGACCAGAAAGGCCGCCGCGCCGGCTCCCTTCAACCCCGGACCCATCACCCACAAGTACCAGCGCGCACCTGCGGGGTCGCGCCACGGCCACCAGTAGCCAATCCCGATCGTCAGGAGAAAGATTCCGTTCAGGTCCGAGAAGATGCGCGGGTGGGCGGGATCGACGCCGAAGAGCGCCGCGAAGGCGTCGGCAGCGAAGAGGAGTGCGAGACCGATCGCGGCGTCGTAGACGCCCGAGACCGCCGCGATCGTCCTGACGAACAAAAGGCCCTACTGAATCTTCTTCAGCTCGCCCTGATACGTCACCGTCTGGCCTGACGTGATCAGCACATCGAATTCAGCGGTCTGATATCCGTCGGCCTTCACTTCGATGTGATGTCTGCCCCCGGTGAGGCTCAGCTTCTGGAACACGCCGTCGAAGCTGTCCACGACACCGGCGCGGTAGCCGTCGACGAACACCTGCGCCTCGCGCGGCTTCACCTTCAGCCGGATCGACCCTTCGTCATCGGTACCGTACTGACCGCCGGAGCCACCGCCGCCGTACCCAAACGGCGCGCCGTACCCGCCGCCGTACCCGTACCCGCCGCCGTATCCGTAGCCGCCGTACCCGTAGCCGCCGTACCCGAGACCGCCGTACCACGGGTCGTACCACTGATCGTAGTAGCCCAACCCGAGTCCGAGGCCGAATCCGTACCCGGGGTATCCGAACCCGTAATAAGGATAGTAGGGTCGGCCAATGATGATCGTCCCGCCATTTCCGGGTGGTAACGTCGTGCGGTCCACAGCGGTGCCGGTCACCGGATGATCGCCGCGCGGGCGGCTCCACGATGGAACGGCGCGGTCGCGACTTCTGTCCGCACCCTCACGAGTGGCGGATGGCGTGCTTGCCGCGGCGTTGCCGCCGGAGTGTCCTGCGGGCGCAGCGGACTCGGTCGATCCGGTCGAACCAGCGCTGGGCGATGAACCGCGCGGAGCGGCGCGCTCGCCGCCCGAGTGCTGATCACCGGAGGCATGCTGGCCGCCTGCAGCGCGTTGCCCACTGCCGCCGCCACCGCGGCGCTGTGGTTCGGCAGGCATGGCGGCGCCGGCGAAACGGGGGGAGAACGCAGCGCCCGCAGACGGAGATGTGTTCACAGCGGAGCTGTCTCCCGTTGAAACCGAGGACCCGGCTCCGGCGCTCGTCCCGGACGGGCTGCTCGCCGCCGAACCTCCGCCCGAGTTTGCGGTCGCTGCGGGACGTTCCACGGCTGTCTCACGGTTTCCGCCCGGAGACCCGCCTCCGCGGGGAGATTGGCCGGCCGACACTGGAGATGATGCCAGCGCGGCTGCGGCCGCGAAGATCCCAAGTTTCAATTGAAAGCGTCTCATGATGCGCCCCCGTCGACGCGACCTCGGACGCGGTCCTCGAAGGACCGCGCCACATGCGCTCAAGGGGTCCTGTTAGGGCCGCCTCGACACCGCGGCAACAGCTATTGTGCAACAGATCTGCCACACACGTGGGGCTGATTTGCACGGGGACGCGCGGGATCCCGTATCGATCCTGTCCTATCCCGAGTCCAGCCCGTCCGGCATTTATGACAGCGTGATGGGCGCAGCCGGAGCCGCGATCAAGGATGCTACACTCGGCTTTTGGGTCCGATCTCGCGCGCCACGACCATGCTTCACGCTACAACAGTGCTCGCGGTCCGTCACGGCGACCGCGCCGTGATGGCCAGCGACGGTCAGGTCACCTTCGGCGACACGGTCGTGAAACAGACGGCGCGCAAGATCCGTCGGCTGTACAACGATCGCGTGCTGGCGGGATTCGCCGGCTCCGCAGCCGATTCCTTCGCGCTCTTTTCGCGGTTCGAAGCGAAGCTGGAGCAGTACCGCGGCAATCTCGAGCGCTCCGCCGTCGAGCTCGCGAAGGACTGGCGTACCGATCGCCTGCTGCGCCGGCTCGAAGCGATGCTGATCGTCATGGACGCTCGCGCGACGTATCTGCTCTCGGGCAATGGCGATTTGATCGAGCCTGACGATGGGATTGTGGCGATCGGATCGGGCGGCGCGTACGCGCTTGCCGCGGCCAAGGCGCTGGCGCGCCACACCACGCTCGATGCGCGCGCCATCGCCGAGCAGGCGATGCAGATCGCCGCGGCGATCTGCATCTACACGAACGATTCGCTCACGATAGAAGCCTTGTAGTTCCTCATGCCGATTTATCTGCCGGAAACCACCACGTCCACGATCCAGTCGCTCACGCCGCGCGAGATCGTCTCCGAGCTGGACAAGTATGTCGTCGGTCAGCACCAGGCCAAGCGCGCGGTCGCCATCGCGCTGCGCAACCGCATGCGCCGCCGCAGGCTGGCACCGGAGATGGCCGAGGAAGTCGCGCCGAAGAACATCCTGATGATCGGGCCAACCGGCGTCGGCAAGACGGAGATCGCGAGACGGCTGGCGAAGCTCGCACAGTCGCCGTTCCTCAAAGTCGAAGCGTCGAAGTTCACGGAGGTCGGCTACGTCGGGCGAGACGTCGAGTCGATGATCCGCGACATTACGGAAATTGCCGTCGACCTCGTCCGCGAGGAGCGCCGCGCCGAGGTCAGCGAGAAGGCGCGGGCGTCGGCCGAGGAGCGGCTGCTCGATCTGCTCCTGCCGCCATTGCCGCCGGCCGCGGAGTACGATGAGCAGGCCACGTCGGTGCGCGAGCAGGCGCAGCGTACCCGTGAGAAGCTCCGCGAGCAGCTTCGCGAGGGCCGCCTCGATCACAAGCAGGTCGAGATCGACGTCCGCGAGAAGTCGTTTCCGTCGTTCGAAATCATCGCGGGGTCGTCGGTCGAGGAAGTCGACATCAACGTGAAGGACATGCTGCCCGGCCTGTTTCAGGGGCGTACCCGCAAGCGGCGCGTCCGAGTACCGGAAGCGATCGAGGCGCTGACGCAGGAAGAAGAGCAGAAACTCGTCGACATGGACAGCGTCGCGCGCGCGGCGGTCGAGCGCGTGCAGGAGTCCGGGATCATCTTCATCGACGAGATCGACAAGGTGGCTGGACGCGAGGGCGGGCACGGACCCGACGTCAGCCGCGAAGGTGTCCAGCGCGACATTCTGCCGATCGTCGAAGGCACGACGGTCAACACGAAGTACGGGATGGTGCGGACGGATCACATTCTGTTCGTCGCTGCCGGCGCGTTCCACGTCTCGAAGCCGTCGGATCTGATTCCCGAGCTCCAGGGGCGCTTTCCGATTCGCGTGGAGCTCGAGCCGCTCGGCCGTGACGATTTCATCCGGATCCTCACCGAGCCGAAGAACGCGCTCGTGCGCCAGTACATGGCGCTGCTTGCGACGGAGGGCGTGACCCTGGTGTTCACGCAGGACGCCATCGACCGCCTCGCCGACGTCGCGACGCTCGTGAACGAGCGCACCGAGAACATTGGCGCGCGCCGCCTGCACACCGTCATGGAGAAGCTGTTGGATCAGATTTCGTTCGACGCGCCGGATCTCGCCGAGAAGGCCATCACGATCGACGCTGCGTACGTCGACCGCATGCTGAATGAGATTGCCCGCAACGAAGATTTGTCGCGATACATCCTCTAGCGTCCTGCTGGTTGCGGCGCTGTTGCTGACGTTCGCCTGCGGCAAGAAGGGGCCGCCGCTCGCGCCGTTGACGCTTGTCCCTGATGCCGCCGGTGGCGTCGCCGCGCGGCGGATCGGATCGACGGTGTACCTGCAGATGCTGGCGCCCGCGAAGAACGCGAACGGCCCCGGCGTCGTCGCGCTGGATCACCTCGAGGTGTTCGCGGTGACGGTGCCCGCAGGGATGCTCGCGCCGCCGAATCGCGATTTGCTCACCACGTCGCATCTGGTCGGCCAGATCGCGATCAAGCCGCCGCCGTCAGACGATGAGACGGCGGACTCGGAATCGGCGACGGAGGATCCGCGGCCCGCGCCCGGCGATCGGGTAACGTTCGTCGAGCCGCTGACCGAGAAGCAGCTGCAGCCGACACCCGACGTGAAGTTCCAGCCGATCCCCGCGGCTGCAGCTCCCGCTGCAGGAAAGCCAGCAACTCCAGCGGCCGCGCCGCCCTCGACGCAAAGCGCGCCACCTACGGAGGCGCCCGTGCCGACACCTGCTGCTCCCGTCGAAGCGGCTGCGCCGCCTCCGGGCAGTGCCCCGTCCCAGACACCAGCGGAGCCATCGGCGACCGCAGCGCAGGCCGCTGCGCTGCCTGCACCGCCAGCGGTGGCGGCGCAGGCACCAGCAGCTGCCGCCGCAGCGGCGCTGCTCGCCTCCTCGTCCCCGACGCATCCGGTACGCGTCTATATCGTCCGCGGCGTGACGCGGAAGGGACGGCCTGGTCAGCCATCGCCGCGCGTGGTCGTGCCGCTCGTCGATCCGCCGCCCGCGCCAGGAGGGGGATCGGTTGCATTCTCCGAATCCGCCGTGACCGTGACGTGGATCCCTCCCGTCGCGGATCCGGGCGCGGCAGCGCCGCTCAAGTTCAATGTGTATCCAGCGGCCGCGCCGAAAGCCGCCGCGAGTCCCGCGCCCGCGCAACCGGCAACGCAGCCCGCCGCGCCGGTGCCGCTCAACCCGGAACCGATTGCGGAAGCGCGTCTGGAGCATTCCGGCGCGCAGCCGGGAGTGGAGCAATGCTTCGTCGTCCGCACCGTGAAGAAGGTGGAAGACGCCACGCTCGAGAGCGAGCCGTCGAAGCCGCTCTGCGTGACGCCGAAGGATATCTTCCCGCCGGCCGCACCAAAGGGACTCGCGATCGTCGCCATGGATGGGGGGGTGATGAACCTGATCTGGGATGCGAACACGGAACCGGACCTTGCCGGCTACGTGGTCTTGCGCGGCGAGGCGCCCGGTGACACACTTCAACCACTGACGCCGCAGCCGATCGGCGAGACGCGCTACACCGACGCGACCGTGAAACCCGGCGTGCGCTACGTCTACGCGATCGTCGCGGTCGACCGGGCCGTGCCTCCGAACCGGAGCGCTCCGTCCGGGCGCGTGGAGGAAACCGCGCGCTGACGCCGCGAGCCGCGGGTTCACGCGGAGGACGCGGACTTTTTGGGAGTTTGCCATGAAGCTGTTCATCGATTCAGGTAGTCTGAAAGACATCGAAGCACTCGTGCCGATCGGGATTATCGACGGCATCACGACCAACCCGTCACTGCTGGCAAAGGAAGGCGGGGACTACCGCGCCATCCTGAAGAAGATCTGCCAGACCGTGAAGGGCCCGACGAGCGCCGAGGTCACCGCCACCGACACGGAGGGCATGCTGCGGCAGGGGCGTGATCTCGCATCGATCGACGACTTCATCGTCGTCAAGACCCCCTTTACGCGCGACGGCGTGAAGGCGTGCAAGATGCTCCGCTCGGAAGGCATCAAGGTGAACATGACGCTCGTGTTCTCGCCGTCGCAGGCGCTGATCACGGCGAAGGTCGGCGCCAATTACGTCAGCCCCTTCGTCGGCCGGCTCGATGACATCGCCACGCCGGGGATGCAGCTCGTCTCGGAGATCGTCGAGATCTATCAGCAGTACGACTTCACGACCGAGATCCTCGTCGCCAGCACGCGGTCGCCGATGCACATCGTCGAGGCGGCGCGGCTGGGCGCGGACATCTGCACCTGTCCGCCGGCCGTCATCGATTCGCTGTTCAAGCATCCGCTGACCGACATCGGATTGGAGAAGTTCCTCAAGGACTGGGAAAAGGCGCAGGCTGTCGCAGGCGCCCGATAGTACCGCCCGGCGATCGGCCGGGCCTTGAATGGATCCGCTCACACATCTCGAAGACCTCGAACGGCGCGCCGGAGTCGGGGGCGGCGAAGACCGCCTCCGCCGCCAGCATGAAGCGGGCAAGCTGACCGCCCGTGAACGCGTCGATCTTCTTTTCGACCCCGGCACATTCCAGGAACTGGACAAGCTCGTCACGCATCGCTGCCGCGATTTCGGGATGGAGGAGCAGCTCATTCCCGGCGACGGCGTGGTGTCCGGCCACGGCCGCGTCGAGGGCCGGCCCGTTTACGCCTTCGCGCAGGACTTCACGGTCTTCGGCGGCTCGCTGTCGGAGACCAACGCCGCGAAGATCGTGAAGATCATGGATCTGGCGATGAAGATGGGCGCGCCGGTCGTCGGGCTGAACGATTCGGGCGGCGCGCGCATCCAGGAAGGCGTCGTGTCGCTCGGCGGCTACGCGGACATCTTTCTTCGCAACACGCTCGCGTCCGGCGTCATACCGCAGATCTCCGCGATCATGGGGCCGTGCGCCGGCGGGGCGGTGTATTCGCCGGCCATCACGGATTTCAACGTCATGGTCGAGGGCACGAGCTACATGTTCGTGACCGGGCCCGACGTGATCCGCACGGTGACGCACGAGGACGTCACGAAGGACGAGCTCGGCGGGGCGATGACGCACAACGCGACGAGCGGCGTCGCCCACTTCGCCGTCGCCGACGATCGTGAGTGCCTGCAGCTCATTCGCGAGCTGCTCGGCTACCTGCCGTCGAACAACATCGACGAAGCGCCCCGCGCGGCGACATCCGATCCGCTCGATCGCGAGGACGAGGCGCTCGATCGCCTGGTGCCCGAGTCGCCGAACCAGCCGTATGACATGCTGGATCTGATCCACGCCGTCGCTGATGACGGCGTGTTCCTCGAAGTGCACCGTCACTTCGCAAAGAACCTGATCGTAGGGTTCGGTCGGCTTGGCGGACGCTCGGTCGGGTTCGTCGCAAACCAGCCGGCGCACCTCGCGGGCACGCTCGACATCGACGCCTCCGTCAAGGGCGCGCGGTTCGTGCGGTTCTGCGACGCGTTCAACATCCCGCTCGTCACGTTCGAAGATGTGCCCGGTTTCCTGCCTGGCACCCGCCAGGAGTACGGCGGGATCATCCGGCACGGCGCGAAGCTGCTGTTCGCGTTCGCTGAAGCTACGGTCCCCAAAGTGACCGTCATCACGCGCAAGGCGTACGGCGGCGCGTACTGCGTCATGGCAAGCAAGCACATTCGTACCGACATGAACTTCGCGTGGCCGACGGCCGAGATCGCGGTGATGGGTCCCGAAGGCGCCGTGAACATTCTGTACAGGCGCGAGCTCGAGAAGGCGGAGGATCCCGCCGGCGTGCGGGCTGCGCGCGTCGCGGAGTTCCGCGAGAAGTTCGCGAATCCATACGTCGCCGCCGATCGCGGCTTCGTGGACGAGGTGATTCGGCCGCGTCAGACCCGTGCCAAGCTCATAGAGGCGCTCGCTGCGCTCGAGACGAAGCGCGATCGAAACCCGCCGAAGAAGCACGGGAATATTCCGTTGTAAGGGTGCGCGGAGCGTTCCGAACTGTGCTCGTCAGTTATCCCTGCACACCCCTGCATCGATCCGACTCACGCGCTCGCGATCTGGTGAAAAGTCGCGATCGCGCTCCAGACACCGAGACCGATCCCGCGCGCCATCTGATGCAGTTCGACCATGTTGTGCGCGAGGAAGATCAGCACCGAGCGGTCATTCGGATCAGCCTGCCACCAACCGCCGTACGCCCCCGGCCAGCCGATCGTGCCGACGCCGCCGCGGCACCGTAGCGGATCGGCCTTCTCCGGTTCCATAACAACCGCCACGCCCATGCCGTAGCCATGTCCCGCGGCGAAGAGAGGCTGTCCAAACATGCGCGCGGTGGCGCGTTGTTCCGGCGTCAGCTGATTCGACGTCATCATGGTGCGCGTCTCCGGGCGCAGGAGTTCCGCGCCGGTCCCGGAATCAGCGATCAGCATGCGGGCGAACGCAAGATAGTCATCGAGCGTCGACCAGAGGCCTTGGCCGCCTGACTCGAATGTCATGCCGTCCGGCCGTTGCGCGAGGGCTTGACGGCCGGGCGCCGTCGACAGCGCCGCCAAACGCCCCTCACCATCGAAGCCACACAGGCCAGCGCAGCGACCTTGCTTCTGTAGCGGGACGGCGAAGCCGGTATCACGCATTCCGAGCGGAGCAAGCACTCGTCGATCCAGCACCGCGCTCAAGGGTGCGCCGTCGAGGCGCGCGATGAGGAATCCGAGCAGGTCGGTCGAGTGGCCGTAATGAAAGCCGGCGCCTGGATGATCGATCAGCGGCAACGTCGCGAGGCGTGCGATCCATGCGTCCGGCGTGAGCGGGTTGTCGATCGTCGCGCCGAGCGTCTCCGCATGGGCGCGCCCGATTGGGCCGCGATGAAAGTCGCCATACGTCAGACCGGATCGATGCGTCAACAGATCGCGGAACGTGATCGGCCGCAGTGCCTCGTCGGTCTCATCGAGTGGACCATTCGGGTCGCGCAGCACGCGCATATGTGCCAGTTCAGGTGCGCACTGCGTGATTGGTTCGTCGAGATCGAAACGACCCTCGTCGAGCAGCACCAACGCCGCAACGCTGGTGACCGGCTTCGCCAGCGACGCGATACGGAAGATCGTGTCGCGTTCCACGGGCAGCCCGGACACAAGGTCCCGCCGCCCGACCGTCGCGATCTGACGGACCGCTCCGTTTCGCCAGACCAGCGCAGCCGCCCCGGCGAGTTCTCGGGCCTCGACTCGCGACAGGAGCGCGTCCTCTATCGGATTCTTCGCAGTCATCAGTCGGTCCTCATGTCCAAAGCTTATCGTATTGAGATTATAAAATAAATGTACTATTTTATCGTCGTGGCAAGTGAAAAAATGGGATCAACCCGTGGGAAGCCGAAGGGGGACAAGCGGCAACGAACGCGAGCCGCGTTGCTCGAGGCCGCGCGCGCACTCGTGCGCGAGACAGGGTACGAGCGGACGACGCTCGAGAAGGTGGCCAAGCGGGCCGGCATGACGACTGGCGCGATCTACGGCAACTTCAAGAACCGCGACGAGCTGTTCATCGCCCTGGGTCAGACATACTGGGCGCCGATCGCGCCCAGGGTCCCACCGGGCGCGACATTCGCCGAGGCGATGCACGCACTTGCGAAGGCAACGCTCGCTGCCGTCGACGACCGCGCCCCCGCTGCGATCGGCCGGCTGACGGGACTTGCCTACACGCTGAAGAATGCTGAACTGCGTTCACGGGTGGTCGAGATCACGAAGAGCAGCTACGAGTTCGGTGCCGAGTGGCTGCGCGCGTTCGAGCCGAGTGATCTTCCGATGCCGCCAGACAATCTCGTGCGGGTGATCCATGCCCTGATCGAGGGACTGGTGATGCAGCGTATCCTCACGCCGGAGTTGTGTCCCGACGAGGTGTTCTACGCGGCGTTCGCCGCATTGGCGGGGCCTGAAGCCAGGAGAGTGACCGAACCCGAGCGTCCGAACCCGTGAACCCTTCGAACCCCGATACAATGTCGCCAATGAAGATCCTCGTCGCGAATCGCGGCGAAATTGCTGTACGGATCATCCGCGCCTGCCGCGAGCTCGACCTCGGGACCGTCGCCGTGTACTCCGACTGCGACCGCGGCGCACGGCATGTGCGAGACGCCGATCAGGCCGTCCATATCGGCCCGAGCCCCGCGACCGAGAGTTACCTGCGCATCGATCGTCTGATCGACGCTGCGCGAAAAACGGGTGCCACGGCCGTCCATCCCGGGTACGGCTTTCTCGCTGAGAACGCCGCGTTTGCCCGCGCCTGCCGCGACGCCGGCCTGACCTTCATTGGACCGTCCCCCGACGCGATTGCGCTCATGGGTAGCAAGACTGCGGCTCGCGCCGTTGCTATCGCCGCAGGCGTACCGGTCGTGCCGGGCACGGAACAGCCGTTCGACCCGACCGCGTCAGACGATCACATCGCGCAGCAAGCCGATCACATCGGCTATCCGCTGCTGGTCAAGGCTGTCGCGGGTGGCGGCGGAAAGGGCATGCGCAGCGTGGAACGCCGCGAGGATCTGTCGTCCGCCATCCGTGCCGCTCGATCCGAAGCCGGGGCGGCCTTCGGCGACAGCGCGGTCTATCTCGAACGGCGTCTCGATCGCCCGCGGCACATCGAGGTCCAGCTGCTCGCGGATGAATACGGGACGATCGTGCCGTTCGTCGAACGCGAGTGCTCGATTCAGCGCCGCCACCAGAAGGTCGTGGAGGAATCTCCGTCCCCTGTCGTGGATCCGCGGCTGCGGCGGCGGATTGCCGATGCGGCGGCCGCGGTCGCCGAGCGCGCGGAGTACACCAACGCGGGCACTATCGAGTTCCTGCTCGACGCGGACGGGGCATTCTATTTCCTCGAGATGAACACGCGACTCCAGGTGGAGCATCCCGTCACCGAGATGGTGACGAGCCTCGACCTCGTGCACTGGCAGATCCGGATCGCCCGCGGCGAGCGGCTGACGATCGACCCGGAGCGCGCGCTGACGCCTATCGGCCACGCGATCGAGTGCCGCATCTACGCGGAAGATCCGGACGAAGGGTTCCTGCCGTCGCCGGGTCTCGTGCGCGGTCTTCGCGCGCCGGGCGGCCCTGGCGTCCGGAACGACGGCGGCGTCGCCGCAGGTTTCACGGTCCCCGTGCACTACGATTCGATGATCGCGAAGCTCATCGCGTGGGCGGAAGCACGCCCCGACGCCATCGCGCGAATGGCGCGGGCGCTCAGCGAATACGAAGTGCTCGGCATCAGGACGACGATCCCGTTCTTCCTCTGGCTGATGCAGCAGCCTGAGTTCGTGACCGCGCGATTCGACACGACATATCTCGATCGCGTGCTCGAATCGCGCAACGGCGTGTCGTTCAGCGCCCTCTCCGACGAGGAGGAACGGCGCCTCGCGGCGGCCGCCGCGATTGACGCGTGGATGAAGGCGAGAACCGCGACCCCGGCCAGCGGCACCCGTTCGTCCGGATCGCTGAACGCCTGGACGCGTACGGCCCGCCAGGAGGCGCTCCACGCCATGCCGTCCACCCGATGACCCTCGACATCGAACTGAACGGCCGCACCCGCCTCGTCATCGTCGAACCTGAAGGTCAGCAGGGACGCTTCCGCGTGACGATCGACGGCTCCTCCTCAATCATCGACGCGGAGCGTGTGGGGGAGTTCGGCCTGTCGCTGCTCTTCGAGGACGGGAGCGAGAGCTGCACGTTTCAGCTCGCGCCGGGCGGCGGTCGCGGCGAACTGCTGGCCAATGCGAGCGGCCGCACAGCCTCGCTGATCGTGAACGGGCGGAGGCGCGCGCGCGGCGCCGGCGATGCCGCGGGGGGCCATGACGGCGAGCAGAAGATTAGCGCGCCCATGCCCGGGCGGGTCGTCCGCGTGCTCGTGGCCCGCGGCGATCAGGTGGCTGCGCGCCAGGCGGTCGCCGTTGTGGAGGCCATGAAGATGGAAAATGAACTGAGGTCTCCCCGCGCCGGTCGCGTCAAGGACGTGGCGGTTGCGCCGGGGACGTCGGTGGAAGCCGGCCGCGTGCTCGTGGTGGTGGAGTAGCAGCCGGCGATCGGGTCCGCCCGGATATCGTGAATCTTGCTCGAAGAGCCCCTTCCCCAGTCGGAACCGCCCGCTGACGCCGCGCCGGCGACGCCCGCGCCGCCTCAGAGGCGCCGCAGGCATCCGGCGCTCCGCGTCCTCGCGCTCCTGGTCGCCGTCATTGCAGCGCTCATCGTTGCGACGATCACGATCGATCTCGGCCCTTCGCTTCGTAAGCGGGCTGAGACCGCCGCATCCAATTACCTGCAGCGGCCCGTTCACATCGGCGGTCTCAAAGTGGTTCTGCTGACCGGCACTTTCCGCGTCAGCGATCTGCTCATCGAGGGGCTGCAACCCACCGATCGTCCTTTCCTGAAGGCGAGGCGCATCGACGTGAACTTCCCCTGGTGGACGATCGTCACGGGCCAGCTCGTCGTCGAGGACGTCGATATGAGCGACTGGGAGATGCTCGTCGAGCAGTTCCCCAACGGCCGGCACAACTTTCCGAGATTGATCAGGGAATCGAAGGGGCCCAAAGGGCCGAAGCGGTTTACGACGACGGTGCGGCAGGTGATCGCGAGAAGGGGCCAGTTCACCTATGACGATCACACGACGCCGTGGAAGACCGTCGCGCGCAACCTGGACGTGAGCGTGTTCCGCGGTTTCTCGCAGTACGAGGGGACGGCGCAGTTCACGAATGGGACGGTCGGGATTCAATCGTACGAGCCGTTCCGTGTGGACATGTCGACGCGGTTCCGCATCGACGGCGGCCGGGTCAATCTGGAGCGCATCGACCTCGCGAGCGAGGGCGCCGCGTCGGTCGTCGACGGCTATGTCGACCTCGCGCACTGGCCCGAGATGCTCTACAACGTCCGCTCGCGTGTCGACTTCCCGACCGAGAAGAAGATCTTCTTCAAGGAGATGGACTTCACGGTTGCCGGCTACGGCGACTTCGCGGGAACGTTTCATTTCTTCAAGGGCGGGCGCGAGCTGAAGGGTACGTTCAGCAGTCCTGAGGCCGGCGTGAACGCCTGGCGTTTCCCGCACGTGAACGGCTCGCTCCTGTGGGTTCCGAGCAAGTTCGAGGTGACGAACGTGACGTCCGGGCTTTACGGCGGCCGCGCGAAGTTCAGTTTCTCGATGGGCCCCTTCGGCCAGGGACGCCCCGCGCAGGCAATCTGGGATACGACGTACTCGGACGTCGACCTCGTGCAGCTCACGGATTTCCTGAAGACGGAAGGGCTGCGGCTTTCCGGCCGGGCGTCAGGACGCAACCGGCTCGAGTGGCCGCTCGGCAAGTTCGGACAGAAGCGCGGAGAAGGACAGGTCAGCGTGACGCCTCCCGCGGGCGTGACACCGCTGACGCGGCAACTCCCTCCCGACCTGATCGCGCGCGTCGATCCGCTCCCGCCCGAGCAGGGTCCGTTCAACCCGCATGTGTGGATCGGCTACGTGCCGGTGGCGGGACAGATCTCGTACGCCCTCGACCCGGAATGGATCACGATTGCGAACGGCTGGACGGCGACGGACCTCACGTACGTTGAATTCACCGGCCGCACGGCATGGGGCCAGCGCTCGCGGATTCCCTTTCACGTCACGAGCGCCGACTGGCAGGAAAGCGATCGCGTCCTCGCCGCGATCATGACGGCATTTGGATCGCCGACCGGCGGAATCCCCATCGGAGGCCGCGGCGAGTTCGACGGCACGTTTCTCGAAGCGTTCACGCGGCCGCGCATCGAGGGGCATTTCTCGGGCGAGCGGATGCGCGCGTGGGACGTCGTCTGGGGACGCGCGGAAGCGGATCTCGCGATCGAGAACAGCTACGTCGACATCTCGAAGAGCGTGATCGAGCAGGGCGAATCCCACATCGAGGCCACCGGCCGATTCTCGCTCGGCTATCCACGCAAGGACGAAGGCGAAGAGATCAACGCGGTCGTCCGCATGTCGAAGAGGCCGCTCTCGGATCTGCGCCACGCGTTCGAGCTGGACGACTATCCGGTCGACGGGCTCGCATCCGGCGAGTATCACATCTACGGGAAGTACGAAACACCCGACGGCTTCGGCCGGCTGCAGATCGATCGCGGCACCGCATACCGCGAGACGTTCGACACCGCTCACGCCAACCTCCGGTTCGAGGGAACCGGCGTGCGCCTCGATGGCATCGACATCGCGAAGAGCACCGGACGCGTCACCGGCGCGGCGTGGGTGGGCTGGGACGGAAATTACTCCTTCGACGCGGATGGTTCGCGCATTCCGCTCGAGTCGCTGGTGACGCTGTCGATTCCGCGCGCGCCGCTCTCCGGCCTTCTGCAGTTCAAGGCAACGGGCACCGGGACGTTCGACTCCCCGCGCTACGACGTGCAGATCCGCGTCGACGATCTGTTCGCCGGCGACGAAGGCATCGGCCAGGTGAACGGGCGCCTCTCGCTCAGGGGCGAGCTGTTGACGATGGACATGGATGCGCAGTCGCCGCGCTTGTCGGTGACCGGATCCGGACGTCTCGCGCTGACGCCCGAGATGGACACGGAGATGACGCTGCAGTTCTCCGACACCTCTCTGGACCCCTACATCCGGTTCTTTCAGCCGAAGCTGTCCCCGTTCACGACCGCCGTGGCGGACGGCACCATCCGCGCGGTTGGTGAGCTCGCCGATATCGACCACCTCGTCGTCGAAGCCAGTGTCGAGCGGCTCAATCTGAAGCTGTTCGATTATCCCGTTCACAACGACGGACCCATCCAGCTCGCGCTGAATCAGCATCGCCTCGAGGTGCAGCGACTGAGGCTCGCCGGCGAGGGCACGGCGCTCGAGCTGAGCGGCCAGGTCGCACTGCATGACAATCAGATCGCGCTCGAAGCGTCGGGCGACGCGAACCTCGGCATCCTGCAGGGCATTTTCCGGGACGTGCGAAGCTCTGGCGATGCCTCGCTGCACGCGCGCGTCAACGGGCCGCTCGATGCGCCCGTTCTCTCGGGCGACGCGACGATTACCGACGGCCGCGTGCGCTATATGCTCCTCCCGAACAGCCTGCAGGCGATCAACGGCAAGCTCTCGTTCGACGCGCAAGGCATCCGCCTCGACGACGTGACCGCGGAAGTCGGCGGCGGCCCCGTGCGGTTCGGCGGGCACATCGGGATCACCGGATACAACATCGGGGAGATCAATCTGACCGCGACCGGCGAGCAGATGGTGTTCCGCTACCCCGAGGGATTCCGATCGACGGCGGATGCGACGCTCGAGCTGCAGGGCACCCTCGAGTCCCTGCTGCTGCGCGGAACCGTCATCGTCCGCGACGGCGAGTACACGAAGCGTTTCGAGCCGAACGTGGATGTCTTCAATCTCGCTGGCGGCGGGAGCGGGCTCCCCTCACCCGCGGCAGCTGGTCCAACGGTGCCGCTCCGATTCGACATCCAGATCCAGGCGCCGCGCACGCTGCGGGTCAACAACAACATCGCGCGGCTCACGGCGTCTGCGGATCTCACGCTCAGCGGAACCTACGACAAGCCCGTGCTCCTCGGCCGCGCCGACATCGTTCGCGGTGACATCTTCTTCATCGGCAACCGTTACGTCGTCACGCACGGGACCATCGATTTTCTGAACCCCTCGCACATCGAGCCATTCTTCGATCTGGAAGCAGAGACGCGCGTCCGCGTTCCGACGGAGACCTATCGCGTCACGCTCGGCATCCGCGGATCGGTCAGCGGAAATCTGAATCTGACGGTCGATTCCGATCCGCCTTTGCCCGCCGTCGACGTCATCAGGCTGCTGGTGGGCGAGACGACGGACGTATCGAATCCGGAGCTGAGGGCGCTGCGGCCCGAGGCGGCGACGCAGTCGGAGGAGGCGCTGCTTCGCGCCGCCTTTGCACGGATCGCCACCGCGCCCCTCGTCGGGCCCGTGCAGAGCGCGGTCGAGCAGACGCTCGGCTTCGATGTGGTGCAGCTCACACCGAGCATCGGGACGGAGAACGATCCGCTGACGCCCACGGCCAGGCTGACGATAGGCAAGCGCCTCACGAACCGCGCCTACCTGACGTTCGCGCGGGCGCTCGGCACCACGCAGCGCGAGCAGATCATCGTGCTCGAGTACGAGCAGAGTGAACGCCTTTCGTGGGTGCTCACACAAAACGGCGACCGCACGTTCTCGGTGGACTTCCGCGTTCGTCACACGTTCTGATGCGTCGAACCGCGCTGCTCCTGCTCGTGCTTCTGACACCCGCGGCGATCGGTGCGCAGGAGCTCCCCGGTGCGAAGTACGTGGATCATCCGATTCGCCGCGTGACGCTGACCATCGAAGGGCGCGAGACCACCGAGGCGGGGCTGGAAGATCTGCTCGCGACGCGCGTGGGCCGGGCGCTCTCGATGGCCGACGTGCGCGAGACGATCGCGCACTTCTACAGCCTCGGGCGATTCGAGAATGTCGTCGTCGATGCGGAGTCCACTGCGGATGGAGGGGTCGCGCTGCGCTACGCGCTGGCCCCGATCCACAGCGTCACGCGGGTCGAGTTCCACGGCGAGCTTGGCGTCTCCGAGGGAACGCTGCGCGACTGGATGAGCGAGCGGTTCGGTCTCACGCCGCCCGTTGGTCGCGCGGTCGACGTCGCGACGTCGCTGGAGGGCCTTTACAAGGATCGCGGGTATCTGCAGGCGACCGTGCGTCCGGCGCCGCCCATCGTGGAGCACAATCCGGATCGCACCACGCTCGTGTTCGACGTGAACGCGGGACCACTCGCGAAGATCGCGGACGTCGTGATCGAGGGGCAGCCGCTCGATTCGCGCCAGGAGGTGCTCTCACGGCTCGCTGTCACCCCGGGACAGCCGTACGAGCCAGCGGAACTGCACCGCCGTCTTGCGGATTACGTGACCGGCATGCGCAAGCGCGGCAGGTACGAGGCGGCCGCATCGGAGCTCCCGCCGAAGGTGGGCGGCGATGGCACGCAGGTCACGGTGACGCTCAACATCGCTCCCGGGCCGATCGTGCACGTGCAATACGCCGGCGATCCTCTTCCGAAAGAGAAGCTCGCGGACATGGTGCCGATCGAGCGCGAGGGTTCGGTCGACGAGGATCTGCTCGAGGATTCGAGCCGCCGCATCGAGGAAGCGCTGCGGCAGCAGGGGTACTGGCGCGCACGCGTGTCGCACGAACGCCGGGAGGAGAACGGCGTCCTCACGATCACCTTCCACGTGGATCGCGGCCGCTTGTATCGCGTGGCGCCGAGCGGGGTCGAGATCACCGGCAACACCGTCATCACGCCGGCGGAGCTGAAGCCGTTCATGAAGCTGGCGCCGGGGGAGCCGTTCGTGGCGTCCACGCTCGATGCGATGGCGGGCGCCATCCGCCAGCAGTACCAGGTGCGCGGGTATGCGCTTGCCGAAATCCGTTCGGCCGCGGACGACATCGGCAACGGCTTGATCAGGCCCGTGATCACGATCAAAGAAGGGCCGCACGTCACCATCGCCGCGATCACGATCGAAGGGAATCGCGCCCTGCGAACCGAGGATTTGATCGCGAAGCTCTCCTCGAAGCCGGGCGAACCGTATTACGCGCCGACGGTCGCGAGCGATCGCGACCGTCTCGTCACCGAATACCTCAACGCGGGCTACGCGTCAGTGCAGGTGACGGTGACGCCCGTCCTCACGCCCGACGGCACGCGCGCGACGCTGCCGTTCCGGATCGAAGAAGGCCCGCAGACGATCGTCGACCATATCCTCGTCGTCGGCAACACGAAAACCGATCAGAACGTGATCCTTCGCGAGCTGCAGCTGCACCCGGGGCAGCCGCTCGGCGCCGCTGATCTTCTCGAAAGCCAGCGGCGCCTGAGCGCGCTGGGCCTGTTCCGCCGCGTCCGCATCGCGCCGCTGCCGCACGGCTCCCCGCTCAACCCCGACGTCGTCGTCACCGTCGAGGAAGCGCAGAGGACGACAATTGGCTTCGGCGGTGGCGCGGAGATCGATCGCACACTGCGCGCGACAGGACCCGGAGGGGAAGCGCAGGAGCACGTCGAGTTTGCACCGCGCGGGTTCTTCGAGGTCGTCCGCCGGAACCTCGGGGGCAAGAACCGGTCGGTGAGCCTGTACACGCGTCTCAGCCTTCGTCCCGACACCGAAACTGATCCGGCGAACCCAAGCAAGTTCGGCTTCCCGGAGTACCGCATTGTCGGCACGTATAGGGAACCGAAGGCCTTCCGGGGAACCTCGGACCTGACGGGAACCGCCGCGATCGAGCAGGCACGGCGGACGACGTTCAATTTCGCGCGGAAAGGTGTGACGGCGGAGGTCAGCCGGATGCTGGCGCCGGCGATCCGCGGCAGCCTCCGCTACACGTTCGGCACGACGCGGGTCTTCGACGAGCAGATCGGTACGGATCCTGCCGACCAGATCTCGATTGACCGTGTCTTCCCGCAGGTGCGTCTCTCCGGGTTCTCGCTCGCGCTCACGCGCGATACGCGCGACGATCTGCTCGATCCACAGCAGGGGACGTTCACCACGGCCGACGGAACTGTGGCCGCGCGCATTTTCGGGTCGCAGGTCGGCTA
This sequence comes from Acidobacteriota bacterium, assembly GCA_046733875.1. Lineage (GTDB taxonomy): Bacteria > Acidobacteriota > Vicinamibacteria > Vicinamibacterales > 2-12-FULL-66-21 > JBKPQB01. Next base: position 55,975 of record JBKPQB010000006.1, read on the forward strand.
CACCAAGGCCTTCGTGCAGGGCTTCTTCTACCATCAGCTCGGACGGCCGCATCTCGTGTTCGCCGGCGGCGCGCGGCTCGGCATCGGCAAGCTGCTGACGCTCGTCACCGACGATCAGGGACAGCCCGTCTCCGATATGCCGGCCAGCGAGCGGTTCTTCGCCGGAGGCGACACGACGATTCGCGGCTTCGCGCTGGACACCGTCGGCGCTCCCGCGACGATCAATTCGCAGGGCTTTCCCAAGGGCGGCAACGCGCTCATCATCTTCAACGGCGAACTGCGCGCACCGGTGTGGCGCGATCTCGGCGGGGCGCTCTTCATCGACACTGGTAATGTCTTCGCGCGAACCTCCGATCTCGATCTCACCGAGCTGCGCGGCGGCGTCGGGTTCGGGCTGCGCTACCGTTCGCCGATCGGTCCCATCAGGCTGGATCTCGGGTTCAAGCTGGATCGGCGCGTGATTGCGAATCGCCTCGAGCCGCGGACGGTGCTGCACTTCAGCATCGGGCAGGCGTTCTAGGAGGACGGGAGATTGGAGGTTGGAGGCTGGAGGCTGGAGGCTGGAGGTTGGAGACCTCTCGAGGACTCATGTTGGGCGCATCTGTAGATGCGCCTCAGTGAACAGCGTGGAAATGAAATCACGAACTTTCGCGATTGCGTTTATCGTCGCCCTTCTCGGCACCGCCGCGTCCGGCGAGGTCATCGAGCGAATCATGGCCATCGTCGGCGGGCAGCCGATCGTGATGTCGGACGTGACGGCGGCGCTGAGGTTCCATCTCACGCCGCCGGCGCCTGCGGGAACGGATCCGATTGGGTGGACGGTCGATCGCCTCATCGAGCGCACCCTGATGCTGTCGGAGGTCGAGCGGTATCAACCACCGGAGCCCGCGAAAGCTGAAATCGATCGCCACGTGGCCGAGCTCGAGCAGCGTGCCGGCTCGCCCGCGGCGCTCGATTCGACGCTCAGCGCGCTGGGCCTTACGCGGGAGCGCCTGCGCGCGTACATCCGGGACGACCTGCGCATCGCGACGTATCTCACCGAGCGTTTCGAGAGCGCCTCGGAACCGGCGGAGGCAGATGTCGTCACGTACTATCGCGAACACCCTTCGGAGTTCACGGTTGCAGGCAAGCTGGAGTCGTTCGAGGAGGCTCAGGACGCGGCGCGCAAAAAGGTAACGGAGACTCGCCGCTCCGCGTTGATTGCTGATTGGGTCACGAGTCTCCGCCGCCGCACCGATGTAACGGTGCTGCCTGTCGAGTCTCCAGCCTTGCGCTGACTCCAACCGCCGCCTTTCGCGCTTCGGCGGGGCAGCCAACCTCCAACCTCCTTACGGTTTCAGCCTCAAGATCCTCAGTTCCGGCCCCGGGTGCTCGCGCGACGGCGTGAAGCGCGCCGCTTCCGGAAATCGCCGGAACAACGCCAGGTAATCGGCGTACTCGCTCCCGAAGTGCGCCGGGTCACTCAGGAACGGTCCGTACGACTGCGACGAGGCGATGAGATATTCGACCCCTGCTGCCGCGTACGCATCCGGAGCCTTGTCGCGCAGGTATTTGACGTGATCGACGCGGTACCGGTCCGGCAGCATCAGCTCCTCCGTCTCGATCGTGATCCTCGATCCTGGCGGCACGTGTGCCAGCACCCAGTCGTACGCCTGCTTCGTCGTCCACGTGCGAGCGATCATCGCGTCGAAGGCGATGGAACTATAGGCGGGCGGCACGATCGCGAGAAGGACGAGCGCTACGATCAGCGCGTTCCTCACCGAGCGGGGGATCCGGTACCGGCGAAGCTGGCTCACGCCTGAAACGACGGCGCCTGCGGCGAGCAGCGAGAGCAGCGGCAGGATCGGCAGGAGATAGCGGCCGTAGACGAGCGACTGCTGTGAGATGAACCAGAAATAGACGAGGGGAAACCCGATCGCGAGCGTCCACTTCACGCGGCCCGGACCCTTGATCGCGCGCGTCGCGCCAAGCGCAAGGCCTCCCGCGACGAGGAGCGTCGCAGGCCAGTGCCACGCGTTCCGCAGGTGTTTGAGATAGATGAGGAAGATCGGAGTGGCGCCGTGCCAGGGCGCCCGGTACGCGGCGGCGAGGCTCGCGAACCCGTTCAGGAACCCGGGCAGATCGAGGAGTGTGTAAGGCGCCGCGATCAGAAACGCCGCCAGAAATGCGCCGATCGCTGCGAGCGATGCGACGATGCGCGACGGCCGCACGACCGGCGTCATCCCGCAGGCGATCAGGGGCATTACGAACGCGATCGCGCCGTTGTATTTCGTTGCCGCGGCCAGTCCGGCGGATGCTCCCGCGATCGCGAACGCGCGAGCGTTCGGGCGCTCGTGCGCCCGCAGCGAGAGAAGGAATGCGAACGTGACGAACAGCGTCACGGGCACGTCCGTGAGCACGTAATGTGATTCGCGGACGTGCAGGGGCATGACGGCGAGCAGCGCCGCGCCGAGAAGAGCCGTCCGCGCACCCCAGCGACGCCCCGCGAGATACAGGACCCACACCGTCGCGGTGCCTGCGAGTGCGGTCACCGCGCGTCCCCAGAGGTACGCGTCGGCCGCGGCGAACTGTGCCAGCGACGCCCATCGCCCGCGCACGGCCCCGGCGAGAAACCGGACAACGCCGACGGCGACCTGCACGTAGATGTAGAACGAAGGGTAGTCGAAGAAGTGCGGATTGAAATCGCCGGTCTTGATGATGCGTACCGCGCGATCCATGATTTCCGGCTCGTCGACGGCCGGCATGTACGGGATGCCGATTCCGAGCGCCCAGAAGCGCAGCAGCGCTGCCCCCCCAGCGTCAGGACGAGACCGGCACGGGACGGCTGCAGGTCGGCCGCCTCCCGCCACTCGCGATCGATGATTCGCATGAAGCCGGAAGTCCCGGGGGGCCGCGGATATTCTACTCGCGCCCGAGCAGTTCCCGGTACAGCACAACGGTCTGATCGCCCGCGGCGCGCCAGGAGAACTCTTGCTCGACGATCGTGCGCCCGGCCCGGCCGAGTTCCTCCAGGCGGGCGGGGTTGGACAGGGCGCCGCTGAGAGCGGCCGCCAGCGCGCCGGCATCACCCGCCGGAACGAGCCAGCCGTTCACGCCAGGACGCACCTTGTCAGGGAGTCCGCCGGCGCGGGTCGCCACCACGGCGCGGCGGTGCGCCATCGCTTCGAGCGTCACGAGCGAGCTGCCTTCATAGAGCGTCGGATGGATGAACAGCGTCGACAGCTCGTGCCACGCATGCATTTCCGCATCGGTGATGCGGCCGGGCAGCCGGACCCGATCGCCGAGCGAAAGCTCGGAGACGAGCGCTTCCAGACGCCGGCGATAAGGCCCCTCGCCCGCGCAGACCCATCGCCAGGGCCGCGCCTCCGCGGCGCCGTGGTCGCGCAGTGCGGCGAGCGCCTGGAGCAGGATGTGAAATCCCTTGTTCGCTTCGAGGCGCCCGGCGCTGAACAAAATGACTTCGCCCGACCGGACGTCCGCACGCCGGCGCAAATCGGCAATGACAGTTGGATCGGTGAACACGTCGAGCGCGCGCAGGTCGAGCGCGTTTGGAATCGTCCGCAACCGCTCCGGCGGCACCTTGAGGTGACGCGCGACGACCGCCTCGAGCGTTCGATCGGTTGCGATCACGGCATCCGCAGCCGCCGCGCACGCGAGGACCGCGCGCCGCAGCGGAAGGTACGCCGCCCGCTTCAGCCGGACGCGCGACGGGTCCGTCGCGCCAAATTCTTCGAGTCCCTGAGGGTTCAGCACGAGCGGCGCGCCAGCGCGGCGGCGCGCGCGAGCATAGCCGAGGACGCTCGCGCCGAGTCCGTGGACGAGATCCGCGCGACCGCTCGTCACAAGGTCGAGCGCGCGTCGCCCCGCGCGCAGGCCGAAGACGGGGTATGCCGTGCTTCGATCCAGTACGGTGGTGCCGCGGCGTCCGGCCAGAGGAAACGTTCGATACGGGACGAACTCGGCGCGCACCGCAGGATGCACGGCGTTCGCGCTCCACTCGCGCCCGCGGAGCGGTGGCCGCGTGATGAGCGTGACCTCGACGTCGCGGTCCGCGAGGGCGCGCGCGAGATCGTAGACGTGCCGCTCGAGCCCGCCGAACCCGTGCAGCGGGAACACCGATCGCGCGACGAGGACGACCCTCACGGCCGCCGAATCAGCTCCTCGTAAAGGCGCTCCACGCGCCGGACGACAACGGGCGCGTCGAACTCGCGCTCGACGCGACGGCGGGCGGCAGCGCCAAGGCGCGCGCGGAGATCGTCATCGTACCTGAGCCGCTTCACATCGTCCGCCAGCGCTTCGGGCGAGTCGGCCAGCAGTCCCGTGACGCCCGGCTCGATGATGTCGCGCGTCCCGCCCGTGTCCATCGCCGCGATTGGGACACCCAGCGCGCTCGCCTCGAGGAGAACTCGGCTCAGCGACTCGGGGCCGCGCGACGGAAAGATCAGCATGGAGGCGCGGGCGAGAAGCCCGGCCGCCGTCGACCGGTCGACCCAGCCACGAAAGCTGAACTGGCGCCCGGACGCTGCGGCCGCGCGCTCCAGCGCTTCGCGATCGGGCCCTTCACCCGCGACGATCACGGTCCAATCGAGATCCGCGCGCTCGACGACGGCCGGCAGATAGCGGCTGCCCTTGTTCGGCGCGAGCTTGCCGAGATACAACGCGTAGGGCGAGGCTTCCGCGGGCTGTCCATCGCGTGCGGGAAGCGCACGGAGCTCGGCGACGTTCACCGCGTTGGGAATGATCTCCATGCGCGTCGACTGGATCTCCGGCGCGCGCTCCGAAAGATCGGCGGCAATGCGCCGGCTGACCGCGACGATCGCATCCGCGCGCGCGAGACCCTGCCGCTTGCGCGCGAGGTTCGCGCGCATGTACGGAATCAGGGGAAGCGCCAGCGGCCACGCCGCTCCTGCGCGCGGGCGAATGCAACGCGTCATGTTTCGCGTCGAGCACTCGGGACAGAGCGCGAGCTCCGACCGCGTATGCAGCAGGTCCGACCAGTAGCAGACGGGCCAGTAGTCGCGGACGGTCACGGCGACGGGCACGTCCGCGCGCGAGGCCGCCTCGATCGCCGGCAGGGCAGTCATCACGTGCTGCGCGTGAACGATGTCGATGCCCTCGCAGCGGATGACGTCCAGCAGATAGTCGGCCAGACGCGGCGTCAGGCGTTCGCTCTTGAAGTAGTTCCGAAGGTAAGGGATGTCCGGCGCGGCGGCGCCGAACGCGCGGATCTCGAATCCGTCGTACGTCGCGAGACGTGTGCCTTCGGGCTCGCCTGGACGAGGCTGGACGATGAAGACCTCGTGCCCGAGCGTGCGCAGCCCGCGCGCCAGCGCGTGCGTGCTCCAGCCACTGCCGCCGCAGTGCGGCGGAAACGCGTCCGTCGGGATCAGGATCTTCATGCGATCGGCCGCGCGGCGCGAAAGGCCGCCTCGAGCGCGCGGCAGTGCGCCAGCCAGCTGTAGTCTCGAACCGCGCGCGCGCGGGCTGCCGCGCCCAGCCTACGGCGGAGATCGATGTCGCGCAGCGTCGCGAGGCTATCGGCCAGCGAGCCCGGCGTTTCTGGATCGTAAAGGATTCCTTCAACGCCGTGCTGCGCGAGCGCCGGAATGCGGTCGATCGCGGGCGCGACAACGGGAAGCCCGGCCGCCATGTATTCGAACAGCTTCAGCGGAGACCAATAGAAGCCAAGCGACAGTGCCGCGTGCCGCGCGGGATCGAACGGCGCCACGCCGACGTCCGCCGCCGCGAGCGCGGCCGGCATCTGCGCGTGCGGCAGCGCACCCGTGAACACGACCGCGTCGAGTCCCGCCGCCTCGGTGCGTACCGACGAAAGCTCCGGACCGTCGCCGATCAGGACGGCTCCAGTCCTGGTCTCGCCTCGCCGATGCAGCTCGCGAACAGCGCGCACGAGGTGCACGGCGCCATGCCAGCTGCGGAATGCACCGGCGAAGACGGCCAGCAGATCGACGGCCGGGCGCCGATACGGCGCTGCACCCGGGGTGTCCGGCCGGAACCGATCAGTGTCGGCACCCCACTCGAGGACTACGATCCGATCGCGCGGCGTGTTTGCCGGCAGGATCTCCGCGGAGGGTGAGACGATGAGGTCGGCAAGATCGCAGAGGTGTTCGCGCCAGCGCCGCATCGGTTGAATGATCAACGCCCGATCGAGGAGCGCCTTGCGCGAGCCCTGGTGATCGATCACGGGCGCGTTCACTTCGAGCACAGCCATCGCGCCCGCCTTTCGCGCTGCGACGAGCGCTTCGCCGCCGAAGTTGTGATACCGCTCCATCACCACGTCAGGGCGAAGCACCTTGACCATGCGGGCGATCTGCAGCGCGCGGGCAAGCCGCAGATGTGTCGAGCCGAACGGCGGCGGCAACGCGATCCATCGCACCCGCCCTTCAGGCAGCACCTCCCCGGAGGTTTTGCCAGCCGTGAGCGCCGTCACATCGTGGCCGAGCGCGGCAAGTCCTTCGGCCACCGCTCTGACGTGTATCGAGCCGCCCCTGGTGCCAGGCACCGGCTGATCGATCGCGGAGTAGAGAATCTTCATCCGCGCGTCGGAGATTTCTCGAGCAGCGCGAAAAAGGGGCCCGATTCTATCGATCCGAACAGCAGGAGATCCAGCTTCATTGCGAGCGTGAGCGCTTCGAGTACCGCTCGGGTGGAGCGGCTCCGCGCGATCTGTGCCTTCGCGGACGTGCGCGCCTCTTTGATCGCAACACGATCCACACCGTCGCCCGTCACGCGAGGGGCGAGGCGCTTCGCGGCGCGCCGCGCCATGTGGCGTTCGGCCATTCGCATCAGGATGTTCTCCACGAATCCGCCGACCAGCGGAGTGTAGTACCGGATGCGGACGATTCTGAAGCCGGCGTCCGCCGCGACGCGGCGCAGTTCGGGGATGTCGGCCAGCGGATTGAGATGATCGGACTTGCGCAGGTGCTCCTGGCGTAGATCGATGAGCCCTGCCCGGTCGAGACGGCGCGCCACCGCGTTGATCCATCGAAGGCCTTTCGCGATCGGCGCGTTCTTCCTGACGTGCGTGTAGACGAACAGCTGTCCACCGGGCGCGAGGACGCGCGCGGCTTCGGCCAGCATTTGCTTCAGCGCGTCGGGCGAGAGATGTTCGAGCACGTCGAGCGAGTACGCCTTCGTAAATGTCGCATCAGCGAACGGAAGGCGGCGCAGATCCCCGAGCAGGAGATCGATCTTGCCCCGTGCCTCTTCCGCGAAGTACGGGCTGACGTCCACGCCAACGAGGCGTGCGTGCCAGTCGCGGTTCCAGAGGAGCGCACGTCCGCTGCCGCAGCCCAGATCGATGACCGCATCGTCCGGGCACGGCGAGAGGTACTCCCGCAGCATGTCATTGCGGATCTTCGAGCCGAGAAGCGGCGGCGAAACATGCTCGTGTCGAGCGTCGGCGTGCAGCTCGGCGTCCAGGTACTTCGTGCGCTCGTCGTACCCGGTGTGCGGGCGCAGATCGACGAACTCGCGCGAGGAGCCGTCATACCAGCGGCCGCAGGCGCTGCAGAGGAGCCCCTGTGATGCTCCTTGCAGAGTACCGCGGCACTCCGGGCATCGAATGATGGACCGCAGGTACTCGGAGATCACACGGCGACCTGATGGAACAACTGCTCGAGGCGTGCGGCCCGGCGATCCCACGTGAATTCGCGCACGTCTACGAGCGCCTGACGCGCGAGCATTTCGCCGAGCGCGCTGTCGTCCTTCAGCTGGCGGATGGCTGCCGTCAGCGCCTGCGGATTTCCCGGCTCGATGAGGACGGCGTTGTGGCCGTCGGTGAGGACTTCGCGGATCGAGGGCAGATCGCTCGCCACGATCGGACGCCCAGACGCCATGTACTCGAACAGCTTCAGCGGAGACGTGAATTGCGAGGAAATCGCCGACCGCGGATTGGGAAGCACGAGCACGTGCGCATCGCGCAGCCGGCGGCGCGCGTCGGCCGGCGGCAGAAGGCCTGTGAACGTCACGCGCGACTCGCAGTCGAGGGTGCGCACGAGCGTCTCGAGGCGCGCCAGATCCGCTTCGGCCGGGTGTCCTCCCACGATCAGCCCGCGCGTGTCGGTCAGCGCGGCGACCGCCTCGATGACGAGATCGACCCCTTTCCACGGATAGAGGTGGCCAGCATAGCCGATCGTGAACGCGCCAGGCGTTGCGGATCCGGGCGACGACGTTTCGGGGAGGCGTGTGCCATCGGGCACGGTCGTGACGCGCGCGCGTGTGCCGAACCGGCGCGTCAGCTCGTGCGCGAGGCCGTCCGTGATCGTGACGTAGCCGTCCGCGCCACACCAGACCCGCGCCTCGCGTCTGGAGAGCCTGTCCAGCTTTCGCGGCGAGGCAGGAGGGGCGCCCGTCAGCAATGAAGGCAGCGCATCCGCAGTATCCGCAGCAAGGCCGTGCGCTTCGTAGACGACGGGCGCGCGGATCGCGCGAGGAATCTGCAGCAGCAGCGACGCGATCCCGAGGTCGCGCGTGAAGATCAGATCCTGACGCGCGCGCCCCAGCGATCGCCCGAGCGCGAACGTCAGGTACGCGGCGCGCCGCGACGCGGGCGGAACGCTCATCGGCATCGATTCGATGCGAAGCCGATCGAGCCTCGGCAGATCATAGAACTCGAATGGATCCCGGCGTGGCTCGTGTGTGTCGGGCCGGACGAGCAGCACCAGTTGATGTCCACGCATAGCGAGCGCGTGGCAGGTTTCCATCGACTGGATCCCGTTGGCACGTTCGAGCGGAAATCGGATATCGGCCAGGTACAAAATGCGCACGTCGGTTCGGGCCGATCGTCCGTCGATGACACCGGATCGCTCCCGCGAACGAACAGCCTGCGCTTATGTTACCCGTCTGCAACCCATGCAATCGAGTGTCACGGTTTCAGGGGCGCGCGGTAGAACGACGACCGATCGAACACGTACCGGTACACGAGCGCCGGCGCCTCACGCGGCAGTGTGACGAACGCGTGATATGCGTTCTGCGCGGGGGAGAGCCGCTGCCGGTCCATCAGGCCGGTACCGAACTCCGCGATGAGCGCGATGTTCCAGTAGATGGCAATGACAGTCAGGGCTCCGATGATCGTCCTCGCGGCGACACGGCGCGCGCCTTCCTGCAGCGCCGCCAGGCCGATGACGAGCAATATGGTGAGCGCCACGAAGCGGCGCTGCCCGTAGCCCCCCGCGACCGTCCACGACTCGACGCTTCCGCTGACGTATACCTGCGACGCGTACATCAGCAGCATGCAGACGGCTGCCTGCCGTCGATGACCGAAGGCCATCCAGATCAACCCGCCGAGCGCGATCGCCGCGAGGGGCGTCCACACGAAGAACCCGTGCTCGGGCGATGAGAGCACCTGCAGCGCGTGCGGAGCGGTCCACGTCATCTTGCGTGTCACGAGCCGCGACGGTCCGAGATGGCCGTTGAGCCGCACGTATGCGACGGCCTGGGGTGTGAAAACGACGACGAACGAGACGAGCGCCGCGAGCGCCGCACGAATGGTCCGCGAGCCCGCGTTGTCAGCAGCCGTCATGGCGAAGTCCAGCATCGGCCCGACTACGAAGAACACGTCCTGTTCGCGGACCATGGCCATCAGTGCGCCAGCGGCTCCGAGCGCGGCGGCCCCCCTGATGGACCACGTCCTCCGGACACGCAGCCACACGTACACGAACAGCGCCACTGCGAACGCCGAGCACGCGTGCGACATCGGGGGCGCCACGTACATGTAGAAAAGCAGCGGCGTGCCCAGCCAGACGGCGACGCCGGCCGCAACGGCTCGCAGGCCGAGCAGCGCCGACGACGAAATCGCGAGCGCGAGCGCGACGCCGCCGTAAAAGGCCGAGCCGTACGCGACGGCCGCGATGTACGGCTCCGAGAACCCGTCGATCTCCACCCGACGTCCCGACGCATGGAGCACGCGAGCGGTGACATCGCCGGTCAGATAGAAGGGCGACCACAGGATCGCGCAGCCGATCGTGCCGAAATTCACCCGGCGCCCCGCCTCGGTCGTTCTCTCGAGAAAGGTCTCGTGAAACCCTTCGGAGCGCGCGATGTTCCGGTCGTAGAAGTATCGATACTCGTTTTCGAACGAGAGATCGCGATCGAACCAGAGCGAGCGCAGGTACGCGAAGTACTGAATCTCGTCCGACGAATAGATGCGCGTCGTCACGAGCGGGAGCGAGAGCAGAAAGACAGCGAGCAGGACGAGGCGCTGCTTCCGGGTCGGCACGCTCAGCCCCCAACCATCACGAACTTCAGCACCTCGGCCAGGTTGAATCCGGCGTGTCCAATCATCGGACCGATCACCGAGCGGCGCTGCAGATACACGGCGCCCCAGAACGCCCCGAGCACGGCGGTCGCGAGCGCCACGTCGTATCCCTGCTCGATGTGCCCGAGGCCGAACAGTGCGCTGAAGATGACGAGGCCCACCGCGCCGCCGCCGAGATACTGTTCGAATCGCCGCAGCACGAACCCCCGCTGTATTTCCTCGCGTATGCCCCCGGCGACCATCACGACCAGCGCGAGCGCGATCGCGTCGAGGCGCGTCTTCGCCAGATCCTGCAGGGGGTTGTGCGCGACGTTGTGCAGCGATGGCGCGACGATCTGCACGACCAGCAGCACGACAATGATCACCACGAAGGACGCCGGGATGAGAAACAGCCCGAACACCACTTCACGCGCGGGCCTCCACCCGAAGAGCGTCGCCCTGATCGACTCACGATGTGCACGGAGGAAGAAGCAGACGAATGCGACGAGCAGCAGCGTGTCTACCAGCGTCAGCGCGAACACGAAGTGCGGAGACAGCGATCCGTTTGCGAGCCGCGGCCGCATCCCGAACGTCGTCAGGACCGAGACGATGATGAACTGCGTGGGAAAACCGGAGCAGAGGATGACTTCGAAGAGAGCGGCGGCGCGTTCGACCGGCAGAATCCGGGGACGCCACCGCGGCTCGTCGCCTGGTGGCGCGGCCTCACCGGGCAGCGGCGCATCGGGCGGCCGCTGCTCCGGCGTTGGCTCGAGCACGCTTGATTCTAACTCCCAAGTTCCAACTGCCAACTTCCAACTCCCAATCCCATTTTGAGATTTGGGAGTTGGGAATTGGGAATTGAGGCGTTATTTTCGCAGTCGGACGACGAGCGGAGCCGTGAGGCGGACGCCCAGGTCGGCGCCCCTTCCAAGCCGGATGTCCTTGCCACGCGTCGAGAGGACGTATGCGGTCCCCGCGCCCCCTCCGATCAAGGCGCCTTCACGCGCGCCCTTCTTCCCGCCCACGACGTGGCCGACAAGCGCGCCGCCGGCCGCAGGCGCAAGGATCGTCAGCGCATCCTTTTGTTTCGTGGCCGGCGCGATCCGAAAGACGGTCGCCGTACTCATCCGAGCCCGTCCTTCACCCGGCGGGTCGATCTCCGTGAAGCGCATCGCGATCAGCCCGCGCCCCTTGACTTTCCCAGGCCGCTCCGCGCGCGTGACGTGGCCGAAGACGGGCGTGCCGACCGGCAGAACCTGCGTGCCGTGAATGACGAGCGAGCGGCGGAGCGCCCCGCGAACGGGCTGTTCGACGCGGCTCGTATCGGAACCGACCGACGTTTCGAGGTCCACGGGCAGCACCGTGCCCGCCGGAATCGTCACCTCGCGATAATCGTCCGCGCTTTTAACAGGGTTTCCGGCCTCGGCACCCGTAGCGGCTGTGGACGCGACCGCCGGCGTCGCGGCCGATCCACCGGCCGAGAGGGAGCTCGCGTCCGCGGCGCACGCGGCAATTGCCGCAAGGCTGCAAAGCGCAATCAGTGCTCGTTTCATTGCTGTCCTCCAGAAGCCGCGCGTCGCGGCCCTTCAGCTCAGCAGGTGCAATGGGCGTACCTCGGACCATCGGAGCACATCAATAAGATACAAATAAAGTTACGCTTCAGCTCTTCTTTAAAACGAGTAATATTTACCGGCGGGTGGTACACTCGGTAGCAAAAAAAGGTAACGAGCTTGTGACCACACTGACAGAAACCGACCGCATGTCCCCCAATGAGCCGAACGGCGCGTTGCCGAGCGAACGCGTTCTGATCGTCGAAGACGATCCGCCGACGCGTGTCGGATTGACGGAGCTCGTGAGCGCGTGGGGCTTCCAAACGGACGAGGCCGCCAACGGCGAGGAAGCGCTGCAGAAGATTACGACGTTCCGCCCGGCGATCATCGTGTCGGATCTCGTGATGCCGCGCATGGGCGGCTTGGAGCTGCTGCGCGCGTTGAAGGACCAGCTGTCAGATTTGACGTTGATTCTGTTAACGGCCCAGGGGACCGTCGAGAGCGCCGTCGAGGCGATCAAGGAAGGCGCGTACGACTATCTGAGTAAGCCCGTCGATCCGCAGCGCCTGCGCATCCTGCTGCAGAAGGCGGTCGAACGACAGGAAACGCTGCGCGAGGTGCGCCAGCTCCGTCGGCAGCTTCGCGAGCAGGGGAGCTTCGGGCGCATTATCGGGAACAGCCCCGGCATCCGAGGCGTGTATCGCGTGATCGAGCAGTCGGCGCCGACGCAGGCGTCCGTGCTCATCTGGGGAGAATCGGGCACCGGCAAGGAGCTCGTCGCCCAGACGATTCACGAGCTGAGCCCCCGCGCGTCGTTTCCGTTCGTCGCGATCAACTGCGCCGCGATTCCGGAGACGCTGCTCGAGAGCGAGATCTTCGGACATGAGAAAGGCGCGTTCACCGGCGCGCACGACCGGCGGATTGGCGTGTTCGAGCTGGCGCACCGCGGGACGCTCTTCCTGGACGAGATCGCCGAGATGCAGCCGGCCACGCAGGTCAAGCTGCTGCGCGTCCTGCAAGAGCGGACGTTCCGCCGCCTTGGCGGACGGCAGGAGCAAACGGTCGACGTGCGCGTCATCGCCGCGACCAACCTCAATCCGCTCGACGCCGTCCGCGCCTCCAAGTTGCGCGAGGATCTGTACTACCGGTTGAACGTGTTCGCGATCGAGCTACCGCCGCTGCGCGACCGACGCGACGACGTGCCGCTGCTCATCCAGACCTTTCTGACGGAGTTCAACGCCCGCAACGGCAAGGCCGTGCGCGCCGTCGAGCAGGAAGCGCTTCAAATCCTCGAGCAGTATCCCTGGCCTGGGAACATCCGCGAGCTGCGCAACGTGATGGAGCGGGCGACCATCCTCGCGGAAGGGGACTTCATCGAGACGCGGCATCTGCCGCCGCTGCTGGTGACGCGCGGCGAAGAGACGCTGCCGACCGTGACCCTCACGCCGGGGACGACCGTCGACGAAGCCGAGCGGCGGCTGATCCTGCTCACGCTGGAGCACACACGGCACAACAAGACGCGGGCGGCCGAGATTCTCGGAATCAGCCTGAAGACACTCCACAACAAACTCAATCGCATGCGTGAGGAAGAAGCGGGACGACGGCACGAGCACGGGATGCGCGGGCACGAGGGAGGCAGGAACCAGGAGTTGCCTGAGACCAGGCGGCGATAGCCGTGACTGTGCGATCTGAATCCCGACGCAGGTGCTCCGTCGTGCGGCTCCGAGACGGGCGCGCCGCCGGTTCAGCACGATGAGTATCAAGTCGCGGCAGGTCGCGGGCGTCACCACCCTCGTCTTCCTGATCGTCTCAGCCCTGTCGGCGGTGCACCTCGCGACGCTCGCGCGCCTCAGCCTCACCGAGGCCGCCTCGCGCGGCGACCTGCTGCGCCAGCAGATCTTTCAGCGCGTCCGCGACGTCGCGCCTCCGGCCGCCGCGGGCGCAGCGGGCATCACCCCCGATGCCGCCTATGCCGCGGTCCAGCAGGACACCGGCATTCGTACCCTCCTCGAGTCGAGCGCGGCGTTCTCACCGAACGTCAATTACGCCGCGATCGTGAGCCGTGATGGCATTGCGGTGGCCCACAGCTTCAAGGAGCAGGAAGGGCAGCACATGCCCGACAACGAAGAGCTCGCGAACCTGCTCAATCAGGATTCGATTCAGCTCCTGCGCGGCGTCTACTCGGATCGCACGTACGAGATCCGCGAGCGGCTGCTCCTCGGCAATCAGGACTTCGGGTCGATCCGGATCGGCATCTCCACCGTCCTCGTCAAGAGCGAGCTGCGCGATGCGCTGAAGCGGGCGCTCCAGACCGCGCTCGTGGCGCTGCTCATCTCGACGGTCGTGGCGATGCTGCTCGCGCAGTGGATCCTGCGGCCGATTCACGTCATCCAGAGCGGGCTGACGCGCCTCGGCCAGGGGGAGCTCGACGTCCGCCTCGATCTGCCGGAGGGCGAGGAGTTCGATGGCCTCGGCAGCTCGTTCGAAGCGGTCAGCGCGCAGCTCTCCGCGGTGCGCGCCAAGGCGGTGGCGTCGCCGGCGACGGACTTCGCATCCGTCGTCGAGAACCTCGAAGATGCCGTCGCGCTGTTCAATCCCGAGGGGGAGCTGATCTTCAGCAACCCGGCGATGGGCTCCGTGCTGCCGCGGTTCGCATCCACGCCGGGGCGACTGGAGGAGATGGCGCCGCCGGAACATCCGGTGCGTCAGCTCATCGAGCGGACCCTGGCGGCGCATCGCGGCCAGGGTCCCGTGTCCGTCGATCTGGCGGAAGTCGCGCGCGCGGATGGCGCAGGGCGTGATTATGAGCGCGATGTCCCACTGGTCGGCGATGCCGATGCGGACCGCGCCGAGCGTCTGATCATGACACATCCGATCGACGATGCGTCGGGGAGATTCGTCGGCGCGATGCTCGTCGCGCGCAACCTCGGCTACCTCAATCAGGTGCACTCGACGCTCAATTACTCGCGCAAGCTCGCCGCGCTCGGCCGTCTGATGGCGGGTGTCGCGCACGAGGTGAAGAACCCGCTGAACGCCATGACGATTCACCTCGAGCTGCTTCGGCAGAAGCTGTCCGCCGCGCGCCAGTTCGTTTCGGTGGGCGCCGGCGACATCACTACGCCTGCGCCCGACGTCACGAAGCACGTGGACGTCATCGGGAATGAGATCCAGCGGCTCGATCAGGTGGTCAACGGGTTCCTGAAGTTTGCGCGGCCCGAGGAGTTGAAGCTGCAGCCGGTGCAACTGTCGACGGTGATCAGCGACGTGTGCACGACGATCGCTCCGGAGGCGGACCGGATGAACGTGGCGGTGAAGCTCGACTGCCCGCGCGACCTGCCGGAGATCAATGCCGACCCCTCGATGCTGCGGCAGGCGCTTCTCAATCTCGCCCTGAACGCGTGTCAGGCGATGCCGACCGGCGGTATGCTGCGCCTCACGTGCCGCGCCGCTGCGCGCCGCCGCGTCGAGATCGACGTCGAGGACACCGGCATCGGGATCGCGCCGGAGCACCTGCAGAAGATCTTCGATCTGTATTTCACGACGAAGGAAAAGGGCAGCGGCATCGGCCTGTCGATGGTCTATCGGATCGTGCAGCTACACGACGGCGATGTTGAAGTACAGTCCACCCCGGGACACGGAACTCGGTTTAGACTGGTGTTTCCGCAGGCATGAGAACGTTACTGGCTGCCTCCCTGATTGTCGGCCTGTTGCCGCTCGTGTCGGGCTGCACGACGCTTCAGGCGAAGAAGGCGCCGGTCGAGCGCCCCGCGCTCGACGTGCCCCCGCCGCCGCCGCGGATCGTCGAGCCGGCGCCCACGCCCGAGCCGCCGCCGGAACCCGTTCCCGATCTGCCGCCGCCGTCGGCCGCGCCGCCGAAGCCGCGTCCGCAGCAGCCCCGCCCGGCGAACACCGAGCCGAAACCAGAGGCGCCAAAGCAGGAGGTTCCAGCGGACGCCACACCCCCGCCGACGCCCCTGCCGCAGCCTGTGCCGCAGCCTGCGCAGGTGCCGCAGCTTCGTACGCCCCAGACCGCCGACGGCGCGGAGGCGGAGAAGAACGTGCGCGCCGCGATCGATCGGGCAAAGAACGCGCTCGGCGCCGTGAACTACAACGCCCTGAGCAACGAGCGCAAGAAGGTCTACAACGACGCCAAGTCGTTTATTCAGCAGGCAGAGGACGCCACGCGGCAAGGCAATTTCGTTCTCGCGCAGGCGAGCGCCAGCAAGGCCGAAGTCCTCGCAAAAGAAATCTCAGGGCGATAAATAGGTCATCCGTAAGAACCCCGCGCCGAACGGCACATCTTGCGACTGCCCTAAGAAGGGGTCACAATATGTGGTGGATCTGGTCTTGACAAACCTGTCAACGGGGTCCATATTGGTCCGCCAGCCGACGGACCTGACCCGGGGTTCCCAGCTCCTCGACGATGGCGGGTCTGACGGCCGTTCCAGAACATTTTTCCACGACGGTACCGCCCCTGGGGGATGGGTGTCGGCTGCCGCCTGGTCGGAGGGCGCATGGAGAGAGGCACACCAGCAGGCCCGACTGTGAGGGCAAGCCTGTCGGAGGCGTCGCGGACGCCCGCACAGCTCGCGGTCCGGGGACTGGAGTACGAGCGTTTCTTCACGACGGAAGGCGTCGATCCGTTCGACGAGATCGAATGGGAGACGCGAAGCGCCGTCATCGGCAGCGAAAAGGGCGAAGTCGTCTTCGAGCAGCGAGACGTCGAGATTCCCCGTTCCTGGTCACAGCAGGCCACGAATATCGTCGTCTCGAAGTATTTCCGCGGACAGATCGGCACGCCGGAGCGGGAGCGCAGCGTCAAGCAGCTCATCGGCCGCGTAGTCGACACGATTACGAGCTGGGCGCGTGCGCAGAAGTATTTCGCGAGCGAGGACGACCTGCAGGCGTTCTCCGACGATCTGAAGCACCTCCTCGTGTATCAGAAGGCGGCGTTCAATTCGCCCGTGTGGTTCAACGTCGGGTTCGAGAAGGCGCCGCAGTGCTCCGCGTGCTTCATCAACTCGGTGCAGGACACGATGGAGTCCATCCTCGGGCTCGCGAAGACCGAGGGGATGCTCTTCAAGTACGGCTCTGGAACGGGCTCGAATCTGTCCAGCATCCGCTCGTCGCGCGAGCTGCTGGCCGGAGGCGGAACCGCGTCCGGGCCCGTTTCGTTCATGAAGGGCTTCGACGCGTTCGCGGGTGTCATCAAGTCCGGCGGCAAAACGCGCCGCGCCGCCAAGATGGTCATCCTCAACGCCGATCACCCCGACATCGTCGACTTCATCAACTGTAAGGTGGAGGAAGAGAAGAAGGCGTGGGCGCTGATCGACGCGGGGTACGACGGATCGTTCACCGGCCCCGCGTACGCGTCCGTGTTCTTCCAGAACTCCAACAACTCGGTGCGCGCGACCGACGAGTTCATGCGCGCTGTGGTAGACGATGGGGAGTGGCAGACGCGGGCGGTGGTCCCGCCGCATGCGCCGATGGACACCTACAAGGCACGCGATCTGATGCGCATGATCGCCGAGGGGACGTGGATCTGCGGCGACCCCGGCATGCAGTTCGACACGACGATCAACGACTGGCACACCTGCTCGAACACGGCGCGCATCAACGCGAGCAACCCGTGCTCCGAGTACATGTTCCTCGACGACACCGCGTGCAACCTCGCGTCGATCAACCTGATGAAGTTCGTGAAGGGTGATTCAGGAAATGCCGACGGCGAGTTCGACGCGCTCGCGTTCGAGAAGGCGTGCCGCACGATGATCGCGGCGCAGGAGATCCTGGTCGACAACGCGAGCTATCCGACGCCGGCGATTGCGAAGAACTCGCACGAGTATCGTCCGCTCGGCCTGGGCTACGCGAACCTGGGCGCGCTGCTGATGTCGCGCGGCCTGCCGTACGACAGCGACTCGGGGCGGGATTATTCAGCGGCCATCACCGCGCTGATGCATGGCGCGGCCTTCGCCGAGTCCGCGAGAATCGCGCGCGACCATGGCGGGCCGTTCGCCGGCTACGAGAAGAACCGCGAGCCGTTCCTGCGCGTGATGCGGAAGCACCGCGCCGCGCTGAAGGACATCGATCGCACGCACGTTCCAAAAGATCTCTTCGACGCTGCGAAGGCGGTGTGGGACGAGGTCATCGAGCTGGGCGAGCAGCACGGCTTCAGGAACGCGCAGGCGACCGTGCTCGCGCCGACCGGCACGATCGGCTTCATGATGGACTGCGACACCACGGGCGTGGAGCCGGACATCGCGCTGGTCAAGTACAAGAAGCTCGTCGGCGGCGGAATGATGAAAATCGTCAACCAGACCGTCCCGATGGCGCTCCGGAAGCTGGGCTACACGGCGCAGCAGGTCAAGGAGATCATCGAGTACATCGACGAGAACGAGACGATCGAGGGGGCCCCGCACGTGAAGGAGCCGCACCTCGCGGTGTTCGACTGCGCGTTCAAGCCGGCGCGCGGCGTCCGGTCGATTCACTACATGGGGCATATCAAGATGGTCGGGGCGGTGCAGCCGTTCCTCTCCGGCGCGATCTCGAAGACCGTCAACGTGCCGAAGGACGCGACCGTCGAGGAGATTCAGCAGGCCTACATCGACTCCTGGCGCCTCGGCGCGAAGGCGGTCTCGATCTATCGCGACGGCTCGAAGCGCACGCAGCCGCTGAACACGTCGAAGGGTACCGCGGCGGTCGCGGCCGCACCCGCAGCAGGGCCGATGCGGCGGCGTCTGCCCGACGAGCGCCACGCGATCACGCACAAGTTCGACATCGCCGGACACGAAGGCTACATCACCGTCGGCCTGTTCGAGGACGGCATGCCCGGCGAGATCTTCCTCGTCATGGCGAAGGAAGGATCGACAATCTCCGGCTTCGCCGACGCGTTCGCGCAGGCGATCAGCTACGCGCTGCAGTACGGGGTGCCCCTGCAGGATCTCGTCGACAAGTTCAGCCACGTCCGCTTCGAGCCCTCGGGGATGACGAAGAACCCTGACGTCCGCTTCGCGAAGTCGATCGTCGACTACATCTTCCGGTGGCTCGCGGCGAAGTTCCTCTCCCCGGAGGCGCAGTTCCGCGCAGGCGTGAACAACCGTGAGGAGGTCGTCTCCTCGCCGGAGCAGCTGCCGCTGCAGGTGGCTGAAACCGCTGGCGCGGGGCCCGTTGCGCGGAACGTCACTTCCGCACCTCCCGCGAAGACGGCATCGTTCGCGGCCATTCAGAACCAGGAGGACGCGCCGCCGTGCTCGACGTGCGGGTCGATCATGGTCCGCAGCGGTGCGTGCTACAAGTGCACGAACTGCGGCACGACGAGCGGGTGTGCGTGAGCGGGTGCGTGGGCGGGTGCGTGGGCGGGTGCGGGTGCGGCAGCGTGAGCGGGGGCGGCCTCGTGACGCGGGTTTGTAGCCCGCAACTTTAGTTGCGCGATCAGGTTGCGCCAATCAGGGGCCGGCGAGCGCCGGCCCTTTTC
>JBKPQB010000007.1:0-12825 GCA_046733875.1 Acidobacteriota bacterium
TTCCGTAGAAGCTGATGGAGCTGGCGAAGGGATTTGAACCCCCGACCGGCTGATTACAAATCAGCTGCTCTACCGGACTGAGCTACGCCAGCCCAGACAAAAGAGTATTTGTAGCACGTGCCGTGCCAGCAATGCAAGTGCGAGACCAGGCAGGCGGCTGGACCCCGTCGCGCGCGTCCATGCGGGTGACCGCGCTCGGCGGGTTCATGACTCACCGCAAATCGTTGATACGTCTAATCTTACCATGAATATCGCGCGCGCCACGCTGCCGCACGGCTTCGTACAGAACCACCGCGGCCGCCGCCGAGACATTCAGGCTCGCGACCGCGCCCTGCATTGGGATGCGCACGAGACGATCGCATCGATCTCGCACGAGGCGCCGCAACCCCGCGCCTTCCGCGCCGAGCACAATCGCGGACGGCAGCGTCCAATCGACGTCCGTGTACGCATCGGTCGCATTGCCGGAAAGACCGATCGTCCAGACGTCGTGTTCTTTCAGCTCTTCGATCGCGCGCGCGATGTTGACGACGGTCGCAATCCTGACGTGCGCGAGCGCGCCGGCCGACGCCTTGCCAACGATGCCATCGAGCGCAGCCGCGCGACGGCTCTGACGAACGACGCCGCTCACGCCGGCCGCATCTGCGGTCCGCACAATCGCGCCGACGTTGTGCGGATCTTCTATTCCGTCGAGCACGATGATGAGAGGGACCTGGGGAGCGGCGACGAGATCATGGACGGCATATTCACGCGCGTCCTCGGCATCCGCAACGACCCCCTGATGCACGCCTCCTTTGGACGCCTGATCGAGCACGGATGGATCCACGCGCTCGACGCTGACCCGCTGCTTCGCCGCCAGCGCCAGCACTTCATCGATGCGCCGGTCCGCACGTCGGCTCACCCTGACGCGGGTGATGCGTCCGGCGCGCAAGCCTTCCAGCACGGGATTGATGCCGTAGATCACCACGGATATCTGACGGCGCGCCTCCAAAGAGAAATGATCGCGCCCACGTCAATTCTCAATTCCCAAGTACGAACTCCCAACTCCCAAAGGATTTCAGCTCGGATATTGCCAGCTGGAGGTTGGGGTTGGAGATTCGTCGTTGACGAGTTTCTCACCCCTGCGCATGAACGATGGCCGCCGCGAAGGCGCGCGCGCGCTCGCTGCAGCTGCGGATTCTGACGACGCCGGCATCGGGCGGCAGCTGTGCGCCGCGATCGATCGCCGGCACCGCGAGATCCAGCTCGGGGCCGCCGACCTCTCCCGTCAGCGCGACCCGAATCGGGTGGAACAACGCGCGCCCCTTCTGTCCCGTGCGCTCCCGGACGCGAGCCGCCATCGCGCGGAACGTCTCGCGATTCAGCAGCGGGCCGTCGATGGCAGTCGGGAGCGCGGCAATCACCTCGCGCGCGCCGGGCTCGTGCAGCACCTCGCCCACGCCGGGCCGCGCGAGCGCCTCCTCGACGTGGTACGCAAACAGAAACGACAGGCGCTCCGGAATCTCCTCCAGCCGATCGACCGAGCCGACGGCCATCGGCAGCAGCGATTCGATGAAGGCGAGCGCGGCGTCCGAGCTGCGCGTGATGAACCCTCGCGCGGCGAAGAACCGCGCCGACTCGGCAGCCAGGCGGCCGGGCGCCGCAGCCTTCATGTAGTGCCTGTTCATCCACGCCAGCTTCTCGGGATCGAAAATGCCGGCGCTGTGTCCCACGTCCTCGAGCGCGAACCGTCGCGCCAGCTCGTCGATCGGCAGCAGCTCCTCGCTCGTGCCCGAGCCTCCCGGATCGCTGCGCGGGGACCATCCGATCAACGCCAGGTAATTGGTCAGCGCCTCGGGCAGATAGCCGCGCGCGCGGAACTCGAAGACCGATGTCGCACCGTGGCGCTTCGACAGCGGCGTGTGGTCAGGACCCATGACGAGCGCGAGGTGCGCGAACTTCGGCGGCGTGAAGCCGAGCGCGCGGTACAGCAGCAACTGCCGCGGCGTGTTCGAGATGTGATCCTCGCCCCGGATCACATGCGTCACCTCCATCAGCGCATCGTCCACCACGACCGCGAAGTTGTACTGCGGCCGTCCATCCGATCGCACGATGACGGGATCGCCGATCACGTCGGTGTTGAACGTGACCTCTCCGCGGACCAGATCCTGGAACGTGACCTCCACGTGCTCGGGCACCCTGAACCGGATGACCGGGCGTTCACCGGCCTCCACGCGCTGCTGGGCCTCGTCAGGAGGCATCGATCTGCACGTGCCGTGATACCTGGGCGGTCGTCCGGCCGCCAGATCACTCTTCCGATCCTCGTCGAGTTTTTGAGGAGTGCAGAAGCAATAGTACGCGTGCGCGGCGGCGAGCAGCTCGTTGGCGTACGACGCGTACAAGTGGATCCGCTCCGATTGACGGTATGGTCCGCACGGGCCGTCCACATCCGGGCCTTCGTCCCACTCGAGCCCGAGCCAGCGGAGATCCTCGAGGATGCCGGCTTCGGACGCCTTCGTGGATCGCTCGACGTCGGTGTCCTCGATTCTGAGGATGAACGTCCCATCGTGGCCGCGCGCGAGCAGCCAGTTGAAGAGCGCCGTGCGCGCGTTTCCGACGTGAAGATGGCCGGTGGGGCTGGGCGCGAAGCGAACTCTCATGAGCCGGTGGACGCACCTGCCGCCACGCGCGGCCGCAGCAGGGCGACAGCGTGCGCCGCGATCGCCTCACCCCGGCCGACCGCGTCGAGCCCTTCGTTCGTCTTGCCCTTGATGCTCACGCGCGAGGGGTCGACGCCGAGCGCGTCCGCCATGGCCGTCTTCATGGCATCGATGTGGTCGCGGAGCTTTGGCGTCTCGAGGATCACCGTGATGTCGACGTTGAGCACATCCAGCCCGGCCGACGCGGCGAGCGCGGTCGCCTGACGCAGCAGCGTAAGACTCGACGCATCCTTCCACCGCGGATCGGAATCGGGAAAATGCCGTCCGATGTCGCCAAGGTTGGCCGCGCCGAGCACCGCGTCCGTCGCGGCGTGGCACGCGACGTCGCCGTCGGAGTGCGCGAGCGGCCCGCGATCGCACGGTATCGTGACGCCGCCGACGATCAGCGGGCGTCCGTCCGCGAGGCGGTGCAGATCGTACCCGGTGCCCACGCGCGCGGTCTGCGCAGCCGGTTCGATCCGGAGTCGCGCGGCCGTCAAATCCTGTTCCGTGGTGATCTTCACGTTGCCTGGATCTCCTGCGACGATGTGCACTTGATGACCGGCGAGTTCCGCGAGCCCGGCTTCATCAGTCGCCTCGACACCCGATCGGCCCAGTGCAACGGCGTCCGCCAGTACTTCGCGCCGGAACCCCTGCGGCGTCTGCGCGAGAAAGATCGTGCTGCGCGGAATCGTCTCAACGACGAGCGCTCCATGCGGATGACGTTCGACGCGCTTGACCGTGTCGCTGGCCTCGATTGCCGCGATCGCCGCGCCGAACGTCGCCGCCGCCTCGATCGTGCGGTCGATGACCTCCGGCGTGACGAATGGGCGCGCCGCGTCGTGGATCAGCACGACCTCCGCCGATGGATCGACGACCGCAAACGCGTTCGCGACCGAGTCCTGGCGCCTCGCGCCGCCCGCCGCGATCACAACGGACCTCGCCGTGGCGCCGACGTACGATTCCGCGCCCGCGGCGGCGAGATCGGGAGGAACGACGACGACGATATCCGCGATCGACGGATGGGAGTCGAACGCAGCGATGCTGCGCGCCAGGATCGTCTTGCCGCCAAGATCGAGGAGCTGCTTCGGCGCCGATGATCCCAGGCGCTTCCCCGCGCCGGCTGCGGCAATGATTGCGGTCACGCGCATGTGGCAGCCGCCTATTATATGAAGGGCGCCCGAGCGCCGTCCTGGACGTGAGGCGTCGCAGACGTCCCGCGGGCAACGATGTCGTGGACGCGTCCGGCAAGCTCGCGCACGGCATCTTTTGAAACCTGCGCCGTATCGATTGGCTCGTGAATCGTCAACGCGACGTCGCCGGGCCGTACGGTCAACTGCCCCTTCTGCATCACGTGCCGGCTGCCCGCAATGCTCACCGGCACGACAGGAATCCTGCCCTCGAGCGCCAGCACGAACGAGCCTCCCTTGAAGCGCGCCACGGTACCATCGACGCTGCGCGTTCCCTCGGGGAACACAATCAATGAATGGCGCTCGCCGATGAGCCTTGCCATCTTCTTCACGACGCCCGCGCCGGGACGGCTCCGGTCCACCAGCAGATGGCCGGTCCGGTGCAGGTGCCATCCGAGAAATGGAATCCGGCCGAGCGATTCCTTCGCAACGATCCGAAGCTGAAACGGCAGCGCGCTGAAGACGATCGGGATGTCGTAGATGCTCTGATGGTTGGCCGCGAATACGTAGCTGCGTCGAAGATCCAGCCGCTCGAGACCTTCGACGTGGACGCGCACACCCGTCGTCCGGAGAATCAATGATGACCAGGCGCGCGCGCAGCGATGACCCGCATCTCCACGACGGTCGAACAGCGAGGAGAGGAGCGATACCGTCCCGAGGACGATCGTGTATGCGCTGACCGCGGGGATCAGGAACAGGACGGTGCGCCACCAATGGAAGCTGCGCAACTCCGCCATCGGCTACTTCGCATTGGTCATCTTCGCCGGAACCGGCGCCGCCGAGGCCGGGACGGCTGCCGCCGCGGCGGGTCCCGGCGCTTCGATGAAGCGCCCGAAGATCATCTTTCCCGCCGTCGTCTGCAGCACGCTGGTGACGACGATGTCGATGTTGCGGCTGATCATGCGGCGCGCGTTGTCCACGACCACCATCGTCCCGTCGTCGAGATACGCGACGCCCTGGTTGTATTCCTTCCCTTCTTTCAGGATGAAGACCTTCATGAACTCGCCAGGGAGGACGACGGGCTTCAGCGCGTTCGCGAGCTCGTTGATGTTCAGGACTTCCACGCCGCGGAGCTGCGCTACCTTGTTCAGGTTGAAGTCGTTCGTGACGATCTTGCCCTGGAGCGTCCGGCCCATCTCGATCAGTTTGAGGTCGACCTCGCGGACCTCCGGGAAGTCGATGTCCGAGATCATGACGTCCACGCCAGACATCTTCTGGATCTTCTGAAGGATGTCGAGCCCCCGGCGGCCGCGGTTGCGCTTCAGCGAGTCCGCGGAATCGGCAACGAGCTGCAGCTCTTTGAGGACGAACTGCGGAATCACGAGCGTCCCGTCCAGGAAGCCGGTCTCGCAGACGTCGGCGATCCGGCCGTCGATGATCACGCTCGTGTCGAGTATGCGATAGCGCTTCTGCGGCCCCGTATCGCGGAAGAGGCTCGCGAGACGCTGCGGCTCGAGCCACTCGCCCTTGCGCGCGCCCATCACGATCCCGAGATACGGAAACACGAGCAGGATGAAGCTGTGGAGGAACCCGACGCGATTGTCGGTCGCGTCGGCCCAGAACAGCGCCGCGCCGATTGTCTTTGCCAGGCCGAGGCCGATCGCGCCCCCGATGAGCGCGCCGAGCAGGTCGGTCACCTCGGACTCGCGCAGCCGCGTCTCGGCGACCACGACGACCACGCCGAGCAGCGCGCCGACGACGACGTTGACGACGAGGTGCGGATTGAAGGGATGGAGCAGCGCTGCCGCCCAGGCGACAGCCGCGACGAAAAGCGCTCGAGCAACGATTTGCCAGGGCATCGGAATGACTCCGGGTATGAGACCTCAATCATACCTCCGGGCATCCATTACGCCGGCGCCGGTTGCCCCATCGTGTCTGCAGCGCGCCTATAATCGCCTGGATGCGGAGGGACGAATGCGCGTGATTCACAGTGTCTCGATCGCAGGCGCGGCGCTCACTCTTTCGTTGATGTACCCTGCGCTCCCAGCGGGCGTTGCGCGGCTGTTCCACGCACCAGTATCAGCGATGCAGGCGTTCCGCGTATCGGGAAACCCGCGCCCGAGCCAGCACGGGTCCGTCAGCCAGCACATCGCCGATACCCTCATCACGCTTGAATACAACCGTCCGGTAGCGCGCGGCCGCGAGCTGTTTGGCGCGCTCGTCCCGTGGGGACGCGTGTGGTGCCCCGGGGCGGACACGTGCACGAGCATCGAACTGTCGACGGATGTGAAGGTGAACCAGCAGCCGCTGGCGGCCGGAACGTATTCAGTGTGGGCGGAGCCGCAGCAGGATCGGTGGACGATGATCTTCAACAAGGTGAGCCCCGCGTTCCACACGCGCTATCCCGCCGGTCAGGACGCGCTGCGCGTGCAGGTGACCCCGCGCACGGCAACGCACGTGGAGACGCTCACGTTCTATTTCCCTGTCGTCGATGGGCATCACGCGGAGCTTGCGCTGCAGTGGGGAACGACGTTGGTGCCGATGGAGATCGACGTGCCGTAGCCCAGCAGGCTGCTGAACAGCGAGGGCCTGCCGCAGAATAAGCGATATGGAATTCGATGAGGTCGCGCGTGGTCTGGCCGATGCGGGCCGCCGTTTCGACGCGCGGAAATGGGTGCTCGGCACCAGCGGCAATTTCAGCGCGGTCGTCAGCCGCGACCCGCTGCGGCTGGCCATTACGCCGAGCGCGGTGTTCAAGGGTGAACTTGATCCCGGGCAGATCCTGGAGATTGACGAACGCGCGGCCGTGACGAACGGGCGCCGCGGCAAGCCGTCCGCGGAGGTCCAGCTTCACCTCGAAGTCGTCCGTGCGCGGGGCGCGGGGGCGGTTCTCCACACGCATTCCGTCTGGAGTACGCTGGTATCGGAACGCCACGCAGCCGACGGAGGCGTGCCGCTTCAGGGGTTCGAGATGCTCAAGGGGCTGGCTGGCGTGGACACGCACGAGCATCGCGAATGGATTCCGGTTCTCGAGAATGCGCAGGACATGACGGCGCTCGCTGCCGACGTGAATCGCGTCCTCGCGGCGCATCCCTCTTGCCACGCCTTCCTGCTGCGGCGCCACGGGATGTACACGTGGGGTGAGACGCTGCGTGACGCCGTCCGGCACGTCGAGATAATGGAGTTCCTGCTCGAGGCGGTGGGACGCACGAAGCAGGTGTGATCGAAAGGAGCGCGCACCATGGCGATCGTCAAAATTCCGGAAACGAGCACGGTCTATCGTGACGCCGACGAGGTGAGAGGGTTCCTTTCGCGATTCGGAATCGAATACGAGCGGTGGACACCAGACCAGCCCGTCGCCGCCGATGCGCCCGCCGATGCCATTCTGGCGGCGTACGCACGAGAGATCGCGGCGCTCAAGCGCCGCGGCGGATACGTCACCGCGGACGTGATTGACGTCAAACCCGAGACGCCCAACCTCGACGCAATGCTCGCCAAGTTCAGCCGCGAGCACTGGCACGACGAAGACGAAGTCCGCTTCATCCTCGAGGGACGCGGGCTGTTTCACGTGCACCCGACGGATGGACCGGTCTTCGCGATCGAAGTCAACGCAGGCGATCTGATTCGCGTGCCCCGCGGGACGCACCACTGGTTCGATCTGTGCGCGGACCGTCGAATCCGCGCGATCCGTCTGTTCCAGGACGTCTCCGGCTGGACGCCACACTACACCGACAGCGGTATCGATGCCGGCTTCCAGCCGATCTGCTTCGGTCCCTCGTACGTGCCGGGCAGCGCAGTTCCTCAAATGTGAGCGGCAGCTCTACCAACGCGGCTCTGCGCGCGATCGTCCTCGACATCGAGGGAACGACGACACCGATCGCGTTCGTGTACGAAACGCTGTTTCCTTACGCAAGAGCGCAGCTCCGCACCTTCCTCGACGGCCACCGCGGCGATGCGGAGGTGCGGCGCGTCGTCGAGCACCTGCGCGCGGAACAGGCGTCGGATCCTGAGGCGCCTGCGTCAGTCGCGCAGTACGTCGAGTGGGCGATGGATCGTGATCGCAAGTCCACCGCCCTGAAGGAATTCCAGGGGCTCATCTGGGCGGACGGATACGCTCGCGGCGAGCTCAAAGGCGAGGTCTTCCCCGATGTCGCGCCTGCGCTGGCGCGCTGGCGCGCGTGTGGACTGGACGTCGCGATCTTCTCGTCCGGCAGCGTGCTCGCGCAGCAGTTGCTGTTCGGGCATTCGAACGCCGGCGACCTGACGCCTCTCATCCGCTGGCATTTCGACACAACGACAGGACCGAAGACCAGCCCTGACAGCTATGCGCGCATCGCTCGAGCCATTGGCGTTTCGCCGAGCGGCGCGCTCTTCATCTCCGACGCGACCGCGGAGCTCGATGCGGCATCCGCGGCAGGCATGCAGACCGCGCTCGCCGAGAGACTCGGCAACCGAGAGCCGCCCTCGACGACTCCATATCGCCGGATCCGCACGTTTGACGAAATCGCATAAGCACCGTGTCACGAGGCCGTAAGCAAGATCGCAGGACTCGTGCGACCTCCATACGAACCACGCACACGAATGCCGCTCACCACTCCATCAGCTGTTCGAGCGCGTCGCCCACAGAACTGACCGCGACGACCTCGCACCCGCCTGGCGTATCGTTCGGCGCGACGTTCGCCTGCGGAACGATGCAGCGCGTGAATCCCATCTGGGCCGCCTCGCGGACGCGGAGGACGCCCTGTGTCGTTCCTCGAATCTCCCCCGCGAGACCGACCTCGCCAAACATCGCGGTGCCAGCGCGAATTGGACGGTTGCGCAAGCTCGACGCGACGGCAGCAACGACGGCGAGATCGGCGGCGGGCTCGTCGATCGTCATTCCCCCGGCGACGTTGATGAAGACGTCCTCGCCCACCAGGTTCAGACCCGCGCGCTTCTCGAGCACCGCGAGCAGCAGCGACAGCCGATTCTGATCGACCCCGCTCGCCATTCGCCGCGCGTTGCCAAACGAGCTGGTGCTCACGAGTGCCTGCACTTCGACCAGCAGCGGCCGCGATCCTTCCATGCAGCACAGCACGGCTGAACCCGGAACATTCGCCGGCCGTTCCGCGAGAAAGAGCGCCGATGGATTCGGAACGGCCTTCAGACCCCGCCCCGTCATTTCGAAGACGCCAAGCTCGCTGACGGCCCCGAACCGGTTCTTCACCGCGCGCACCACACGATGCGAGTGGTGCTTCTCCCCTTCGAAATACAGCACCGTGTCGACAATGTGCTCGAGCGCCTTCGGACCCGCCAGGCTGCCGTCCTTCGTGACGTGCCCGACGAGAAACGTCGGGATGTTCTGTCCTTTCGCCGCGAACAGCAGTTGCGTCGCCGCCTCCCGCACCTGGCCGATGCTGCCGGGCGCCGACTGAAACTTCAGCGAGAAGACCGTCTGTACCGAATCGACAATGATCAGCGCCGGCCGCAGTCGCGCGATCTCTTCGAGGATGCGTTCGAGACACGTTTCCGCCAGGAGATACAGTGGCGCGTTCGACACGCCGAGCCGCTCGCCGCGCGACTTGATTTGATGCTCCGATTCCTCACCGGAGCTGTAGAGCACGGTCCCGAGCGTCGAGGCGAAATGCGAGGCGGCCTGCAGCAGAAGCGTGGACTTGCCGATCCCCGGCTCGCCGCCTATGAGGACGAGCGAGCCTGGCACGAGGCCGCCCCCGAGAACGCGATCGAACTCTCCGATGCCGCTGGAGAGCCGTTCCGATACTTCGGTGTCAATTTCCGCGTACAAGCGCGGACCAGCCGTCGCCGCAAGTGCGTACCTGCCGGCCGCACTTGCGGCGGCTCCGCCTGCGCCGGCAACCGCGGGCACGGGACGTTCCTCCACGAGGGAATTCCACGCGCCGCAATCCGCGCATCGTCCCAGCCATTTGGAGGATTGTGCGCCGCATTCCTGGCAAACAAAGATGGACTTCGATTTCATTGGTACCGTCGATTGTCCGCGCCACTAAAGTCGCGCGCTACGAGACATCGTAGAATCCCAGGCAAAATGCGGAGCTACGAGATGTCATAGAACCGTTCAATCCGCGTGCCGACGCGACATAGAAGTTCATACGGAATCGTGCCGATCGATGCCGCCATCTCCCTGACGTCAATGGACGCGCCATCCTGCTCGCCGACGATCACGACTTCGTCGCCAGGCGATACATCCAGGCCGGTCACGTCGACGATCGTCATGTCCATGCACACCGAGCCGACGATGGGCACGCGGCGGCCGCGCACAAGCATGAACCCGTTACCCGCCAGCCGCCGATCGAGGCCGTCGGCATATCCGGCCGGGATGATGGCGATCGTCGCGGCGCGATCGGAGACCGTGCGCAGCCCGTAGCCGGCGCCTTCCCCAGAGCGCACTCCCTTCACATGCACGACACGGCTATGGAGTGACAAGGCGGGGCGCAGGGGCAGCGTCGATGCGAGCGGAGGCGGCACGATGCCGTACAGGAGCAGTCCCGGCCGGACGAAGTCGTACCAGACCCGCTCGTCGCGCAGCAGCGCCGCGCTGTTCGCGGCATGGCGAGACTGCGGCCGGATCCCCAGCCCATGGATGGTTGTGCACGCCGCCTCGAAGCGTTCGCGTTGAACCCCGAACATCGGGCTTTCCGGATCGTCCGCGGTGGCAAAGTGCGTGTACACGGCGTCAATCGCGAGATTGCGGCTCGCAGCCACCTGCGGCAGCGTCTGCAGCAGGTTGTCGTGGCGGAATCCCAGCCGGTTCATACCCGTGTCGATCTTGAGGTGACAGTGGAGCACCACGCCACGATTCGCCGCAGCGCCCTGCAGCGCGCGCGCCGCGGACGGCGTTGAAACGGTCGGCGTGAGGTCGTGCTCGAACACGCCGGCAAGATCGCTGATCCCCAATGCGCCGAAAATGAGGATCGGGATGCGCACTCCCGACCGGCGCAGCAGAACCCCCTCTTCGATGTCGGCGCAGGCCAGCATCGCCGCCCCCGCGCGCTCCAAGGCGAGGCCCACCTGCGTGGCACCATGGCCGTACGCGTTCGCTTTGACGACGGCGATGACGCGGGGACGGGGTCCGGGATCCCGTGTCCGGCATTCGGGATCCGCTGAGAGAAATCGTGAGACCGCGCGGAGGTTCTCTTCGACAGCGTTGAGGTTCACACGAGCGACGGTGGGACGAATCATCCGCGGCTAACCATCCAGCGGCTCCCGCCCCCTCGTTCCCGACCTCCGCCGTCCTCCGTCACGCCGCCCCTTGCGCGAGGTTCTCGAACCGCGTGTGCTCCTTGATGAATGCGAGCTTCACGGTACCGGTCGGCCCGTTGCGCTGCTTGCCGACGATGATCTCGGCAATCCCTTCCGCCTCCTGATTGGGCTGCCCTTCGGCATCGCGGTACTGCTCTTCGCGGAAGATGAACATGACGAGGTCGGCGTCCTGCTCGAGCGCGCCCGACTCGCGCAGGTCGGAGAGCTGCGGGCGATGATCCGACCGCGTCTCCGGGGCGCGCGAGAGCTGCGACAGGGCGACGATCGGCACGCCCAGCTCTTTCGCCAGTCCCTTCAGCGAGCGCGAAATCGACGCCAGCTCCTGCTGCCGGCTCTCGAACCGCCCGCGTCCCTGCATCAACTGGAGGTAATCGATGATGAGAAGGTGCAGCCCGTGCTCGGCCTTCAGGCGCCGCGCCTTGGCGCGCATCTCGAGGACGCTAATGGACGCCGTGTCGTCGATGAACACGCGCGCTTCCGCCAGCGTGCCGAGCGCGTGGGAGAGCCGTCCGTAGTCTTTCTCGGTGAGGTGGCCGCTGCGGAACCGGTGGGCGTCGATGCGCGCCTCGGACGTGAGCAGGCGCATGAACAGCTGCTCCTTCGACATTTCGAGGCTGAAGAAGCCGACCGTCATGTTGGTGGCCGTGCCGATGTGCTGGGCGATGTTCAATACGAAGCTCGTCTTCCCCATCGACGGCCGGGCAGCGACGAGCACGAGGTCCGACGGCTGAAGCCCCGACGTGATCTCGTCCAGATCGATGAACCCCGTCGGCACGCCGGTGACGAGACCCTTGTGCTGCTGCAGCTTCTCGATCGTCGCGAAGCTGCTTTGCACGAGATCGCGCAGCGGCACGAACCCTTCACGGATCCGGTCCTCCGCGATCTCGAAAATCGCCTTCTCCGCATCGTCCAGCACGAGATCGGCATCCTGCTCGGCCTCGTACGCGGTGGAAAGGATCCGGTTTGCGGAGTGAATCAGGTTTCGGAGCGTCGCCTTCTCTTTGACGATGCGGGCGTAGTGCTCGACGTTCGCGCTGCGGGGAACGCCGTCGGCGAGCGAGGCGATGTACGCGGGGCCGCCGACCTCGTCGAGCTCGCCCGAGCGCTGGAGCTCCTCTTTCAGCGTGACGAGATCGATCGCGTGGCTGCGCTCGCTGAGCGCGATCATCTTCTCGAAGATGCGGCGGTGCGCGTCGCGGAAGAAGTCACGCGCATCGATCACCTCCGCCGCGTGATTGAACGCGTCGTTGTGAATCAGGATCGCGCCGAGAACGGATTTCTCGGCTTCCAGATTGTGCGGAAGGGTGCGTTCAGAAACAGCGACGTCTGGCACGAACGAAAGTCTAACTCCCAACGGCCCAACTCCCAACTCCCAAAGCGTACGCATCGGGAATTGGGAATTGGAAGCTGGCAGTTGTCACGCGTTTTCCGCTGTCACCCTGACGCGCAGTTGCGCCGTGACGTCGCGATGGACCTTCACCGGCACGGTCGTTTCACCTAACGACTTTAACGGCTCCGGCAACTGGATCTTGCGCTTGTCGATCTCGATGCCGCGCGTGTGGAGCGCCTGAGCGATATCTGCCGATGTCACCGACCCGTACAGGGTCTGGTTCTCGCCGACGCGACGGGCGATTTCGATCTCGATCGTCGTCAGCCGCTGCGCGATCCCTTCGGCCTGCGACCTCTCCTCGGCGTCCTTCGCGTCGGCGATCTTCTTCTCGCGCTCGATCTGGCGCTTGTTG
>JBKPQB010000008.1:0-62243 GCA_046733875.1 Acidobacteriota bacterium
TTCGAGAGAAGGCGCCCGGCTTCGATGGCAGCCGCCGCCACAACCGAGGACGCGCCCGCTAACAGGCCCAACGGGTGCAGGCGCAAACGCGCAATCATAACGTACGCCAGAAGAGCGAGTAAAGCGTACCGGCCCAGTACCATCGCCGCAATCCAAAGGGTGCGGCGGCGCGGTCCGCCGGCGGAGCCATCCAACATGCCGCCAATCCCGCTGCGGATTCCCACCAGGCTGACGCCGCCCAGAATGCCGCCGCCCAGCACGCCGAGGGCGGGCCGCAGGCGCCCGTGCGACAGCACCAGCGCAATCACGATCATCGCTGCGCAGCACAGCGCAGCCGTCGTCTGCAAACGGTTCAGGACCGCAATGGACTGGTTCGCCACTCGAGGAAACCGTCAGTTTACTTAATGTAGCGGGTCGCGGTGCGGTAGACGTTCACGATAGCGGCGGCGACGCCGAGGAGAAATCCGACGAACTTGATCCAGCGCGTACCCAGCCAGTCATCGAGGAAATAACCCGCGATCGCTCCGATGGCAATAGCCAGGACGAACGCGATCCCGAGCGTCCCCAGACCGCCCAGCTCGCGCATCATGTCACGTGAAGAGGATTTGGATTTCTCGTCGCCCATCAGCGTCCTTTGGCGGCCGGCTTCGGCGTTTCGCCCGGGCCGCACGAGGCGAACGTGACGAAATCCGCCCGTGACGACGACGAAGCGTTCGCGGGTTTCGCCGGCGGCGACTGAGCAGGCGGCGTGTCGCAGTTCGCGGGCTGCGCCACCGCCGCGGGTGTACGGCGCGCGAAACGGCCGTTCAGCGACAGGAGGGCGAGGACGATGAGGACGAGCGCGCTGCCGCCCAGCGCCAGCAGGACGATCCGGTTGCCGCGGGCCGTGCGGCGCCCGCGTGAGAGCAGCACGAGCCCGACGCCGGCGAGCAGCAGAACGGGGGCGATCCAGGCAAGGTAGGCCATGCGCACGCGGCGTCATACAAGCATACCGCGGCACGCGCCACGGTTCCCTCAGGACGCGCAACTCCCATCCTTGCAATGATTTTGGACTATACTCGCAGAAGGTTGGCGCTCCGGCCTTCCTCGAGAGCAGACATGATGAAGCCTTTCATCGCGGTCCTTGCGCTGGCTGCGGCATCTCTGGTTCCGGTGCCGGCCTCGGCCCAGGCAAAGCCGACGGATATCTACGCCAGCGTCCTCAACGGAAAAGGAGAACCGGTCACCGGTCTCACCGCGGCGGATTTCACCGTGCGTGAGGACAACGTCGCGCGCGAGGTGCTCAAGGCCGAACCGGCGACCGAGCCGCTCACGGTGGCGCTCCTCGTCGACGACAGCCAGGCGCTGGCGCAGGACGTTCAGATGTTCCGTGACGGCCTCAGGAACTTCGTCCGCGCGCTGTCGGGAAAGGGCGAGATCGCGCTGATCACGTTCGGGGAGCGTCCCGTAATCAGCGTCGACTACACCACCGACACGAAGAAGCTCGAGGACGGCATCAACCGGATCTTCGCGCGCCCGGGATCGGGTGCCTATCTCATGGACGCGATCGTCGAGGTATCGCGAGGCCTGCAGAAGCGCGAAGCCAAGAGGCCGGTGATCGTCGTGCTGATGCTGGAGGACGTGGAGTTCAGCAACCGCTACTACCAGCAGGTCCTCGACGAGCTCGACAAGAGCCGCGCGTCGCTGCACGTCGTGTCGCTGGGTCAGCCGTCCGGGAACACAGCGGATGAAGTCCGCAACCGGAGCATGGTAGTTGCGGAAGGAACCGAGCGGACCGGCGGCCGCCGCGATCAAGTGCTCGCGGCGACCGGTCTCCCGGGCAAGATGAAGCAGGTCGCGGACGAGTTGGTCAATCAGTATGTGGTGACCTACGCGAGGCCGGAAACGCTGATTCCACCCGAGAAGGTGTCGGTCTCGGTCTCGCGTCCAGGTCTGACAGTGCGTGCGCGGACGCGCACGGGGACGGGCGGCGGAAAATGATGCGGCGCATCGGATTCGCATTGGTCCTGGCGATGGCAGTGGCCGTCGCACTCGGAGCGCAGCAGCGGTTCCGGGTCGGCGTGGATGTCGTCTCGCTCAACGTCACGGTGACGGACGGCACTGGCAAATACGTCACGGATCTCAATCAGGAGGATTTCGACGTCTACGAAGACGGCGTCCGCCAGAACCTGACGTTCTTTTCGCGGACGCAGCAGCCCATTTCGCTGGCGCTCCTCCTCGACACCAGCGCCAGCATGGAAGAAAAGATGCCGATTGCGCAGGAAGCGGCGATCGGATTCGCGCACCAGCTGCACAAAGAGGATCAGGCCGAGATCATCGACTTCGACAGCCAGGTGCGGATCCTCGCGCCGTTCACGGGCGACGGCGCGGCGCTGGAAAAAGCGATCCGCGCGACAACTGCGAACGGGTCGACGTCGCTGTACAACGCCATCTACATTTCTCTGAAGGAACTGCGCAAGACCAAAGCGGAGTCCACGTCCGACATCCGCCGCCAGGCGATCGTGCTGCTCTCCGACGGCGACGACACGTCGAGCCTGATTGAATTCGATGAAGTGCTCGACTTGGCGAAGCGATCCGAGACGGCCATCTACGCAATCGGTCTGCGGCAGGGAGAGGTCGGCCGCCGCGAGTTCAAGGAAGCGGAGTTCGTCCTGCGGCAGCTCTCGCAGGAAACGGGCGGCCGTGTCTTCTTCCCGACCGACGCGCGCGAGCTTCCGAAAATTTACCAGACCATCTGGGAAGAGCTGGCCAGCCAGTACTCGATCGGATATACGTCGGGCAATCCGAAACGCGACGGCGCGTGGCGCCGGATCGCCGTCCGCATTCAGCGCCCCGGCCTGACGGCCCGCACCAAACAGGGCTACTACGGACCCACCGGCTCCTGACGGAACCATGGCGGCGTTTCTTCCCCTCCTGCTGTACGCCGCGGCCGCCATCGCGTATCTCGCTCATTTCGCAAAGCGCGACCCGCGCACCGGCCGCATCGCGACGGCGCTCCTGGGCGCCGCCGTCCTCGCGCACACGTTCCTGATCGGCATGCAGACGGTGAAGGCGGGATATGCGCCGCTCGTCGGAACCACAGCCGCCATCTCCGCCTTCGTGTGGCTGCTCGGGCTGTCGTACTTGTACGTGGAGCTGACGACGGACGAGCGCGCGATGGGTATCTTCGTCACGATTCTCCTGGCCGGCCTCGCGATCCTGCCCGCACTCAACCCGGCGGTGGAGTCGCGTCCGCCGCTCCTGCGCAGCCCGCTCTTCACGATCCACGTACTGACGATGCTCTTCGCGTACGCGAGCTTCGCGCTCGCCTGCGTGCTCGGGATCACGTACGTGCTGCTGTTCAAGGAGCTGAAAGCCAAGCACCTCGGATTCTTCTACTCGCGGCTGCCGGCGCTGAACGTGCTGGACGTCATGAACGGCCGGGCCATCGCAATCGGGTGGATCTTTCTGACGTGCGGTTTACTCGTCGGCGGCATCTGGGCCACGCAGATTCAGGGCTCACCCGATCCACGGGCCCAGGCGATGTCCCTCGGCGATCCGAAGATCTTTTTCGCCCTCCTCTGCTGGGCGACGTACTCGTTCGCACTCATCGCGCGGCGAGCGATTGGGTGGAGTGGCCGCCGTGCGGCGTGGCTCTCCACGATCGGCTTCGCGATCGTCCTGCTCAACTTCGTTCCGGTCGGGTACTTCCTGACCCGGAGCCACAACTTCTGACCATGCGGCTGCTCGCCGTAGGTGTGAGCCATCGGAGCGCGCCCGTCGAGCTCCGCGAGTGCCTCGACTTCGGGCGGCAGGGCGTCGACGCGGCACTCGAGGCGCTCTCGTCGCGAGCCATCGGCCCTGAAACGGTCGTGCTCTCGACGTGCAATCGCGCCGAGATCTACGCGGTCGTCCATGCCGACGCGGCCGCGGACAGCCTGGGCCGATTCCTGAGCGAGTATCACGGGATCGCGCACGACGCGGTGGCGCGGCACCTGTTCGTCCATCGCGGCGCGGATGCCGCACAGCACCTGTTCCGTGTGGCCGCGGGGCTCGATTCGCTCGTCGTCGGCGAGCCGCAGATCCTCGGGCAGGTCAAGGACGCGTACGCCAGGGCGGCAGCGCAGAAGCAGACCGGCGCGCTGACAAACCGCCTGTTCAGTACCGCCTTCAAGGTCGGCAAGCGCGTTCGCAGCGAGACGGGGATCGGCGAGGGCGCGGTCTCGGTCAGCTACGCCGCGATTGCGCTGGCAAAGAAGATCTTCGGCGATCTCAAGGCGCTCGACGTCCTCATCCTGGGCGCCGGCGAAATGGCGAAGCTCACGGGCGTCCACCTGCAGGCGCAGAAAGTGCGGCAGCTCACGTTCGTCAGCCGCACGATCGGGACAGCAGAAGCGCTCGCCGAGCGGCTCGGCGGACGCGCGCAGCCGTGGACCTCGCTCGGCGACGCGCTCTCAGCCGCGGACATCGTCATTGCGGCGACCGGCTCGCCGGAGGTCGTGCTCACCCGGGCGCGCGTCGAAGAAGCGATGCGCCCGCGGCGCGGCCGGCCGCTGTTCCTCATCGACATCGCGGTGCCGCGCGACGTGGAGCCCTCCGCGGGCAATCTCGAGCAGGTGTTCCTCTACAACATCGACGACCTGCGCGCGATCGTCAACGAGAACCTCGCGCGGCGCGGCGCCGAGCTCCAGCGCGCCGAAGCGATCGTCCTCGACGAGGTCAGCCGGTTCTCTGCCTGGATGCAGTCGCGCGAGGTGATCCCCACCGTCGTCGCGCTGCGGCAGCGGTTCGAATCAATCCGCCGCATGGAACTGGCGCGGCTCGAGTCGAAGCTCGCGGGACTTCCGCCCGATGCCCGCGCGCGCGTCGATGAGATCACGCGCCTCATTGTGGAGAAGCTGCTGCTCACGCCGACCGAGCAACTCAAGTCGCTCTCCGACGAGACGCTCGCGGTGGCGTACTCCGACGCGCTGAACCGGCTGTTCGCGCTCCGTGACGAGAAGCCGGCCGAGCAGGCGGACGATGTGCAGAAAGTGTCGGGATGATGGCGTGGCGGATCGGCACGCGCGGGAGCCAGCTCGCGTTGTGGCAGGCACGCGCGGTGGCGCGGCTGCTGGAAGCGCGTGGTGAGCAGGTCGAGGTCGTCGTCATCAAGACGGCTGGCGACCGCCTGCAGCAGGCCTCACTTGCGGAGATTGGCGGCAAGCGGCTGTTCGTCAAGGAGATTGAAGACGCTCTGCTCGGACGCGAGGTCGACGTCGCGGTGCACAGCGCGAAGGACATGCCTGCGATCGCGCCCGAGGGCCTCTCGATCGCGGCGGTGCTCCCCCGCGAGGATCCCCTGGATGCGCTCGTACTCCCGGCTCGAATGACGGTGACCGATCTGGCGTCAGCCTTTGCGGCCGTCGGCGATACGCCGACGATCGGAACCAGCAGCGTGCGCCGGATCGCGCAGCTGGCGACCGTCATGCCGCGCGCGCAGTTCCTGCCAATCCGCGGCAACGTGGACACGCGTCTCGCGAAGCTGGACGCGGGCGGGTTCGACGCGCTCGTGCTCGCCGCCGCAGGGCTGAAGCGGCTCGGCTTCGGCGCGCGCATTTCCGCATCGATTCCTGTTGCCGATTGTCTGCCCGCGCCGGGGCAGGGGATCATCGCGGTCGAGACGCGAGGCGACGACGCGGATCTCAGGCGCGTGCTCGCCGGCATCAACGACGTCCGCAGCTCGCAGGCGCTCGATGCGGAACGCGCCCTGGTGGCGGCCCTCGGTGGAGGATGCCAGCTTCCAGTGGGCGCGCTGGCCGCGCATGACGGCAACCAGATCGACATGCACGCGATCGTCACCTCGCTTGACGGACGGAGGAGTGTTCGTCGGAGCATGCGCGGTCCCGCGGCCGAGGCCGTCACGTTGGGCCGTTGCCTTGCCGAGGCGCTCGCCGCCGCCGGGGCGACGCAGATCCTCGACGAGGTCCGCGGCTCCCAGGGCCCCGTCGAGGGCAGCTACTGAATCTGATTGACGCCCCGGCGCTGGCGGGGTGAGGATGGACGTTTCAGCCGCCGTGATCACGAAAATCTCGATAGTCGGTGCGGGGCCGGGGGATCCGGGCCTGATGACCGTTCGCGGCCGCCGGCGCCTGGAAGCGGCGGATGTCGTCGTGTACGACCGTCAGGTTTCGCCGGGCGTGCTGCGCCTTGCGAGGCCCGACGCCGAGAAGATCGAGGTTGGCGCCGCCGCGCCGAGGCCTATGGACCAGGAGGCGATCTCGCTGCTCCTCGTCGAGAAGGCGCGTGAAGGAAGGACGGTCATCCGGCTGAAATGGGGTGACCCGTTCGTCTTCGACAGCGGCGGCAAGGAGGCGCTGTTCCTGCACGAACAGGGGCTCCCGTTCGAGGTCATTCCCGGGGTGCCCGCCGCGATCGGCGCGTCCGCGTATGCCGGGATCCCGATCACGTACCCCGATGCTGGAGATGTGCTCGCGTTCCTTCGCGGGCACGAGTCCGCGAACGATATCCGGCCGCGCATCGACTGGGCGCCGCTTGCGGCGATCGACGGCACCGTCGTGTGCTACGCCGGCGCGCGGCAGGTCGCCGCGATCGCGCAGTCGCTCATCGAACACGGCCGCTCGGGAGATGAAACCGTCGCGCTGATCTACCACGGGACGACCCCTTCCCAGGAGACGATCGAAGGCACGCTGGCGTCAATCGCCGACCTCGCGCGCGCCAACGAAGCCGGCCTGATGATCGTCGGCCGCGTCGCAGGGCTGCGCCATCACCTGCGCTGGTTCGACGAGCGTCCGCTTTTCGGCCGGCGCATTGTCGTCACGCGCTCTCGCGAGCAGGCGCCCGAGCTCGTGGATCTGCTCGAGGAGCGCGGTGCGGAGGCGATCCAGGCGCCGACGATTCGCATCGCGCCGCCGGAGGACGCAGAGGCGCTCGACCGTGCGTGCGCGACCGCTGACACGTACGACTGGATCGTGTTCACGAGCGCGAACGCCGTGGACTCGTTCATGGGGCGGCTGCTCGCGATCGGCGACATCCGCGATCTGAAGGGCGTGCGGCTGTGCGCGGTCGGTCCATCGACGGCAGAGCACGTGTCGCGTCACGGCATCCGGATTGATGCCGCACCGGAGGACCACCGCGCGGAAGCCCTGGCCGACGTGCTGAAAGGCGCGGGCGATCTCAAGGGCACTCGATTCCTGCTGCCGCGCGGGGACATCGGCCGCGAGGTGCTCGGTGAGGAGCTGCGCAGCGCAGGCGCCGACGTCACGGAGGTCATCGCGTACCGGACGCTCCTCGCGTCGGGCGCCGATCGCGACGGCGACCACGACGTGTACCGTATGCTGCTCGACCGCCAGATCGACGCCGTGACGTTTACCAGCGCGTCGACCGTCAGGAACTTTGCCCAGATTTTCGGCGAAGAGCAGGCGGCGGATCTCTTGAGCACGACCGTCGTCGCGTCGATCGGGCCCGTGACGGCCGAAGCGGCACAGCAGCTCGGCATCCAGACTACGGTGATGCCGAAACGCTACACCGTGCCCGATCTCGTCGACGCGCTCGTCGAGCACTTCGCGCGCGGTGCACGCGAGGAAACCCCGCAGCATATCTAGGCAGGCTCCGCAACGTCATGACAATCCGTTCCGAAACCGGGACCCACACCGATCGCGCGATGCTTGATCTTCGCCACCGTCCGCGGCGGCTGCGGCGCTCCAGCGCGATGCGCGCGCTCGTGCGCGAAACACGGCTCTCGCCGGAGAATTTTCTCTACCCGCTGTTCGTCTGTTCCGGCGAAGGCCAGCGGCGCGAGGTCGGATCGATGCCCGGGGTGTTCCAGTTGTCCGTCGACGAGGCGGTAAAGGAAGCAGCGGCGGCGAAGAGCGAAGGGATTCAGGGCGTGCTGCTGTTCGGCCTGCCCGATTCGAAGGACGCCGCGGGTTCGGCGGCCTACGATCCCGAAGCGCCCGTGCAGATGGCCGTACGTGCGCTCAAGCGCGAAGTGGACGGCTTGCTGGTCGTCACGGACGTCTGCTTGTGCGAGTACACGTCGCACGGCCACTGCGGCATCATCGTGGACGACGAGGTCGCGAACGATGCAACCGTGGAGCAATTGGCGAGGGCCGCGCTGTCCCACGCCGCAGCCGG
This sequence comes from Acidobacteriota bacterium, assembly GCA_046733875.1. GTDB lineage: Bacteria > Acidobacteriota > Vicinamibacteria > Vicinamibacterales > 2-12-FULL-66-21 > JBKPQB01. The sequence goes on from JBKPQB010000008.1 coordinate 8,116, forward strand.
CGCTGATACCGTCGCTCCCTCGGACATGATGGACGGCCGCATCGGGCGCATCAGGGACGTCCTGGATCACGCCGGGTTCAGCCAGGTCGCGATCATGTCCTATGCGGCCAAGTACTGTTCGGCGTTCTACGGTCCGTTCCGTGAGGCGGCCGACTCCGCGCCATCGTTCGGCGATCGCCGATCCCATCAGATGGATCCCGCAAATGCTGTTGAGGCACTGCGCGAGGTGGAGCTCGATCTCGCCGAAGGCGCTGACATCGTGATGGTGAAGCCTGCGCTTCCCTATCTGGACGTGATCGCGCGGGTGAAGGCGGAGTTCGGCGTCCCCACCGCGGGGTATCACGTCAGCGGCGAGTACTCGATGCTGAAGGCCGCGGCGCGCAACGGCTGGATCGATGAACCGCGCGCCATGATGGAGACGCTGACGTCGATCCGCCGCGCCGGCGCAGACATCATCGTCACCTACTACGCGCGCGATGCCGCGCGCGCGCTGGGTTAGCGCTCAGACAGGTGCTCGTAAGCGCCGCCTCCGGCTCGAAGATCGCAATCAAGCTTTCAAAGGCACGCTGCGGCTGCCTGAGGCGCCCGATCGGCTGCTTCCCGCCGCACGCGGCCGGTACGGGTTCGAATCACTTCCGATCAGCGAAGAATCGTCACTCAGTGCCCCGCAAGAACGCTCTGATAGCTACGCTTTCCGCTCCTCGATTCTGACAATCACGACGAGACGAGCCGCATCGCGCAGCAGCACCAGACGCGCACGGGCGCCGATGCGCTCGACGGTGAGCGCGCGGTGCAGATCGTCAAGGCTCTCGATCACCACGTCGTCGAGCGCGACGATGAGATCGCCGTCGCGCACGCCGGCGCGGTCGGCCGGCCCGCCTTGCTCCAGCGAGGTGACGAGCACCGCACCGCTCTGCATCAGGTGATGGAAGCGCGACACGCGGCGCAGCAGCGGAACCGTCTGACCGGCAATCCCGAGGTAGCCGCGGCGCAGGCGGCCGTCGCGCAGCAGCGCGGGGAGGACGAGCGTCGCCGTCGCGATCGGCACGGCAAAGCTCAGGCCCTGGCCGCCCGCGATGATGGCGGTGTTCACGCCGACGACGCGCCCGTCCGACGTCACGAGTGGTCCGCCGGAATTCCCGGGATTCAGCGCCGCATCGGTCTGGATGACGTTCTCTATCAGGCGGCCGGACCGCGATCGCAGCGATCGTCCGAGCGCGCTCACAACGCCGGTGGTGACGGAATGCTGGAATCCGTACGGGTTCCCGATCGCGATGACGAGCTGGCCGGGGCGCAGCGTGCGGGACTCGCCAAGCGTCGCCGCCGAGAGGTCGAACGCCGAGATCCGGAGGACGGCAAGATCGGTGTCGGGGTCCGCTCCGACGAGATCGGCGGGACACTCGCGTCCGTCCGGGAGCGTGACGCTGATGTTTGCGCGCCCTTCGACAACATGGCTGTTCGTGAGGACGAGGCCGTCGGCGGCAAAGACGAATCCCGAGCCGTTCGCCTGCGCGGTCCCGCGCTGCTCACGCTCATGCGTGACCGTGACGCTGACAACCGACGGAGCGACGAGATCTACGGCGTGCGTCACCGCGCGCGAATACTCGTCCAGCAGGTCGTGATCGTGCGAGACAGGGAGCATGTCTCTTAGACGCCGCCTGGTCATATGGCGATCCTTGGGGGTCGTCGGGCAATCCTTTGAGGGCCGCCATCCCGATCTCTGTCAAAATTCCCTATCGTGACGAAGAAAACCGATCGATCCCGCCGAATGTTCACGGCCGCGTCGAGAATCCTGCCGGGCGGCGTTGACAGCCCCGTCCGCGCATTCCGGGCTGTTGGCGGCACGCCCTTGTTCATCACGCGCGGTGCGGGCGACCTCATCGAGGACGTCGACGGCAACCGGTACATCGATTACGTGATGTCGTGGGGCCCGCTCATCCACGGACACGCCCCGAAAGGGCTCGTGCGCGCGATCTCAGCCGCAGCGGCGCGGGGTACGAGCTTCGGCGCGCCAACGGAGCTCGAGACCTATCTCGCGCGCCGCGTCGCCACGCTGATGCCGTCGATGGAGCGGGTGCGATTCGTCAGCTCGGGCACCGAAGCCACGATGAGCGCCGCGCGGGTTGCGCGCGCCGCCACGAAGCGCGACAAGATCGTGAAGTTCGAAGGCTGCTATCACGGCCACGCGGACGAGTTCCTCGTGCAGGCGGGATCGGGCGCCACAACGCTCGGTGTGCCAACCAGCCCGGGTGTCCCCGCTGCGGCGGCGGGCGATACGCTTCTCGCACGCTACAACGACTCGAGCTCCGTCGAATCGGTCGTCGCCGCGCATCCGGGCCAGATCGCGGCGATTTTCATCGAACCGCTCGCCGGCAACATGGGCGTGGTCTTTCCGCGGGACGGGTTCCTCGCCGGGCTGCGCGCGATCTGCGATCGCGACGGCATTCTCCTCGTCTTCGACGAGGTCATTTCGGGCTTTCGTGCATCGGCGGGCGGAGCGCAGCAGGCCTTCGGCGTCCGGCCCGACCTGACGTGCCTGGGCAAGATCATTGGCGGCGGCCTTCCCGTAGGTGCGTACGGCGGCCGCGCCGATGTGATGGAACTGGTGGCACCCGCGGGGCCCGTGTACCAGGCGGGAACACTGTCGGGAAATCCCCTTGCGATGACAGCAGGTCTCTGGTCGTTGGCCGAGCTGTCGCCGAAACTCTATCGCCACATCGCTGCGCTGGGTGCGCGACTGGCGGCTGGCCTCGCCGATGCGGCGCGGCACGTGCGCGTCCCGCTGCAGGTGAACGCGTTCGGCTCGCTCCTGACGCCATTTTTCACGAGCGAGCCGGTTTACGATTATCAATCCGCGCTCACCGCGGACACGGCCGCGTATGGGCGATTCTTCACAGGGATGCTCCGCCGGGGGATCTACCTGCCTCCGTCGCAGTTCGAGGCATGGTTCGTTTCTGGAGCACACACGAGGCGGCACATCGATCAGACGATCAAGGCCGCCTTCGCGGTGCTGAAGGAAATGGTTACCGGACCGTCAGCGGCTGATCGAACTTGAGGCGGAGGATCGTGCCCGCCGGCAACGTCACGTCCTTTCCTTCGGTCGCGGCGATCGTCCCGCCCGCGCCGATCAAGACGCCGAGCAGCGCGCCCTTTCCGCCTCCGATGATGCCGCCGATGATCGCGCCAACCGCGGATCCGGCGCCGATGCGGGGCAGCTCGCCTTTGATGCCTTCACTCTCGAGCGCCTGCGTCACGGTGGCATGGATCGGGTACGCACGGCCGCGGATCGTGATCTGATCGAACGCGAGCGTCAGACTGCCCTTGCGCTGGGTACGGGTCGCGTCCGTCACAGAGCTGACGATCCCGCGAAGCGTCGAACCGGCAGGTATGAGGACGTCATTGCCTTGCGACAGATCCGCCACGGTCGTTGCCGTGAACCGATCCTCGACCTGCGCCGTGTTCGAGCTCATTTCGCGCTCGAGACGAACGTCGAGCTCCTGTCCGGCCGGGATCTCGCCGCGCCGTGGTGCGCGATTGGTCGTCTGCGAATCGACGGTGCCTCCGTAGGTGGCGCCGCCGCTGCCGCTCTGGGACGCCGAACTGTTCGTCGACCACGTGGAGCTGCCCGAGCGCTCGCCGGATGAACCCGACGGAGGTGAACCGGACGCCATGTCGCCCCGGGCTTCGGACCGGATGTTCTGAACGCGATCACGAACGTCGTTGTAGTCGTTGCGGCTGACCGAGCCCTCCTTGCGCATCTTCACCTTGAGGTACACAACCTCGTCGCGAACGTCGTCGAGCTGGGACTGCAGCCGATCCGCCGCGGCCGTATCGCGGCTGCGCATGCGGGAGATGTCCGCGCCGGCCTCGTAGACCTGATCCTGCAGCCGCTGAATATCCGTTGACGTGACCGTCGCCTGCGACGAGCCAGACGTGGTTTGGGCGGCGGCCGGGGCCGCGAGCAGCAGAACGATCGCCGCCGGACTCAACCGCATCAACAGGGTTCGCATTCTCATCTCGCTTCTCTCTCTTTCTCACTGATGTTCGTTTCGAGCGTTCTACGCCTCATTCATCCTGCGGCTGCAAAACGCACGCCTCGCAGCGCGCCCTTCAACTAACCGTTGAGCTACAGGCCCAAGCTGTTGCCTACACACGGCTTTTACGCTCGCGTCGCCGCTGGGTGCCCGCGCCGCGATGCTATGATCGTCCTGTACCCACAAGATGCCAACAGTCCGGCTTCACAAGACGATCGGCGTCCGGGTCGGCGGCCTCCAGGTCGGCGGCGGCGCACCCGTCATCGTCCAGTCGATGACGATGACCGACACGGCGGACGCGGCGGCAACCGCTCAGCAGTGCATCGAACTCGCGGAAGCCGGATCCGAAATGGTGCGGGTGACCGTCAATCTGCCGGACGCTGCTGCGGCCGTCCCCGAGATCAAGCGGCGCATGCTCGACGCCGGCGTCACCGCTCCGCTCATCGGCGACTTTCATTACAACGGCCATCTGCTGCTCACGCGCTTTCCGGCGTGCGCGGAGGCGCTGGACAAGTACCGGATCAACCCCGGCAACGTCGGGACCGGCAAACGGCGCGACGAGCAGTTCGCCACGATCTGCGGCGTTGCACGGGATCGAGACAAACCCGTGCGCATCGGAGTCAACGGCGGCTCGCTCAACCAGGACCTGGTCGTCGCGAAGATGCAAGAGAACACCGATCGCAATCTGGGCCGCACGTCAGAGGAAATCATCAACGAGTGCATGATTCTGTCGGCGCTGCAGTCGACGGGGCTTGCACTCGAGAGCGGTCTGCGGAGAGATCAGATCATCATCTCTTGCAAGACATCGCGGCCGCGCGATCTCATCGCGCTCTATCGTGATCTGGCGCGGCGGACGGAACAGCCCCTGCATCTCGGCCTGACCGAAGCGGGCATGGGAACCAAAGGCGTCGTCTGGTCAGCCGCGGCCATGGGTGTGCTGCTGGCGGAAGGGATCGGCGACACCATTCGCGTCTCGCTCACGCCGCGGCCAGGCGGCGATCGCCGCGAGGAAGTGTACGCCGCGTGCGAGCTGCTTCAGGCGCTGGGGCTGCGGTCGTTCTCGCCCAGCGTCACGGCGTGCCCTGGCTGCGGCCGCACGACGAGCACGACGTTCCAGGAGCTTGCCGAACGGACGCAGCAGTACATCCGTGAACGCATGCCGGAGTGGAAGACGGAGTACGAAGGCGTCGAGTCGATGACGCTTGCCGTGATGGGCTGCGTCGTCAACGGACCCGGGGAATCGAAGGCCGCGAACATCGGAATCAGCCTTCCGGGCACGGGCGAGGCGCCCAATTGCCCGGTGTTCATCGATGGCGAGCACCACACGACACTGCGCGGTACGTACGACGAGCTCGCCGCGGCGTTCCGGCAGCTCGTCGACGACTACGTCGCGCAGAAGTACGCGCGGCGCTAATCGATTCCGCTGACGATCTTCGCGCCGTCGCGATACTGCTTCTTGCGCTGCTCCCCGTCTGCTTCGTCGAATTCCGGGATGCCGTTCGCGTCGGAGCCGCGGCCGTGGGCGCGATCCGATTGTTCCGTATAGTCGGGGTCGAGGCGATCGCCGACCTCGTCCGCCGTCGCATCCGATTGCGCCTGCGCGGGATTGTCCTCGGGATTTCGCTGCATGGGATCGCCGCCCGGACCCGGTCGGCGCGTCAGATCAGCCATGGTGCCTCCTGCACATCGTGGAGCAAGCGAGGTGCCATATGGATCCGCGCAACTGAAGGTCCGCGCCACTAAAGTTGCGCGCTACAACTGCGCGCTGTGAGAACGCCGATCAGTCGCCCGCAACTTCAGTTGCGCGACCCGCCTGATCCACACGATCAGCAGCGCGACGCCGCAGACGATCAAGCCGGCGGACAATCCCCACCAGAGACCCACGACCCCCAACCCCGCCGAGAAGCACAGCGCGTATCCAAGTGGAAGCCCGAACAGCCAATGGCCCGCGAAATTCCACAGCATCGGCGTACGTGTGTCTGCCACCCCCCGCAGCACGCCGGTCGTGACACCTTGAAGACCGTCGAACAGCTGAAAGATCGCCGCGACGAAGAGGAGTGCTGCGCCAGTCGCGATGACGTTCGGATCGCGCGTGAACGCGCCCATCAGAAGGACGGGCGCCACGAGGAACACGGTCGCAGCAACGGCCATGAACCCGACGGCGAGCGCAATCGCGGTCCAGCCGGCGCTCGATACGCCGTGCGCATCGCCGCGGCCGACGGCGTGTCCCACGCGAACGGCCGCCGCCGACGCCAGCCCGAACGGAACCATGAACGTGAACGCTGCCATGTTGAGCGCAATCTGATGCGCCGCGAGCGCGTCCGCCGACACGCGTCCCGCGAGCGCCGTCGCCGCGGCGAACACGCCAACCTCGAGCACCGCCTGGCCGGCCGCGGGCAGTCCGAGCGCGAACAGCCGGCGCTGACGAACGAGATCCAGTGCCAGAGGTTGGAACGTGGAGGTCGGGAGTTCGCGGTTGGAGGTTGGGAGCTGAGTGTCGGAGGTTGGAATGTGCCGCAGCACTTCCACGAACAGTAAACCAGCCATGAAGACCCGGGCGATGAGCGTCGCGTACGCGGACCCGCGGACGCCGAGCGCCGGCGAACCGAGATGGCCATAGATCAGCAGCCAGTTCGCGACCGCGTTCACCACGTTCGCAAGGATCAGCGTGACCATGACGGGCCGTACGATCCCGATTGCCTGCAGATAGCGGCGGAACGCGACGTAGAGCAACAGCGGAGGGAGGCCGAACGTCAGCACGACGAGATAGGGCTGCGTCAACCGCAGCACCGGTTCCGGTAGTCCCCACCATGGCAGCCAGGCATTGAGCGCGAGCAGCACGCCGACGACGGGTAGAGTGATCAGCGCGCAGAGCCAGACGCCCGCGGTCAGCCAGCGCTGGCACTCCTTCGGCCGTCCTGCCCCGAATGCCTGCGCGACGAGCGGATCGAGGCCGAGCAGCAGGCCCATCGCAAAGATCGCAATCGCGAAGAACAGCATGCTCGCGAGGCCCACCGCGCCGATGGCATCCGCGCCGAGCCGTCCCACCATCAGGGTGTCGACGATGCCCATCGTGACCCACCCGAGCTCCGCCATCACGACCGGCGCGGCGAGGCGGAGCATCGGGCGAAGCTCACGTCGAATCATCGGAACGTTATTCTATGGGTGTGCGACGGCTGGTACTCATCGCGATTCTGCTCGCAGCGATTGGGGCGGCGCAGCAGCCGGAGACGCTCTCGCTGCTCGGCAGACCGCTCTTCCCGCCATCGATCGATTCGGACAGGAAGCAGCAGCTCGAGGCGGATCTCACAACCGCGCGCGCCGCGTACAACGCGAAACCCGACGCGGATGGCGCACTCCACCTCGCGCGGATCAGCACGGCGCTCGGACGACTCGGCGACGCGATCGAGATCTACACGCGCGCGATCGAGGCGTACCCGACCGACGGGCGGCTGTACGCGGACCGCGGCAGGGTCTTCATCACGCTGCGCAAATTCGATCTGGCTGAACGAGATCTCTCGAGGGCAATGCAGCCTGTCGAAGGCAAGCCGGCGGCGATCGATCCCGACCTCCAGTACGATCTGGGCCTCGCCCGGTACTTCGAGGCGCAATTCAGCGCGGCGGCGGATGCGTTCAGAGGCTCGCTGAAGACAGCGAAAAGCCCCGACAGGATAGCTGCTGCGAGCTTGTGGTTGTACGTCTCGCTGCAGCGGCTGCACAAACGGGACGAAGCGAACCAGATCGTTCAGCAGGTACCCGCAGCAGCCGATCCGGACGATCCCTACGTCCGCCTTCTCCAGTTCTACAAGGGCGCGCTGCCGGAGAGCCCGCTCGAAGCAAAGGGGCCCAATGGCGTGATGCTGGCGTACGGCATCGCGGTTCGCGGCCTCTGGACTGGAGCGGTCGAAGAGGCGAGAACGTCGTTCAAGCGGATAGTCGAGAAGGATGAGAAGCTCTGGACCGCGCCAGGCTATATCGCGGCGGAGGCGGAGCTGGCGCGACTCTCAAAAGCAGAACGCAAGAAGCTGAAATTGAAATAGGCGGCCCTGAAAGGGCCGCCCTACATTCGGGCCGCCCGAGCTCGCAGCGACGGCCTTTCAGGCCGGCGTCAGCGCCATGGCACCAGCTTCTCGATCCACGTGATGCGCATGAGGTCGTTATAGATCACCGTCGCCATCAGCATGACGAGCAGCACGAACCCCGCGAGCAGCATCTTTTCCTTGACCCTCATGCTGAAGTCGCGGCGCGCGAGCCCCTCGAGCCCGAGGATGAAGATATGACCGCCGTCCAGGACGGGGATGGGCATCAGATTGAGTAAGCCCAGGTTCAGGCTGATCATAGCCATCAGGCTGAACAGTTGAATCCAGCCGGCCTGCGCGGCGCTGCCCGAGAGATCGGCAATCGCAACCGGTCCCATCAATTGCTTGACGGACGTCTCGCGGGTGAAGAGTCCGCCAAGCGTTTGGACGATGAGCTTCGTCCATTCCCAGTTCTTCGCGACACTCAACTTCACCGCCTCGAGCGGTCCCGGTTCGATCGTCTTTGTTTCGAAGACGCTCAACTGCGCGCCGATCATCACCGTGTCGCCGATTTTGCGGGGCGTGACGGTGACCGGGCGAGTCGCCTCGCCGCGGCGGATCTCGAGCTGAAGCGGCTGATTCTCGTGCGCCTTGATGAGCGCGACGAGCCGATCCCGTGACACGTCCTGCTCCCGACCCGCCGAGAGGACGATATCCCCCTTCTGCAGACCGGATTCCGCGGCCGGCTTCCCCGCCTCGACCGCGAGTACTTCAGGATGGACGGCCGGCTGAATCCCGATATCCCCTATTTCGAACTTGCCCTGCGCTTCCGGAACGAGCGTCACGCCGGCGGCCTTGCCGGCGTGAACGTACCCGATGGCGACCTCGCGCCGCGCCTTGGGCGCGATCGCCATCGAGAATTGGTCCCACGTATCGATCGGCCGGCCATCGATCGTCATGATGCGATCGCCGATCCGCAGCCCCGCCTTTGCCGCAACCGAGTTGTCGCTGAAGCTCCCGATCACGACAGGACGCTGTTCGTAGGCGGGGACTTGCGCGCCCTGGTAGAGCACGAACGCCATCACCACGAAGGCGAGGAGCAGGTTCATCACCGGGCCCATCACGAGCACCTGGAACCGCTGCCACTTCCCCTTCGACAGGAATTCATCGTCCGCGCCGGTGCGTGCGTCTTCGGGGTTCTCGCCCGCCATCTTGACGTAGCCGCCGAGCGGAATAGCGCTGATGCAGTACTCGGTATCGCCGCGCCGGATGGTCAGCAGCTTGGGCCCGAACCCGAGCGAGAACGTGAGCACGCGCACGCCGATGCGGCGGGCCATGAGAAAGTGCCCGAGCTCGTGTACGAAGATGAGGACGCCCAGTACGAAGACGAAGGCGAGAAGGCTGGTCATCACAGGGTTAGTAGTTCGATTGTACCCTAGCCGTCGCGCGCTCCGCGAACTGACGCGCCCAGGCATCGACAGCCCGGACCTCGGCAAGGGTCCGGATGTCGGGCGAGCGCTGGCGTTCGTAGGCCTTCATCGCGTCGGCGATGAGCGCAGCTATCCCCGTAAACGCCAGGCGTCCATCCAGAAAGGCGGCGACCGCAACCTCGTTTGCGGCGTTCAACACGATCGGCATCCCTTCGGGACCCTCGAGCGCCGTGAAAGCCAGTGCAAGACAGGGAAACCGTGTGACATCCGGGGCCTCGAATTCGAGCATGCCCGCCGCCGTGAGGTCCAGGGGTAGGAGCGGTCCGCTCCAGCGCTCGGGATAGGAGAACGCGTACTGGATCGGCAGCCGCATGTCGGTTACGCCAAGCTGCGCGATTACGGATCCGTCGATCATCTCGACCATCGAATGCACGATCGATTGCGGGTGGACGAGGACGTCGATCTGCCGTGCAGCGACGTCGAACAGCCAGCGCGCCTCGATTACCTCGAGTCCTTTGTTCATCAGCGTCGCGGAATCGATGGTGATCTTCGGCCCCATGCGCCATGTCGGGTGCTGAAGCGCGTCCGCCGCCGACACCCCGTTCAGTGCGGCCGCGGGCATCGTGCGGAACGGCCCGCCCGAAGCCGTCAGGATCAGCCGTCGAATGTCGGAGGACGTCCGGCCGTGCAGGCATTGGTGGATCGCGTTATGTTCGCTGTCCACCGGGAGCACGGCAACGCCCTTCCGGTTCGCCGCGGCCATCACGACGGAGCCGGCCATCACGAGGATTTCCTTGTTCGCAAGCGCGATGGTCTTCCCCGCGTCGATCGCGGCAAGCACGGCGTCGAGTGCCATGGTTCCGGACGAAGCGAAGAGCACGACGTCGGCATCGGGATGTGTCGCGACCGCGACGAGCCCTTCGGGCCCGCACACGAGCTGTGGCAGCGGCACATGGGATGATTCGAGCGCCCCACGAATCCGGTCGCGTGCCCCTGCGGTCGCCATCGCAACGACGGAAGGCTCGTGCCGCAGCACCTGGCCCGCGAGACGTTCCGTGTTGCTGCCCGCCGCGAGTGCGACGACACGCAGCCGGTCGGGGTGCGAGTCGACGACGGCCAGGGCACTCTGACCGATCGATCCGGTCGACCCGAGAATGGCGACGCCCTTCATTGGAGATATCGGACGAAGATGTAGTAGACCGGCGCCGCGAAAAGCCAGCTGTCGATCCGATCCAGCACGCCGCCATGGCCGGGGATCAGCGCGGAGGAATCCTTCACGCCTGCGCTCCGCTTCAGGAGCGACTCGAACAGATCGCCCGCGATCCCAAGCGCAACGATCGTCGCACCGAGAACGGCGAGCAGCAGTAGCGGCGCGCCTGGGAAGATCCAGGCGCCACCAAGAATCGCGGCCGCGGTTCCGAAAACCACACCTCCGATCGCGCCTTCGATTGTCTTTTTCGGGCTGATCGCCGGTGCGAGGGCACGGCGTCCGAACGCGCGGCCGGTGTAGTACTGCGCCGAATCGCTGATGACAATGACTCCCATCAGCAGAAACAGCGTCTCACGGCCGCCGATGATGAGGATCGCCACGAGCGCGCCGAGGGGAAGCCCGATATAGCCGACGGCCAGCAGCGCAGCCGCGCCATCGAGGAGCACCGCCGGACCGGGGCGGCGCGATGCGACGATGCTCGCACCGATGGCGATGACGCTCGAGAGCAGCACGATGTCGAGCGGTGCGGGTGTTGCGGCCGCCAGCCGTGACGTCTCGAGGATGCTGCTCGACGGCATCGCAGTCATGGCCAGCGCGGCGCACGAGGCGAGAACAGCCGCGCCGGCGACCAGCGCCGGCACGTGCGCGCCGAGGGCGCGCGCGAGCGCGACGTACTCGAGAAATCCAAGCAGCGCAGCGACGAGCGCGAGCAGCAGCGTGGCAACCGGAGGCAGGAACCAGATCGTGCCGATGACGACCGTCAGCAGAGCGATCGCCGAGAGGACCCGCGTCATCCGTGCGGCTGCGTCGGCGTCACCGGCCCGCCGCCGCCGGCTGCTTGATCCCGCCGTAGCGCCGTTCCCGCTTCTGATATGCGAGGATGGCGTCGAGGAGGTGCCGCTTGCGGAAGTCGGGCCAGAGCGTGTCGGTCACCCAGATCTCCGAGTACGCGATTTGCCAGAGGAGGAAATTGCTCACGCGCATCTCGCCGCTGGTGCGGATGAGAAGGTCCGGATCGGGCTGCCCGGCGGTATAGAGATACGACGCGAACTTCTGTTCGTCGATCGCGTCAGGCGGCACACCCGCGGTGATCAGCCGCTTGACAGCCTCCACGATCTCCGCGCGCCCGCCGTAGTTGAGAGCGATGTTGAAGAGCATGCCGCGGCTGCTCGCGGTCTTCGCCTCCGCGTCCCGGAGCTCGCGCTGAATGTCCGGCGCGAGGTCCTCCATCCGTCCAACGACCTGGAAGCGAATGTCGTTGCGGAGCAGCGTATTCAGCTCCGAACGAAGGTACCGCTTCAGCAGCATCATCAGCGTGGACACCTCGGTCGCCGGGCGCTTCCAGTTCTCGACCGAGAAGGCGTACAGCGTGAGGACCTGGATCCCGAGGCGCGCGGATCCCTCGACGACTTCGCGGACGGACTCGATGCCCGCGCGGTGTCCTTCGACGCGCGGCAAGTGACGCTGCGCCGCCCAGCGGCCGTTGCCGTCCATGATCACCGCGACGTGCACGGGCAGCCGATCGAAGTTGATCTGCCTCGCGAGGGTCTCCTCCGGCGAGCCCGGCGGAACCACGGCAAGGATGTTCTCGAGGGACATCGGGGATCGGTCGATCATAGCGCGGGATCGCGCGCCGCGGCCAATATACAGTAACGGGTGCCTCCGCCACAGATGCTCGTCCGCGCCGTACGACTCCGCTCGATCCTTCCGCCGCTGCTCGCGCTCCTCATCACGGTCTACGGTGCCGTCCTCCGCCTGAATGTCATCGAGTCCCGCTACGGGCCGATCGCGCGACCGGGGTGGGCCCGCGTGCTGACCGCGAAGGCGGCCGCGGTGGCGCGGCATCTCGAGCCCGGCATGTACGCGTGGCCTCCGGAGCCGAATCCGTACGTGGGCGGCGACCCGATCGGCTACCTGAAGTTCGCGCGCGAGATGCGCTCCTTCTATCAGGGGCACGTGCGCGAGCCGGTGTTTCTCGCATGGACGCACCTCTGGCTATGGCTGCTCGGTAATCAGGACGTGGGAATCAGTTTCGCGTCCGCATCGACGTCGATCCTGACGATTCCCCTGACCTGTCTGCTCGGGGCGCTCGCCTTTTCGCCGCCGGTCGGATTACTCGCGGGATTCGCGCTCGCGATCGATTACGACGCCGTGAGCTGGTCCGCGGACGGCTGGCGCGACGACACCTTCACCTCCATGGTCGTCCTCACGATCTGCGCGCTGCTGTGGCTGCGGCGTGAGCCGCATCCGCGCAGGGCCGTGCTCGCCGGCGTCGCGGCCGGCCTTGCGTGCCTCACACGGATCACCTCCCTCTCCTGGATCCTCCCGGCGCTGCTGCTCATCGCCGTCGAACGTCCTCGCGAGTGGCGTCATCGAGCGGCGATGTCCGGGTTGGTTGCCGCGACGACGCTGGTGCTGGTCGCGCCGTACCTCGTCAACTGCTGGCGCGTCTACGGTGATCCGCTGATCGCGGTCGACGCGCACACGACCTATTACCGGGCCGGTGAAGGGCTGCCGTTCCGTCAGCCGCAGAGCGCGTTCGAATACATCGGCGCGAAGCTGCACCGAAGGCCGATCTTTCAGCTCGACACGGCACTCACCGGCCTGTTCGTCTTCCCATTTCAGAACAAGTGGTCCGGATTCGACCTGTGGGTGCCACGGCTCTCCGCGATGCTGTCGTGGTCCGCCGTCGTCGGACTACTGCTATTCCTCGTCTCGCCAGTGGGACGCCTCCTGCTCCTCGTTGCGCTGACGTCGGTCCTCCCGTACGCGTTCACCTGGAATGTCGCAGGCGGCTCCGAGTGGCGCTTCACGATGCACGTTTACCCCATCTATCTCGTGGCAGCGTTCTATCCGCCGTACGTGCTCGTGCGGCTCCTCGTGACACGCTCGCGCCCGCAGCTCACGAGGGGGCAGGCGGCCCGATGGATCGCGGTCGCTGCGGCGCTCGCGACTGCAGTCGCCTGTTACCTGGCACTCCCGTACTTCGTTGCGCGCGAATCGCTGAGGTACGGCGAGTCGACGTCCATCGAGACCGGACCACGCGACCGCGTGTTCTACCGCGGCAACTGGTCCGATTGGACACGCGCGGGCCTCGTCACGTCCCGGATCATGATCGGCGATCATGCCGCCATCCACTTTCCGTTGCCGGAGCGGCGCGCGTACAAGCTCACGCTGCGGCTGGATCCCGCACTGCCCGACCGTCCCCACGTGGTATCACTGCTGCTGAACCACCGCGTGCTGCAGCGACTGACTCTCGCATGGGATCCGCTGCGGGTGGGCTCTTACGAGATCGATCTGCCAGCCGACTACGTGCACGTTGGAGACAACGAGCTGCAGTTGATTGCTGATGGCGTCGTGCCGGCAAAGATCGCGGGTCCGCGCTTCGCCTCGGTTCCGCCGGACAGGAATGTGTCCGTGCGGCTGTGGTACATCCGCATCCATCCCGTGTGAGACGGGAGCCACGGAGTCCACTGAATATCAGGAGCCGCGGCACACCACGGATCCAGGAAAAGCCACGAAGAACACGTATGGCACGATGTGACGCGATGCCCCGGACGTTCAAGCTGGTGCTGCAATACGACGGCACGGAATACGTCGGATGGCAGAGGCAGCCGCACGGTGAATCGATTCAGGGATTGATTGAAGCCGCGCTGGCGCGGATCGACGGGAAGGCCGTTACCCTCCATGCGGCAGGCCGCACCGACGCCGGCGTCCACGCGCTGGCGCAAACCGCGAGCGTCCGACTCCACACCGCGCTCGATCCCGCCACGCTCGTCCGCGCGCTCAACGCCAATCTTCCTTTGGCGATTCGAGTCCTGTCGGTCGAGCTCGCCGCCGACGATTTCCACGCGCGCTTCGACGCGCGCGCGAAGTCATACGAGTACCGGATTCGAAACGGCCTGACCGTTCCGCCGTTCGAGCGGCTGTACGTGTGGCACGTTCCCCAGCCGCTCGATGTGGACGCAATGGAGCGCGCGGCAGCGCCGCTCGTGGGCGAACATGATTTCGCAGCGTTTCAGGGGACCGACAGCGAGGTGCACACGACCGTCCGCCGCGTGCTGGCAGCCGGGTGGCAGCGTTCTGCAGACGGCCTGCTCGCGTTTCAGATCACAGGTCAGGGGTTTCTGCGCCACATGGTGCGCCGCATCGTGGGGACCCTCGTCGAAATCGGTTCAGGACGCCGGCGCGAAGATGAAATCGCGCGGCTGCTCGAGGCGCGCGCCGTGCAGGACGCCGCGCGCACCGCTCCTGCGTGCGGTCTGTTCCTCGTGCGGGTGGAGTATTGAGGTTGGAGGTTGGAGGTTGGAGGTTGGAGGTTGGAGGTTGGAGGTTGGAGGTTGGAGGTTGGAGGTTGCAGGTTGGAGGTTGGAGGTTGCAGGTTGGAGGTTGGAGGTTGGAGGTTGCAGGTTGGGAGCCCATTTCCCGACCTCTCGCGATTCCGCGTTGTTCCGCGGCTCCCAACTGCGGTGTTATCCGTGTTGTTCCGTGGCTTCCAACTGCGCCGTGTTATCCGTGTTGTTCCGTGGCTTCCAACTGCGCCGTGTTATCCGTGTTGTTCCGTGGCTTCCAACTGCGCCGTATTATCCGTGTTGTTCCGCGGCTCCGAGTTCCGTGGTATCCGTGTTGTTCCGTGGCTTCCGAGTTCCGTTGTTCCGTGTTGTTCCGCGGCTCCCGCGATCCGTGTTGTTCCGCGGCCTCACTGCCGCGAGCCGGGCTTCACGACCGGCTGACCTTTAGCGCACAACGGACACGACTCGGGTGGATACGCAGCCACTTGCATGCGCACCAGCGCCTGCAGCGGCACCTCGAGGCGGGCGGCGTCGCTGCCGCGATCGATAATCGCGGCGGCCCCGATGACGCGCGCGCCCGCCGCCTGCGCGACGGCGATCGTCTCGCGCGTGGATCCGCCTGTCGTGACGACGTCCTCCACGACGAGCACGCGATCGCTCGGCGACAGCGTGAATCCCCGCCGCAGCGTCAACGCGCCGTCCTGCCGCTCCGCGAACAGCGCGCGAACGTGCAGCGCGCGTCCAACTTCCTGCCCGATGACGATGCCGCCCAGCGCGGGCGAGAGGACGGCTGTCGGTTGAAAGTGCCGCGTGCGCTCTGCGACCGCAGCGCCCAGACGCTCGGCAACCTCGGGATACTGAAGCACGAGCGCGCTCTGAAGATACCGATCGCTGTGAAGTCCCGAGGACAGCCGGAAATGCCCTTCGAGCAGCGCGCCCGACTGGCGGAACAGACCGAGTACGTCTCCCTCGTTCATGGGCAGCTCATCGCGCGGACCGGTGTGCCCGCGTGCAGGGCCGCCAAGGGAATGACCAAAACCGGTCGGCGGCAGGACAAGTCCATCGTGAACAGCCTCTGAAGGATGAGGGAAGAGAACGCAGCGGGTTAGTATACAGAACCGTTCCCCCCTCCCGACCGTCCTATAGACCGCCGGCCGTACCGGATCTTGCTACTCTGACAGGTTTACCGTTCCCTTTTTTCCAGGTTGTGGAGAGCATTGCAATGCGTTTGGACCAGCAATTCGGGCCCGTTTTGAAAGCCGTGCGCACGTTGGCGCTCGCAGCGTGCGTGTTCGGTTCCGGCACCTTTCTGTTCGCTTCCGGACAGGCGCCAGCGAGCCCACCGGCTCAGGTGCCCACCGTGCCGCAAGTGCCCGGCGGGTCGGCCGCCCAGAGCGCGGCCGAGGGCACCGTGGTTGTCGAAGGGACGCCGCTGTCGATGGACGATGCGGTGCGGATGGCGCTGGAGAACAACCTCGGCATCCAGACAGAGCGGCTGAACCCCGAGATCCAGAACTACGGGGTCGCCCGGGCGAACGCGGCGTTCACGCCTTCGCTGGTTTCATCCGTGTCGCGCGGCAGCAGCACCGCACCGCCGACGGACTTCCTCTCGACCGGCGGATCGAGCGGGGTCGTCACGAGCGGGGCATTCAGCACGACGGCGGGCGTGCAGCAGCAGTTGAAGTTCGGCGGCGCGTCGTATCAGGTCACGTTCGACGGATCCCGGCTGACGTCGGACGCGCCGCGCACGGTCTTCAGCCCGCAGCTCGGCTCGCATCTGAACGCCGTCTACACGCAGCCGCTGCTGCGGAACTTCCGCATCGACTCGCTGCGCCAGCAGCTCTATCAGAGCCGTAATCAGCAGGAGGTTGCCGACATCGAGCTGCAGCAGCGCATCACGCAGACAGGGCGCAACGTGCGCGCGGCGTATTACAACCTCGTGGGCGCGATCGCCGGCCTCGACGTGGCTCAGCAGTCGCTCGATCTGGCGCGCCAGTCGCTGAAGAACAACCAGACGCGCGTCGAAGTCGGGACGATGGCGCCGATCGACATCGTCGCGGCGGAGGCGGAGGTCGCGAGCAACGAGGAGAACGTGATCGTCGCGCAGGCGGCGATTCAGTCCGCGCAGGACCAGCTTCGCACGCTGATCATGAACCCGTCGCAGCCGGGGTTCTGGTCCTCGAGGTTCAAGCCATCCGATCAACCGATGCTCGCGCCGCGGCAGGTCGACGTGGACGCTGCCGTGCGGAACGCGCTCGAGCACCGCACGGACCTTCTCCAGTTCAGGAAGAACATGGAGAGCACGGACATCAACCGGAAGTTCGCGGAGAACCAGCGGCTGCCATCGGTCGATCTCCAGGCGCGCTACGGCGTCACGGGCATCGGCGGCACGCAGTTTCAGTACGGCACGCCTACGATCGACGGCGAGCTGCCGCCGATTACGGGCACATCCGTGCGCAGCTTTTCCGACGTGCTTCGCGACGTCTTCGGCAACGACTTCCGTGCGTGGAGCTTCGCGGTGAACCTGTCGTATCCGATCGGCACGAGCCAGGCGGAGGCGGCGCTCGCACAAGCGAAGCTGCAGCAGCAGCAGGAACGGACGGGGCTGGCGGATCTCGAGATGCAGGTCGCAACACAGGTGCGCGAAGCGGCGCGCAACGTGAACACGAACCTGAAGCGAGTCGAAGCGACGCGCAAGGCGCGCGAGCTGGCCGAGCGCCGGCTCGAAGCCGAGGAGAAACGGTTCACGGTCGGATTGTCCTCGACGTTCGAGCTCGTTCAGGCGCAGCGCGACCTCGCGCGCGCCCGACAATTGGAGCTGAACGCGATGATTGATTACAACCGATCGCTCGTGGACTTCGAAACCGTCCAGACGTCCCCAATCCGCTGACCCGAGGGGATCACAGGAGGTCAGGAGATCTCTCTCGTGATCTCCTGGCCTCCTGTTAGACTCCTCGGGTGCCGAAGCTGAGCGTGACGGTCATCACGCGCAACGAAGCGGATCACCTCGACGCGGCGCTGGGATCGGTCGGGTGGGCCGACGAGATCGTTGTCGTCGACGCGGAGAGCACTGATGACACCGTCGCGATTGCGCGGCGGCACACGCCGCGGGTCGAGATCCGGCCCTGGCCGGGATACAGCGCGCAGAAGAATTACGCCGCATCGATTGCGTCGCACGACTGGATTCTCTCGCTCGACGCCGACGAGCGCGTGACGCCGGAGCTGGGGGCCGAAATCCGGCGCCTGCTCCAGTCCGACCCGCCTCGCCCCGGATATCGCCTCCCGCGCGTGACGTGGTATCTCGGGCGATGGATTCGGAGCACCGACTGGTATCCGGATTATCAGTTGCGTCTCTACGATCGCCGGGCTGGCACCTGGAACGGCCGCCGCGTACACGAATCGGTCGCGCTGTCGGGGGAACCCGGCGTCCTGCAGCACGATCTCCAGCACTTCGCCTACCGCGACATCAGCGATCACATCTCCACGATCGATCGATATACGACGCTCGCGGCCGAGCAGGGAGCGGCCGAAGACCGGCGCGTATCGGCTGGCCAGCTCGCGTTGAGCCCCGCGTTCGCGTTCTTCCGCAACTACGTGCTGAGGCGGGGGTTCAGCGACGGCACGGCCGGCTTTCTCGTGTCCGTGCTGAACTCGTACTACGTGTTCCTGAAGCTGGCGAAGCTGCGGGAGCGGCGGCTGCAGTAGTGTTCTCCCTCCATATCGATACCGCGCGGACGTGGCGCGGCGGCCAGAACCAGGTGCTCCTGACCGTTCTCGGTCTTCGCGCGGCGGGACACCGGACGATTCTCGTCGCGCACGCGGCGGGCGAGCTGCGGCAGCGTGCAGCCGAAGGGCTGGAGCTCATTCCGCTCTCGCCGAGAACTGAAATGGATCTCGGGGCGGCCTGGCGTCTGTCGCGCGCGATCCGGCAGCTCCGACCCGAGGTCGTGCACGCCCACGATCCCCATGCGGTTGCGATCTGCGCGCTCGCAATCTCGATGGGCGCCGACCACGGCCGGCCGCCGCTCATCGCCGCGCGGCGCGTCGACTTTCACCTGAAGCGCAATGCGCTGTCCCGATGGAAGTACCGGCAGGTCGACAAGTTCGTGTGCGCGTCCGAGGCGATCCGACGGATGCTGGTGGGCGACGGCATCCCGGACGCGTATGCGGTCACCGTTTATGAGGGGATTGACTTCGATCGCGCCGCGGCAGCTCCGGCGGCCAATCTGCACGCCGACTTCTGGCTGCCGCACCAGGCGCCGATCGTTGGCAACGTCGCCGCGCTCGTCGCGCACAAGGGGCAGCGCCATCTCATCGATGCGGCGGCGCGTGTCGTCCAGCGTGTGCCTGACGCGCGCTTCGTCATCGCGGGGGAGGGAGAGCTGAGACCCTCCCTCGAACGCCACATTCGCGAACGCCGCCTCGAGAAGCACGTCTTTCTGGCCGGATTTCGTCCGGACGTCCTGTCGGTGCACAAGGCATTCGATCTTTTCGTGATGAGCTCCGTCACCGAAGGCCTGGGCAGCTCGCTGCTCGACGCCATGGCCTGCGGCAAAGCCGTGGTCGCGACAACGGCCGGAGGGATTCCCGAAGCGGTCGTGGATCGCGAGACCGGCTTGCTCGTGCCGCCGCGCGATGAGGTCGCGATGGCGGATGCGATCGTGACGCTGCTGACGAATGACGACCTGCGCCGGCAGTACGGCGCTGCGGGCCTGAAGCGCGTGCGGGAACGCTTCAGCGTGGAACGCATGGTGCGGGATACGCTGGCGGTGTATGAGGAAGTGGTGCACGGGGCGTGACATCGGGCTGATGTTCTGACCTTCCCGTGATTACTTCCTGATTTCCTGACCTGTGGCGGGCCCCGCGCGGAGCGCCACCATCCCGGGGCGGCAGCCGGAATGCGTGCGCGGGCAGTCGTCGAACGTCACCGAGGCGCCATTCGGCGACAACGTCACGCCGCGGGCGATGCGGCTCGGTGGCGATCCGTCGGGTTCGACGAGGCTCACCGCGCCAAGGTTGGCGCCCGTGTGGGCATCGAAGAGCCGAAGCTGATACCCGTTCACCAGAAACCCGACTCGTCCGCCATCGGGCGTCCACGCAATCTCGTCCGCGCGCTCGGCGGTCCCCACGAGCGTCTCCACGGTTCGCGCATCGCGCATGGTCGGCCCGACGCGGAGCGACTGGCAGAGGCCGTCAGCGCAGTGTCCCTCGAACACGTACGCCACGGCGTCGTGCGAGGGGGCCTCGACGGACATCAGGGTGCGGCGCCCGCCGATGAACCATCCGGCCGCGAAGCCGGCCGCCGCTACGACGAATGCGGCAATCGCCGCCGCGACGAGGACGCCGCCGTGGCCCCGCTGGCCCGCGGCCGGCAGATTCCCTTCAGCGGACATTGCGCATCTCCCTGCCTCCGGCCATAGCCGCAGGCGTTCATCATGCCGACATGGCACAACGAGAAATCGAATCGGACCGGATCGAGGGGGTCTATGGTGCGCAGCGACGCCGTGATCTCTGCCGCCATCCGCCAGCCCGGCGATTGATACCGCGTGAGTCGGAGGCACTTGCCGAGCCGGATCACGTGCGTGTCGAGCGGCACGATGAGCTTGGACGCGGGGATCGCCGACCAGGCGCCGAGGTCGACGGCATCGCGGCGGACCATCCATCGCAGGAACAGGTTCAGCCGCTTGCAGCCGCTCCCCGCCGACGGACGCGGAAAGAAATAGCAGACGCCCGGCCGCTTCGGCACGCGTCCGTACGCGGCACGCAGATCGAGCTGCAGCGCGCGAGCCGAGAAGCTGTCGAGGGATGGTCCGATGTCCGCCGCCTCCGGCTCGTAGCCCCCGACGAAGAATCGTTCGATCGTATCCGCGCGCTCGAGCATCTGCCGCAGGATCCAGAGTAGCGCGACCAGATCGCGCCCGCGCGTCCACCTGTGCACGATGGCGCGCAGCTCCGGGTGCGGCGCTGCAGGATCGAATGCTCTGACGAACGCGGCGGGCTCAGGACCCAGTATTCGCGCCAGCGCTTCGACGGTGTTCAGCACGCTCGCGACGCGGCCGAACGCCAGCGCCGACGCGCAGAACCCGACGACCTCCTGGTCGCGCCGGGCGGTGTACCGCCGGACGATCTGGACAGGGTCGGCGGCCGCTTCTTCACGGTTGTAGGCCTGATACAGATCGTCCAGCTTCGCGGACGTCAAGGTCCCGACGCTGATCACGGCCGACCGCTATCCACGAAGACCACAAAGGGCACGAAGATCACGAACATCAATGTTGTGTTCAATTGTATTGACGTTCGTGGCCTTTGTGATCTTCGCGATCTTGGTGATGGGCCGTCGGCCGTGATCAGCGAACACCTTAGAAATGTGAGATCGGATCGCCGGCGCGGCACAGCGGGCACTCGGCCGCGGGATAGTTCTCCGGCGCCTTGTATTCCGCAAGCGCGAAGTTCGGGACCCCCGCGTCCGAAATCGATTCGAGCCGATCGCAGATCTCGACCGTCGCGAGCACGATCCCTCCAGCGTTCCTCACCACCTGCGCGCAGCGCTCGAACGTCTTCCCCGTATTCCTCACATCGTCGGCGAGCAGCACGCGTTTGCCAACCAGCTGCGAGGCGTAGAAGCTCCGCAGCTCGAAGTCCTGATCCCCGCGCGTGCTGATTGGGGCAAAGCTGCACGGGGGATACGTGAGCGCGCGACGCCCGTCCAGCAGCCCCGCGAGCGTATGCGCGAGGAGTGCGCCGCCCATCACAGGGCCAGCGACGACTTCCGTCTGCTGCAGCAGTTCGGACGGAAGGATGTCAAGCAGGTCCTGCGCCAGACGCCAGATCGTCGACGGGTGCCGAAAGAGCTGGTGCGGGTTGAGGTACACGCGACCGTGAAAGCCATTGCCGTAATCGAAGTGGCCGTTCGTCATCAGGACCTGGAAGTCCTGAAGCTGCTTCAGCGCCTGCCGGCGCAGATCGTCGCGTCTACTCAATGCGCCCTCTGGAGGATGGTCAACACGTGTGGATGACGAAGTTTGAGTTGTCAGATCGGGAGCTCCGGGTTCCGGTAGACGATCCTGCCGTCGACGATGGTCGCAGCGACAGCGCCGCGAAGAGTCCAGCCGTCGAATGGCGTGTTCTTCGATTTCGATCGTAGCGCGGACGCGCGGATGATCGCTTGATGGTCGGGTGCGAGAACCGTGACGTTCGCGGGCTGGCCTTCGGCCAGCGAACCGCCTGGGAGCTTCAACACACGGGCGGGATTGACCGACAGCAGCTCGATCATCCGCCGGATGCCGATCCGCCCGGCATGGACGAGGCGGTCGAAGACGAGCGGGACGGCGGTCTCGAGCCCGACGATCCCGAACGGTGCGCGGTCGAACTCGACGAGCTTCTCGTCCGCGTGATGCGGCGCGTGATCGGTGGCGATGACGTCGACGGTGCCGTCCGCGATCCCGTCGAGCATTGCATCTCTGTCGGCCTCTTCCCTCAGGGGCGGGTTCATCTTGACGTTCGTGTCGTAGCGGATCGGCTGCTCGAGCGATTCGTCGGTGAGCACGAAGTGATGCGGCGCCACTTCCGCCGTGACCGGCGCCCCGCGCATCTTACCGTCGCGGATGGCGCGCAGCGATTGGCGCGCACTCATATGCGCGACGTGGCAGGGACCGCCCGTCATCTCGGCGAGCGCGATATCGCGCTCAACCATGATCGATTCGGCGATCCCGGGGATGCCGCGCAGGCCCAGCGCGGCCGCGCGATAGCCTTCATGCGCGACCCCTTCGCCCTTCAGCGACGGATCCTCGCAATGATCGATGATCGGGACGCCGAGCATGCCGGCGTATTCGAGCGCGCGGCGCATGAGCAGCGCCGACGCGACCGGCCGGCCATCATCGGTGAACGCCACGCACCCGGCGCTCCTCTGGGCGCCCAGCTCCGACAACTGCTCGCCGCGAGACCCGATCGACACGGCACCGATCGGATAGACGTGTGCGAGCCGCGCTTCGGCGGCCTTGCGCAATATCAGCTCGGTGATGCCCGGATGGTCATTAATCGGGTCAGTGTTGGGCATGCAGGCGACGGCCGTGAATCCGCCGGCAACCGCCGATGCCGTTCCCGTCGCAACCGTTTCCTTGTGTTCCTGCCCCGGCTCACGCAGATGCACGTGAATGTCGATCAGCCCTGGCGACACAATCCAGCCGTGCTGCAGTTCCAACACGGTGGCGTCGTCCACCGCGAGCGCGCGGCCAACGTTGCGAACGCGGCCGTCTTCGATCAGCAGATCGAGCTGGCCGTCGACGCTGTTCACGGGATCGACGATGCGCGCGCCCTTGAGGAGCAGCCTCATCCGCGCACCTCGTCGTCGTGCCCGGCGAGCAGATAGAGCACGGCCATGCGGACGGCGACGCCGTTGGCGACCTGCTCGAGGATCACGGAGTACGGTCCGTCGGCCACGTCCGAGTCGATTTCGACACCTCTGTTCATGGGACCGGGATGAAGGATGATGACGTCGGATGCCGCGCGCGCGACGCGCTCCGGCGTGAGTCCGAAGAGCGCGAAGTACTCGCGCGTCGATGGAATGAAGTGGCCCTGCATGCGCTCGTGCTGGATGCGCAGCATCATCACGACATCGGCGCCGTCGACAGCTTCATCGATCGAGGTCGTCGGCCGCACGCCGAACCGCGAGAGGTCGGCGGGCATCAGCGTGGAGGGTGCGCACGCCCAGACGTTCGCGCCGAGCTTGTTGAGGAGCTGCGCGTTGGACCTGAGGACGCGGCTGTGCAGGAGATCGCCGACGATCGCGACCTTCAGGCCCGCGATCCGCTGCTTGTGCTCGCGGATCGTGAACGCATCGAGGAGCGCCTGCGTCGGATGCTCGTGCATGCCGTCACCGGCATTGATGATGACGGACCGGCAGAGGCGCGCCAGCAGATGCGGCGCGCCGGACGCCGAGTGCCGGATGACGATCATGTCGGGTGACATCGCCTCCAGATTCCGGACCGTGTCGAGCAACGTCTCACCTTTCGTCACGCTCGAGGAGGCAATCGCGATGCTGAGCGTGTCGGCGCTGAGGCGCTTCTCGGCGACCTCGAACGACGTCCGCGTGCGCGTGCTCGGCTCGAAGAACAGGTTCACGACCGTGCGGCCACGCAGCGTCGGAACCTTCTTGATCGGCCTCGACGCGATTTCCTTCATGGCTTCAGCAGTCTCGAGGATCAGGAGGATCTCGTCGGCGTCGAGTTCCGCGATACCGAGAAGGTGGCGCGCTCGAAGGCTGGCCGCCGCCTGCGCGTTCGGTGGGTCGACGCGGGGCATGGCGTCGGCGGGCGCGTGCGAGTTCATGATTCCGCCTCCCCTTCGTTGATCAGCACCTCGTCGACGTGATCGATTTCCTGCAGCCGCACCTGGACGCTCTGCTTCGCGGACGTCGGCAGATTCTTTCCGACGAAATCCGCCTTGATCGGCAGTTCGCGGTGTCCACGATCCACGAGCACGATGAGCTGGATCGACCGCGGCCGCCCGAAATCAATCAGCGCGTCGAGCGCCGCGCGGATCGTCCGTCCCGTGTACAGCACATCGTCTACGAGGAGAATGCGGCGGTCGTCGATCGAGAACGGCACTTCGGTACGCCGAACGAGCGGCTGCGGGCCGACCGCGTGGCGCATCAGATCATCGCGATACAGCGTGATGTCGAGCGCGCCGGTGGGCACCTCGTCGCCGTTGATGTGCTGCAGCTCGCGCGCAATCCGGCGCGCGAGTGGCACGCCACGGGTCCGGATCCCGACGAGCGCGAGCTCGTTCGTGCCCCGGTTGCGCTCCAGGATTTCGTGGGCAATGCGCGTGAGCGCGCGCGCCATGCGATCCGCGTCCATCACCTGCGGCATGCAGGCCTCTGGCAGCACGGGGATAATGCGCGCGTCAATTGTGGAGGAAGAACGTGCAGGCGTATCACGCATCACCTCTTCGCGGACTCACAGGTCCACGTTAAAGAGCTCACACGATGATATCACGGTGCCCTAAAACGACCCGCCCACGAACGTGGCACGGTTCTTTTGGCTCCGCAATGTCGCCCGGCCCCTTCAGGGCCGCGAGTGTCGGAATGGCAGCTCGTGCCAGTCGCCATTCACGTCGAGCGGAATCGATCCCGTCCACTGGAAGAGGGTGGGGCGCGGCTGATAGTTCTCGTCGACCGTGAAGACCTGATTGACGCGGACCAGACGGACCATGCCGGGACCGGCAGGCGGTGCGCCCTGTTTCGCGGGAAGCGAATATGCGCGGAATCGCACCGCGTCCGGAGCGGCGTCCGCCTCGGGCAGCGGCACGGCGCCGCGAAAGCACCCGGTACGAACGATACGGAATGCGGGCAGACCGCGGTCCGAATCGAACCAGCGATCCCGCGAGTGGACGGAGAACGCGACGGCAGCGTTCTGCAGCTCCGTGCACGCCTCGACGTACACGAACCGGCGAGGATCCGGAATCTTCCCCGATCCTGGCGACGCGTCTTCCATGACCTTGCCCTCGCGACCCATTTCCTTTGCGGCGAGCGTGTACGTCCACGGATGGCGGTCCATGACGACCTCGCGGGAGACATTCGTCAGGTCAAAGCGCTCCGGCATGGGCGCGTAACGAATCTCCGTCGGACCGGATTCGCTCACCATGTTGTTATCCGTCGACACCCACATCAATGGATGCGCCGCGTCGTGGCGGCCGCGGAACGCCGGCAGCTCGTGTCCTGGGCCCTGAAATTCTTCTGAGACGATTGTTCCCTGCGCATCGACCTCGACGCCGTACACGTACTCGATATCCGTCGTACGTCCCCACGTTGCCATCAGACGATCGGTCGCGGTGCCCCCGTCTTCGTTCGTGAAGATGACCGAATAGCGATACTGCCTGCCCTTCGGAGTGGGGACGATCTCGTACCACATGACGATGGGCAGATCGGTGAAATGTCCGACCGTATTCGGGCGCGCATAGAGAACAGGTGCCATGCGCTGGGCGACGAAAGCCGCGTCGCCGGCGCCGAGCACGCGGACGTCGATCTTTGCGATGACCGGCGGTCCGGCGCCCTTCGCGGACAACGACGGATCCGGATCGATCCGGATACGGTGCGTGCCCTTCTCGACCGCACCGAGGGTAATCGAGTACTCGCTCTCCTCTGCTCCGCGGGCGAGCAGCAGGTGCTGCGAGTACGTCCCGTCGATCAGAATGCGAACCGCCGCCGCTTCACGGCCGGTGGTGCCCCAGTCGCCGCTGGCGCAAGACGCATGGACGACAGCGACGGCTTCGCCCGCGGTGTTTGCAACGAAGGACTGTTCGGTCAGCGGCTGCGCAGCCGCTGTGGGAGCGACTGCGCAGTTGCACAATAGAACAGCGAACAATGCGGCGCGTCTCACGACGCGCCCTGCATCTGATCCCAACCTCCAACCTCCAGCCTCGAACCTCCGCCGTTAAAACAGCACGCGGAGCGCGAACTGCATCACGCGCGGGTCGCCCGCGAGACGCGAGATCGTGCCTGCGGCGGCGTTGCTGATGTTCGATTCCGGGAGCCCGAGCTGCGTGTGGTTCAGCGCGTTGAAGATCTCCCAGCGCAGCTCGATGCCCGTGTTCTCGGTGACGTTGAACCGGCGCTGCAGTGCCACGTCGACGTTCACGAGTCCCGGTCCGAGAAGAATGTTGCGTCCCGAGTTGCCGAACGTGCCGGACGGGACGGGCTGAAACGCCGTGACGTCGAACCATTTATCCACGGTCTGCGGACCGACGCCGCTGCCGATCCGATTCGGCAGTCCCGTCATCAACTGTCCGACGTTGTTGCTGCTCTGCGTCACCGTAAACGGCCGTCCGCTGCGGGCCGTCACGATGCCGCTGAAGGTGAAGCCGCCGAGAATCTTCCCGGCCGTGCCCTCACTCAGATACCGGTGGCCTTCTCCGAGCGGGATTGCAAGGATCCAGTTCGCTGCAAGACGATGGCGCGTGTCCGAATCGGCAGGACCCTCCCACGAATCGCGATTCCGGGCGTCCTGGAGGAAGCTGGGCGATCCCCCGCTGAACAGGTGCTCGCCGGAGTTGTCGGTCGCCTTCGAGAGCGTGTAGGCGACGCGGAATCCGTAGGAGCCCGCGTAGCGCCGTTCGAGCGAGAGCTCGAGGCCGTCGTAGCGCGACGAGCCGTCCTGATCCGCGTACTCGATCGGACCGAGCGTTGGGAACGGCAGCGCCTTCGTCACCGGATCGGGCTGATTCAGGTTCCGCAGCGTCCAAATCGCGCTGCCGTTCGTCCCGACGTAGTCGGCGGACACCACGAACGTGTTGCTCAACTGGTGCTGAACGCCGCCGCTCCACTGCTGGAAGTACGTCTTCGTGCCCTGGGGGTTGATCGCGCGAATGCGTACGCGCCGCAGATCGAGCTGCGCGGGATCGAGGAACCCAGCGGGGAATCCGTTCTGCAGGAGAAAGAGCGGAGCCGTCGCGCCGCTCGACACGGCGAGCGAGTTGTTGATGAGCGACGGCGGATTCAGCGCGAGCTGGTCCTCGCTGCCGATGCGATCGTAGAGGTTGTAGAAGACGCCGTAGCCGCCGCGCAGTACCCAGCGCGATCTCGCCGCGTACGTGAGGCCGATGCGAGGCGCAAAGTTGTTCCGATCGGGCTCGACGAGTGCGCGATCGAGCAAAGAGCCGTCCTTCGCCTGGACAATCCCGCTGACGCCGTCAAAGTTCGACATCCGGTTGTCCGCCTCATAGGCCGGCGTCATGAAGTCGTACCGCAGGCCGGCGTTCACCGTGAGCTTGTCGATCGGCTTCCAGTCGTCTTGGACGAAGAGCGCGTACGAGTACATACGCTGCTGCACCTCCGCGACGTTCGACAACTGCGCGTCGGACACGTAGCCGAGGAGGAAATCGCCGAGGACGTTGCCCGTGAACGTCGGACGGAAGGTGACCGATCCGCGGGTCGCGGGCACGTCGAGAAACCTGTTCTTCACGGGCATCATGATGTCGGCGCCCATCTTCACCTGGTGCGCCCCGCGGTACCACGATAGCGTGTCGGTGAACTGATACTGCTGCGTGTATTGGTACTTCGGGAGAAAGTCGGGCGACCCGAGACGATAGCCCCCGGTGCTGAAGTTGATGCCCGCGAGCCCGCCCGCAATGCGCGGATCATCGGGAACGCCGTTGAGCGGAATGCCGCCCTGCCCGAATGGATCCTGCACGGCGCTCGAGTTCGCCTTGTTGTAGCCGAAGCGCAGCTCGTTGAGCATGTTCGCGCTCAGCGTACGGTTCCATCCGGCCGCGAACGTATACGTGTCCATCACCTGACGTCCCCAGGCGGACGTGCTGGTCCCGTCGGGGATGCCGCCGAAGTTCCCGGGGATGAACCGGTTGCGATCCGACTGGAAGTAGCGGCCGAACAGGTTGTCGATGTTGCTCAGGTGCAGGTCGCTGCGAACCAGGTAGCGCTCAGAATCGTCGGTAGTGTTCGCCGTCCGGAAGAAGTTGTTGGCGGAAGACGCGTTCGGGAGCGGAAAGAGATCCATCAACTGGCGGGAGATCGGATCGATGCGGTCAGCCGGGATCGTGCTGTTGGCGAATGGCTGCCCCGTGAGAGGGTCGCGCACGGTGCCGGACAGAATGCCCTGACGCTGCGCGGCCGTCGGGACGACCGTCTGGCGAATGACGCCCTGGGTCAGCCGCGTCGCCTCGACATCGGCGAAGAAGAACGCTTTGCTCTTGACGATCGGGCCACCCACGTTGCCGCCGAAGTCGTTCTGCTGGTGATCGGGCTTCTTCGCGCCCTGGCGGTTCGAGAAGAAATCGTTCGCGTTGAACGCGTCATTGCGCAGGAACTCGTACGCGGTCCCATGAAACGCGTTCGTGCCCGACTTCGTGGTGACGCTGATCGCCGCACCGGGCGATCTTCCGTATTCAGCGGAATACGGGCTCGTGACCACCTTGAATTCGCCGATCGAATCCACCGACGGACGCGACACCTGGGTCGTGAGCTCCTGGACGTTCTCGGAAATCGAGTTGTTGTCCAGGCCGTCGAGCAGGAAGTTGTTCTGCAGCGAACGGACGCCGTGCACGTTGACGCCGCCGGTTCGGCCCGCCGCTGTGCTCCCCGCCTGCTCCGTGTAGCGATCGCCCTGGACACCCGCCGCAAGCCCGAGCAGATCGTCCCAGTTCCTGAGCGACAGCGGCAGCGTGGCCACTTCGAGCTTGCTGATGACGGTCCCGAGCGTGGCTTGTTCGGTGCTCAGGAGCGGGGAGGATCCTTCAACAGTGACCGCGCTCTCGACCGCTCCGACGGTGAGCGTGAAGTCGAGCCGTGCGCGCTGACCGACGTCGAGCGCGACGCGCTTCGCGGCTTTCTGGAAGCCGGAGATCTCCACCTCGACGGTGTAAGTGCCAGGGATCAAGGCGGCGATGACGTAGGTGCCCTGGGCGTCGGTGACCGTCTGCGACGGTACGTTCGTATCGACATTCCGCGCCGTGACGGTGGCGCCGGGAACGATGGCGTCGGATGAATCCTTGACGGAGCCCGTCAAGGATGCGCGCTCGACCTGTGCGGCAGCGTCGAAGGCAGGCAACAACAGGGCCGCAAGCACGAGCAGCCCCCGCAGCGTGCGTTTCATGATTGGTCTCCTCCTGGATGTGACCCGGACAGCATACCGTGAGGCGCATCTGAAAGATGCGCCTCACATCTCCCAATGCTTAACGTCCAATCTCCAAAGTTTGTTCTCCCCTCGACAGCCTCCGATCCCCGACCCGTTCCCGAGGCCGACCCCGATCTCCGATCCCCGACCTCCCTCACCGTCCATGTGACGGAATGAAGGTGATCGGACGCTCGGCGGTGAATGCTCGCGTGAACATATCGGCTCTGGCGTAGCCGTCCATGTCGCGGCCGATTGGCAGGCCGAGAAAGTAGAGGATCGTCGGCGCGACGTCGACGATCGATCCGCGCTGGTAATGACCGGCCGCAACGGGGGCGCCGTAGGCGAGCAAGAAGCCGTCAGGCGCGCGATCGTGCGTGCCGCTGAAATCCGGCTCGCGAAGCAGCCGTCCGATGAGATGCTTGACGGGGCCGACCGGCTGCATACCGAAGCCGGAGACCACGAGCAGGAGATCGCCCGTTGCCAGACGGTCCATCGCTGCACCAACCTCACCGTCGATGTACGAGTAGTAGCGGTCGAGGGCGGCGCCGTAGCGTTGGCGATCCTCATCGCTGACGTCGGTCAGCGTGCGCGGCTGCGCGTAGCGCAGGTAATAATGCCCGACCGCATCGAGCCCCTGGTAGCGCAGCGCGGTGAACCGCACGGGACGCTCGACCAGCAGATCGCGCATCGCGCGGCTGTAGAGCTGATCCCAGCGAGGCGCCGCTGACGACGGATCTGCGCCGGCGGCGACGGGAAGCACGTCGGGGCCATCTGGAGCGGCGGCAAAGGCGTCGTGGACGACAGGTTGAAGATCGGGCGGATACGCCGCACGCCCGTCGATCTCGCGCATGGACCCAAAGAGCGTGTGAAACCGGTCGCTGACGAGAAATCCCGGGCCCGGCTCCGCCGGATACGTGAGCGGCCAGCGAACCACACCGGTGCTGATTCCGTAATCGCCGAGCACCGTCCAGATCGGCCGCGCCTTCCAGGCCGCGGACGAAAGCGGCTCGCCCCGCACGATACCGAGCTGCACCAGCACGTGCGAAAAGCAGTCGTCGGGCAGCAGATCGACCGGACGATCATCGCCGCTCGCGAGGTACGATGCCGCTGACCGGACGCCGTTCTTGGCGGGATACATGCCGGTGGCCACCGCGGCCCAGACCGGATCCGGCTGCGTGGGTCGAATCGTCGCGAGGTCGAGCGATGCGCCGGCATCGAGCAGGCGCGCGAAGTTCGGCAGCCGCCCTTCGACCGCCCGGGGCCAGATGTAGTCGAGCGACCCGCCATCCAGGAGCACCATCACTACTCGCGCACCGCCGGTGTCGGGCCCTGGCGCTTCCTGGGACGGACGACGCGTCAGGGGGTTCGTGTCGCCGCCGAGACCCCGCGCGGCGATCGGCAGCGCCAGCGATCCCGTAATCGCGATCGCGAGCAGCGCGGCGCCGACCTTGCTCCCGCGCCGTCCGAACGAGTAATGCGCGATGGCGATGCCGAGCAGAACCACGGCGGACACCGTGGTCGCGCCGGCGCCGACGGCGAACCGGCGCGCCGCGGCGGCGTCGAGGACCGACGGCAGCCCCCGAAGATTGAGCCACATCAGTGCGGCCGCCACTGCCGCCGCGACGGCAGACAGCCACGCGAGCAGCCGGACGCTGATCCATCCGGGCGAGAACAGATCGAGACTCACGAACTCCCGCACGAGCATCGCGACGT
Source organism: Acidobacteriota bacterium (assembly GCA_046733875.1). Classification (GTDB taxonomy): domain Bacteria; phylum Acidobacteriota; class Vicinamibacteria; order Vicinamibacterales; family 2-12-FULL-66-21; genus JBKPQB01. The sequence continues at coordinate 39,438 of JBKPQB010000008.1, forward strand.
AGAACAGCAGCGCGAGGTGAATGCCGTAGAACGCGCCGAGCGTCGCGTACCACCGCGGCACGCTCATCGACAGCAGCGGCACCTGCGGATTGAGCTGCAGCAGCAGGATCGTGAGGTATGCCGCGCCGAGCGCGCCGGCGAGCATGGAATTGGTGAACATGCGCAGGAAGCGCATATGGCAAGTGTATACTCGCGGTATGGGCCGCGGACTCACGCGGACTGACGCGGATCACCCGAAGATGGGCGCGGAAGTCCGCGACGTCGACGCGCGCATCGCGCGCAACGATCGGCTGTCCGCGGACTACAACGTGCTGTCCTTCGAGGCGCCCGAGATCGCATCCTACGCGAAGCCGGGACAATTCGTCATGGTGCAGCCGTCGCGCGGGCTCGATCCGCTGCTCCGGCGCCCGTTCTCCATCTTCGAGATCCTGCGCGACGATGCCGGCGAGCCGGCAGGGTTTTCAATCTTCAACAAGCGAATCGGCGCCGGGACCTCGCTGCTGTCGACAGTCGAGGAAGGCGCGCGGCTTCGCTGCCTGGGGCCGCTCGGAAAACCATTCGTCCCCGTGAGCCCTCCCGCGGAGGCCTGGATCGTTGCGGGCGGGGTCGGCCTCGCCGCGTTCGTCACGCTTGCGGAGGCGCTTCGCGATCGCGGCACGCGTGCGACGCTCTTTTACGGCGCCCGCACCGGCTCGGATCTTCACTGCGTTCGTCTGTTTGAAGCGCGCGGCGTACACGTCGTGCTCGCAACCGAGGACGGCAGCGCCGGGGCCCGCGGACGCATCACCGAACCGCTCGAGGCGGCGCTCGGCGAACGGCCGCTCGGGCAGCCGGTCAAGCTGTACGTCTGCGGACCCACCCCGATGATGCGCGCGTGTGCAACGCTCGCCTCGTTCCATGGCCGTGCGTGCGACGTCTCGCTCGAACAGGTCATGGGCTGCGGAATGGGCGGCTGCTACAGTTGCGTGGTGCCGGCCCGCACCGACACCGGCACGGTGCACCATACCAGAACCTGCATCGACGGCCCGGTCTTCGACGCTCAGCGGGTCGCCTGGGATGCCATCGCCGGACACTGACGTGGATCTCTCCGTCCAGATCGGATCGCTTCGCCTCGTCAATCCGCTCATCGCAGCGAGCGGCTGCTTCGGCTACGGCGTCGAGTACGCCGACGTCGTCGATCTGCAGGCGCTCGGCGGCGTTGCGGTGAAGGGGCTGTTCCTGAACGAACGCGAGGGGCATCCGCCGCCGCGAATCGTCGAGACGCCCTCGGGCATGCTGAATGCGATCGGCCTGCAGGGCATCGGCGTGCACCGGTTCATCGACGAGCAGTTGCCCGAGCTGCGGCGCCGCAGGGCCGTCGTCTTCGTGAACATCTGCGGAACAACGCTGGACGAATACGTCGAAGTGGCGCGCATCCTGTCCGACGCCGAGGGCGTCGCGGCGCTCGAACTGAACATCTCCTGCCCCAACATCAAGGAAGGCGGCATCACGTTCGGGTGCAGCCTCACCGGCACGCACGATGTCGTCTCGGCCGTCCGGAAGGTCACGAGCTTGCCCGTCATTCCGAAGCTGACGCCGAACGTGACGGACGTCGCGTCGTTCGCCCGCGCCGCCGAGGACGCGGGCGCCGACGCCGTCTCGCTCGTCAACACGTTCCTCGCAATGGCGATTGACGTCCATACCCGCAGGCCGAAGCTGTCCAACATCGTCGGCGGGCTGAGCGGTCCGGCGATCCGTCCCATTGCGGTCAGAATGGTGTACGAGTGCCGTCGCGCCGTCAGGCTGCCGATCATCGGGATGGGCGGTATCGCAACGGCCGACGATGTCCTGGAGTTCATGATCGCCGGCGCGAATGCGGTGCAGGTCGGCACGATGAACTTCGTGGATCCGTTCATCTGGGGCAAGCTGCTGGAGGGCCTGCGGTGGTATATGGAAGCGCATCGGATCACGCGGCTGCAGGAGATCGTCGGCAGCGTAGACACCTCGTCGCGCGAGAAGGCGTGGATCAGCTCCTAGTCGCGCTCGACGTGGAGTCGCGCGCCGACGGCGATCGGCTGGCGGACACGCTTCGCGACAGTGTGGGCGGCTTCAAGATCGGAAGCCGCCTCTTCACCGCGGAAGGGCCCGACATGGTGCGGCGCTTGACCGATCGCGGCGACCGCGTGTTCCTCGATTTGAAGTTTCACGACATCCCGAACACCGTCGCCACGGCCGTCCAGGCCGCCGCATCGCTTGGCGTCTGGATGGTCAACGTCCACGCGGCCGGCGGCGTTCCCATGATGCGGGCGGCGCGCGAGGCGGCGCACGAGGCCGCAGCGAAGCGGAACGCGCCGGCGCCGCTCGTCATCGCCGTAACCGTCCTGACCAGCATGAACTCGGCGACGCTGCGCGAAACGGGGATCGTGATCGACCTGATGGATCAGGTCCTCAGGCTGGCGGAACTGACGGTCGAAGCGGGTCTTGACGGCGTGGTCGCGTCGCCCCGCGAAACGCCGGCAATCCGCGAACGCTTCGGACCGGAGCTCGTGATTGTGACGCCGGGTATCCGTGGCGGCGCGGCGGCCGCCGGCAAGGATGACCAGGAGCGCACGATGGGACCTGTCGAAGCGCTCGCGGCCGGCGCAAGCTATCTCGTCGTGGGACGGCCGATCATCGCCGCGCCGGACCCGAAGGCCGCGGCGCGTGCGATCGTGGAAGATCTGGGACGCTCGTAGTCTCGCTCAGCTCAAGTCGCGCGGGCCGCTTTACTTTGCCGTGATGATGAAGTGCCCGCGGCGGTTCTGTTGCCAGCAGCTGTCGTTCTCGTCCATGCAGAACGGCTGCTCCTTCCCTTTGCTGACCATCTGAAGGCGGTCGGCGGGCACGCCGAGGCTCACCAGGTAATCCTGCACGGCTCTCGCGCGCCGCTCGCCCAGGGCGAGGTTGTACTCCGACGTGCCGCGCGAGTCGCAGTGCCCTTCCACCATGATCTTCGTCGTGTTCCAGCGCTTCAGCCAGTCGGCGTCCTTCTGCAGCACGGGCCGCGCGTCTTCGCGAATCTGCGCCGAGTCCAGGTCGAAGAACGCGTCGCCGAGCGGCTTTTCGGCGTTCAGGTCCGCAAGGCTCTTGCGCGCGAAAATGTCCTCCTCTGAGAGCGGCTTGTCGGGTGGAGGTGCGGGTGCAGGCGGCGGCGGCGGGGGGGGCGCGGGCGTCGTGGGCGGCGGCGCGGGTGCAGGTGCTGGCGCCGGAGCCGTTGCCGGCTTCTTCTTGCCGCACGCGCTCACGCTCACCATCGCCACTAGAAGAATCGACACGAACACACGCACAGAACCTCTCATCTGCACTCTCCTCGGCACAATGTAGAATTTTGCGCTCCGAGCTTACCACGATGGACCGGCTTCTCGAGGCCACCGCGCGCGCGGAGCGCGATCATTTCTGGTTCCGCGGCTTCCGACGATTCGTCGAACCAATCGTCGCCGGCGTCGCTGCCGTGCGATCGGTGCGCATTCTCGACTGCGGCTGCGGCACTGGCAACAACCTCGCGTGGCTGCAACGCTACGGACGCGCGTACGGCGTGGACGTTTCGTCCGCCGGCCTGCAGTTCGCCCGCGGCAGACACGCAGCACGGCTCGCGCGCGCAAGCGCCGCGCGGCTGCCGTTCCCCGACGGCTCCTTCGATCTCGTCACGTCATTCGACGTGCTCTACGCGCTCGACGATGCAACGGAGCGCGAGGCGATTCGCGAGATGCGGCGCGTTCTCGTGCCGGGCGGCCACCTCCTCGTCAACGCGGCCGCGCTCGAGGCACTTCGGGGGAATCACTCCATCCTATCGGACGAAGTGCGACGCTACAGCAGGGGCGACCTGCGAGTTCGTCTGGAGAGCGCCGGACTGCGTGTCAGGAGGCTGACGTATACGAATCTTTCGATTCTGCCGCTGATCGCCGCCGTGAGGCTGGCACAACGGATAACGGGGCATCAGGAATCTGAGGCGGAGATCTCGATTCCGCCTGCTCCGGTCAATTTCGCGCTTTCGTCGCTATTGGCCGTGGAAGCCGTCGCGCTGAGGGTGGTCGATATGCCGATCGGCAGTTCGCTCGTCGCGTTGGCGCAAAAGACGTGATGGCGATCTACTCCACGCTGACGGCATAAATCCGCAGCGCCAGATGACGCTGGTCGCCCCCGCCATTCCGGCCCGGCACGAAGAATCGCGAGCTCTCGAGGACGATCTGCCCCTGCGCCTGCGTCAACGCGTCGTCGGGAACCGTGATCGTCTGATCGAAGTCAGCGGACGGATCGAATGCGGCAATCTCGCGGCCCGCGACCGACAGGCGCACGTGCGGCGCCGAATCGAAATAGCGCAGGGGTGACTCGCCGCGGATGCGAACCACCACAGGGCGACCGATCGGCCGCACCCACAACACCGATCGCTCGCTCGTCCACCTCCATGGCCGCCCGAACGACAGGTTGTATTCGGGCTCGTACCAGCCTTCGCCGTACCCGAACATCGCGACGCCCGGCCCCTGCAAATCGAATTGCTCGAGCGAGACCGGCACGTGCGCCCGCGACTCCGCGGTGACGGCCAGCGGAACGAACGCACTTGGCTCGTCCAGGATCCCCGAAGCAATCGTCGTCTGATGGAAGAAGAAGCCTGGAGCGAGCGGCCAGCTCGCAAGTGACTTGCCGGCCGCGGAAATCTTCAGCGTGATGGGAGCGTCGGACGCGGAACCAAGATTCCGGCCGCCGATGACGAGTGCGGCGTCGACTGTTCGCGTCCTGACCCATGCCACGGAAGGCGCGACGTGCGGCCCGAGCCCATCCCGGGCCGTAATTCCGCCCACTTCCGCGGTGATGGACCAGCCGCGATCGAGCATCCACCCTGGCGGCTGCATGCGATACCAATCGATGTTGTCCGGCCGTGCGCCGCCGACAATCGGCGGCTCCACGAACCCCCATCGATACGAGCGTGCCAGATCGCGGGCGCGAGGATCGAACATCGCGAGATCGGTGCGCTTCGGATCGGCCGCGAACCAGACGCGGGCGGACGGCTGCGCCTTCCAGAGCGCAACGAGCGTCAGCCATTCGCGCCCGTGCGGCGCCTTGGCGACGCGCCCGGGCAGAATCGGGGCGGCCCACTCGGCCGCGCGCCGTGCGCTGGCGTGAATCGCAATCGTGTCGACGCGTTCTCCGATGTGCGCGGTCGTCGCCATGTCGTCGAACGCGCGAAACACGGGTGCTCCTTCCCGCGCGTACATCGCCGATGCCGGCAGGGCGATAACGAGCGACACCGCCGCAAGCGCACCGGCACCCATCGGCAGCATCCGCCAGGGGCCCTCGAGCGCGGCGACCGCGGCATACGCCATGAGCGGCACCAGCGGCAGCGCATACCTGATCGTCTCGGTCTCATGAAACAGCAAATGAAATGCCGCGTACGGCGCGAAGGCCACGACAAGGACGATGAGGGCGCGGCGGGATCGGAGCGCGATCCGCACGATCCCGATCGCCGCGAGCACGCACACGAGAATCCCGACCCGCCAGTTCCACGGCCACACGAACGTGTTCAGCAGCGCGGAAACGGCGACGCGCGGCGTGGGATGCGTCCACAGCATGACGACGCCGGCGAAGTCCTCACCGGCCTGCGCGCCGAGCGCATGCAGGTACTCCGTCGGTCCGCCGCTGGCAATCACGAGCGGAATAGCCCACGCAGCGATGCCCATGGCGACCGCGAACGCCGCCGAAAGGCCGGCACGCACGCCAGCACGCGGCGGCTGCAGCAGCGTAAGAGCGAGGAGCGGGACGGTGAGCGCAGCCGTCTGTGACCGCACGCCGATCGCGAACCCCGCGACGAACGCGGCGACGATGATCGACGTGTCTGGCGAGAGCCCTGGCGGATCGTCGCGGCGCCGCAGCAGGGCGCGCACCATCAGCGCTTGCGCGCCAATCGCGAACGCAAATCCCGTCATGTCGGAGAGCGGCCGCAGTGCGGTCGACCAGAAGAGGGGCGAGCAGGCTGTGACGACCGCGGCCCACCACGAAACCGACAGCCGCCGCTCGAGGGCGCCGAAGAAGACCAGGAGCGCCGGGATCGCGGCCGCGCCGCAGATCGCGCTCCAGAATGCGAGGCCGCGCGGCGCGGCTGCGTCGATGTGCAGCAGCCGCATCGCCGCGGTAGAAGCCTTCGCGAGGCCGATGAAGACGGGATATCCGGGCGGGTGCGGCTGGTGGCGCGCGACGTCGAACTGCTGCACCCCGAGCGCGAAATTGATCGAGTCGAGGTCTTCGAGGGTCCGAGGCAGCAGCGCCAGGTGAGCCAGCGCGAAGATCAGCAGGAGCGTGCCGGCCGACCGACGCACGGACGTCAGACGGGTCTCAGCTGCAGGCCCTCGTTCAGGCTGCCCTGCCGATAGCCTCGAAGGTCGACCGTGACGTGGCGGTAGCCGATGGCGCGGAGCTGACGATCGATGCTGGCGGCCATTTCAGGATCGAGCGCGCGCCCGATTTCCTCGCGCCCAAGTTCGATGCGGGCAATCGTCTCGTGGTGGCGCACGCGAAACACGCGGAAGCCCAGCTCGCGCAGAACGCGTTCGGCGGCTTCGATCGTCTCGAGCTTCTCGACCGTGACTTCCGAATGATACGGAATCCGGGACGACAGGCAGGCGGACGCGGGCTCGTCCCACGTCGGCATCCCGGCGCGCCGCGCCAGCTCGCGGATCTCCATCTTCGTGAGACCCGCCTCGTCGAGCGGGCTGATGACGCCGAACTCCCGCGCGGCCTGGCGCCCCGGGCGATAGTCGCCGCGATCGTCCGCATTGCTGCCGTCGGCGACGGCCGCGACGTTGCGCGCCCGTGCGATCGCCGTGAGATGCGTGTACAGCTCGTGCTTGCAGTAATAACAGCGGTTCGTCGGATTGCTGCGGTACTCGGGCCGCGACATCTCGTCGGTCCGAATCAGCTCGTGGTGCAGATGAAAGGTACGCGCGGTACCAATCGCGAGATCGCGGTGGCGATCAGGATAGCTGGCGCTGTCGGCGGTGATGCAGAGCGCGCGCGGCCCCAGGAGCTTGGTGGCGGCCACGGCGAGAAAGGCGCTGTCGACGCCGCCGCTGTAGGCGATCAGCACGGACCCGAGGGCGGAGAGCCGTGCATCGAGTGCCGCCGCTTTTCGATCGAGGTCAGCAGCCGGCGCGATTGCCGGCGGCACCAGTGTCACTCGTCCCAGTCCTCACTTTCGGATTCGTCGTCGTCCAGATCGTCGACGTCTTCGTCCTCGTCGAAATCTTCGTCCTCTTCTTCGCGATCTTCGTCTTCGTCGTCTTCTTCCTCGTCCGACAGCTCGAGCTCGACAGGCGACGTGCCGGTCACCTCCAAGTTCGACCCGCACTCAGGGCAACTGATCAAGTCGCCTTTGTCGACGTCGAACTCGTCGACTTCGATCTCTGCGTCACATTCCGGACAGGTAGCCATTACATGCTCCTGGCGCCCGGGCACCATGCCCGGCCGCCGGCGATCCGTGGCCGGACGCGCAGCGCCTGCACGATCGCAATAGAGTTCGGATTATAGCGAGAACCTGATAAATTCTGCAATCAAACTAACGCATTCTTCATGCCAGACCGATAACGTACAGCGTGCAGGCGCCCACGATTTCTAATAAGACCGTCATCGTCGCCGACGACACTGCGTTCGTGCGGGACCGGTTCGCGACGGCCCTGCTCGGCGCGGGCCACAAAGCGTTCACGGTGAAGAGCGCGGCGGAGCTGCTCGGACGCGTGCGCGCGGATCTGGCACACGTCGATCTGCTGGTTCTCGACCTGCGACTGCCGCACGCGGGCGGGGTCGAGCTGGTGCGCACCATTCGCCGGATCGACAGCGGCCGGATTCCTATCCTGGTGTTCAGCGGGACGATTGCCACCGCCGACGAGGTACGGGAGTTGGCCTCCCTCGGGGTCGCGGGCTACGTGAACGAGTACAGCGCCGTGCAGCACATCCTGCCGTCGCTCGCGCCGCATCTCTTTCCGGACAACTTCAACCGCCGCGGCAGCCCGCGCGTGGTGCTCGGGATCCCCGTCGCCTACAGGTTCGGGAACACCATCGCCGCGGCGCTGACGCTCAACCTTTCGAAGGGTGGAGTGGCGATTCGCACGATGAGCCCGCTGCAGCAAGGCTCCAAGGTGCGCGTGCGCTTTCGCCTTCCCGGATCGAAGAACGACATCGACGCCGATTCGCGGGTGGCGTGGAGCGATCGTCGCGTGGGGATGGGCGTCCAGTTCGAGCACGTCGAACCGGCCGATCAATCAGCGATCGACGAGTTCATCGATCAGCACTTCTTCACGAATAGAAAAGCGTAGGTCCCGGGACCGGGGTTCGGGACCCGGGGTTCGGTTCATTCGCACGTAGGGGTCCCGGATCCCGGATCCGCCGCCGGCGCGCGAAGCGCGACGTCGGGTCACTCCCGCAACAATCTCAGCGCATTCGCGATCACCACGAGCGAGGCGCCCATGTCGGCGACGACGGCCATCCACAGCGTGGCGGCGCCGAGCACCGCCATGACCAGGAACGCGGTCTTCAGCCCCAGCGAGAAGATGATGTTCGCGCGAATGTTACGGACGGTCGCGCGGCTGAGACGCAAGGCATAGGGGATCTTCAGCAGCTCGTCGGACATCAGGGCCACGTCCGCCGTCTCGAGCGCGGCATCGCTGCCGGCCGCTCCCATCGCGATGCCGACGTCCGCGGCCGCGAGCGCCGGCGCGTCGTTGATGCCGTCGCCGACCATCGCGAGCGCGCCGTGGCGCGCGCGCAGCTCCTGGACGGCGGACACTTTGTCCTGCGGCAGCAGCCCCGCACGAACCTCGTCGACCCCGATGGACGCGGCGAGCGTCTCCGCCGCCGTCCTGTGATCGCCGGTCAGCAGGGCGACGTGCGCGATGCCCTGATCGCGCAGGAGCTGCACCGCATCGCGCGCCGATTCGCGCGGGCGATCGCCAACCGTCACGATCCCGATTGGCTGACCCGCTTCGGCGACGAGCACGATGGATCGCCCTTCGTGCCCTATGGTGTCGACGCGCGCGTGGATCTCCGAAGAGCAGAGGCCACGCTCGTCGAACAGGCGATGGCTGCCGAGGAGGACGTCTGAGGCCCCTATCCTCGCCTGCGCGCCAAGGCCTGGCAGCGCCTCGAAGGCGTGCACGGATTCCAGCGCAAGCTCCTCCTGCTCGGCCCGCGCCACGATGGCGCGGCCGATGGGATGTTCGGATCGCCGCTCCAGCGACGCGGCAAGCTGCAGGACGCGCAGGGGCGCCGTGCCGTTGAGCGGCGTGACCTCCGCGACGTGCAGGACGCCGCGGGTGAGTGTTCCCGTCTTGTCGAAGGCGACGCACCGCACGCGCGCCAGACGTTCGAGGTGCGCGCCTCCCTTGAGCAGCACGCCCTTGCGCGCCGCGGCTGCGAGCGCAGACACGACCGAGACCGGTGTCGAGATGACGAGGGCACACGGGCAGGAAATCACGAGCAGCACGAGCGCGCGATAGATCCAGACGTGCCACGGACCAACGCCCGCGATCGGCGGCGCGATCGCGATGAGCGCCGCCAGCACCAGGACGGACGGCGTATAAATGCGCGCGAACCGCTCGACGAACGTCTGGCTCGGCGCCCGCTGCGCCTGCGCCCGCTCGACGAGATGGATGATGTGCGCGAGCGTCGAATCCGATCGCATGCGCTCGACTTCGATCTCGAGCGCCGCACGACCGTTGATGGTTCCCGCGAACACTTCGTCGCCGCGCGCTTTCTCGACGGGCAGTGATTCGCCGGTGACCGGCGCCTGATTGACCTGGCTGATGCCGTGAACGACCCGGCCATCGAGTGGAAATTTTTCGCCCGGTTTGACGATCACGACGTCGCCGACGACAACCTCGTCGATCGGCAGCAGCTGCTCGATGGCGCCTCGGCGAACCGTCGCGGTTGCGGGCGCGAGATCCATCAGGGCGCGTATGGCACCGCGCGCGCGGTCCATCGCGCGCGCCTCGAGCAGTTGCGCCAGCGCGAACAGGAACCCAACCGACGCGGCTTCGCCCCACTGGCCGAGCGCCACCGCACCGGAGACCGCGACGAGCATCAGGACGTTGATATCGAGCGCGAAGGACCGAGCCGCGTGAACCGCGCGGCGCGCGCTGTAGACGGCGCCCGAGACGATCGCGACGAGATACGCTCCGACCACGACCGGCGACGACGCGCCGAACAGCTCGAACCCGAACCCGGCGGCCAGTGCGATACCCGAAATCGCCACGAACAGCCGGCGCGTAGCCGCGGAGGGTGCGCCGCCGATTGGTACCTCGTGTTCGAGCCAGGCGCGCATTCCGGTTTGCGCGACCGCCTCCGCGATCGACGCGGTGCTCAACTTCGCGGCGTCGTACTTGATTCGCAGGCGCTGCTGCAGAACATCGGCATCGAGCGCTTCCAACCCGGAAAGCCGCTTCAGCCGCCGTTCGAGGATTGCCACTTCCTCATGGCAATCCATTCCTTCGATCTTGAACGTCGATTCGGCGTGGACTTCGCAGACCGTGCAGGACGCCATCAGCGCACACCGCGGGGGGCACCTTTAGGTGCGCCTCCCTCCTCCAGGACGTGCCGAACGCCCTGCTGGAACAGACCGATGATGTGCTGATCGTCGAGCGCGTAATAGACCTGCCGTCCGGCGCGCCGGGGGCGCACGAGCCGCATGCCGCGCAACAGCCGAAGCTGGTGAGAGACCGCGGATTCGCTCGTCCCGACCAGATTCGCGATGTCGCAGACGCACAGCTCGCCGCCCGCGAGGACGTCGAGAATGCGAACCCGCGTCGGATCCCCCAGCATGCGGAACGTGTCCGCGAGGCTTTCGACGGCTGCCGCCGGCATCAGGCGGGCTCGCCGGGAATGCGAGGCATCCGCGTCGAGATGAGCGGCGTCACAGGGCCTATCTGGTGCGATTGTCGCGTTGGGTGATCGCATAGCGTAATAATAGCTGAATATATGAACAGGTATTCATGCATTCTAGTCGGCTGGAAGTGCCGGGGTCAACTTGACACCTTTTTGCCGGAGTCGATAGACTTCAAGATCGGCCCCCAACCGTCCTGTTCTCTATAGATTACAGAGGTTTCCTTGATAGAGGTTCAGCACCTCACGAAGCGGTACGGCCGCGTGACCGCCGTTGATGACGTGAGCTTCCGTGTCGAGCGCGGCGAAATTCTCGGTTTTCTCGGTCCCAACGGCGCCGGCAAGACGACCACCATGCGAATTCTGACGGGCTACATGCCCGCCAGCGAAGGCCGCGCCACCGTTGCCGGCTACGACATCTTCGATCAGCCGATCGAGGCCAAGCGCCGTACCGGTTACCTGCCGGAGACGCCGCCGCTCTATCCCGACATGACCGTGCGCGAGTACCTGGATTTCGTCGCGCGCATCAAGGGCGTGCCTTCCGCGGAGCGGGCATCACGCGTCGACGGCGTCATGCGCCGGACGCACGTGGACGACGTGGCCGCACGCCACTGTGGCAAGCTGTCGAAGGGCTATCGCCAGCGTGTCGGACTTGCGCAGGCGGTTCTGCACAACCCCGAAGTGCTGATCCTCGACGAGCCGACCGCCGGCCTCGATCCCAAGCAGATCATCGAAACGCGCGATCTCATCCGAAGCCTCGCCGGCGATCACACGATCATCCTGAGCACGCACATCCTTCCCGAGGTGTCGCAGACGTGCCAGCGGGTCGTCATCATCAACAAGGGGCGCGTGGTCGCGGTCGACACGCCGGAGAACCTGACGAAGCGTCTCAGAGGGGCGGAAACGATGTACGTGCAGGTGGACGCGCCCGGCGCGGACGTGCCGCCGGTGCTCGCGTCGATCCCGGGTGTGACGCGCGTGGTTCCCGCGGACCAGCGCGTGGAAAGCCGCGGAGCGTTCGAGGTGGAGAGCGAGCGCGGCCGCGACGTGCGGCGCGAGCTCGCCAGAGAAATCGTCACGCGCGGCTGGGGGCTGCTGGAGCTCAGGCCGATGCGCATGAGCCTGGAGGAGATCTTCCTGCAGGTCACGACGGAAGAACCGGCGGAGGAAGCTGCCCGTGCGTAACATCATCGCGATTGCTCACAAGGAGCTGCGCTCCTACTTCTCGTCCCCCATCGCCTACATCATCATCGGGTTCTTCGCGCTGCCGTTCGGCGTGTTCTTCTACCTGTATCTGGGCGCGTTCGTCCGCCAGAGCCTCCAGATGGCGCAGTACGGCGGCAGCATGAACATCAACCAGCAGGTGATCCGGTATGTGCTGCAGAACGCGTCGGTGATCATCCTGTTCGTGATGCCGATGATCACGATGCGCACCTACGCGGAAGAGAAGCGCTCGGGCACGATCGAGCTGCTGCTCACGTCGCCGGTCACGGATCTACAGATCATCATCGGGAAGTTCCTCGGCGCGCTGGGACTTTACGTGGCGATGCTGCTCGTGACGGTCCTGTACGTCGGCATCCTGTTCGTCTACGGCAACCCGGAGTGGCGCCCGCTGATCGCCGCCTATCTCGGCCTGCTGCTGATGGGCGGTGCGTTTCTCTCGCTCGGCCTGCTCATCTCGAGCACGACGAACAATCAGATCGTCGCGGGGATCGTCTCGTTCGTCGTGTTCCTGCTCCTGTGGATCATCGGGTGGTTCGCCGAATCCGCGGGACCCACCGTCGGAAACATCACACGGTATCTTTCAATCACCGAGCACTTCGACGATTTCTCGAAGGGCATCATCGACACGAAGCACGTGATCTATTACCTGTCGCTGATTACGTTCGGCCTGTTTTTGACGTCGAAGTCCGTCGACTCCGAACGGTGGCGAGGCTGATCGCATGCTGAAGAAGATTCTCGGACTGCTCGGCTGGGTGGGCGCGATCCTCGTGTTCGCGGCGCTCGCCATCTCCATGCGCAAGCCCGAATGGCCCTGGTATCAGATGGCCATTGCGGGGCTGGTCTGCACGCTGCTCTATATCCTGAGCCAGTGGCGCGAAATCGGACGCGCCTTTGCCGGGCGGCAGGCGCGGTTCGGCACCCTCGCGGCCGCGAGCGTGCTCGTCGTGCTCGCGATTCTCGTTGCCATTAACTACCTCGGCACGCGGCACAACAAGCGGTGGGACCTGACCGCCGCAAAGCAGTTCTCGCTGTCGGATCAGACGCGCAAGGTGCTGCAGGATCTCAAGCAGCCCGTGCACATCAAGGTGTTCGCCCGCAGCGATGACTTCCAGCGCTTCCACGATCGCCTGGACGAGTACGCCTACGCGTCGAAGCAGGTCTCGGTCGAATACCTCGATCCGGAGAAGCGCCCGGCGTTCGCGCAGCAGTACGGCATCACGTCACTGGGGACGACCGTGTTCGAGTATGCCGGGCGGAACGAGAAGACGACGTCCGACACCGAGCAGGACATGACCAACGCGCTGATCAAGGTCGTCCAGGGAAAGCAGCCGAAGGTGTATTTCGTGCAGGGTCACGGCGAGAAGGACACGGCCGGGTCCAATGGCGCGGGGTTCAGCGCGATCAACCAGGCGCTCACGTCCGACAACTTCCTCGTCGACAAGCTGGTCCTCGCGCAGCAGACCTCCGTGCCTGCTGACGCGGACGTCCTCATCATCGCCGGCCCGAAGACGGATCTCCTGCCGCCGGAGATCGACATGCTCAAGGCGTATCTCGCCAAGGGCGGCAAGCTGTTCGTGATGCTCGACCCGGTCCTCAAGCCCGATGCGCCGCAGCTCACCGGCCTGCAGGCGCTCCTCAAGGACTGGGGGATCCAGGCGGACAACGATGTCGTCCTCGACGTGAGCGGCATGGGCCGCCTGATCGGAACGGACGAATCGGTCCCGGTCGCGGCGAGCTATCCCCCGCACGCCATCACGGAGAACTTCAACCTGCTGACCGCCTACCCGCTGGCGCGATCGATGACGCCAATCGAGGGCGGGTCGAACGGCCACACGGCGCAGCGGATCATCGAAACGAGCCGCAGCAGTTGGGGGGAAACGAACCTGAAAAGCCTGACGAGCGGTCAGCCGGCGAAGCTCGACGACGACGACAAGAAAGGACCTGTGTCAATCGGCGCCGCGGTCTCGGCCCCTGCAACGGACGCCACGCCGGCCAAGCCCGACCAGAAGCCGGCGGACGGTCAGAACGACAAACAGCGCGAAACCCGCATCGTCGCGATTGGCGATTCGGACTTCGCGAGCAACGGAGCGCTCGGTGTGCAGGGCAACCGCGATCTGTTCCTCAACACGGTGAACTGGCTCGTGCAGCAGGAGAATCTGATCTCGATCCGCCCGCGCGACGCGGAAGATCGCCGGATCACGCTCACTGCCGAACAGGAGCGCCGCATCTTCTTTCTCACGGTCGTCATCGTCCCCGGCCTGATCCTGCTCGCGGGCGTGCAGACCTGGTGGCGGAGGCGATAGGTGCGCGGCGTCCGATCCCTGATCATCCTGTTGATTATCGCGATTCCGCTCGGTTGGTACGCGCTGCGCGAATCGAAGAAGGAAGCGCCCACCAGCGACAAGAAGCTCGAGAAGGTGTTCCCCGGCGTGGAGGCCGACAAAATCGATCAGATCACGATCAAGTCGGAGTCCGGCGATCGGACGACGGTTCAGAAGCAGTCGTCGAAGTGGCAGGTGACCGCTCCGCTGACCGCGGCCGCGGATGAAGGCGAGCTGTCCGGGTTGACGTCGAACCTCTCGTCGCTCGAAATGCAGCGTGTCGTGGATGAGCAGCCCTCGGATTTGAAGCAGTACGGGCTTCAGCCCGCGCGGGTTGAAGTGACGTTCAAGGCCGCCGGCGGACAGCAGCGGCATCTGCTCGTTGGCCAGAAGACGCCGACCGGGACTGATCTGTACGCGAAGCTTCCCGACAAACCGCGCGTGTTCCTCATCTCGTCGTACCTCGACGCGACGTTCAACAAATCTACCTTCGACCTGCGCGACAAGACGGTCCTGAAGTTCGATCGCGAGAAGGTCGACACGCTGGAGATTGCCGGCGCCGATCGAACGTTGAAGTTCAGCAAGAAGGGAGCGGACTGGCGCATGACGGCGCCGGTTGATGCGCGCGCCGACTTCGGCGCAATCGAAGGCGTAATCGGCCGGCTCAACACGGCGCAGATGAAGGCGCTCACCGCACCCGATGCGACCGATCTGAAGCAGTACGGGCTGGACAAGCCGGCCTATACCGTCCGCCTCGGCGCGGGCAGCGCGCAGGCGGCACTGGCGATCGGGAAGAGCGCCGGGGAGGGCGTCTTCTACGCGAAGGACCTGTCGCGGCCGATGGTCTTCGCCGTCGAATCGGCGCTCCTGGACGAGCTGAAGAAGCCGGCGGACGACTTCCGCATCAAGGATCTGTTCGACGCGAGGGCGTTTAATATCAACCGCGTCGAGGTGACGCGCGGCGGGCAGGCGGTCGCATTCGAGAAGTCGAAAGGCGCCGCAAAGGGCAACGAGCCGCCGCCGGATGTGTGGAAGCAGGTCAGTCCATCGGCGAAGGATGTCGATTCGTCGAAGATGGACGCCCTCATCACCGCGCTCACGAACGCGCGCGCGACCTCGTTCGTCGAGAAGACCGCCGCGACGGGACTCGACACGCCCGAGCTCACCGTCTCTATCAAGTACGACGACAATCAGAAACAGGAGCGCGTAGCGTTCGGCCGTCACGGGCAGGATGCGTTCGCGCACCGCGACGGCGAACCAGGCGCGGCAAAGATCGACGCGTCCGCTCTCGACGCGATCGCCAAGGCCCTCGACGCGTTGAAGTAAATCCGTGAGGTCCCCGCTACTCGTCGCGCTCTGCCTGTTCGCGGCGGCGTGCGGGGACCACCGCGCGCCGTCCGTTACGCCTCAGGCCGCCTCCGCTGCAGAACGTCAGCTCGTTTCGGATCTCTCCAGCATCTTCGGCGCGACCGTGATGGCACAGGCGCAGTGGGGCGTTGAAGTACGGTCGCTCGATTCCGGGCGGACGCTCTTTGCGCTGAACCCGAACAAGCTCCTGATGCCAGCCTCGAATATGAAGATCGTCACGCTGGCGGCAGCCGCGGGCACGCTCGGATGGGATTACCGATTCACGACGACGCTCGAAACCGCGGCACCGATTGAAGCGGGCGTCCTCGCCGGCGATCTCGTCGTCCACGGGACGGGCGACCCGACGATCAATACGCGCAATGGCCGCGCGGCTCAGGTCTTCGATGAATGGGCATCGGCACTGAAAGCCGCCGGCATCTCTCGCATCGACGGCAACATCGTCGGCGACGACAATGCGTTCGACGAAGCATGGCTCGGCGGCGGCTGGGCGTGGGATTACCTGCAGTACGATTACGCGGCCCCAGTCGGCGCACTCGAGTACGACGAGGACTTCGCGAACCTCATCGTCATGCCCGGCGCGCGTGAGGGGGATCCGGTCTTTCTCGAGCTGTCGCCAGGGTCTGGTCTGCGGTTGTTCAATCGCGCGACGACAGGGCCGGCCGGTTCGGCCACCACGCTCGATTACGTACGGCACCTCGAACAGCCGGTGCTCGAGGTAACTGGTATGGTGCCACACGGTACAGCGCCTCTCACGCGCGAGGTGGCAGTCGTCAACCCGACCATCTTCTTCCTGCAGGCGCTCGAGGATGCGCTGATTGCGCGCGGCATTGAGGTCACCGGCCGCGCCGTCGATGGCGATGATTTCGGGCCGTTGACCGCGCCACTGGATCGGCGCGTCCTTGCGCGATCCGATTCGCCGCCGCTCTCGGAGATCGCCACGGTGCTGATGAAGGTGAGCCAGAACTTGTATGCCGAGACGCTGCTCAAGGCCATTGGTGCGGCGCACGGCGGGCTTGGCACCACGGAAGGCGGTCGCGTTGCCACGCGGGCGCTGCTCGCGTCGTGGGGTATTCCGGAGTCGAGCTACGTCCAGATGGACGGCTCCGGCCTGTCGCGCTACGACTACGTGACGGCTGACATGCTCGTCACGATTCTCTCGCGGCTCTACGCCGACGAGCCGCATCGCGCGGCCTTCCTCGCCACCCTGCCCGTTGCCGGCAGGGACGGGACGATGGACAAGCGCCTGAAGAAGACGCGCGCCGAAGGCAATGCGATGGCGAAGACCGGATCGATTTCCAACGTACGCACGCTGTCAGGCTTCGTGCGCACACAGGACGGCGAGATGCTGGCGTTTTCGATCCTGGCGAACAACTTCACGCTGCCGGGGTCTACTGTGACGTGGATCGCCGATCTGGCGGTCGAGACGCTGGCGAACTTCAAGCGCCGCTAGTCCGCGATTCCAACCTCCAACCTCCGCGCTGCGCGGGACGGCGCGGCCAGCCTACTTCTGCTTCGCCTCTGCAATCATGACGAGCGCACGTCCCGCTTCGCGCTGCACGCCCTCGTCCGGATCCTTCGTTGCCTTCTTCAACGCGGCGACCGCCGGCTGGGCCTGTTCGCCGTACGACGCGAGCGCGACGGCGGCCGCTCGCCGCACAGACGCTTCGTCGTCGCCAAGCGCGTCGATGAGGCCCGGCACTTCCTTCGCGGGACTGTCGCGGACGATACCGAGATAGGTGACAGCGACCTCGCGAACGGTGGGATCCGGATCCTGCAGCGCCGCCAGCAACGACGGAATGACGATCTGCGGATCGATGGATGCGCGTTCGCGAAGCTTGCCGAGCGAGCGCAGCGCCTCGCGGCGGACGGCGGGCTCGTCCGCATCGAGCGCGTTGCGCAACGCGGGCACCGCGGCGGATCCCATGAAGCTGAGGGCGAGGGCGGCCTCGGCAGCGAACTCAGGCTGCTCGAGGAGCGCCGCGACGTCGGGAATCGCTTCAGCCGCACGCGCGCCGAGCAGCGCGCACGCCTTCAAGGCCGCCTTGCGCCGCGCCGGATCCGCCTCGGGAGCCTGCAGCGTGCGCCGAATCACCGGCAAAGCCGCGGTCCCACGCGCCTCCAGCTCCGCCGACGCCCGCTCGACGTCTCTCGGCGTCCGGCTCTGGAGATCGTCGAGCCAGCGATCGTCGTTCCGCGTGACGCGGACCACGCGGCCCGTCATGTCCGGCTCGCGGTAATACCAGATGGCCGCGCCGACTCCGGCAATCAACGCCAATAGGAGGGCGGCAAAGCGCCACATGCCTGCCATTTTATGTCCCGAACTCGCCGAGACCGGCACCGCGCCGCGCGCGCTGATCGTGGCGCGGTGCGCGCCACCTCATGGTTTAGCATCACATCTCTTGATGTGATTACAAATTAGGCATGGTCAGAACTCAGACTCGGTGGCGTCAGGCGGGACCGCACTACGTATGGGCTGCCGCAATCGCGCGACGCGCGGTCTCGAGCACCTCCGGCGCGGGCGCCATCACGCCGCCGCCCTGCGCCAGCTCGGGACGCCCTCCCCCCTTGCCGCCGTGCACACCAAGAAGGTGGCGCAGCAACGCGCCGGAATCCTGCGGCAAACCCGCGGCGCGGGCGACCACGATCGCGGCCGGCGGGGGCTCGGAGACGAGGACGGCGATGTAGCCGGGCGTCTGGGTGATGCGCGCGGCAATCGTCTTCAGGCCGGCGGCGTCCCATCCCGGAAGCGACGCAGCCACGAGCTTCACCGATCCTGTATCGTCGGCGGACGCGATCAGCGCGTCCGCCTCCTGATTCGCCAGCCGCGCCTGATAGTCACGAAGCTGCCGCCGCAGCTCCTTCGCCTCCGCCTGCACGCGCTCGACTGCCCCCGGCAAATCGGCGGGCAGGACCGAGAGCGCCTTGACGCTCCCCGCCACCGCATCGCGGAGCTGACGGAATCCGTTCAGCGCGCGTCCGCCGCACTGAAACGTGATGCGCGAGCCGCCGCGAAACCGTTCGGTCGCCGAAACCGCGATCACACCGATCGCACCCGTTCGCGAGACGTGCGTTCCGCCGCACGCGGACAGATCGAAGCCCTCGACATCGATCAACCGGATCGTCCCCTCGCGCTTCGTTTCCTTGCGCACGCCCAGCCGGGCTGCCTCGGAGGCATCAGTGAATCGAATCGTCACCGGACGGTCCTCCCAGACGATCAGGTTCGCCCGATTCTCGGCTGCCTGGATTTCCTCCGCCGACACTTCGCGCGCGAGATCGATCGTCGAGTACTCGACCCCCAGGTGAAAGCTCTCGGTCCTGACGGAGAACAGCCGATCGAACGCCGCCGAAAGGACATGCTGTCCTGTGTGCTGCTGCATATGATCGAAGCGGCGTGTCCAATCGATCCGCCCGTGCAGCGCCGTCGTCGACGGCGCGCGGTCGACGACGTGCAGGATCGTGCCGTCATCGGTATCCACCACGTCGATAACGCGGACGTCGTGGAACGAGCCGGCATCGTGCGGCTGGCCGCCCGACGTGGGATAGAACGCAGTGCGATCGAGGACGAGCGCGGTCCGTCCTTCGTGCGAGACCGTGTCCACCAGGGTCGCATCGAATTCCTGGAGGTACGGATCCGCGTAATAGAGCCGTTCCGTCACGCGCGGCTCCTGGCGAGCGCAGGATCGGGAATGCCCGCTTCCGCGAAGCCGCGCGCGCGCAGCACGCAGCTGTCGCAGCGGCCGCATGGCGTCCGATCGGGCCGCGGATCGTAGCAACTGAGCGTCAGGGAATAATCGAGGCCGATGGCCGTGCCGCGCCGGACGATGTCCGCCTTCGACAGCGTCTGCAGCGGCGCGAGGACCCTCAGCCGGTTTCCCTCGACACCCGCCTTGGTGGCTAGCGACGCGAGCTTCTCGAACGCCTCGATGTACTCCGGACGGCAGTCTGGATAACCGGAGTAGTCGAGCGCGTTCACGCCAATGACGATCGCCTCTGCGCCGAGCACTTCTGCCCACGCGAGCGCGAGCGACAGGAAAACCGTGTTGCGCGCCGGCACGTACGTCGGCGGAATCTCGTCGTCTATCCTGCGGTCCTTCGGGATGGCGCCCTCCCCGACGAGCGCCGAGCCACCGAAGGTCGAAAGCGGCACCTGCAGCTCGAGGTGCTTCGCGACGCCGAGCGCCTTCGCGACATCGCGCGCCGCCGCAACTTCTCCGGCATGCACCTGCCCGTAGCGAACCGTCAGCGCGTACAGCTCGTAGCCATCTGCCTTCGCGATCGCGCCGGCGGTGTACGAGTCGAGGCCGCCGCTCAGGAGCAGTACCGCTCTCGGCACTTCACACCCCGCGCGTCTGCGGATCCCAGATGTACTTGTGCGCTTGAAGTTGGAGGCGGACGGCGAGCTTGTCCGCCAGAATCCAGGCGGCCAGCTGCTTGGGATCCAGGACACCGTGCACGGGCGAGAAGAGAACCGCGGCGCAGCGGCCGATCAGCTGGCGTCCTTGCACGACGTCTCGGGCGTACTCGTAGTCCACGCGATCCTGGATGACGAATTTGACCTCGTCGGTCGTGCGAAGCGCGTCGAGGTTCGGCCAGTGCGTCCTCGACGCCTCCCCGCTGCCGGGACACTTCACGTCGATGATCCTGAACACGGGGCCCGGCACCTGATCGACACTCCTATGACCCCCCGTTTCGAGCAGAACCGTATGGCCGTCCGACAGCAGCCGCTCCATCAGCGGGTAGACGTCTTTCTGCAGCAGGGGCTCGCCTCCGGTGATCTCGACGACATCGCATTCGTAGGCGCGCACCTTGTCGACCACCTCGTCCACGCTCATCCGGCTCCCCTCGTGGAACGCATATGGCGTATCGCACCACGAGCACCGGAGATCGCACGCGGTCAGGCGCACGAAAACGCAGGGACGCCCGGCATGGGTCGATTCCCCCTGAATCGAGTGGAAGATCTCGTTGACGGTCAGCATAGGCTGATCTGCCTATTGTAGCTGTCGCTCGAGGAGGTTGGAGGTTGGAGGTTGGGGGTTGGGGGTTGGAGGTTGGGAGTTGGAGGTTGGAGGTTGGGAGTTGCCGGTTACAATCCGCCCATGCCGAAGTTCACCTTTTACGCGAAGCCGACCTGAACCACGTGCCGAAACGCCAGGAGTTTCCTGGACGAGCATCACGTGCCGGTCGAGCAGATCGACATCAACAAGAATCCGCCCACCCGGGAATTTCTCGAGAAGCACATTGACGAGAAGCGCTTTCTGGATTTCGTGAGCACGCGAAGCCCGGTCTGGAAGCAGCGGCCGCTGCCGCGGTCCAAGAAGGAAGCGATCGATGTGATGATGGAACAACCAAACCTGATCAAGCGCCCGATTCTGATCAAGGGATCGAAAGTGATTTTCGGGTTCGACAAGGACGCCTACGCGGCAGTGAAATGAGCCGTGTCAGGGTGGGAACATCGGGGTGGAGCTATCCCAGCGGAAAGGGCACCTGGAATGGCGTCTTCTACCCCGCGGGCGCAGGATCCACGCGTAAGAAGTCAGGCTTCGACGAGCTCACGTTTTATGCGGAGCACTTCGATACCGTCGAGGTCAATTCGAGCTTCTATCGCGTGCCCGCGGTCGACACCACCAAGAAATGGGTCGAGAGGACGCCGAAGACGTTCGAGTTCTCGCTGAAGCTCTATCAGAAGTTCACACACCCGGAGATGTTCCACAAGGCCACCGGAGCCGATCCGGCGGATGTTGGCAAGAACGACGTCGACGAGTTCCGCGCGGCGATCGATCCGATCGTCGAAGCGGGCAAGCTCGGTGCGCTGCTCGCTCAATTTCCGGCGAGCTTCAAGAACGAGCGGAACTCGCGCGGGTACTTGGAATGGCTCCTCGAGAGCTTCAAGGATTATCCGCTGGCAGTTGAACTGCGGCACAAAAGCTTCAGCGACGACCCGAAGGGCACGCTCGGGCTGCTGGGAGAATACGGCGCGGCGCTGGTCCAGATCGACGAACCGAAGTTCCGGTTCTCGATCCGGCAGACGCTGCTGCCCAACGTGCGGACGTTCTACTACATGCGGCTGCACGGCCGGAACGCCGCGCAGTGGTGGAAGCACGACAGCAGCGAGGATCGCTACAACTATCTCTATTCGGCCGCGGAGCTGGAGCCAATCGTCGAAGCAGCGGGCGAGGCGTCACAGCACGTGAAGAAGGCGTATCTCTACACCAACAATCACTTCTCCGCGAAATCGGTGGCCAACGCCGCCACGATAAAGAAGCGGCTGGGGCAGCCGCTGACAGGCGAGTATCCCGAGTCGTTCGTGGAGCACTTCCCTGAGCTGAAAGGCAGCGTCAGGATTTTGCCGTCTCGTCCTTCAGATACGCTCGTTTGACCATGTCGCGCTTCTGAATCTTCGCCACCACATCCATGCCCTTCAGGACGCGGCCGAACACCGTGTACTTGCCGTCGAGCTCAGGCGCCGCCCGCCGCGTGATGAAGAACTGGCTGTCCGCCGCCGCCTTGTCCGTTCCCGGGTAGGCCATCGACACCGCGCCCGCGACGTGCCGGCGCTTCTTCGTGATTTCTGTGACGCCGATGGGCTTCCCGCTCCCCTGACGTCCCCACCAGTCCTCACGGCTCATGTCGCGCGATACCGGATCGCCAATCTGAATCAGGAAGTTCGGCTCGGCGCGATGGAACCGCTGGCCGTTGTAGAAGCCTTTCTTCACCAGTTCGAGCACGCGTGCGACCGTCTTCGGCGCTTCTTCGGGATACGTCTCGAACTCGATCACGCCTTTCGACGTCTCGAGCACCACGATCGGGCCGGCACCCGGCGACTTCACCTGCGCCGAGGCGGGGACAATGCAAAGCGCAACGATGATGGCGAACGCGAATCTCAAACGCATGTCTTCTCTCGTGTGTTACGCGCAACTAAAGTTGCGCGCTACGTACTAGCTTTCCAACTTTCGTGACGCTGATTTTCGGGCAGACGTCGTTCAGGACGCACTGCGGGCACAAAGGATACACC
>JBKPQB010000009.1:0-28941 GCA_046733875.1 Acidobacteriota bacterium
CTCCGAGACCGAGCGGCCCATCCAGGTGCCGTCGGAGCTGCCGGTGCTTCCGCTGCGCGACACGGTTCTCTTCCCGAATTCGTTCATGCCGCTCGCCGTGGCGCGCGAGGCCTCCGTACGGCTTGTCGACGAGGCCAACACGGGCGGAAAGCTGATTGGCGTGTTCACCCAGAAGGACGCGTCGGTCGAAGAGCCGCTGCAGGAGGACCTGTACCCGGTCGGCACCGTCACCCACATCCACAAGCTGTTCAAGCTCCCGGACGGCAGCCTGCGCCTCATCGTGCAAGGGCTGGCGCGGGTGCGCCTCGAGCGGCTCGTGCAGACGCGGCCGTACCTGCGCGCCGCGGTGGTTGTCGCGGACGATCTGCTGCGCGAAGAGGATCATCTCGAGATCGACGCCCTGCAGCGGAACATCAAGAGCAACTTCCAGCAGGTCGTCTCGCTTTCGCCGCTGCTCTCCGACGATCTGCAGGCGCTGGCTGCAAACATCACGGATCCCGGCAAGCTCGCGGACTTCATCGCCTCGTCGCTCGCGACGATCGGCACGTCGGTGAGGCAGGAGATCCTCTCGACCCTCGACGTGCGCGCGCGGATGGACGGCCTGAACCGTCTGCTGATCAAGGAGCTCGAGGTGCTCGAGCTTGGCTCCAAAATTCAGTCGCAGGTCCAGTCCGAGGTCGGCAAGAACCAGCGCGAGTACTTCCTGCGCGAGCAGCTCAAGGCCATTCAGAAGGAGCTGGGCGAAGGAGACGAGCAGGCCAAGGAGATTGAAGAGCTTCGCAACAAAATTGACGCGGCGGGCATGCCCGAGCCGGTGAAGAAAGAGGCGCTGCGCGAACTCGATCGGTTGTCGAAGATGCCGGTCGCCGCCGCCGAGTACACCGTCTCCCGGACGTATCTTGACTGGCTGATCGCGCTGCCGTGGGCAAAGCGCACCGACGAGCTCATCGACCTGCGTCACACGAAGCAAGTGCTCGACGCCGATCACTCCGGCCTGGAAAAGGTCAAGGATCGCGTCCTCGAGTACCTCGCCGTGCGCAAGTTGAACCCGGATGTGAAGGGGCCGATCCTCTGCTTCGTGGGCCCTCCAGGCGTGGGGAAGACGTCCCTCGCGCGATCGATCGCGAACTCGCTCGGCCGAAAGTTCGTGCGCGTGTCGCTGGGCGGCATGCGCGATGAAGCCGAGATCCGCGGGCATCGCCGTACCTACATAGGCGCGCTGCCCGGGCAGGTCATTCAGGGGCTCCGCCGTGCGGAGTCGAAGAACCCGGTGTTCATCCTCGACGAGATCGACAAGCTGGGATCGGACTTTCGCGGCGATCCCGCGTCGGCGCTCCTAGAGGTGCTCGATCCCGAGCAGAACAATGCGTTCCGCGATCATTACCTCGACGTGCCGTTCGATCTCTCTGAGGTGCTCTTCCTCACGACGGCGAACGTGATGGATCCGGTGCCGCCGCCGCTGCGCGACCGCATGGAGGTACTCGAGCTGGCCGGCTACACCGAGGAAGAGAAGCTGAAGATCGCGTTCGAGCACCTCATCGCCAAGCAGTTGAAGAACCACGGACTGACGGCGGATCACATCGAGTTCACAGAGCCCGCCATTCGCACCGTGATTCGCGGCTACACGCGCGAGGCGGGCGTGCGCAACCTCGAACGCGAGATTGCTGCGCTCTGCCGCAAGATAGCGCGCCGCCGCGCCGAGGGGGACGAGTCGAGGGTGGCCATCACCCCCGACGAGGTCGTTTCCATGCTCGGCGCCCCGACGTTTCTCGACGAGGAGATCGAAAACCGCACGAAGGATCCGGGAGTCGCCGTGGGACTGGCGTGGACGCCGGCGGGCGGCGAAGTGCTGTTCGTGGAAGCCTCCCGCATGCAGGGGAGCGGGTCCCTCACGCTCACCGGCCATCTCGGCGACGTCATGAAGGAATCGGCGCGTACAGCGCTCTCGTGGTTCCGTGCGAACGCGCAGCATTACGGCGTCGATCCCGCGTTCTACAAGGACTCGGAAATCCACCTGCACGTGCCGTCCGGCGCGGTCCCGAAGGATGGCCCGTCTGCCGGTGTCACCATGGTTGCCGCGCTGGCCTCGCAGCTGACGCACCGGCCCGTCCGCGGCGACATCGCCATGACGGGGGAGATCTCGCTTTCCGGCCGCGTCCTGCCCGTCGGCGGGATCAAGGAAAAGGTGCTCGCGGCGCGCCGGCACGGGATCAAGGAGCTGATCCTGCCGCGGCAGAACGAGAAAAACGTGAAGGAAGATCTCACGGAAGACCTTCGCGGCGAGCTCACGATCCACTACGTCACGGAAATCGCGCAGGCCGTCGCGATTGCGCTCCAGCCGTCAGCCGAACAGACGACCCTTCCGCGCCCGATCGAATCCGAAGTCCAGCCTGCCGTGTAATGGATCGTGACGACCTGCAGTCGCGGGCCGCTGCTCTCCGCTGGTACCACTCAATCGATCTCGGCCATGGCATCGTCACTCAGGGTGTCGACCAGACGCCCTACCGCCTCGCGCGGCTCGGCCTGCCCCCTTCGCTTGCGGGCAAGAGCGTCCTCGACATCGGCGCCTGGGACGGCTTCTTCTCGTTCGAAGCAGAACGGCGGGGCGCAGCGCGCGTGGTCGCTACGGACTACTACTCGTGGCACGGCGGCGGCTGGGGAACGAAAGCGGGTTTCGAGCTTGCGCGTGAGGCCCTGGGCTCACGCGTTGAGGACGTGGACATCGACGTCATGGATCTCTCGCCCGAGCGCATCGGTGTGTTCGACCTCGTGCTGCTCCTTGGCGTTCTCTACCACTTGCGCCACCCGCTCCTGGCGCTCGAGCGGATCTTCTCCGTCACGCGCGAGCTGCTCATCGTGGAAACGGTCGTCGATATGGTCGGCATCGGACGCCCGGCGGCGGCGTTCTATCCCGAGCGCGAGCTGAACGACGATCCGACCAACTGGTGGGGTCTGAACGCGCCCGCTGTCCACGGTCTGCTGCGCGCCGTTGGCTTCTCGCGCGTGCGCACGATCACGCCGCAGCGCTCGGCGATCTATCGCGGTGCACGCGCGGCGTATCACAGGCTGCGTGGGCGCAATACGCTCCCTGCCGCATTCCGTCAGGACCGCGCGGTCTTCCACGCGTTCCGCTGAGAACGCGCGTGCTCCCTGTCGTCTACTCGCCGCGGTACGAGATCAAGCTTCCCGGGCATGTCTGGCCGACGGACAAGTACAGACTGATCGCCGAACAGCTCCCGTCAGAGGTCGAGTGGCGCGAACCGCGCGAAGCATCCTGGGACGATCTGGCGCTCGTGCACACGTCCGAATACCTGGCGAAGATTCGCGAGGATCGGCTGACGGCCAATGAGATTGCGACGCTCGAGCTGCCCTGGCATCCCGCGCTCGCCGACGGGTTTCGACTGATGGTCGGGGGCACCTGCGATGCGGCGCGCGCGGCGCTCGATCGCGGGCTCGCCGCGCATCTGGGTGGCGGACTCCACCACGCGTTCGCCAACCACGGCGAGGGGTTCTGCCCGCTCAACGACGTTGCGGTTGCGATACGCGTGCTGCAGCGCGATTGCGGCATCCGTCGCGCCGCAGTGATCGACTGCGACGTGCATCACGGGAACGGCACCGCGATGATCTTCGAGCGGGATCCGTCCGTGTTCACCTTCTCGATCCATCAGCAGCACAATTACCCGGTGTTCAAGCCGCGAAGCGACCTCGATGTTGGGATCGAAGACGGCGCGGACGATCAGATGTACTTAGCGGCCCTCTCAGGCGCGCTTCCGCGCGTGCTCGAGAGCCGACCGGAGCTGGCGGTCTACCTCGCCGGCGCGGACCCTTTCGAGGAAGATCGGCTGGGCGGCCTCGCGGTGACGAAAGCAGGCCTCGCGGAGCGCGATCGACTGGTCATCGAAGCGTGCCGGAAGGCAGGTGTGCCGATCGTGATGGCGCTCTCAGGCGGCTACGCCGCAGACGTGAGAGACACGGTGGACATTCACGTCCGTACCGTGGAGATCATGATTGGGCTGCAGTGATCTCAGATCAGGGTCATTGCAACGATGGTCTTCATATCCACGATCTCGCCCCGGCGGATCATGTCTCTCACATCGCGCACCTCGAACGTGCAGGTCTCGATGTCTTCGTCCTCGTCGAGGACCGCCGCTTCTGTCGGATCCGTGAGGCCCGAGAGACGAAAGAAGACCATCTGCTCGTCGCAATAGCCTGGCGTCGGATAGAGCGCTGCCAGGCGAACCACGGTGCCCGGCACCTGGCCGATCTCTTCGTGGCACTCCCGCGCCGCGGCCGCTTCCGGCGTCTCCCCTTCATCGACGCTCCCCGCCGGCAACTCCCATAATGACGCGTTCACCGCGTACCGGAACTGGCGGACGAGCACGACGTGGCCCGGCTCCGGCATTGGCACGAGGACGACCGACTTCGAGTGACGGACGATCTCGAGCGTGACGGTGCGGCCGTTGGGCATCCGCACACGATCGCGGTCGACCGAGAAGACACGCCCCTCGAAGGCCTTTTCCGATTCCAGACGCTCGGCTTCACCCATTGACGGTCTCCTGTTGTCGCTCCCGAATCTCGTCGAGGATCGACTGCAGATCGTCGGGCAGCGGCGAGGTGAATTCCATTTTCCGCCCCTCCGTGGGATGAATGAACGCGAGCCGCGCTGCGTGGAGGAACGGGCGCTCCAGCCGCTGGACGGCGCGCAGATCGTGCGCCACGCGGCGGTGCACGCCGCCATACGGGGGGTCGCCCACGATCGGATGCCCGATCGCGCTCAGGTGGACGCGGATCTGGTGCGTGCGTCCGGTCGCGATGGCGACGGAGAGCAGCGAGACGCCTTTCAAGTGCTCCGCCTTGGTCACGCGCGTGACCGCACTGCGCGCGCGGCGTGCGCGCGTGGACATCTTCTGCCGATTGGAAGGGTCGCGTCCGATGGGCGCGTCGATGCGCCGCCCAGCCTGCACGACACCCCAGACGAGCGCGATGTACTCCTTCTCCACCTCGCGGTCATGAAACTGCCGCGCCAGCTCCTGGTGTGCTGCGTCGTGCTTCGCGGCGACCATGACCCCGGACGTCCCGCGATCGAGCCGGTGCACGATGCCGGGCCGGAGCTCGCCGCCAATCCCGCTCAGGTCGTCGACGTGGTGCAGCAGCGCGTTCACGAGCGTCCCGCTCTCGTGGCCGGCTGCCGGATGGACGAC
This sequence comes from Acidobacteriota bacterium, assembly GCA_046733875.1. Classification (GTDB taxonomy): domain Bacteria; phylum Acidobacteriota; class Vicinamibacteria; order Vicinamibacterales; family 2-12-FULL-66-21; genus JBKPQB01. The sequence goes on from JBKPQB010000009.1 coordinate 5,202, forward strand.
CATCCCGGCGGGCTTGTCGAGGACGACGACGTCGGCGTCTTCGTAGAGGATCGCCAGCGGAAGATCTTCGGGGAGGGCCTGTGGCGCTACCGGTTCGGGCAGCTCGATCGTGAACGTCTGGCCGGTGCGCACGGGCGTGCTCGGACGGAGCGCGCCGGCGCTGCCTGAGACGAGGCCTTCCTTAATCAGGCGCTGGATCTGCGAGCGCGATCGATCGGGCAGCAGCGCGGCGAGGAACGTGTCCAGACGCGCGCCGTCGTAGTCGGCGTCGACGGTGACTTCACGGAGAGCGTGCACCGAGTGTTACGCAGGATGCGGCGCCTGGCGGCGCCCGACGCCCAGCATCTCGAGCAGCACCAGCACGGCGCCAATCGTGATCGCGGCGTCCGCGACGTTGAACGCCCAGAAGTGCGCGTCGCCCCAATAGACGTCCACGAAGTCCACGACGTAGCCGGAGACCGTGCGGTCGATGAGGTTCCCGAACGCGCCGCCGAGAATCAGCGCGAGGCCGTACCGCGAGAGCCGCTCGTGCGACCCGAGCTGCCGCGCGTACAGTGAGATTGCGATGAGGGCGAGTGCGGCGATCACGATCATCACGCCCGACTTGTAGGGAAAGTCCGCCGCGTTGAGCAGGCCGAAGGCTGCGCCCGTGTTCTGCACGTGGGTGATGTCCAGCAGGTTCGGGATGACCGTGATGTGGCCGGTGAGGGGCAGTGTCGCCCGGACGATCATCTTCGTGAGCTGATCCAGCACCACGATCGAGGCGATCACACCAAGCTCGATCGCGCGGATCGGCGGCCAGTGGTGGCCGACGTCCGCCGCCGGGGCATCGGCGGACGGGGCAGCAGGCGACGGGGCGGTTTCCATGGGTTCGAGCATGACGTCACCGTGCTGCGCGGGGTGCATCGAGCGCGAGCGCGCCGATGCACCGGCTGCACAGCCCCTCGGTACCAGGTTCGTTCGACACGTCCGGGACAATCCGCCAGCAGCGCTCGCACTTCTGGCCTTCCGCGGGCGCGACGGTGACCTCCACGCCTTCGTCGGCGCGGTCTTCGACGTTCACGTGCGAGACGATGAAGAGCATCGGCAGGTCGGCCGCGTGCTGACGCAGGAGCGCAGCGGTATCGCCGCCAGCGCGAAGCGTCACGGTTGCGCCGAGCGATGTCCCGATCACCTTGGACTGACGCGCGGTCTCGAGCGCCCGGTTCACGTCGTCGCGGATCGCGAGCAGCCGATCCCACGTCGCGAGCAGTGCAGGATCTCTCATCGTCTCCACCTCCTGCGGAAAGAGCGCGAGGTGGACGGATTCCTCCCGGGCGCCGGGCAGATGGCGCCAGAGCTCGTCAGACGTGATGGGCAGGATCGGTGCGAGCAGGCGCGACAGCCCGTCCGCCATGACATACATCGCCGTCTGCGATGAGCGCCGCTCGGGCGACGCCGCCGCGAAGGTGTAGAGCCGATCCTTCGAGACGTCCGCATAGAAGGCGCTGACGTCGACGGTCATGAACTGGTTCACCGTCTGGAAGATCGAAGGGTAGTCGTACTCGTCGTACGCCGTGATCACCGCCGCGGCCATCTCTGCGTAGCGCGCCAGCGCGAACCGGTCGACCTCCTGTAGGCGAGCTACCGGCAGCGTGTCGACGGCCGGGTCGAAATCGAACAGGTTCGAGACGAGGTACCGCAGCGTGTTCCGGATCTTGCGATACGCCTCGATCACGCGGGCAAGGATTTGCCTGCTGACACGCAGCTCTTCACGGTAGTCGCTCATGGCGACCCACAGCCGCAGGATCTCCGCGCCGCTCTCCTTGATGACGGCCTGTGGCTCGATCACGTTCCCCAGCGACTTGGACATCTTCCGTCCGTCCATGTCGATCAGGAACCCGTGCGTGAGCACCTGTCGGAACGGCGGCCGGCCGCGCGTCCCGAGCCCGACCAGCAGCGAGCTCTGAAACCAGCCGCGGTGCTGATCGCTGCCTTCGAGATACATGTCCGCCGGCCAGGTCAGCTCGGCGTTGAACGGGAGCACCGCCTCATGGCTCGATCCGGAATCGAACCAGACGTCGAGGATGTCGCGCTCTCGCTCGAACGACGTGCCACTGCACGACGGGCAGGTGAGCCCGGGCGGAACGAACTCGCTGATCGGACGTTCGTACCAGGCGTCCGCGCCGTACGTGTCGAACACCGCTGCCGCTCGCTCGACGATCGCGGGCGTCAGGATGGCTTCACCGCAGCTCTGGCAGTCGAGCGCGGGAATCGGCACACCCCACGCGCGCTGGCGCGAGATGCACCAGTCCGGGCGGTTCACCAGCATGTTGTAGATACGATCGCGGCCCCAGGCGGGGATCCATTTGACGTCGCGGTCGATCGCGTCGAGACCGGCCTGGCGCAGCGTGCGCCTCGATTCGCCCGTGCCGATGCGAGGCTCGCCATCCATGCGGATGAACCACTGCCACGTCGCAAGGAAGATCACGGGGTTGTGACAGCGCCAGCAGTGCGGGTACTGGTGCGAGAACGTCTCACGATGCCACAGCCGATGCCTCGCGTGGAGTGCCGCCTCGATGTTCGGGTTCGCGTCGAAGACGCGCTGGCCCCCGAAGAGCTCGACAGTGTCCAGGAAGTGACCGCCCGGCCCGACCGGGGCGTAGATATCGAGCCCGTAGCGGACGCCCGTTGCGAAGTCGTCCGCGCCATGGCCGGGCGCAGTGTGCACGGCGCCCGTTCCAGCATCGAGCGTCACGTATTCGCCCAACACACCAACCGACGGCCGCGTATATAGCGGGTGCTGGAAGTTGATGCGCTCGAGGTCTGTCCCCTTGAATCGAGCGATGGGCGCGCCGAACGTCCGCCCCGTGGCTTCCGCGACCCGGCCGGCCAGAGCTTCGGCGACGATGACTGCCTTTCCGTCCACATCGTACGCCGCGTAGTCGAACTCCGGATGAAAGGCGATCGCGAGGTTCGACGGGATGGTCCACGGGGTCGTCGTCCAGATGAGGACGGAGACGTCGCGGCCCCGGAGGGCGGGAACGCGCGCAGCCAGATCGTCCTTGCTTCCGGGTGCCAGCGGGAACTCGACGTAGATCGAGGGCGACGAATGCTCCTCGTACTCGACTTCCGCTTCCGCGAGCGCCGTGCGGCAGTGAATGCACCAATGGACGGGCTTTTTGCCCTTGTAGACGAGGCCTTGGTCGACGAACCGGCCGAGCGCGCGTGCGATGGACGCCTGATACCGGAAGTTCATCGTCAGGTACGGGTGCGCCCAGTCGCCGAGCACGCCAAGCCGTTCGAACTCCGTCGTCATCACGCCGATGAACCGCTCCGCGTACGCGCGGCAGGCGCGGCGGAAGTCGGCAAGGCTCATCTCGCGCTTTTTCGGTCCCAATTCGCGATCGACTTTCAGCTCGATCGGCAGCCCGTGGCAATCGTAGCCGGGTGCGTACGGCGCGTCGAATCCCGCCAGCGACCGCGACTTCACCACGAAGTCCTTGAGAATCTTGTTGAGCGCGGTGCCGAGGTGGATCTGACCGTTGGCGTACGGCGGTCCGTCGTGGAGGACGAACTTGGGCGCCCCTTTCCGGCGCGTGCGGATCCTTCCGTACAGGTCCATCTCGGCCCACCGGGCGAGCACGTTCGGCTCGGTCACCGGGAGGTTGGCCTTCATCGGGAAGTCAGTACGCGGCAGGTTGAGCGTTTCTTTCCAGTCGGCCATCGATGATCTCTTTATTGTACAGAAAAATAGGCCGGCGCCCGGGAGAGCGCCGGCCTCGGCCGCACGGCAAACGCGCGACGGCCTACTTGCTGATCGTCACCTGGAACGAGCCCTGGTTGTCGGCGAACGAGTCGTCGTTCACTCCGAGGAACAGCTGCCCGCTCGCGGGTGCAGGGAACGTGTTCTGCGTTCCGATTCCAAACGGCGTGCTGTTGCCGATCCGTCCGATCAGCGCGCCTGCGAGCGTCTTCGGCAACGCCGAACGCCCCGCGAAGCGGCCGCTCTTCGCGCCGGAGGCTGTCGCAACGTCGTTCGAGTCAGCGCTTAGCTGGATGTCCCCGGTTGCGGTGAACGAGAGCGGCTGACCCTTCCTGACCACGATGCCGGTCGGCGTCCACGCGGTGTTCGCCGGAACGGTAATCGTGGTGCCGCCCGCGCTCGGCGGAGTACTACCGGTGGTGGCAACCGGGTTGGTCGGCCTTGCGAGCAGCACGCGCGCGACCTCGCGCGACGAGAACTCGCGATCCCCGGTCGGGGTCTTGAACGTCAGGCGCAGCGGCGCCGTGCCGCCGATGTCCGCGAGTTGACCATCGACGGTCTGGCCATTGCGCAGAACGACCTGTCCGGTGCCGTTGAACTTCGACCAGTCCTCGTCAGTGACACCTGAGCCGCCGAAGGCAATCGCGGCAACTTCGCTCTGCGGGATCCTGCGCTCCTGCCCGTTCACCCGGACGGTATATCCGACGCCGCCGAGGTCGACGAGCTGAGCCGTCAGCTTTTCGCCGGATTTCAACGTGAGCGTCGCGCTCTCCTGTGCAATAGCGACACTACCGATGAGCATCGCCCCAGCCATGCACAACGCCCCGAAAAGTCGCTTCTTGACGACCATGTCCTAGCCCTCCATTCAATTCGATGCCGTATTCACGATTCCTTACGGATTGCAAATGCAAAGGCTGGTCCGGCGCCGGAGGCGGCAATTGGGCTGAATCAGGCCAGTTTTCGGGAATTCTCGTCCCCGGACGCGGACCACTCGACCTGTATAATTGACGCATATGGCCGTGCCTGTCGCGCTCGCCGCCCAGCCCTCTGTGAGATCCGCGCGTCTGGACAACGGGCTGTCCATCCTCGTTCAGGAGCTGCACACCGCGCCGCTCGTCTCCGTGTGGTGCTGGTATCGCGTCGGCTCGGGCGACGAAGCTCCCGGACTCACCGGCGTTTCGCACTGGGTGGAGCACATGAACTTCAAAGGCACCGCCAACATTCCGCGCGACGAGATGAAGGGGATCGTCGAGCGGTTCGGCGGGACGTGGAACGGCTATACCTGGATCGATCAGACGACTTACATGGAGACGGCGGGCCGCGACGCGCTCGATACGCTCCTGTTCATCGAAGCGGAGCGAATGGCGCATGGGCTCTACGAGCCCGTGGAGTGCGAGTCCGAACGCACCGTCATCATCTCCGAGCTGCAGGGGGGCGAGAACGATCCCGATCAATTGCTGGACACCGAGGTCACGGCAACCGCGTTTCGCGCGCATCCGTATCGTCACCCGACGATCGGCTGGATCGACGACCTGCGCTCCATGACGCGCGACGACCTGTACGGCTACTACCGGCGTCATTACGTCCCGCAGAACGCCACGCTCGTTGTCGTCGGCGACGTCGCGGCGGACGAGGTGCTGCGTCGTGCGGAGGCGCACTTTGGCGGGATTAATCCGTCGCCGGCACCCGTCAGGAAGCGAGCGGCCGAACCCACGCAGGTTGGCGAGCGGCGGGTGCTCCTGGAACGGGAGGGCACGACCGCGTACCTGAAGATGGCCTGGCACGCGCCGGCCGTTCATGACGCTGACTTCTTCCCGATGCTGGTTCTGGACGCTGCTTTGAGCGGAGCAAAAGGAACGAACATCTGGTCGAGCTTTCGCGGCGCACCTCCGCAGCGCAAGGCGCGACTCTATACGGCGCTTGTCGAGCGGGGACTGGCTTCTTCGGTCAGCGGGTCGCTTGTGGCCACGAAAGAACCGTTCCTTTACAGCCTCTCGTTCACGGCGATGGAAGGCATCGCGCTCCAGACCCTCGAAGCCGCGGCGCTGGAGGTCATCGAACGTGTTTGTGAGGAGGGGCTCACCGACGAGGAAGTTGCGCGCGCGCGGCGTCAGCTCCGCGCACGCCTGGTGTTCGAGACCGACAGCGTGACGAACATCGCGCATCAGTTGGGATATTTCGAAACGGTTGCAGGCCCGGGCTTCTTCGAAACGATCCGCCCATCGCTGGACGAGGTGACACCAGCGCGCGTCGCTGAGGCGGCGCGGCAACGGCTTCGCAAGGAAGCGCGCACGGTGGGTTGGTTTCAGCCTTCAGGACGACCGGCATGATGCCGTCGATTTCGAGCGGCCTGGTTCCCGCTCGGCAGGTGCTGGACAACGGCGCGGTCATTACAGTCCAGGAAACGTCGTTCTCGCCAGCCGTCACGATCAACGCGGTGTTCCGTGCGGGCAGTCTCTACGAGCCCGAGGCGCTTCCGGGTCTCGCGTGGCTCCTCGCGCGTGTGCTGGATCGCGGAACGATCACGCGCAGCGGGGACGATATCGCCGAGCTGCTCGACGATCGCGGCGTCGCGCTGAAGATTTCGACGAACCGTCACGTCCTCACGCTCGTGTGCACGTGCCTTTCCGAGGACTACCCGGAACTGCTCGCACTGATCGGCGACGTCGTCCGAACGCCGAGCTTCCCGCAGGATCAGCTCGACCGGCGCCGCGCCGAAGTGATCACGTCGCTGCGGCAAGACCAGGACAACCCCGCGATTCGGGCCGGCGAGGCGCTTCAGGAGTTGCTGTACGGTCCGTCGCACCCGTACGGCCGTCCCTCGAAAGGGACGATCGCATCGATCGAGCGCATCACCCGCGAGGATCTCGACGACTATCACCGGCAACGCTTTGCGCCAGGAGCCCTGTCTCTCGCCATCGTCGGCGATGTCGACCGGATCGAGGCGGTCGACCGCGCGGCGGACGTGTTCGGCGGCTGGGAGCACCCGTTGCCGGAGGATCGAGCGGTGCCGGTGGTCGCGCCCGCGACGGGCCGCCGCCGCGTCGACATCCCGATGCGAGACAAACCGCAATCGGATATCTCGTATGGATTCACCTCGATCACGCGCCTCGATCCCGCGTACTACGCCTATTGGATGATGAACACGATCCTGGGGCAGTTCGGGCTCGGCGGCCGGCTCGCCGAGAACATCCGCGAGCGCCAGGGCATGGCGTACTACGCGTTCAGCTCGTTCGATCCGAGCCTCGGTCCCGGCCCGCTTGCGATTCGCGCCGGCGTGGATCCCCGCAACGTCGAGCGAGCAATCGCGGCCATCGATGCCGAGGTCGGCGCGCTCGGATCCGAGGGACCCACCGATCGCGAAATGGCGGAGACGCGGCAGTTCCTGGTCGGCTCCATTCCCCGGATGCTGGAAACGAACCAGAGCATCGCGACGTTTCTGCAGACTGCCGAGTTCTTCGGCCTCGGGCTCGACTACGACCGGCGGCTTCCGGATTGCATCGCACGGGTGACGATCGAGGATGTCCGCGAGGCCGCGCGACGGGTGCTGCGCCCGGAGTTCGCGGCGGTCGCGGTCGCCGGTCCGCCCTCTGCATGACACCTCCGCGTCGGATCACACGCGCGATCTTCTTCGACGTCGACTTCACGCTGATCCATCCCGGTCCTGCCTTTCAGGGGCACGGGTACCGTGAGTTCTGCGCGCGCCATGGCGTGTCCGTGGATGCGGCGGCGTTCGACGCATCGGTTGCCGCCGCGTCGTCGCTGCTGGACGCGCGGGGCGGCCCCTACGATCCCGAGATCTTTGTCGAGTACACGAGGCGCATCATCGAAGGGATGGGCGGACGGGGCTCTGCCGTCGAGGCGGCCGCGCGAGACATCTACGACGAGTGGTCCGTGTGCCGTCACTTCACGTTGTACGAAGAAGTACCGCACGTGCTGCGCGCGCTGCGCGCGGAAGGCTACACCATCGGGCTCATCTCGAACACGCAGCGTTCGCTCGCCGAGTTCGAGCGCCACTTCGAGCTCGACGGTCTGTTCGCCGTCGCCCTTTCGTCGTTCGATCACGGCTACATGAAGCCGCACCCGAGCATCTTCGAAGAAGCGCTGCGGCAGGCGCGGACGGAGGCGCCGCACGCGGTGATGGTCGGCGACAGCGTTGCGCACGATATAGAGGGGGCGCGCCGGCTCGGGATGCGCGGCGTGCTCGTGGCGCGCTCAGGTTTCTCCAACGGGTGTCCGGCCGACATTCCGATCATCCACTCGCTCCGAGAGCTGCACGCCGTGCTGTGAGAGCGATCACCATCCGGGACCTCACGACCGTCGCGGAGTGCCGGCAGGTTGCGGCGCTCGAACGCGAGATCTGGGGGTATGCGGACGCGGAGGACATCGTCCCGCCCCCGATCCTGATCGTGTCGGTGATGCGCGGGGGGATCCTGCTCGGGGCCTTCAAGGATCGCGATCGGCTCGCGGGATTCGTGTATTCGATTCCCGCCGTGAAGGACGGCAGGCTGACGCAGTGGTCGCACATGCTGGGTGTCGCCGCGGAGGCGCGCAACTCCGGCCTCGGCGTCCGCCTGAAGCTCGCGCAGCGGGAGCGCGCGCTCGCAATGGGCATCGATCTCATCGAGTGGACGTTCGATCCGCTGCAGGCACTCAACGCGCACCTGAACTTCAGCCGGCTCGGGGTCGTTGTCGAAACCTACCAACAGAACGTTTACGGCGATTCGAGCAGCCCGCTCCATCGCGGGACTCCCACGGATCGGTTCATCGCGGAATGGCACCTGACGAGACCGCACGTCGAGCGCCGGATCAGCGCGCCGCTCGTCGTCATGCGCGACGCGGGCGTGGCGCTCGCGCCGGTGGTGAATCCGTCGACTGGCGGCGAACGGTGGTTGCGTCCGGGCGCGCCGGATCTGACGCTGGATGCGCCGCGGCTGCTCGTCGAGGTCCCGACAGGATTCACCGAGATGCAGGCGTCGGATCTCCCGCTCGCGCTCGAGTGGCGCATGGCGACGCGCGCGGCACTCGAGCACTATCTTTCGCGCGGTTACCGGATCGTCGATTTCTTTCTCGCGAGAGAGCACGGACGAGGGCAGTACTTGCTGACGCTTGTCAATGCCGGCTGATCGCTGCGCGATCCGTCAATGCCGGATCCCGAATCCTCAATGTCGAACGCTGCCTTAGTGAGCACTCCATCGCGGTCTGCGCGGCACTGACCCGTTTCAGCCGGCATTGACACGTCTCGCAGCGATCAGCCCGGAGGCCACGTGAACGTCCGTCCGCCGAGGACGTGCAGGTGGATGTGAAACACGGTCTGGCCCGCCGCGGCGTTCGTGTTGAACACGGTGCGGAAGCCCGAGTCCGACACACCTTTTTCTTTCGCGATGGCTGCTCCGCGGCGCACCATCTCGCCAACGATCCCGTCGTCGCCGCTCGTGAGCGCGTTGAGCGATTCGATGTGTCGCCGCGGAATGACGAGCACGTGCACCGGGGCCTGCGGGTTGATGTCGTTGAAGGCGACGATGCGGTCGTCTTCGTAGACGATCGACCCCGGAATCTCGCGATTGATGATCCTGCAGAAGAGGCAGTTCGCCATATGGTTGTGATCCGCGGCCCTGAAACGGCCACGCTACGAACGACGGCGGCCATCCGGAACGACGCAGGGCGGCCCTTCAGGGCCGCCGAAGCACGAGCGCGCGCGCGATTCCCTGAAGATCGTGGCGGACGCGTTCTACGCACCAACCGCCCGCTTCGGCGATTGCCGTGACGGCGTCGCGCTGATCGTATCCCACCTCGACGATCAGACAACCATTCCGGGCAGTCTGACGTTTGGCTTCCTCGAAGAGCCGCGGATATATCTCCAGCCCGTTCTCGCCGCCGAACAGCGCGACCGCGGGTTCGTAGTCGCGCACTTCCGGGGGAAGATTCGCCATATCGCGGCGTGGAATGTACGGCGGATTGGAGACGGCGAGATCGATCTCTGGTACGGGCGGCATGAAGCCCGTCCGCAGAAACGCGATCCGGTCGTTCACGCCGTGGCGAACGGCGTTGCGGCGCGCGACGTCGAGCGCCGCGCCCGAGATGTCCGTTGCGAGCACGAACGTGGAAGGAAATTCGAGCGCCAGTGCGACCGCAAGACATCCGCTGCCCGTTCCCACGTCAGCCATGACGCGGGGAGCAGCCGATTTGGAGAACCAGGCGATGGCTTCCTCCACGATCAGCTCTGTTTCGGGCCTGGGCGTCAAAACGTCGGGCGTCACCTCGAAATCCAGACCCCAGAACTCGCGGTGGCCGGTGATGTGGGAGACAGGCTCACGCCGCGACCGCCGCTCGATGACCTCGCCGTAGGCTTTCGCGAATGACTCCGGCGGTTCGCCGAGAGAGTCCGATAGCATCCGTGCGCGATCCCAGCCGAGAACGTGGCGGGCAAGCACATCGGCATCGAGCGATGCCTCAGCCGGAGCAATGCCTGCGGCGGTGAGCGCGTCTCTGGCGCGCGCGACCGCGTCGCGAATCGTGGGCATCAGGCCGACGTTTCGGCGGCCGTGACTTCCTTGAGCTTTTCCGAGGTGAAGTGGGTGACCGCAGCGTCGATCAGCTCCCCAAGCTCTCCCTCGAGCGCCGCCGAGAGCTGATGCATCGTGAAGCCGATGCGGTGGTCAGTGATCCGGTTCTCCTTGAAGTTGTACGTGCGGATCTTCTCCGACCGCTCCCCCGTGCCCACCTGCGAGCGGCGGTCCTTCGCGATCGCGTCCTGCTGCTTCTGCCGTTCGATCTCGTAAAGGCGCGATCGCAGCACTTTCATCGCCTTCGCGCGGTTCTTGATCTGCGACTTCTCGTCCTGCTGCGAGACCACGAGGCCGGTCGGGATGTGCGTGATCCGGACGGCGGAATACGTTGTGTTGACGCTCTGGCCGCCAGGTCCGCTGGAGCAGAACGTGTCGATCCGCAGATCCTTCGGGTCGATCTGGATGTCCACCTCTTCGGCTTCCGGCAGCACCGCGACGGTGGCCGTCGAGGTATGAATACGTCCGCTCGCCTCCGTGGTCGGCACCCGCTGCACGCGATGCACGCCGCTCTCGTACTTCAAGCGGCTGTAGACGTTGCGCCCTTCGATGAGCGCAATGACTTCCTTCGTGCCGCCGCTGCCCGTCTCGCTGAGCGAGAGCACCTCGATCTTCCACCCCTGACGCTCTGCATATCGTGCGTACATGCGGTACAGATCCGACGCGAACAGCGCGGCCTCGTCGCCGCCCGTTCCGGCCCGGATTTCGAGGACGACATTCTTCACGTCGTTGGGATCTTTTGGGACGAGGAGGATCTTGATCTCGGCAAGGAGGGCGTCGCGCCGCTGATCCAGCTGCCGCATTTCCTCCTGCGCCAGCTCGCGCATGTCGGGATCCTTCAGCAGCTCTTCGGTCGCGTTGATCTGCGCGATGACGTCCTTGTACTCGCGGAACTTGTCCACGAGCGGCTGCATCTCCGCGATCGCCTTCGAATGGCTGCGGAACTTCCCCGCGTCGGCCTGCACGGCAGGCTCCGCCATCTCAGCCATCAATTGGTCGTATTTCGTTTCTACGGCGGTCAATTTGTCGAACACGATCGAATCCCTAATCCCTCATCGTCAATCCGCAATCCCCAATCCGGGGCCCGGATCCCGAATCCCGAACCCCCGATCCCCGCTGCGTCAGCCCCCGGACACCGGCGGGAGGAACGCGACTTCGTCGCCGTCCTGCAGCGGTGCCGTCAACCGTGCGTACGACTCGTTCACCGCGCACGAGATGCTGCCCGAGTAGCCGCTCAGCGCCGGCCACTCGCGCGCGAGGGATTCCCACGCGTCCCGCGCCGTGGCGTCCGCTGGCAGCTCGCGCTGCAGCTCCGCCGCACCTGTCAACTCCCGCAGGCGGGCGAAGAGCCGCACCGTTACGTGCACGCGCGCTCCAGCGCGTCCAGCCTCGCCCGCTCGTCCGCGGGATCCGCGGTGGCGCCTTCGATCCAGCTCTCACCGCCGACGAAGTGCTCGTGCTTCCAGATTGGGGCGATCTGCTTCACGCGTTCGATCGCGTATCGGCACGCGGCAAACGCTTCGGCGCGATGCGGGCTCGCGGCGGCAATCACCACGCTGGCTTCGCCGATTTCGAGGCGCCCGATACGGTGGCTAATCGCCAGCCGTGTATCGGCCCAGGTCGCCGCCGCTTCTTCAGCAATTTTCTCGAACGCCTTCAGGGCCAGCGCGGGGTAGGCCTCGTATTCCAGCCAGAGCACGCGTCGTCCCGCATTGTGATCGCGCACGAGGCCCACGAAGACGGTCACCGCGCCGTCGCCGCTTTCCGCAAGTGATCCGCTGAGGGCCGCGGCATCCAGCGGCTGTTCCGTGACGCTGAACCGGGAGAAAGCCACCTCGAGCAGTATAAAGGCGGGGTCAGGTTTTAGCCACGCGGGTCTGCCAGAAATGGTCGAGCGGACCGTGCCCACGGCCGAGGCCTGGCGCGTGCCTGATCGCGCCTTCCAGATATGCACGCGCGTTGTGCAGCGATTGCTCGACGTCCTGGCCAAGCGCAAGATTCGCGGCAATGGCGGCCGCAAACGTGCAACCTGTTCCGTGCGTGTGCGGACCAGGAATGCGGGGGCCGCGCAGCTCGAAGAGGCGCTCCGGCATGGCGACCACATCGACGGACTCTTTGCCTTCGACGTGCCCCCCCTTCACCACTACGACGCGCGCGCCGAGCGCGTGGATTCGGCGTGCCGCGACCGCCATGTCGCGGGGGGAACGAATCCGCATGTCGGCGAGGACCTCGGCCTCCGGGACGTTCGGCGTCGCCACCATTGCGCGCCGCAGCAGTTCGGTGCGAACCATGGCGACCGCTTCCTCCGCAAGCAGACGATCCCCGCCCTTTGCGATCATCACCGGATCGACGACGACATCGGGCAGCTCGAGGCTGTCGATTGCGGCCGCGACGGCTTCCACGATCGCGGCAGTTGCGAGCATTCCCGTCTTCACAGCATGCGGCGGGATGTCGGACGCGACGGCTTCGATCTGCGCGATCACGAGGTCGGTCGAGACGGCCTGCCACGACGACACACCCAACGTGTTCTGAGCGGTGACCGCGGTGATCGCGGACGTCCCGAAGACGCCGTGTGCGGCGAACGTCTTTAGATCTGCCTGAATGCCTGCGCCCCCGCCGGAGTCGCTGCCCGCGATTGTCAGTGCTGTACGCATACAGTAGAATTTCCGCCAAATGACTGTGCGGAGTGCCGATCACACGACCCTGCTGGACGCGTTCGCTGCCGACCTCACGATGCTCCAGCGCGCGCTCGCGGTGCTGTTCGTGACGATGTTAACGGCTGCGGCTGCGCAGGTGAGCGTGCCGCTGCCGTTCACGCCGGTGCCGTTCACGCTGCAGCCGATGGTCGTTCTGCTCGGCGGCGCTGTTCTCGGTCCGCGTCTTGGATTCTTCAGCCAGGTCCTGTATCTCGCGGCCGGCATTGCTGGCCTTCCCGTGTTCGCGGCATCCCCGGTGCTGCCGCAAGGCGTCGCGCGCCTGCTCGGGCCGACGGGTGGCTATCTCATGAGCTATCCGCTCGCGGCATTCGTCACCGGCGCGCTCGCGGTCCAGGGCCTCGACCGCCGTTATCTGACCTCTGTCGCCGCGATGGCCGCCGGGCTCGCGATCATTTTCTCGTGCGGCGTGGCTTGGATCGCCTGGGGCCCTGCGTCGGCTGGAATCGCGCGCGCGATCGCTGCGGGTCTCGTTCCGTTCCTGCCGGCTGATCTGCTGAAGATTGTGCTCGCGGCGGCCGTGCTGCCGTCAGCGTGGCGGCTGATCGGCACGCGACCCTAAAGGCCGCGCCACGATCTCGGGGCCGTCAAAGGACGGCACACGATCACCTCACATAGCCCAAGCTTCTCAGTCTATCGATCATCTCCTGATCGAGCGGTTTCCCTGACCGTGGCCCTTGGATCCGGAAGGGACGACCGTAGGTGGGGACTGGCGCCGGGACTCGCGAGAGAACCACGTGCGTGGAGAGCGGACGGCCCGTCAGCTCGCGGCTGAGCGGCACGCCGAGCAGGTGCAGCACCGTCGGCGCCAGATCGAGCACCGAGGCGGTCTCACTACCCGGGATCCTTGGCTGATCGCGGTTCCCCGGTCCGCCGGATATCGCGACTGTCCCAGCCACCTTCCCCGACACACGGCCCGGTTCGGTCACCAGCACGACGACGGTGCGAGGCGACGGGTGCAGCCACGGATCCAGCAGCGATCGCAGAAATTGTTTGTACGCCTGGAGCGCAGAGACGCGCGCCGTGACGGCGGACGGTGCTAGTGGGATCCCATCGTGGGACCCGAGGATCGTGTGTTGAAGGATGTCGAGGCCCGGCAGATACACGACGTCGAGGTCGCGGGGCGGGCCCGGGATCGCGTCCGCGAGTCCAACGATCGTGGCATCGAGTATCGCGGAGCGGCGCAGCGCGTCCGCGACAGCCGGATCGGTGATGCCCTGGAACGCGTTCGATGCTCGGGCGGCGGCCGCCTTCCTGATTGCCGTCCATTCAGCGGCGAGCGCTGGATACAGCTCCGGCGGCGCGATTTCCGCGTCCTGTGCACCGCCGTGCTCGAGACGCAGCACGGCGCGATCCGTGACGAGGAGGCCTGACGAGGCGGGCGCAGGCCACGTCGCCCACCAGTTCACGACCGCCGTGCGCAGTCCTGCCTGCTCGGCGACTTCCCAGAAGGTCATCGACTGCCGTTCGTCACGGCTCGCCGCTGACGGCCGCGTCAGACGCACCAGGTCGGTCGCGCCTTGCAGCGCGCGGCCGGCGCTGCTGTCGTCCGGCGACAGGATACCCCTGAGCCCGGCGATGCGACGTGTCTCGACTGCCTGGACGCCGTGCACGGACGGCGGCTCGCCCGTGGCGATCGTCGTCCAGATGCGCGCGGGATCGGACGTGTCTTCCGGTGCGAGCCGATACTGGGTGTAATCGATATCGTCCGTGGGCCCCAGCCAGCGGCCAAGATCGAACAGCTGCGGATCGACGCCATCAATCGCGATTACGCGGAGGCGCATACCGGTGGACAGGACGGTCAGGTGTGATGGTGCGACATCCGGCGAGGGCTCTGCAGAGGTCGTCGCGACGAGCAGCGCGGCGGCGCCAATGAACGCGAGCGCCGCGCCGGCGGTGACGAGCCTCCACGATCGTCGCATCGGTGCCGGCAGCGAGTCCGACGCGGCAGCCGTGGCAATGACGCCGAGCGTGGTGATGCGGACTGCGTGGCCGAGCGTGAAGCTGATCGCCACCGCAAGCAGCAGGGCGAATGCGGTGAGGACCGGGGATTGCCATCCGATTCCCGCGCTCGCCGTGCGCCACCACAACGTGAGATAGGCGAGACAGCCAATTCCGACGAGCAGACCTGCTGCGGTCGAGATCGCTCCCGCACGTGCGGCGGTCCGCTCGCGGCGAGCGCGAACGAGCAGGAATGCCACGATGGCGGCCAGGGCCGCCGCCGCCGCAAACAGCACGATGAACAGCGCCGCAAAGTACAACGCGAGCACGAACGCATCGCGCGGCCCGCTGATCAGCCCGGGGACGCGTGCGCCGACGCCGATCGCCGCTGCCGGCCCGAGCATCGCCCCAGCCAGCAGACCGACCCGAACGGCGGATTTCACCGCGACGGTGAACGGATTCCCGGATGCGCGTGCCGGCGCGAGGAGAAAACGATCGACGCCGGCGTCGAGGTAGCCGAGCGCGCGAAGCTGCTGGCGCAGATCGTCGACGCGTCCCTGTTCGCCGCGCGTGGTTTCCGTCACAAGCGCCTCGCCGCCACGAAGGCCGACAGCTCGCGAAGACGATCCGTGCGCGATCCGAATGGCGCCAGCGCGCGGTCGGCGGTTTGACACAACTCCCACGCGAGTTGCCGCGCGCCGTCGACACCGCTGAACGACACGAATGTCGTCTTTCTCGCGTCGGCTCGGACCGCCTTGCCCGTCTGCGCAGGATCCCCCTCGACGTCGAGCAGGTCGTCTACGATCTGAAACGCCAGCCCCAGGTTCTTCGCGTACGCCGTGAGCGCGCCAAGTGCGTCGGCGCGCGCGCCCGCGAGGACGGCGCCGCAGCATGCAGCAGCCACGAAAAGCGCGCCGGTCTTGCCGCGATGGATCCGCTCGAGTACTTCGAACGTGATCGATTGGTCCGTTGCCTGCAGATCGAGCGCCTGCCCGCCGATGAGACCCGCTGGCCCGATCGCGTCCGCGACGAGAGACGTCAGCCGCGTGGCGAGCACCGGCTCGTAGGCGTGCGTGAGGGTTGCAAACGCGAGGTTGAGCAGGCCGAACGCCGCCAGGATCGAAACCGCCTCTCCGAACTCGAGATGATTCGCCCGCTTGCCCCTCCTGAGCGGCGCATCGTCCATCGACGGGAGATCGTCGAGGATCAGCGATGACGCGTGTATCAGCTCGATCGCGGCGGCTGCGGGAACTGCGCGGGCGGGCGTGCCGCCGCACAATTCGGCGCACGACAGCGTGAGCACCGCGCGCACCTGCTTGGAGGGCGCGAGCGCTGTGTACGCCATCGCGCGTTCGACAGGGCTGTCGCCGGTTTCGAGCAGCCGATGGAGCTCGGCCGACACCAGCCGCTGGTGGTCGGCAAAGAAGCGGGGAAGGGGCGTCATCGAGACGGGAGGCCGAAGATCAGCAGGTACTGGTAGCGCAGGAAACCTTCGCGGCGGCGCAGTTCGAGACCAGCCGCTTCGGCATCGCGAACCACCCGCTCCGGATCGACGCGTTCTTCCAGCGGCGGACCGGGTCCGCCGCCTTCTTTGGTGAAGTCGACGATGCCGATGAGGCCTGAAGGCTTCAGCGCGTGCGCGATGTTGCGCAGCAGCGTGATCGGCTGCTCCATCTCGCGGTACGCGTCGACGATGAGGACAGCGTCGAGCGAGCTGGCCGGCAGCCTCGAGTCGACCTGCGTGCCCAGAACCGTTTCGACGTTGTGCAGCCCTTCACTGCGAACCCGCCCGTCGATCGCGTGAATCATCTGCGACTGGACGTCCTCGGCATAAACCTTCCCGTTCGGGCCGACGCGGCGCGCCAGGCGGATCGTGAACCATCCGCCTCCTGCGCCGAGGTCCGCGACGGTGCTGCCCTCCCCGATGAACAGCGCGTCCATGATCTGCTCGGGGCGCTGCCAGAGCTCGCGATCCGGTCCTTCGAGCTGTCCGAGATCTTCGGGTCGGAAGAGACGCGTGTGCTGCGCGGCGGCCGTGGACGCGATCAGCACGAGACACGCCAGCAGCGCCGCCGCGCGCCTCGTCACCGGTGGGTGCCCTTGACGCCAGGCTGCGTCATCGCGTCGGGGGACAGGATGTCGTCGAGCTGCTCGTCAGGCAGCAGCCGGCGCTCGCGAACCAGATCGCGCACCGGGCGTCCCGTCTTCACCGATTCTTTCGCGATCTCGGCCGTCGCTGCATAGCCGATGTACGGGCTGAGCGCCGTCGCGACCGCGGTGCTGCGATCGAGCAGTTCGCGGCATCGCGCTTCGTCGGCGCGGATGCCGCGCACGCAGCGCTTCATCAGCACGATCATCGCCTGCCGAAGAATGGCGGACGCGTGCAGCGCGTTCCACGCGATGATGGGCATCATCACGTTCAGCTCGAGCTGCCCCGCATCGGCGGCGGCGGTGATCGCCGCATCGCAACCGATGACTTGATAGCAGACCTGGTTGACCATCTCTGGAATCGAGGGATTGACCTTTCCCGGCATGATCGACGACCCCGGCTGTACCGCGGGCAACGCGATTTCCGAAAGGCCCGCGCGAGGCCCCATGCTGAGCAGGCGCAGGTCGGATGCGATCTTGCTGAGTTCGACGGCGAGACGGCGTAATGCTCCCGAATACGCGAGCACGTCGCCCATGCTCTGCGTCACGCGAAAGCGATTCTCCGCGGGGCGAAGCGCCAGGTTCGTCAGCTCGGAGAGCGTTCGAATCGCGCGCTCGGCGTATTCATCCCCCGCATTCAGCCCGGTCCCCACCGCTGTCGCCCCGAGGTTGAGTTCGTGTAACCGCGACGCGGCGTGTTCGACGTCGTCCGCTGCGTGGCGCACGTTCGCGGCGAAGCCGCTGAATTCCTGGCCGAGCGTAATCGGCACCGCGTCCTGCAGGTGCGTGCGCCCTGTCTTCACCACGTGCGCGAACTCGCGCGACTTCGCCTCCAGGGCGTCGGCAAGTCCGCGCGCGGCGGCAAGCAATCCCGGAAGCACGAGCAGGATCGACAGACGCGTTGCGGTGGGGAACACGTCATTCGTCGACTGCCCCATGTTGACGTGATCGTTCGGGTGGACGCGTCGATACGTTCCGAGGGGCTCGCCCAGGTTCTCCGCCGCGAGGTTCGCGAGCACCTCGTTCGTGTTCATGTTGTGCGACGTGCCGGCGCCCGCCTGGTACACGTCGACGACGAACTGATCGCGATAACCGCCGTGGGCCACGGCCTGGGCGGCAGCGATGATGGCATCGGCGACGTCGCGGTCGAGGCGTCCCAATTCGCCGTTCGCGACGGCCGCCGCCTGCTTGATGAGGGCCGTCGCCGTCACGAGCTCGTACGGCGCGCGAAGATCGCTGATCGGGAAGTTTTCGACGGCGCGTTGCGTCTGGGCGCCGTAGTAGGCGTCGGCGGGCACGCGCACCTCGCCGAGCGGATCGCGCTCGACGCGCACCGCGGTGGAGTCAGCGGCGGTTCCGCGCTCGTCTGCGGTCATGGTCGGCGTCCTCCGCACGGGTCCGCGGCCCCATTTTTCCCCTCAATTATACTGCTCGTATGCTGCCCCACTTCTTCGACAGCCTCGTCACGCTGATCACGCGCACCTCGACGGATCTGCCGCCGGACGTGCGCAAGGCGATGGGCATGGCGCTCGCGTCGGAGGAACGCGGCACGCGCGCTGGTCAGGCCATGACCATCATCGCGCAGAACATCGACCAGGCCGCCTCCTGCGAAGGTCCGATCTGCCAGGACACCGGCATGCCGACATTCGAGGTGAAGGTGCCGATCGGCGCGAACCAGATCTGGATGAAGGAGCAGATCCGCGCCGCGGTCGCGGAAGCGACGCGGCTCGGCAAGCTTCGTCCGAACTCGGTGGATTCGATCACCGGCGAGAACTCCGGTAACAACCTCGGCCCAGGGACGCCCATCATTCACTTCGAGCAGTGGGAAGAGCCCGAGATCGAGATCAAGCTGATTCTGAAGGGCGGCGGCTGCGAGAACACGAACGCGCAGTACTCGCTTCCAGCGGACCTCGATCATCTCGGGCGCGCCGATCGCTCGCTCGACGGCGTGCGTAAGTGCATCCTGCACGCGGTCTGGAAGGCGCAGGGTAAGGGGTGCAGCCCCGGCGCCGTCGGCGTCTGCATCGGCGGCGATCGAACCTCCGGCTATCTGCACGCGAAGGAGCAGCTCTTTCGCACGCTCGACGATCGAAATGCGGATCCGCGTCTGGCGGAGCTCGAGGACTCGATCATGGCCGCAGCGAACGAGCTGACGGTCGGTCCGATGGGGTTCGGCGGAAAGACGTCGCTCATCGGCTGCAAGATCGGCGCGCTGAACCGGCTCCCTGCTAGCTTCTTCCTGTCCGTCGCGTACGACTGCTGGGCGTTCCGTCGACTGGGACTTCGTCTCGACCCCGAATCGGGCGCGATTCGATCGTGGCTGTATCGCGACGGTGATACGCCATCGGTTCCGTTGTTGACGTCGCACGCGGCCGCCGCAGGATTTCCGCTCACCGGCCGCGAGGTTCGTTTGAGCGCGCCGATTGCCGAGGATCAGATCCGTGCGCTGCGCGTCGGCGACGTCGTCTTGATCTCGGGCCGCATGTTCACTGGACGCGACGCCGTGCACGCGTATCTGATGAAGAACGATCCGCCGGTGGATCTGCGGGGAGGCGTTCTGTATCACTGCGGACCCGTTGTCGTGAAGGAAGGCGAGAGCACCTGGCGGGTCACGGCCGCGGGGCCCACGACGAGCATCAGAGAAGAGCCGTATCAGGCGGAGATCCTGAAACGCTACGGCGTCCGCGTGGTGATGGGGAAGGGCGGCATGGGTGCGAAGACGCTCGCCGGCCTGAAGGAATCAGGCGCCGTGTACCTCAACGGCATCGGCGGCGCCGCGCAGTTCTACGCGCGCTGCATCGAGCGCGTCGACGGCGTATCCCTGCTCCAGTTCGGGACGCCCGAAGCCATGTGGCATCTCCAGGTGCGCGACTTTCCCGCGATCGTCACGATGGACGCGCACGGTAACAGCCTCCACAAGGAGATCGAGGACGCGTCGGGCGCGAAGCTGGAAGCGATTACGCCAGGGCTTCGCTGAAGAGCCGCTCGAGCGCGGGCGCCGCATCGACGCCGCGCGCGAGATGGATGTGGACCACGCGCCGGTCGTGCGCCTCGAGCGCCTGCGCATCTCCGATCGCCTGCGCGCGTTTGAGCTGCGCGAACGTGTAGGGTGCGTCCGGAATGGGCGTGCGTGTCGCGTCTTCCCCGGTGATCAGGAACGCGACCGCGGTGTTCGGTCCTCCCTTGTGGTACTGCCCCGTCGAATGCAGGTAGCGCGGACCGACACCGAACGTCGAGGCGACGCGCTTGCGCGCCCGAATCGCGAGTCGGATCCGCATGATGGCTTCTTCGGTCGCGCTCTCTGCCGAGAGATACGACAGGAACGCGACGTAGTCGCGCGGTCGAATCGAGTCGAGCGCAGCTCTGACGACCAGCGCCGGCGCGGCGCCGCCGAAGCGCGAATACACCGAAACGCCGTCCGCTGATGCTGCGGGCGTGCCACGGTCCGCTGTTCCCTGCGACAGGATCGCGCGCGTCTTGTCCTTTGCCTCCTGCACGTTCGGCTCGTCGAACGGGTTGATGCCCAGGATCGCCCCTGCCAGCGCCGTCGCGAATTCCCATCGAAAGAACTCTGCGCCGAGCGCGGTCGTGCGCGTGCTCAGGCGAACAATGGGATGACCTGCGCGCTCGAGCGCGTCGAGCCGCCCCTCGTCGAGCCGTTCGCTCTCGGTCGCGATCGCGACGAAGGCGCGGTCCCCGCCGTATTCGTCGGGGCGCCCCAGCGGCTCGTCGACGACGGGGAGCGCGCCTTTGCCGTGCTTGCCCGTGCTCTCGGCGACGAGCTGCTCGATCCACAAGCCGAGCGTTCGCAGCGACGCCGGGAGCAGGACCGTCAGCTTGTCGCGCCGCTCGCGCGCCGCCGCGCCGAAGAACGTGCCGAGCTGAAGGCCGCTGTTGGTGCCGTTCTGTTCGCGGCACCCGAGGACCATGTCGGCGCCGCCGGACAGCAGATCGCGCACCGGCGCGCCGATCAGCGCCGCCGGAACCAATCCGAACAGCGAGAGCGCGGAGAACCGGCCGCCGATATCTGGAGGGTTCAGCGCCACGTGACGATATCCTCGCGTCTTCGCCAGGTCCGCGAGCGCCGTTCCCGGATCCGTCACGGCGATGAAGTGGCGGCCGGCGCGATCGCCGAGATCGCGCGTCATGCGCTGCCAGTACAGCCGCTCCATGGACGCCGGCTCGATCGTCCCGCCGCTCTTGCTGGACACGAGAAAGAGCGTCCGCTCCGGCTCGAGCCGATCGAGGACGGCGACTATGGCGGCTTCGTCCGTGGTATCCATGACCGACAGATCGGGAAACCCATCGGCGCTGCCGTACACGGACCGCATGACTTCAGCGCACAGGCTGCTGCCGCCCATGCCGAGCAGGTGCACGTTCCGGATGCCATCGCCGCGGACCTCGTCCGCGAGCGCCCGGATGCGCTCGATCTCCGGCTGCATCCCGGTGGGCACGTCGAGCCAGCCGAGCCGGTTCGAGATGGACCGAGCGTCGTCGCCATCGGGATCCTTCGTCCAGACGGTGACGTCTCTTCTCCAGACGCGGGCGATCGTGTCGTTCTCGACGAGGTCGTCGAGGGCTCGGGCGGCAGGCTCGTACGTCATGGCTCACTCCAGATGCCACGAGAGGGCTCTGGTATAATTATGCAGGTAGATCCAGAGGAGCATTTACTCATGATTAATGTCACCCCGGCCGCGGCATCGAAGATCACCGAGCTGCTATCCGAAGAGAACAAGATGGGCGCCGGCCTGCGTGTGTTCGTGCAGGGAGGCGGTTGTTCCGGGTTCCAGTACGGCCTGATGATCGACGAAGGCGAGGGGGACGAGTCGGCCGACGCTGTCATCCAGTCCAACGGCGTGAAGCTGCTCGTCGACCCGATCAGCGCGCGCTACCTGCGCGGGGCGGAAGTCGATTTCGTCGACAACATCACCGGCGGCGGCTTCACGATCAAGAATCCCAACGCCAAGTCGACCTGCGGCTGCGGGTCCTCGTTCAGCGTTTAGCACGTCACAGGGGTTCCCGGGTTCCCAGGTCCAGGAGGTTCCACGTCCGGTTCCCGGGCTTTCCTGTGGAACCCCGGAACCCTCGTTGATCGATCTTCACCTTCACACCACAGCGTCTGACGGCGAACTGCGGCCCGCAGATCTCGTCAACGCCGCGCACGGCGCTGGCCTGACGGTCATCAGCATCACGGATCACGATACGACGGCGGGCCTCGAGGAGGCGCGCGCTGCCGCGCAGGCGCGCGGGATCGAGCTCGTGCCGGGGGTCGAAATCAGCGCCGTCGCGGACGGCCGCGATCTCCACGTCCTCGGGTACTTCGTCGATCCATCGTCGGGCGCGCTACGCTCGTTGCTCGAGCGGCAGCAATCCGATCGCGTGCGCCGTGTGGCCGTGATGGCCGAGCGCCTCGCCGCGCTCGGCTGTGCTATTGACGTCGCGCCCGTGCTTGCCGATGCACGGCGCGGCCGCAGCGTCGGGCGTCCGCAGATCGCGCAGGCGCTCGTCCGGGCGGAACACGTCCGCACGCCTGATGAGGCCTTCGCGCGATATCTCGAGGCCGATCGTCCTGCGTACGTGCCGCGGGTCGGCACGCCCCCCGACGACGTCGTGCAGATCATTCACGATGCGGGCGGCCTTGCCTCGCTCGCGCATCCCGGCGTGTCGCGGCGCGATCATCTCATCCCCGCTCTCGCGAACGCGGGCCTCGACGCGATCGAAGCGCGCCACAGCGATCACGATGCCGCTGCGGAGACGCATTACCGATCGATCGCGCGCGTTCATGGTCTTTTCGTGACAGGAGGATCGGATTTCCACGGCAACGCCAGCCATCGCGGCCCGAGGCTTGGCGCTCTGACGCTCCCACTCGACGACTATTCCGCACTCCGCGCTGCGGTTGACCGCTCCGCGCGGCTGTAGGGCCGCGTGCCGTCAGTCCTGCGCATCGCCTCGCTTCAGAAGCGTTATCACGGCCTGCGTCCGCTCCGCATTCGCAAGCTGACGATTGCACGCGGCGAACGCGTGGCCATTTCTGGACTGGACGCCGGCAGCTCGGAAGTCCTGGTGAACCTCGTGACGGGCGCGTCGCTGCCCGACGATGGAGATGTCTTCGTGCTGGAACAGAACACGCGTGAGATTGCGGACGGCGACGCCTGGCTCTCGTCGCTCGATCGCTTCGGCATCGTGTCCCCGCGCGCCGTGCTGCTCGATGGCGCAACGCTGCTGCAGAACCTGGCGATGCCCTTCACGCTGCAGATCGATCCGGTGCCGCCCGGCATCGCCCAACGCGCCGAAGCGCTGGCCGTTGAGAGCGGGATTCCCGCAACTGCGCTGCCCCGGCCGATCGCGGCGCTCACGCCCGACATTCGGGCGCGCGCGCACGTGGCACGCGCCATTGCCCTCGGCCCGGCGCTGCTGGTGCTGGAGCATCCCACCGCTGGACTCGATAGGGCGGCCAGCCGCGCGATCGGAGCCGATGTGGCGCGGCTGACCGCGGCGAGGACTCTCGCGACCCTCATCCTTTCAGAGGATCGCGAGTTCAACACGATCGCTGCGCAGCGACACTACGTTCTGCGCGGCGGGACCGGAGAGCTCACGCCGGCACGGTCAGGCTTTCTGGGGTTCTA
>JBKPQB010000010.1:0-69617 GCA_046733875.1 Acidobacteriota bacterium
CGAGCGGAGAGATGGCCGAGTGGTCGATGGCGGTGGTCTTGAAAACCACTGTACCCGGAAGGGTACCGGGGGTTCGAATCCCTCTCTCTCCGCCAGACTTCGCTCGTCCTTCGGGCGAGCTTCGTCTCGGTTCCGCTTCGCGCAACCTGTAAAAGGTGGCCACGGCCGTTCCACACGCGAACATCATCGACCGATGGCCACTGTGCAGGAACGCATCGCCCCTCCTCCGCGCCGCAGACAGCGCGCAAACCTTCCATCAGTCGCGCCAATGTGGGGCCGGTCGAGCTAGCGTGCAATCGGATTCGCAGGATCTCTGCGCCAGCTTGATCGTTCTCAAGCGCAGGGGACGTCAGCGCGAATAACGAGTCTACGAGACCCGCCCTGGATGCACATCGATGGAAGGGTTCAGCGAATCGGCGCGCTCCAGCGCAGCCCGCCGTCCGTGATTGAGAACGAGCGATGCCCCGTCCCGGGGTCCGTGTCCGGCGAGACATTCCCCACCGGCCGCTGAAAGGCAATCGAGGCGCCCGCGCGATCGAAGTCGGTCGGCTCCGGGCCGACCGCCGGGTTCATGATCGACGCGCGAACGGTCACGTGGTTGTAGCCGAGCGCATGCCCCAGCTCGTGGATCCGCAGGAGTCGCCGCCGTGAATCATCTCTGTCGAAGTCGCGATCGAGCCACATCGTGCCGCCAACGATCGTGCCGTCGGCCTGCTCCGCCCAGGTGCCATAACCAATCGTGTTCGCGAGCGTCGTGATGCCGGTGTAACGCCCCACGACAATCGTTCCGGCGCGGCGGATCGTCACCTGTTCACCCGCCTGCGGGTGCTCGACGGAGACGGAGGCAAAGCTGGTGAACGTTCCTGCCGTCAGAAGGGTCAGCCCTTCGGTGAGGTTTGCCGTCATGCCGGCAATCTCATCGTCCGTCAACTGTTCTCCAGTCGCCTGATAGTGATCCGTCTCGTTCGCCGTGTACTTCATCACCGAAGCGACGATCACGATCGCCGGGCGGGTCGTCCAGCGCTGGAGGCGGCTGTTCGACGTGCGGAACATCTCATCGAACGCCGCAAGGTCGAAGCCCCCGGGAATCAGCGAGACCTTCGCCCGATCCGCGGTCGGACCGGTAATCGTGGTGTGGCGCTCCACCACTGTAGTTCCGCTCACCTGCGTGTCGTACGAACCCGGGCCGCCGACGTCGACCTGGAAGTTACCGTTCGCATCCGACGCGACGGCGAAGTGGCTGCCAACGACGACGCTCAGACTGCCGGCGGGGCTGCCGTCGATCGCGCTGATCGTCTGACCCTGCAGCACCCGGGGCGTGTCCGGCGCGGCGGGATTCTTCGATCCGGCGCCGCCGCACGCCCCGGCGAGCAGGACCGTCACGATCAAGGCGCGCTTCATAACAGACCGCGCCGTGCAAGAGGCGTGCGCCATTGCAGGGACGCGAATTCACGCGCACCGCCGCAATGCACCGCTTACCAATCTGAAACCGTACGCACGATCGTGCTAGATATCGAACCGGGGTCCGCGGGCTTCGTCCCGAACCATCGCAGGACCATGAGCGTGCGGCAGACGCGGAACGGCCGCGCGTGCGGAGGGAATTATCGGGGCTCGATCCGATCTGCACGGAAGAACGGGCGCAGCGCCGGCGGAATGACGACGGAGCCGTCCTTCTGCTGGAAGTTCTCGAGGATTGCGATCAACGTGCGCCCGACCGCGAGGCCCGAGCCGTTGAGCGTGTGAACGAGCTCCGCCTTGCCGGTGCCCTGCGGCCGAAACTTGATGTTCGCCCGGCGCGCCTGAAACGCCTCGGTATTGCTGCAGGAAGAAATCTCGCGGTACGTCTTCTGGCTCGGAAGCCAGACCTCGATGTCGTAGGTCTTCGCAGACGCGAAGCCCATGTCGCCCGTGCACAAGACGACCGTGCGATACGGAAGCTCGAGGCGCCGAAGCACTTCCTCCGCGTTGGCAGTGAGCGACTCCAGCTCGTCGTACGACTGCTCCGGGGTCGTCAGCTTCACCAGCTCCACTTTGTCGAACTGATGCTGGCGAATCAGGCCGCGCACGTCAGCGCCGTACGATCCGGCTTCGCTACGAAAGCAGGGGGTGTAGGCCGTATACCGGAGCGGCAGCGTCCGCCCGTCGAGGATCTCCGTGCGATGCAGGTTCGTCAGCGGCACTTCCGCCGTTGGAATCAGGTAGAGATCCCAGTCGCCGGCAATCCTGAAGAGATCCTGTTCGAACTTCGGAAGATTCCCCGTCCCGCGCAGCGCGTCGGCGTTGACCAGGAAGGGCGGCTCGACTTCGAGGTACCCATGCTCGCGCGTGTGCAGATCGAGCATGAAGTTGATCAGCGCGCGTGAGAGGCGCGCGCCCGCACCCATCAGGACAGCGAATCTCGCGCCCGACATCCGCGTCGCCCGCTCGAAATCGAGGATGCCGAGTGCAGGTCCCAGATCCCAATGCGGCTTCGGCTCGAAGTCGAACTCGCGGGGCGTGCCGTGCCGGCGCACTTCATGGTTGTCCTTCGCCGACCCTCCGACCGGGACGCTGGCGTGCGGCAGGTTGGGCAGCGTCATCAGGAGCTGCATCCGCTGGTGTTCGATTTGTTCGAGCTCCGCCTCGAGCTCGCGGATGCGCTGCGCGCGCGACTTGTTCGCAGCGAAAACCTCCGACGGATCACGTCCCTCGCGCTTCGCCCGCGCAATCGCTTCGCCAGAAGCGTTCTGCTCGCGCTTGAGACCCTCGACGTCCGGGATCACGCGCTTCCGTGCGGCGTCCAGCGATGCCAGCTGCTCCAGCTCCGCGTCGGGGTTCAAACCGCGGTGTCGAAGGGCGGTCCGCACCGCGTCGACGTGGTCTCTCACGTACGCCGGATCGAGCATTCGTTAAATCCTATACCGGAGCCTGCTCTCCTGAGATAGGATGCCGGGCATGACCTCTCCGGTGCGAAAAGCGGTTTTCCCCGCTGCGGGCCTCGGCACGCGCTTCCTGCCCGCGACGAAGGCGCAGCCCAAAGAGATGCTGCCGCTCGTCGACAAACCGATCATTCAGTACGGCGTCGAAGAGGCGCTCGCCTCGGGCGTCGACAACATCATCCTGGTGACCGGCCGCGGCAAGAACGCGATCGAGGATCATTTCGACGTCTCGGTCGAGCTCGAAACGTTCCTCGAAGCGCGCGGGAAGACGGAGCTGCTCGCGGAGATCAGGAAAATTTCGAACCTGATCAACTTCTCGTACGTGCGGCAGGGAGAGCCGCTCGGTCTCGGACACGCCGTCCTCGTCACGCGCACGCTCGTCGGGCAGGAACCCTTCGCGGTGATCCTGGGCGACGACGTGATCGACGCGGAGCCGCCGGCGCTGAAGCAGATGATTGACGTCTTCGACGAGCTCGGCGGCCCAGTCCT
This sequence comes from Acidobacteriota bacterium, assembly GCA_046733875.1. Taxonomy (GTDB): domain Bacteria; phylum Acidobacteriota; class Vicinamibacteria; order Vicinamibacterales; family 2-12-FULL-66-21; genus JBKPQB01. The sequence goes on from JBKPQB010000010.1 coordinate 3,408, forward strand.
CGCGATCGAAGAAGTGCCGAAAGAGGACGTGAGCGCCTATGGGATCATCGACGCCCAAGAAGTGCGGCCCGGCGTCTACCGGATCCGCGATCTCGTGGAGAAGCCGCCGCGCGACGAGGCGCCGTCGAACCTTGCGATCATCGGGCGCTATGTGCTCACGCCCGATATTTTTCCGGCGCTCGAGGAGACCGCCAAGGATCGCACCGGTGAGATTCAGCTCACGAACGGCCTGCGCCGGCTGCTGAAGAAGCGGCCGATCTTCGGCTGCCGGATCGATGGCGTCCGCCACGACACGGGCAACAAGCTCGGATTCCTGAGAGCCGTCGTGTACTTCGCACTGCGAAGGCCCGATCTCGCGGAGCCGTTTCGAGATTACCTTCGCGGCATCGATCTCGGCCAGACGACGACAGCCGGACGCTGAAACCTAGGCTTTCTTCTCTGCTGATGCAGACGCTTCGGCGGGTTTCGCTGGCGACGCGGACGACTCACCCGTCGCGGACGACGACTCACCCGTCGCGGACGACGCCCCGCTCGACTTGGACGCGTCCTTCGAATCCGTCGCCGCGTTCCCGTCCTTCGACTCGCTCGATGACTTCTTCGCGTAATCCGTCACGTACCAACCGGATCCCTTGAACTGGATCGCCGGCGACGAGAGCAGCTTCTGCACCGGACCCTTGCCGCACTGCGGGCAGACGTCGACCGGCGGATCGGAGAATTTCTGAATGCGTTCGAATCGATGATGACAGGCGTCGCACTGATATTCGTATAAGGGCATCTGGTTACTCGACCATCGGGCCGCTGTTCTCGCCCAGCAGCAGGTTGCGGTGGAGCCACAAGGGGACCGTCCCGTTGCCGAGCAGCGCGTCGTGGAATTCGCGGAGCGAGAACCGTCCGTCCGCGTGCGCCTTGTAGTCTTCGCGAAGCTTCAGCACCATCAGCTTGCCGAGCGAATAGAGCACGTACGACGGGTCGAACGTCCCGCGCTCGGCCTCGCGGCGCGCCGCCGCTTCTTCGAGATACGCTTCATCGCGGAAGATTCTGACGCCCTGCTCGACCGACAGGTCCTCGCAGTGCAGCCGGAGCCCGACAATCAGACGGCAGATCCGGATCAGCGCTTCGGCGAGCTGTCCCAGCTTGATCGCCGGATCCTGCTTGCGGAACCCCGCCTCTACCATCATGTGCTCGGCGTAATGCGCCCAGCCTTCCACCATCGCTGCAGACGAGAACAGGATCGACTTGCGCAGCGAGGACGTGAGCCGCCGCAGGTGCTGGTAGTGCAGGAAGTGTCCGGGAAACACTTCGTGGACCGAGATCGCCCACAGCGCGCCGTAGCTGAAATCGCGAAGGTGTTCCTCCTGACGCTCTGCCGGCCACGAGGGATCGACGTCGGTGATGTAGTAGTAGGCGCGCAGCGGCCGCGCCTCGAACGGGCCCGGCGTCCACATGCTGGCGAAAGTCCAGCGATAGAAGCGGGGCGTCGGCGCCACCTGCACCTGCGCGGACTCGGGCACCGTCACGAGATCCTGGCGGCGGATGAACGTCTCGAGTTCTTGGAGCTGCGCCTGGGCCGTGGAGACGACCTGACCGGGCGCCGGATGGTTCGCCTTCGCGCGCGCCCAGGCGGCAAAGGGATCCTTGCCGTCCAGGCGGGATGCCGCCCGGCGGAACTCGTCCTGAATCGCGTGCAGCTCCCGGGTGGCGATCGAGAGCAACCGATCGCAATCGAGCGTGAGGCCCTCTTCCAGTTCCAGCTTCTTCGCCAGGCGCTCGCGTCCGAGCCTGAACGATCCACGGGCGCGCGGCGCCAATTCCTCTTCGAGATACGTCAGATACGCGCCAATCGCCTGCGACGCCTCGGTTGACACGTCGGCCAGATCGCCAAGCACGTGGAGGTCGTCGAGATCGGCAAACGCCCGCGGCAGATCCTCTTCGATGAATCGCTGCGCACCCCGGAGGCTTTCCAGACCGAACTTCACGAAAATCCCGGGGGGATCCTTGATGTTGTCGCGCGCGGCCTGCATCAGCCGTCCGACCTGGCGCAGCTTCGACAGGACGCGGCGCGCGCGCTCGGCGAGCGGCGCGTAATCGAAGAGCGCCTGCCCGGCGAGGCTCGTGGACAGCAGGTCGCCGTAATGCTGCGGGTTCCGGTCCCAGTTCCGGATCTCTTCGAGCTCGAGCAGACGGCCGCGGATATTGGCGTCGAGCGCGGGACGCTCGAGACGCTCGGTTTCCGTCAAGCGTGTGGGATCGATCGCTGCAAGCCGCCGGGCGAAGCCACCAAGCGCGCGAATTTGCGCGTCAATCGCGGCGCGGCTCAGATCCTCGACGAGATCGTCGTGGAGGTGAACGCCGTCGAAGGTCGCGTTGGTCGGGTGCGTTTCATGCAGCCACGCCAGGTACTCGTCCACGAAGTGCGGCAAGGGTTCGGCGGAATACATTCTGGTAGAATCTGCGCCCCGCGCATGCCCGGCACCCTGTATGTGGTCGCCACTCCCATCGGCAACCTCGAAGATGTCACGCTGCGGGCGCTCAGAATCCTTCGCGACGTCTCCCTGATCGCGGCCGAGGACACCCGCCGGACCAGCCGGCTTCTTCAACACTACTCCATCTCGACGCCGACGACGAGCCTTCACGAGCACAATGAGCGACAGAAATCGCGTGCGCTCATCGCGCGGCTCCTCGCCGGCGAGTCCGTCGCGCTGGTATCGGATGCCGGAACCCCGCTGATCTCGGACCCGGGGCAGGACCTCGTGGCGACCGCCCGGGAAGCGGGAGTGCGCGTTGAGCCCATTCCGGGGCCGAGCGCGGTCATCGCCGCTATTGCCGCCGCCGGAATACCCGCGGGCGAGTTCACGTTCGTCGGGTTTCCGCCTGCTAGGTCAAAAGCCAGAATCGAGTGGCTTCGCCGCATCGCGGATGAGCCACGACTCATAATTTTCTACGAAGCGCCTCATCGTTTCCAGGCCACAATGCGTGAGCTGCAGGCCATAGTCGGTGAGCGACTGGTAGGCGTGGCCCGCGAACTGACCAAGACACACGAAGAATTGGTCATTAGACCAATTAAGGAAGTTTTGACCTACTTTAGCGATCCAAAGGGTGAATTTACTGTCCTCCTCGCGCCGGCGCGGACTCCGGGAATTCGAAAGCAGCCCGTGACTGAGGCGGAGCTCACGGCCGAAGTTGGTCATTTGATCGAAACTACGGCGCTCCCGCGCCGGGAAGCGATGCGGCGTGTGGGGGAACGTCATGGATTATCGCCGAACGAGGTGTACAGATTGCTTGAACAACGCGATAAATAGGTCGCAAGACCAACTAGGCCGACGTCTGGCCTGGCGAGCTCAGCCGTGACTGGGCCGAAATTCTTCTCCGATCTTGACCCCGCGTCGGCGGATTTGCTACTGTCCCCCGGTTCGGAACCGGCGGGGTCTGCCATGGGCTCCGCACGACGGGAATCGTAGAGTTCAGGCAGAGACACGATGGCGAAGGCGCGCACGGCTACCACAGCCCGCAGAACCAGTCGCAAGCCTCCACGGCAGCGTCAGACCGCGAGACGCCGGCCGGCGGCGAAGCGCACACGCCCGGTGCGTGCGCGCAAGGTCCCGTCGCGGAGCCCAGCGTCACCGGCGCCCGTCGCGGAGGAGCGCCAGGCAGCTCCTCCGCCGGATACGGCGCCTGCCCGAAAACCGACCTACCACGAGGCCGTTGCGCTGTACGAGCGGGGTCTTCAGGCGCTGCAGCGGCGCGACTTCGCCGCCGCGGCCGACGCGCTTCGTTCGGTCATTCAGCAATATCCGGACGAACGCGAGCTGCTCGAACGGGCCCGTCTGTATCTGAAAGTGTGCGAGCGCGAGCTGGAACCTCGCGAGCCGGCGCCCAAAACGGCGGACGAGTGGGTCTACGCCGCTACGGTCGCGTTCAACTCCGGCAACGAAGCGCTGGCGCTGCAGCACCTGCAGCGGGCGCTCGGCGAAAACCCGCGTCATGACCACGCGCATTACATGATGGCGGTCGCGAGCCTGCGCCGGGCTAGGGCTGGCGACGCGCTGGAGCATCTGCGACAGGCCGTCCGATTGAATCCGGAGAATCGCTCGCTGGCGCGTCAGGATCCGGACCTCGAGGCGCTGCGCGACGAACCAGGGTTCCGGCAGGTGATCGACGCTCCTGCGGCGGCGGAATCGCCCGCGCGAGCAGCCGTCTCCCCGTCGCCCGCCCGCTCGCGCAAGACCCGGCGTTGAGCTGACGTCCCGCGGCGCGCCCCTTTTCTCCTCCCCCATGCCGGCCCTTCATGTCGTCGTGCTCGCGGCGGGAAAGGGCACCCGCATGAAGTCCGCGCAGCCGAAAGTTCTCCATCCGGCGGCCGGCCTGCCGCTGATCGAGCACGTCCTGCGGGTGGCTGCGGCGCTTCAGCCCGAGACGATCACCGTCATCGTGGGTCACGGGGCTGCGGCGGTGCAGCGCGCGATTGGGGAACGGTCCGCCGTCGCTCAAGGCCTCGCCGTTGCACCTGACGCAGAGGGGAAAGCGCTTTCGGCGCGGAGGCAGCCGGACGTTGGCTTTGCATTGCAGGAGCCGCAGCTCGGCACCGGGCATGCTCTGCTGCAGGCCCACCCGTACCTGCCTGACGGACCCGGGACGGTGCTGCTGCTCTCGGGGGACGTGCCGCTGCTGCGGCTCGAGACGGTGCGGCGGCTGCTCGATCGGCACGTCCATACAGGCGCGGCCGCAACGGTGCTGACGGCGCACGTTCCCGATCCCGACGGTTACGGCCGCATCGTTCGTCACAAGGGTGCGATTGCCGCGATCGTTGAGCACCGGGATGCGACGGCGGAGGAACGGGCGATCAACGAAATCAACAGCGGTGTGTACGCGTTCGATCTCCCGCCGCTCTTCGGGGCACTCACCACCCTCGGATCAGGCAATGCACAGGGGGAGTACTACCTGCCGGATCTCGTGCGCATCTACCGTGCGCGCGGCCTGGGCGTGGAAACCGTGACCGTCCAGGATGAACGTGAAATCATGGGCGTGAACAGTCGAAGGGAGCTCGCGGACGTGAACGCCATTTTGAAAGCCGCACGCGCAGACGAGTTGATGGCCGCCGGCGTGACCATCGTCGATCCGGCATCAACCTTCATCGGGCCCGACGTCACCGTCGGACCGGATACTGTGCTGTACCCCAACGTCTACCTGGAAGGTCGGACGACAATCGGCTCCGGCTGCGAGATTCAGGCGTGCGTGCGCCTGGTCGACACGGCCGTCGAAGACCGCGCCGTGATTCAGAACTTCTGCGTCATCTTCCAGTCCCGCATTCGCGCCGGCGCCCAGATAGGCCCCTTCGCCCACCTGCGGCCCGACTCGGAGGTGGGGGAGGACGCGAAGGTCGGCAACTTCGTCGAGTTGAAGAAGACAAGGCTTGGCCGCGGCTCCAAGGCCAGTCATCTTTCGTATCTGGGCGACTCGACTATCGGCGAGAAGGTCAACATCGGCGCGGGCACGATCACGTGCAACTACGATGGCCGCGTGAAGAGTGCGACCGTGATTGAAGACAATGCGTTCATCGGCAGCGACACGCAGCTCATCGCGCCCGTGCGCGTCGGACGGGGCGCCTACGTCGCCGCCGGCTCGTCGATCACGGACGATGTGCCCGCGGGCGCGCTCGGCATTGCGCGCGGCAAACAGGTCAACAAAGAAGGATGGGTCGAGCGGAAGAAGAAGGATCAGCGCTGATATGTGCGGGATCATCGGGTATATCGGCGAAAAGCAAGTCCTCCCGATCCTGATCGACGGGCTCCGCCGTCTCGAGTATCGCGGCTACGACTCGGCCGGGGTTGCCCTGGTGCGCGAGGGCGCCATCGAAGTGCGGCGCAGCGCCGGCAAGCTGGCGAGGCTCGAGGAGGCGATCGCGGTCAACCCGCTCCAGGGGGAGTACGGGATCGGCCACACGCGCTGGGCCACGCACGGACGCCCCACGGAAGAAAACGCGCATCCGCACCGCGACTGCACCGGACGCATCGTCGTCGTCCACAACGGGATCATCGAGAACTACCTCGATCTGAAGCGGCAGCTTCAGGCAGAGGGCCACGTGTTCATGACGGAGACGGACACGGAGATCGTCGCACATCTCGTCGAACGCGAGATGAAAGACGACGGGCTCGAGAATGCGGTCCGGCGAGCGCTGCTGTACATGCGCGGACTCTTCGCGCTCGTCCTCATCTCGGCTGACGACCCGCGGAAGATCGTGACCGTCCGGAACGGCCCGCCCATTGTCATCGGCCTTGGCGATCGGGAGTTCTTCGTCGCGTCCGACATCCCCGCGATCCTCGCGCACACGCGGGACGTGGTGTTCCTGGGTGACGAGGAGATGGCGGTGATTACGCCGTCTGGTGTGGAGTTCACCGACTACTCCGGACGAGGCGTCTCGAAGAAGAGCACACGCGTGTCGTGGGATCCGGTCATGGCGGAGAAGGCCGGATACAAGCACTTCATGCTCAAGGAGGTGTTCGAGCAGCCGTGGGCGGTGAAAGAGACGGTGCTCGGACGAGCATCGGTTGAAAGCGGCCGCGTGTTCCTGCAGGAGATCGAGATCCCCGATCAGGTGCTTCGCGAGACCGAGCGCGTGATTATCCTCGCGTGCGGCACGTCGTGGCACGCGGGCCTGGTCGGGAAATTCCTGTTCGAGTCGCTGGCGCGCGTGCCCGTCGACGTGGACTACGGCTCGGAGTATCGCTATCGCGATCCGATCGTGCCGCAGCACACGCTGGCTGTGGTGATTACGCAGTCGGGGGAGACGGCCGACACGCTCGCCGCGCTTCGGGAAGCCAAGAAGAAGGGCGCGCGCAGCGTCGCGATCTGCAATGTGGTCGGCAGCATGGCCACGCGCGAGAGCGACGGCACCGTCTACACGCATGCCGGCCCGGAAATCGGCGTCGCCTCGACCAAGGCGTTCACGTCACAGCTCGTTGCGCTCCACCTGCTCGCGATCTACCTGGGACAAATTCGCGGCGTCCTGGGGCCCAACGAGGCGCGTCCACATCTCGATGCACTCACGCAGCTTCCGCTGCTCCTCGAACAGACGCTGAAGTGCGAGCCGCTCACGGAGGAGATCGCGCGGCGCTTCTATCAGCGCAGCGATTTCCTGTATCTCGGCCGTGGGATCAATTATCCAATCGCGCTCGAGGGTGCGCTGAAGCTGAAAGAGATCTCGTACATTCACGCGGAAGGCTACCCCGCCGGCGAGATGAAGCACGGGCCCATCGCGCTCATCGACGAGCAGATGCCCGTCGTCACGATCGCGCCGCAGGATCACGTCTTCGAGAAGATGGCCGGCAACATCCAGGAAGCAAAGGCGCGCGGCGGGTCCGTGGTTGCGCTCACGACCGAAGGCAACGACGGTATCGGACAGCTCCTCGATTTGTCCCAGGATTTCCTGATCACCGTGCCCGCGGCACAGCCGCTTCTCATGCCCGTCCTGATGGTCGTGCCGCTGCAACTGCTCGCCTACCACATCGCGGTCCGTCGCGGCTGCGACGTCGACCAGCCACGCAATCTGGCAAAGAGCGTCACCGTCGAGTAGCGCGCGGCGCCCGTGCGGGTGCTCTGACCCCACCTGCCGCGCAGCCGGGGTCAGCGGTGATCCCTGATTCGCTTCAGGACCGATGTCCCGCGAGGCACGTCTTCAAACGTGGCGTAGCGTACGTGGCCGCAACCTTCACTGGGGCGCATCTGATAGGTCCTGCCTCCGGATCCGCTCGGCGATCGCCTTCGCGACATCACTGCAGGATGCGCTGCCTCCGATATCGCGTGTCCTGCGGCCGTCCGTGATGGTGCGCTCCACCGCCGCCTCGACGGCATTCGCCTCGGTTTCGAGCTTCAGCGCATGCCGCAGCAGCATCGCGCCCGACAGGATCGCGCCGATCGGATTCGCCGCGTTCAATCCCGCGATGTCGGGTGCGGATCCGTGCACCGGCTCGAACAGTCCGGTCTTGTCGCCAAGGCTTGCAGACGGCAGGAGTCCAAGCGAACCCACAACCGCGCCTGCTTCGTCGGAAAGAATGTCGCCGAACAGGTTCTCCGTCAGGACGACGTCGAACGACGCCGGTGCGAGCGTCAGCCGCATCGCGCATGAATCGACGTACATGTGCTCTACGCGCACGTCCGGGTAATCGCGCGCGACAGTGTTGACGACCGCGCGCCAGAGGCGCGACGTCTCGAGCACGTTCGCCTTGTCCACCGAAGTCACGTGCCTGCGACGGTTCTTCGCGGCATCGAACGCGACGCGCGCGATGCGCGTTACCTCCGCTCGCGAGTAGCGCATCGTGTTCCACGCGCTGTCGCCCTCAGGAGAGAGCCCGCGCGGCTCCCCGTAATACAACCCTCCCGTCAGCTCGCGGACGACGAGGACATCCGTGCGGGCGAGGACCTCGGGCTTGAGCGGTCCGGCGGCTTCGAGTCCCTTCCAGACACGCGCCGGACGCAGGTTCGCGTACAGCCCGAGGCGCTGGCGAATCTGCAGCAGCGCGGCTTCGGGTCTTTGATGCGGCGGATGCGAATCGAAATCCGGATGGCCGACCGCGCCCAGGAGAATAGCGTCCGCCTCGAGGCTCGCGGCGAGCGTCTCATCGGGCAGTGGTGTGCCGGTGGCGCGGAGGGCCGCGCCGCCGATCAGGTGCGTCTGGAAATCAAAAGAGTGGCCGAACACCTCGGCAACGCGCTCGAGCACGAGCTGCGCGCCGGACGTCACCTCTGGCCCGACCCCATCGCCGGGCAGCAGCACGACGCGTGCGTTCATCCGACTCTACACGCCGTGACCATACCCGAATTCCGCGGGCGTTGCCGCGAAGTCCGGCACGGTTCCGCCACCGGCGGCGGGCGCTGACGTCCCCATCACGCGCGCGACGATGGCAGACAGATCCCTGTCGCTCACGATCTTCTCGCGATCCGCGTGCGCGATGACGGCGCGGTAGACCTCGTCAAGCGCCTGGCGATCCAGCGTCCACCCGATCTGCTCGCAGCGCTTCTGCACCGCGTGCCGGCCGGAATGCTTCCCGAGCACGAGCGTCGCCTGCGGAACGCCAACTTCCTCGGGCCGCATGATCTCGTACGTGCGGCGATCCTTCAGCATGCCGTCCTGGTGAATCCCGGCCTCGTGCGCGAAGGCATTACGCCCGACGATGGCTTTGTTGGCCTGCACCCCTTCGCCGGTCAGCAATGTGAGCAACTGGCTCGACGGATAAATCTCCTGTGGGTTGACAGCGGTCGTGAACGGCAGCCGATCTGCGCGGACGCGGATCGCCATCACGACTTCCTCGAGCGAGGCATTGCCGGCGCGCTCGCCGATGCCGTTGATGGTGCACTCGATCTGCCGTGCGCCCGCGCTGATCGCCGAGAGCGTGTTGGCCGCTGCGAGGCCCAGGTCGTCATGACAGTGCGCGCTGAATGTCACCTGATCCGAGCTGGGCACGCGGTTGATGATCGCCTGGAAGAAGTCGCGGATCTCGTCCGGTGTGGAGTAGCCGACGGTGTCCGGGAGGTTGATCGTCTTTGCGCCGGACTGAATCACCGCTTCGACGACGCGCCACAGGAAATCCGGATCGGTACGCGTCGCATCCTCCGCGGAGAACTGCACGTCGTCCGTGTACTTGCGCGCGAGGCGGACGGCGCTCATCGCGGCGCGCAGGCATTCCTCCCGCGTCATGCGCAGCTTGCGGTCCAGGTGCAGGTCGGACGTGGCGATGAACACGTGAATCCGCCGGCGCGGCGCGGGCTCGAGCGACCATGCCGCCCGCTCGATGTCCTTCGGCGTGCAGCGCGCGAGCGCGGCAATGACGGGTCCGCGGACGTGCGTGGCCACCATGCGCACGGCTTCGGCGTCCGCGTCGGACGCGATCGGAAACCCGGCCTCGATGATGTCTACCCCCAGCGCGCGGAGCTGGTGCGCCATCTTCAGCTTCTCGACGATACGGAGCGAGAACCCGGGCGCCTGTTCACCGTCGCGCAACGTGGTATCGAAGATAGTCAGCCGGTCGCCGGACATTGAGGACCCTCCTTCTTTCTCTTGTACATGGCCCAGGGCCACAAGTCCAATTTATAGTTATTTGGTTTACATTAGGATTGCTTATGCAACTGCAGGATCTTGCGGCTTTTCTGGCCGTTGCGGCCGATCGCAGCTTCTCGACGGCCGCCCGGCGCCTCCATCGGACGCAGCCGGCGGTCAGCCAGGCCATCCGCCGGATCGAGGACGAGTTGGGCGAACGGCTCTTCGACAGGTCATCGCGCGACGGCACCCTGACCGAAGCGGGCCGCCTGTTGCACGGATATGCACAGCGCCTCCTCGCGCTCGCCGGCGAGGCGCAGGTTGCCGTGCGGGAGCTGCAGCAGGTCAGGCGGGGCCGCGTGATCCTCGGGGCGAACGAAGCCGCTGTGCACAGCCTGCTGCCCGCGGTGGATCGATTCGCCCGGCTGCACCCGGGCGTCGCGATCGACGTGCGCCGTGTACCCTCGCGCCAGATGGCCGAGGCCGTGCTGGACCGGTCGATTGATTTCGGCGTCTTGACGTTCCAGCCCGCTGATCGTGGCATCCAGACGGTCCTGCTCGGAGGCGACGAGCTCGTCCTGCTCACGTCGCCTCGTCATCCTCTGGCGTCGCGTCCGCGCGTTACACTGCAGGAAGTCGGGCGCGAGGTCGTCATCGCGCACAACGATCCCTCGCCGACGCGCGAGCGCGTGCTGCGCGCGTATGAACGGCGGCGCACATCGATCAACATCCAGATCTCGCTGCCGAGCCTCGACGGCATCAAGCGCGCGGTGGAGATGGGGATTGGCGTCGCCCTGCTGCCGCGGCGGTGCGCGCTGACGGAGATCGCGCGCGGCCACCTCGCCGCGGTTCGCGTCCCGGATCTGGGCGCGACGCGCCAGGTCCGGCTCGTCTTCAGGAAGACGGGAGAACGCAGCCGCGCATCAGATGCGTTTCTGGAAGTCGTTCGCGGGATGGCTCCTGCAAAGGATGCCCAGGCGGCCCTGAAAGGGCCGTCCCACGCATAGGGCCGCGTCGCGCGGGCCGTTTGTGATCTTGGCCTACCAGCCGCTCACATATGGCAACCGCTCGGCCACAGCCCTCACTTCGTCGAAGTTCTCGAGCAGCAGACCGGTCGCATCCCAGCTGCCATTGAGGAACGCATCGCGCGCCGCGGCGGGCAACGAGAGAGGAAAGCTCCGGCCGGCCGCGCTCACCTCCATCGACTCCAGATTGGCCGTCAGTTTCGTTTCGGGATTGCGCTCGACGATGTCCATGAGCGTGTTGACGGCATCCGCGCTCGCTGTGGGACAAGGCATCCCGAGCGCAACCGAATTGCCGAAAAAAATCTCCGAGAAAGACTGCCCGAGCACGAGGCGAATCCCGCGACGCCGGATTGCCTGGGGCGCGTGCTCGCGCGACGAGCCGCATCCGAAGTTCGCGTTCACGAGCATGATCGACGCGGACGCGTAGGTCGGGTTCGATACCGGATGTGTGCCCGACTGCCGCACATCCACCTGACGACGATCGTCTTCGAAGAGATGCTGCTCGAGCCCTTCGAAGGTGATCGCTTTCAGGAACCGCGCGGGAATGATTCGATCGGTATCGATGTCGTCGCCGCGCACGGGGAGCGCGGTGCCCGTGATCTCGCGAACTCGTTCAACGGCCAATGGCCACCTCCGCCGTGGCGAACTCGCGCACGTCGACGACTTCTCCCGCCACCGCCGCCGCTGCCACCATCGCGGGACTCATGAGGAGCGTACGTCCCGTCGGGCTTCCCTGTCGTCCCTTGAAGTTGCGGTTCGAAGACGAGGCGCAGATCTGGCGTCCCTCGAGGCGATCGGGGTTCATCGCGAGGCACATCGAGCACCCGGCGCCGCGCCATTCGAAGCCCGCGTCGGTGAAGACGCGATCGAGCCCTTCGCGCTCGGCCGCGGCGCGGACGGCCTGTGAACCCGGGACGACAATCGCCTGCACGTGGGAGGCGACGTGCTGTCCCTGCACGACGCGCGCGGCCTCGCGCAGATCCGACAGGCGTCCGTTCGTGCACGAGCCCACGAACGCGACGTCGATGCGCGTGCCTTTCAGCGGCTGACCGCGGCTGAATCCCATGAACGACAGCGCCTCGTCGTCTGCCGACGCCGGAATGCGCTCGTCGATTGCGATCGACTGGCCGGGATTGATGCCCCAGGTGACGGTCGGCCGGATCCTCGACGCCTCCAGCGTGATCTCATCGTCGTATCGCGCGTCCGGATCGGACGCCATGGACATCCACCACGCCGACGCGCGCTCGAAGTCGTCCCCCTGCGGCGCGAGCGGACGTCCGCGCAGGTACTCGATGGTCGTGCGATCCGGATTCACGTAACCTACGCGCGCCCCGCCCTCGATCGACATGTTGCAGATCGTCATGCGCTCTTCCATCGACATGCGCTCGATGGTGTCGCCCGCATACTCGTACGCGTATCCGACGCCTCCCTTGACGCCGAGCCGCTGGATGATTTCCAGAATGACGTCCTTGGCGTAGACGCCGGGCTGCAGCCGGCCGCGCACGGAGATCCGCCGTGCTTTCAGCGGGTCCATAGCGAGGCACTGCGACGCGAGCACATCCCGCACCTGCGTCGTCCCGATGCCGAAGGCAATCGCACCGAACGCACCGTGCGTCGACGTGTGGCTGTCGCCGCAGGCAATCGTCATCCCCGGCTGCGTGATCCCCAGCTCCGGCCCGATGACATGGACGATGCCCTGCTTGCCGCTGGAGAGATCGAGCAGCCGGATGTGGTGCTCGGCGCAGTTGCGCTCGAGCGACGACAGCATCTCTTCGGCCATGAGATCGACGAACGGCCGCCGCTGATCGCGCGTCGGGACGATGTGGTCCACGGTTGCGAGGGTGCGATCGGGGAACGCGACGCGGCCGCCGCGGGCGCGGAGCATGTCGAATGCCTGCGGGCTCGTGACTTCGTGCACGAGGTGCAGGCCGATGAAGAGTTGGGTCTGGCCAGTCGGGAGCCGGCGAACGGTGTGCGCGTTCCAGACTTTCTCGAGCAGTGTGGCGCCCATTTGGGGATGGTACCACGGGCGCAGGCGCCTGAGGAGGTTGGAGGTTGGAGGTTGGAGGTTGGACGGCCGGGCGCGCGTCTTGCCGCTACAGGGCCGTCGCCCTCTCGTTCAGCGAATTACAGGCCGTAGTTGCAGAAACAGCATTTCTGGATGCTTGGGGGGATGGCAGAAATGAGGCTCATATGAGCGAGATAAAAGATCATCGCGATCTTGAGGCTTGGCAGGTTGGTATGGAGGCTGTGATGAAGACCTATGTTCTGACCGCCGGATTTCCAAAATCGGAGACGTACGGTTTATCGGCGCAGATGCGTCGCGCTGCTGTATCGGTTCCGTCAAACATCGCTGAGGGGCAGGCGCGGCGCGCGATCCGCGCTTGTGTGAATCACCTCGGTATTGCACTCGGATCCTATGCCGAGCTGGACACACAACTGGAGGTTTCACTGCGCCTCGGCTACACAATTCCATCGGAAGCGAGAGACCTGAAGCAGTGCATCGATTCGGGCAGACGGTTACTGCACGGACTTCGCCGCGCACAACAACGCCGTCTCGCGGCTTCGGGAGCGACGTGCGCGTTTGTGCTTCTTCTTGCGGTTCGGCTCTTCGCGTGACCTGCGTTCCATCACCGAAGCGACTGCCCGGCTGTCGCTCCCGAGTCGCCAACTGCTCGATCCGCATCACGGCCTTGGACCCTTTCTGTCCCGGATGACGTTTGTCGTTCTGCTCATCACGGAATGTCTTTTCAATTCGCCAGCACTGGTCGCCGGGTCGTACACACCCGGAGGCGCCCGATCAAGCAGGTGCGTCGCATTCAACATCCAACGTCCAGACTCCTCCGATCCAGCGTCCAGCCCCCAACCTCCAACCTCCAGCATCCAACCTCCGCGTATACTGAAGATCCCGCATGTCTTTCCTCTCCAATCTGAACCCCGAACAGCGTGAGGCCGTCCTCCAGATCGACGGTCCCCTCCTCATCCTCGCCGGCGCGGGCTCTGGAAAAACGCGCGTCATCACTTATCGCATCGCCTACATCGTCGGAGACGGCCACGCCAAGCCCGACGAGGTGCTCGCAGTCACGTTCACCAACAAAGCCGCCGGCGAGATGCGCGAGCGCGTCGAATCGCTCCTGGGGAAGGAATGCAATGGCATCTGGCTGTCGACGTTCCATTCGCTCTGCGCGCGGCTGCTGAGGCGTGAGGCGCCGCACATCGGGCTATCGCGCGATTTCGTCATCTACGACTCGTCGGACCAGATTGCCGTCGTGAAGCAGGCCGAGCGCGAGCTCGGCATCGACGACAAGCTCGTACCCCCGCGCATGGCGCTCGCGCGCATCAGCCAGGCGAAGAACCGGATGGAAGGGCCCGACTCGCTGCGCGGCCAGTGGAACCTGCGCGACGAGCAGATCGCGAAGATCTACGAACGCTATCTGCGCGCGCTCGCTGATTCGAACGCCCTCGACTTCGACGATCTGCTCTTGAAGACCGTGGAGCTCTTCGAGACCTCGGACGCAACGCGCGAACGCTACGCGCGGAAGTTCCGGTACGTCATGGTGGACGAGTACCAGGACACGAACCGCCCGCAATACCTTCTCATCAAGCGCGTGTCGGAAATCCATCGCAATCTGGCCGTGGTCGGCGATCCAGACCAGTCCATTTACAAGTGGCGCGGCGCGGATCTCAGAAACATTCTCGATTTCGAACACGATTTTCCGGAGGCACAGATCGTCCGGCTCGAGCAGAACTATCGCTCGACGCAAGTGATCCTGGACGCGGCCACCGCGGTCATCCAGCAGAACCGCAATCGCAAGGACAAGCGCCTATGGACGGAGCGCAAGGGCGGGCGGAACATTCTTTATTTCCGCGGCGGCGACGAGCTCGAAGAGGCGGACTTCATCACGCGGACCACGAAGCAGGCACGCGCCGAGGACGTCGACGCCACCCTCGCGGTGCTCTACCGGACGAACGCGCAGTCGCGCGCCATTGAAGACGCGCTCATGCGCGAAGGGGTCGCGTACAAGATCATCGGGGGCGTCCGGTTCTACGAGCGCAAGGAAATCAAGGACGCGCTCGCCTATCTCAAGCTGATCATCAACCCGCACGACGACGTGAGTCTGCGGCGCGTAATCAACGTGCCCGCGCGCGGGATTGGCAAAGGCGTCATGGACGCGCTGCAGGCGATCGATCCCGAGGCTGTCGCGGCGGACGCTCCTCCCCTGCTCGCCGCGGGCCTCGCCGAGGTCAGCTCCGCTCGCTCTCTGTGGGCACGGCTGGTCTACGCCGTCGACGAAGGAAAGCTTGGCAATCGTGCGGTCGCGTCGCTGCGCGTCTTCCGCGATCTCATCGTGGGCCTCGCGCAGGCCGCGCGCGAAGATCCCGTCTCCATCGCGATCGGGAAGATGCTCGATCGAACCGGATACCTGAACGATCTCCGCGAGGAGAATTCCGAAGAGGCGAACGAACGGATCGAGAACCTGATGGAGCTCGTCTCGGCGGCGCGCGAGTACGAGACGCGTGAACCGGAGGCCTCCCTTGGCGGGTTCGTCGACCGCCTCTCGCTGCTCTCCGAGGCCGATGAAGAGTCGGGCACGCGGGAAGCCAAGGTCTGGCTGATGACGATGCACGCGGCGAAGGGGCTGGAGTTCCCGGTCGTGATCATCGCGGGGATGGAGGACGGTCTGTTTCCGCACTCGCGTTCGTCCGAGGATGAGGCCGAAATCGAGGAGGAGCGCCGCCTCTTCTACGTGGGCATGACGCGTGCGGAATCGCGTCTCGTTCTGACGGGCGCGGCGCGCCGCCGGATCTTCGGCGAGTACCAGGGGACGCAGCCGTCACGATTCCTCGCGGAGATTCCCGCGGAGCTCGTCGAGCGCGTCGACGTGGAGAGGCCGGCGTACCCTGGGACGTTTACGCACGCACATTACGAGTTCCGGACGAACCCGTACGGCCGCAAGGGACGGGGCGCGCGGTTCAGGGAGGACGCGCCCACTTACGCCTACGAGGACGAGGATCAGTCGGGGGCGGCGCTCCGGCCCGGCATGCGCGTGAGGCACGCGCAGTTCGGCGTCGGGACCGTGCTCGCGGTCGATGAGCATACCGACGATCTCAAGGTGACGGTCCGTTTCAATTCAGTGGGTCAGAAGAAACTGCTCGCGAAGTTCGCGAAGCTCACTCCGGCGTAGCATCGGGCTCTTCGTCCGCTTCCTTCTCCGCAAGCTTCGCGACGGAGACGACCGCGTCGCCTTCTTCCATCTCGATCAGCCGGACCCCCTGCGTCGCGCGGCCGATCGTGCGGATGTCGCCGGCCTTCATACGCAGGATCATCCCCTGCTGGCTGATCAGCATCACCTCATCATCGTCGTGCACGTAGGCAATCCCGACGACCTTGCCGTTGCGGTCACTGGTCTGGATGTTGATGATGCCGACGCCGCCGCGCGACTGGAGGCGATACTCGTCGAGGCCGGTGCGCTTGCCGTAGCCGTTCTGCGCGACGGTCAGGAGCGTGCCTCCCTCGCGCACGACTTCCATCGCGACTACCTCGTCCCCTTCCCGGAGGCTGATGCCGCGCACGCCGTACGCGCCCCTCCCCATCGAGCGGACGTCGTTCTCGTCGAAGCGGATGGCCATGCCGTCGTGCGTGCCCAGAAAGATCTGCTCGTGGCCCTCCGAGAGCTCGACGGCGATGACGGCGTCCCCTTCGTCGACGCCCATCGCGATGATCCCGCCTGCGCGCGGGTTGCGGAAGGATGAGAGGTCCGTCTTCTTGACGACGCCCTTCCGCGTCCCCATGACGACGAACTGCTGGCCGTCCTCGGCCGGAAACTCCTTGACCGCGAGCAGCGCCGCGATGCGTTCCCCTTCCTCGAGCTGCACGAGATTCGCGATCGCCTTGCCCTTGCCGCCAGGGCCGACGTCCGGAATCTCATGGACCTTCAGCCAGTACGCGCGGCCGCGGTCCGTGAAGATCATGATGTAGGCGTGCGTCGACGCGACGAAGAGGTGGCTGAGGTAGTCCTCTTCGCGCGTGCGCATGCCGATCCGGCCCTTCCCGCCGCGGCGCTGCGCGCGATACGTGGAGATCGCCGTGCGCTTGATGTAGCCGGTGTTCGTCACCGTGATCGCCATGTCCTCGTCGGCGATCAGATCTTCGATGCGGAACTCGCCGCTCTCGTCGATGATCTCCGTCCGGCGGTCGTCGCCGAACTTCTCGCGGACGTCCCGCAGCTCTGCGATCACCACCTGCATCAGCAGGTCGTCACTCGACAGAATCGCGCGCAGGCGCTCGATTGTCTTCATGAGCTCAACGAGCTCGTCGAGAATCTTCTGGCGCTCCAGGCCCGTGAGGCGCTGAAGCTGCATGTCGAGAATGGCCTGCGCCTGAACCTGCGTCAGCGAGAACTGCGTGATCAGCCCCTCGCGCGCTTCGACAGGACTCTTCGATCCGCGAATGAGCCTGATGACCTCGTCGAGATGATCGAGCGCGATCTTCAGGCCCTCGAGGATGTGCGCCCGCGCTTCCGCCTTGCGCAGCTCGAACTCGGTCCGGCGCCGCACCACTTCGCGGCGGAACTCGACGAAGTTCTCGATCACGTCGAGCAGCGTGAGGATCTTCGGCCGGCCTGCGGCGATCGCCAGCATGATGACGCCGAAGGTCGTTTGAAGCTGGGTGTGCTTGTAGAGATTGTTGAGCACGACCTCCGGCACTTCCCCGCGCTTCAGCTCGATGACGATCCGCATGCCGTCGCGGTCGGATTCGTCGCGCAGATCGGAAATGCCTTCGATCGTCTTCTCACGATGCAGTTCCGCGATGCTTTCAATCAGCCGCTTCTTGTTGACCTGATACGGAATCTCTGTCACGACGAGCGATGTCTTCTCGCCCTTCCTCGACTCCTCGGTCGCGACGCGCGCGCGGACGGTGATCGCGCCGCGTCCCGTCGTGTAGGCCTGGTAGACACCGGCGCGTCCGACGATGAAACCGCCCGTGGGAAAGTCAGGGCCTGGAACCGTACGCAGAACGGCTTTGAGCCGCTCCTGCTTCGTGCCGTTGCGGTGCTCGATCGCCGCAAGGACGCCGTCGATGACCTCGCGCATGTTGTGCGGCGGCACGTTCGTCGCCATACCGACCGCGATGCCCGCGGATCCGTTGACGAGCAGGTTGGGGAACGTCGTCGGAAGGACCGTCGGCTCTTCAGTGCTCTCGTCGTAGTTCGGAACGAAGTCGACGGTCTCCTTGTCGAGATCCGCCATCATCGCTTCGGCGAGCGGCTCCGGGCGAGCCTCGGTGTACCGCATCGCCGCGGGCGGATCGGCGTCGACCGAGCCGAAGTTCCCCTGGCCGTCGACCAGGGGATAGCGCATGTTGAATTCCTGCGCCAGGCGGACGAGCGTGTCGTAGATCGACGCGTCGCCATGGGGATGGAAGTTCCCCATGACCTCGCCGACGATCTTCGCGCATTTGCGGTACGCGCGGTTCGACGCGAGCCCCATCGTACGCATGCCGTACAGCACCCGCCGATGCGCAGGTTTCAATCCGTCGCGGACGTCAGGCAGCGCTCGCCCGATGATCACGCTCATGGCGTAATCCATGTACGAGCGCTTCATCTCGTCCTCGATGTTGACGGGGACTTTCGAAGCAGCGATCTCTGTCATGAATCCTTAGATGTCGAGGTTCTTTACGTCCAGCGCGTTGTCTTCGATGAACTTGCGCCGCGGCTCGACCTGATCGCCCATCAAGGTCGTGAACATCAGGTCCGCTTCGGTGTGGTCCTCTGCCTTGACCTGCAGCAGCGTGCGCTTGACCGGATCCATCGTCGTTTCCCAGAGCGTGTCCGGGTTCATCTCGCCGAGGCCCTTGTAGCGATTCACCGCCACGCCCTTCTTGCCCGCCGCGATGAAGAACTCGACGAGCTCCTCGAGCGAGGCGACCTTCACTTCCAGATCGCGCCCCTTCATCTTGGGCATCGAGCTGGCGTCGGGCACCTTGGGCTCCGCTGCAAGTTTCGTCGCCTCGTCGATCGGCGCGCCGCCGATCGCCGTCTCGTTCGCCGCTGCCTGCGTCGTGTCCTCCGCGGCTGATTCCTCCGCATCCGCCGCGCCCGATGTCGTCCGGACGACCATCCGTCCGCGAATGTCGCGGACGTCCTGGTAGGACGCCGCGAGGGTCCGGAACTCGCTCGTCGTCACGAAGTCGAGATCGACACGGTGATGCCGCGGGTAGCCGCCGGCGCGGTCCTCGATCACGATGCTGTACGCCTGGTGCTCTTCGTCCGGATGTACGCTCGCGGAGCGCAGCGGGGTATTGAGCGAGTCCGCGAGGCCTTGAACCTTGTCGCGGTCGCTGAAGAAGATCTTGTCGCCGCGCGCGCCCCGATCGAGCAGCTCGATGACGACGTCGCGGGTCGGGCCGCGGCGCTCGACGACCTGCAGGTACTTGCGGAACTGAATCAGCTTTTCGAGCTTGCGTTCGAGCTCCACGCCCGACACCTGGGTCCCGTCGGGCAGGACGAGCACGCGCGATTCAACCGCACGGCGGATCAGGAAGGCCTCGAGATCGCGTTCGTCGCGGATGAAGACCTCGCTGCGGCCACGCTTCGCGCGGAACAGCGGCGGCTGCGCGATGTACACGTACCCGGAGTCCACCAGCGCGCGCATCTGGCGGTAGAAGAACGTCAGCAGCAGCGTGCGGATGTGAGAGCCGTCCACGTCCGCGTCCGTCATGATGATGATCCGGTGGTACCGGAGCTTCGTGAGATCGAAGTCCTCCGACCCGATGCCGCAGCCGAGCGCCGCGATCATCGTCTTGATCTCGTCGCTGCTGAGCATCTTGTCGAACCGCGCCTTCTCGACGTTGAGGATCTTGCCCTTGATCGGCAGAATCGCCTGGAAGCGCCGATCGCGCCCCTGCTTCGCGGAGCCACCGGCGGACTCGCCTTCGACGATGTACAGCTCGCTCAGCGCCGGATCGCGTTCCTGGCAGTCCGCCAGCTTGCCGGGCAGCGCGCTGCTGTCGAGCGCACCCTTGCGCCGAACGAGATCGCGCGCCTTCCGCGCGGCTTCACGCGCGCGCGCCGCGTCAACGGCTTTGGCGATGATGCGCCGCGCGACATTCGGGTTCTGTTCGAGGTAGGCGCCGAGCTTGTCGTTGACGATCGCCTCGACGATGCCCTTGACCTCGGTGTTGCCAAGCTTCGTCTTGGTCTGCCCTTCGAACTGGGGGCGCGGAATCTTCACGCTGATGACGCCGGTGAGCCCTTCGCGGATATCGTCGCCGCTGATCGTCGCGTCCTTCAGATCCTTCGTCAGGTTGTTCTTGCCCGCGTAGTAGTTGATCGTCCGCGTCAGCGCGGATCGGAAGCCCGAGAGGTGCGTGCCGCCTTCATGCGTGTTGATGTTGTTCGCGAACGAATAGAGCGTCTCGGCGTAGCCGTCGTTCCACTGCAGCGCGATCTCGGCGTCGATGCCGTCCCTCTCGCCGCGCATGTAGATCGGCTTGTCGTTGACGGGCGCCTTGTTCTGGTTCAGATACTGCACGAACGAGACGATGCCTCCTTCGTACAGGAATTTGTGCCCCTTGCCGTCGCGCTCGTCGTCGATGGTGATCGTGACGCCGCCGTTGAGGAAGGCGAGCTCCCGCAGCCGCTGCGCGAGCGTGTCGAAGCTGAACTCCGTCGTCTCGAAGATTTGCGCGTCCGGCTTGAACGTCACCTTCGTGCCGCGCTTCTTCGTCGTCCCGGTGACCTCGAGATCCGCCGTCGGCGTGCCCCGTTCGTACGTCTGCTTGTAGACCTGACCGCCGCGCCAGATCTCCAGTTCGAGGATCTCGGAGAGCGCGTTCACGACCGACACGCCGACGCCGTGCAGACCGCCCGACACCTTGTAGCTGTCGTTGTCGAACTTGCCGCCCGCGTGGAGAACGGTCAACACGACTTCGGCCCCCGACTTGCCGCTGGCGTGGCGATCGACTGGAATCCCGCGGCCGTTGTCGATGACCGTGACGGAGTTGTCGATGTGAATCTGGACGTTGACCTGATCGCAGAATCCCGCGAGCGCCTCGTCGATCGAGTTGTCGACGACCTCGTAGACGAGGTGATGCAGCCCCTGAACGCCGGTTGACCCGATGTACATGGCGGGGCGCTTGCGGACGGCTTCGAGCCCCTCGAGGACTTTGATTTTGTCGGCGCCGTAGTCGTCGACGGCCGCACCGGATCCGTTTCCGGAGACGGATCCAGCCGGAGTCTCGGCGGCACCCGTCACCTCGAGGTCGTCCGGCTGCTGCTCGTGTCGTGGATTCAGTTGGGACATTCAGTCAGATCAGATGCGCATCGGCATGATCACGTACGTGTATTCGTACCCCTCGGCGCCAACTGGCTTCATCACCGCCTGGCTCATCTCGTCCTTGAACTCGAGGGAAACGATGTCCGTCTCGACCACGCCGAGAAAGTCGAGAACGTATTGCGCGTTGAAACAGATCGTCACCGGCGCGGCCGCGTAGTCCACCATCACCACTTCCTTGGCCTCACCGAACTCCGGGCTGCTCGAAGCGATCTCCACCTTGCCCTTGTCGATCTGGAACTTCACCGCGCGCGACCGTTCGTTCGACAGCAGCGCCACGCGCTTGACGGCGCTCGTCAGTCGATCGCGATCGAACTCGATGCGTTTGTCGTTGCTCTTTGGAATGACGCGTTCGAACGCGGGGAACTGGCCGTCGATCATCCGCGAGATCAACAGGCGTCCGCCGATGTCGAAGAACAGATGGTTCTCGCCGCGCTCATACTGGATTGGCCCTTCCCCTTCCATCAGCAGGCGTCCGAGTTCGAGGAGCGTCTTCCTCGGCAGGATGACCCGCACGTCTTCGTCCGGCTTCCCTTTCCTTCCCGTGTCGCGAGGCACCGTGATGAGCGCGAGACGATGGCCGTCCGTCGACACCAGGCTCATCGAATCGGCCCGCAGGATGAACAGCGCGCCGTTCAGGAAGTACCGGGTGTCTTCACCGGTGATCGCGAACTGCGTCTTCGAGACCATCTGCCGCAGCACGTCTCGCGGAAGCGTCGCGCTGTAGGTGCCGGTCGCCTCGGGCAGCGACGGAAAATCCTCCCGGGGAAGCGTCTGCATGCGCGAGTCGAATCGATCCGCGGCAACCTTCACGCCTCCCTTGTCCTCCTCGATCCGCACGTCCGTCTCCGGCAGCGCCTTGACGATCTCGTACAGCTTCTTGGCCGGAAGGGTGAGCGATCCCCCCTTGGACACGTTCGCCGTGCAGCGGCTGCGCAGGCCGACCTCGAGATCGGTCGCCAGCATCTTCATTTCCTCGCCGTTCGCCTCGAGCAGCACGTTGGCCAGGATCGGAATCGTGTTCTTGCGTTCGACGATCCCCTGGAAGAGCTGAAGTTCGCGCAGCAGATCAGTCTTGCGGACGACCAGTTCCATAGTGGTGATCTCTGAAATGAGGAGAGAGAAACGGAACAAAGAATTATAACAAGAAAGAGGTGCTGTTGAAAAGGGAAATGTTAGCCGTAGGTCCTTGAAAATCTGTCACTTAGCTTGTGGAAGGATCGGTGGGTTCACGGAGGGGATTTTGGTGGGATGCTGTTGAGGTTTTACACCCCTCGGGAGGCGCACAGGTCATCCACAGCCCGCTCTCGGCGAAGCATGTGGAAAACTCTCGCTGCCTCAACGAAACGACTCGATGAAGTTGTTGATAACGGTGTTGAAATCTCCTTCGCGCTGCCGCAGATCCTCGATCTTGCGAATCGAGTGGATGACGGTCGAGTGGTGCTTTCCCCCGAAGCTTTTGCCGATCTCCGGCAGCGACGCGTTCGTGAGGGTTTTGCACAGATACATCGCGATCTGCCTCGGCATGGCGACCGATTTCGAGTTGTTGCGTGACTTCAAATCGGCAAGCTTCAACTGGTAGTAGTCGGCGACCGCCTTCTGGACGATCTCGATCGTGATCGCCTTCTCGTCGTTCTGCAGCACGTTGCGCAGCACGTCCTGCGCGAGCGGCAGCGAGATCTCTCGCCCGGTCAGCGACGCGTAGGCGATGAGGCGGATGAGCGATCCTTCGAGCTCGCGGATGTTCGACTTGATCTTGCCCGCGATGTAAATCGCGACGTTGTCGGGGAGCGGAATGCCTTCGGTTTCGGCCTTTTTCTTCAGGATCGCCGTTTTCGTCTCGAGATCCGGGGCCTGGATGTCCGCGATCAGTCCCCACTCGAACCGCGAACGCAGGCGTTCTTCGAGCTGAGGAATCTCGTGCGGCGGGCAGTCGCTGCTGATGACGATCTGCTTCTGCGAGTCGTACAGCGCATTGAAGGTGTGAAAGAACTCCGTTTGCGTCCCTTCCTTGCCGGCGAGGAACTGAATGTCATCGACGAGCAGCACGTCGACACTGCGGTAGCGTTCGCGAAAATCGAGCACGCGATCGTAGCGGACCGCGTTGATCATCTCGTTCATGAAGCGCTCGGACGAGATGTACGTCAGCTTCAGGTTCTTCAGGTGGTTCACCAGATAGTGCCCGATCGCATGCATGAGATGGGTCTTCCCGAGCCCCACGCCGCCGTAGATGAACAGCGGGTTGTAGGAACGCGACGGCGCTTCCGCCACCGCACGGCAGGCGGCGTGCGCGAACTGATTCGAGGGCCCGACGACGAAGGTGTCGAAAGAATAGCGGGCGCTGAGTGCGCCGTCCCCCTCCGCGGGCTCATCGATGGCCTCCACGACCGTGATTGCGGCGGACGGCTCGGGCGCCGGCGCTGGCGCCTCCTCCGTGACGTACGAGACTGCCGTCATCGGACGATTGAGCTCCGCAAGGGCTTCCTGGATAACAGCCGAGTAGTGCTTCGTCAGCCAGTCGCGGAAAAGCGCGTTGGGGACGCGTACGCGCACCGCCTCGTCGCGCTCGTCGACGAAAGCCGTGGGCTTGAACCACGTGTAGAAGCTGTGCCGGTTGACCTTGGTTTCGATCCGCGAAAGGACCTGATCCCAGAGATTAGTGCCCGTCATGATTACGATTCCGGGACCTTTCGCCTTCGGCGGCGCCTGTTGTCAGGGCGGCTGACGGTCGAGGTCTCACAATTCACCGTCAGATACAAGCGATTTCGACCTTCGCCTCCGGGTTTTTCCACATTTTTTTCCACACCTGTGGAAAACTTCGGGGCCTGACCCTACCGCCGGCGCGGGGAACGGACTGTAGCATAGGGGTTCGAAGTGTGACAAACGCCCTTATTTTCCGGGCCTGAATTGACAGGGCTCTTCAGGCTTCGCTACTATCGTGGTTTCTCCGATTTCGCAGGAATCGCGGCGACTAGGCTGGCATCATCATGAAGCGGACGTATCAACCGAATCGACGGCACCGGAAACGTACACACGGATTTCTGGTGCGGATGAGCACGAAGAACGGGCGTCTGGTGCTGAAGCGGCGCCGCGCCAAGGGGCGAAAGCGCCTGAGCGTTTCGGCGTCCCGCTGACAGGCACACGAAGCCACCATCAGTCCGGAGGCGGCTCCGCCCGCCCGGCGTCATTCCCATGTCGTCGCAGACTCTGCCCCGCGCCCGCCGGCTGCGCCGCCGGACCGAGTTCAAGCGGGTGTTCGACAGCGGGCGCAGAGTGCATGGCCGATATTTCACCATCATCGCGTCTCCTGGCGCGGGTGACCGCGCCGTCGACAGCGAACCGGCCGGGCCCGTCCGGCTCGGCATTGTCGCGTCGCGCCGTCTTGGGGGCGCGGTGGTGAGAAATCGCGCAAAACGTCTGATTCGAGAGGTTTTCAGAACGGAAGCCCAACTCCGCCCTGCGCTCGACCTGATTGTGATTCCCAAGCGCGCCCTGCTCGACGCTCCGTGGTCCGCCCTGCGCGACGACTTCCGCACGACGCTCCGCCGGTGCGGGCGGCCGGCACCGAGATGACGATCACCGCCCGTCTGGCGCTTGGCGCTATTCGATTGTACCAGTTGACCTTGTCGTCAATGACCGGCGGCGCGTGCCGCTTCGTGCCCTCGTGCTCCGTCTACGCCACCGATGCGATCCGGACCCACGGGACGTGCCGGGGGACGCTCCTCGCGCTTCGCAGACTCGCGCGGTGCCACCCGCTCGGCGGCTCGGGGCTCGATCAGGTTCCTCCCCGGCGAGCCGACGGGCCGCTCTCGGGGAACTAACTCTCGTCCATGCAGCGCAACGTTCTGCTGTTCGTCGTGCTCTCGTTCCTGGTGATCGCCGGGTTTCAGTTCTTGATGCCGTCGAAGCCGGAACAGGTGCCCCCGCGAGCATCGACCACTGCGACTACCGCAAAACCCGCAAAGCCATCCCCTCCACCGCCGTCGTCGTCGCCCGCGTCCGCACCGTCGTCCACCGGGAGTTCGCCCGCGTCCGCCAGTTCGCCGTCTGAGGAGGGACGCGACATCACCGTAGACAATGCGTTCGTGCGAGCGACGTTCACGACGCGGGGCGGCGCGCTCAAGAGCTGGCGGTTGAAGAAGTACCACGACACCGCAGGTGTGCTGTTGGAGCTGGTGCCGCAGACGGTCGGAGCGGATGTCCCGTTGCCGTTCACGCTGAGCGTCCAGGATGCTGCGCTCTCGAGCGAGCTGCAGAACGGCAGCTTCACACCGAGCGCAGACGCGCTGCACGTCGAGCAGGGGCAGCAGTCGCTGCGCTTCGATTTTCGCAGCGCGAGCGGCCTCGAAGCGCACAAGACGTTTACCTTCTCGGCGGCGCAGCCGTACCTCCTCACGTTCTCGGCGTCGGTGACCCGCGCGGGTCAGCCCGTGAACTTCACGCTACACGGGGGCCCTTCGATCGGCGGCGGCCTCGTGCCGCACTCCCGCGGCTACAATCCGCCCTCGCAGCCGATCTACTTCAAGGACGGCAGCATCAAGCGCGTCGCGCAGGACAAGATTCCGGCGCAAGCGGTCCAGGAAGGCACGTTTGGGTTCGTCGGCGTGGACGATCACTACTTCCTCGACGCCCTCGTTGCGCCCCAGGCGCCGCTTCGCGTGGAGTACCAGCCGCTCGCGATTCCGATCGAAGGGAATCCTGCCGGCGCACACTTCGTGCGCTGGTGGATGAACTTCCCCGCTCCGCCGACCAACACGACGTTTTTTCTCGGCCCGAAGGATTTCGACGTCCTCGCCGCCGTCGATCGCAACCTCGTGCGAGCGATCGACTTCGGCATGTTCGCGTGGCTCGCCGTCCCGCTCCTGCGTGCGCTCAAGTGGATCAACGGCTTCGCCGGCAACTACGGATGGTCCGTCATCATCCTCACGGTGCTGATCAACCTCGCGATGTTCCCGCTCCGGCACAAGAGCGTGGTCTCGATGCGGAAGATGCAGGAGATTCAGCCCGAGGTGAAGGCGATCCAGGATCGCTACGCCAAGCTGAAGATGAGCGATCCGGCGCGCTCGAAGATGAACGTCGAGCTGATGAATCTCTACCGCGAACGCGGGGTCAACCCCGCGAGCGGCTGCGTCCCGATGCTCCTGACGTTCCCGGTTCTGTTCGCGTTCTACTCGCTTCTCGCCGTCGCAATCGAGTTGCGCGGCGCGCCGTTCATCTTCTGGATTCACGATCTGGTCGCGCCCGACCCGTACTACGTCCTCCCCGTGCTCATGGGGGCGACGATGTTCTTTCAGCAGAGGATGACGCCGACAACCGCGGATCCGATGCAGCAGAAGATGATGCTGGTCATGCCGGTCGTCCTCGCCGGCATGTCGCTCTGGTGGTCGAGCGGTCTCCTGCTCTACTGGACCGTGAGCAATCTCTGGGGCATCGGGCAGCAGATGATCACGAATCGTCTCATCGGGCCGATGCAGCAGCGGACCGTCCGCCCACCAGCGGAGCGGCGGATGAAAAAGGCGGGCAGCGGGCGCACCGATCAGGCGAAGGAGCACGAGTAATGGACGTGCAGCAGAAGGTCGCCGGCTTCATGACGGACGTTCTGTCTGCGATGGGACTGGCGCTCGACGTCCACGTCGAGGACACATCGGACGCCATTCGCATCGAGTTGTCGGGCGACGGCGGCGAAGTGCTGCTGCGCCGCAAGGCGGAGGCGCTCGACGCGCTGCAGCAGATCGTCAACACCGGCTTCCGGCGCGAGCTGAAGGACGACCGCAGCTTCGTCGTCGACTGCATGGATTACCGTAAGGCGAAAGACGCCGAGCTGCGCCAGATGGCCCGGTTCATGATGGAGAAGGCGCGCAATTCCGGCTCGCCGCAGGAAATGGGGCCGCTCAATCCGTACTGCCGCCGGCTGGTGCACCTGACCGTCGCGGAAGATCCGCAGATGACGTCCGAGAGCATTGGCGACGCATATTTGAAGACCGTCATCATCTCCGCACGGCGCTGACGCATTGGGTCGCGGGCCTCAACGGCCCGCGCTAGGTACGTGAAGCGGCCCTCTCAGGGTCGCCCGAATTCCAGCAGAAAGATGTTCTCCACCGACGACACGATCGTGGCGATTGCCACTCCTCCCGGACGGGGGGCGATCGGCATCGTCCGCCTCAGCGGCGCGTCAGCGCTGGCGATCGCATGCGCGCTGACGATGCGAACGGCGCTGCGGCCGCGGCACGCGACGTTCTGCCGCGTGACGAGCGACGAGGGCGCCGCGCTGGACGAGGTCATCGTCACCTTCTTTCCAGCGCCGCGATCGTACACGGGCGAAGATCTCGTAGAGATCTCTGCGCACGGTACTCCGACCATCCTCGAGCAGATCGTGAGAGCGGCGGTGCGCACCGGAGCGCGGCTGGCGAATCCTGGTGAGTTCACGCTCCGTGCGTACCTGAATGGCCGCATCGATCTCGTGCAGGCGGAAGCCGTGGCCGATCTCGTCGATGCGGTGACGCCGGCACAGGCTCGGCTTGCCTTCGATCAGCTCGAAGGGACGCTCACGACGCGCTTGCGGACGCTGGATGCGCGGCTGCTCGACGCGATCGCTCCGCTCGAAGCCTCGCTCGACTTCCCGGAGGAGGGGTATCACTTCACCGATACCGAGAGGACGTCGACACTGCTGAACGGTCTTGCCGCCGATCTGGACGTGCTGCTCGCGGATGCCGTCCGCGGCCGGCTCATTCGTGAAGGCCTGACGGTTGCGATCGCAGGACGACCAAATGTTGGAAAGTCGAGCCTGTTCAACAGGCTCGCCGGAGCCGCCCGCGCGATCGTGACCGACGTCCCAGGCACCACGCGTGATCTCCTGACGGAGCGTATCGACATCGGCGGGATCCCGATGACGCTCGTCGATACCGCAGGCCTTCGCGACGGGAGCGAAGATGCCATCGAGGAGGAAGGCATCTCGCGCGCGCGGCAGGCCGGCGCTGCAGCGGACGTGCTGCTTCTCGTCCTGGATGGATCCGAGCCGCTCTCGGAGGCCGATCGTTCCTTGCTCCACGAGACGCCGCGGCGTGCGCGCGTAATCGTCGCGAGCAAATCGGATCTTCCGCCGGCGTGGCGGAACGAAGACGTGGACGCGCTGCCAGTTTCGTCGCTGACCGACGAAGGCATTGACGCACTCCGTGCGGCGCTGGCGAGCGCGGCGTCCCCGGTGCCCGGACGCGATCGCCCGGCGATTTCCAACCTGCGCCACGCCGATCTCCTGACGCGGGCGAAGGACGCGATCGCGCGCGCATCGGCGGCGGCAGCGGACGGGGTGCCCGAGGAACTGGTCCTCGCCGATCTGCACGAGGCGCGCGGGTATTTCGACGACGTGGCGGGTGTGCGTGCGCCCGACGAGGTGCTGCACGCGATCTTCGCGCGCTTCTGCATCGGCAAATAGAGACATACGTAAGTCATCAATGCTGCACCACGAGGTCATCGTGATTGGCGCGGGGCACGCGGGGGTGGAAGCCGCCTGGGCAGCTGCACGCATGGGATGCGACGTGGCGGTCTGCACGCTGTCGCGCGAGACGATCGCCCACATGCCGTGCAATCCCGCCGTTGGCGGGACAGCGAAAGGACACCTGGTTCGGGAGATCGACGCCCTAGGCGGCCTCATGGGGCTCGCGATTGACGCGACCGGCATTCAGTTCAAGCTGCTGAACCGCAGCCGCGGCCCGGCGGTGTGGTCGCCGCGCGCGCAGGCCGACAAGCGCCAGTACGGCCGGTGGGTGCGTGAGACGCTCGAGGGTCTCCCGAACCTTTCCTGGATCGTCGGCAAGGCTGGGCGGATCCTCGTCGAGCACGGCCGCGTTCGGGGCCTCGCGTTGGAGGATGGAACCGAGTATCGCTGCGATGCGCTGATCGTGACGACCGGTACGTTCCTGAATGGCCTGGTGCACGTGGGCCCCGAGCAGCGGCCCGCGGGACGCGCGGGTGAGCCGCCGTCACGCGACCTCGCCGAATCGTTGAAATCGTTCGGGTTTACGTGGGGACGTCTGAAGACCGGCACGCCTCCGCGCCTCCACCGCCGGAGCATCGACTTTTCGAAGTTCCGGGAGGAGCGGGGCGATGAGCCACCGGTGCCTTTCTCGTTTCTCACTCCTGCGATCCAACGACCGCAGATCTCATGTCATCTGGTGCACACGACGGAGCGCGTGCACGACCTCGTTCGGGCGCACATCAGCCAGTCGCCACTCTACAACGGGCAGATCTCAGGAATCGGACCGCGATACTGCCCATCGCTCGAGGACAAAATCATGCGGTTTCCTCATAGGGAACGGCATCAGATCTTCCTCGAGCCCGAGGGCATCGACGTCGACGAGATTTACGTCAACGGGTTCTCGATGAGCCTTCCGTCGGATGTGCAGCGGCACATCGTGCAGGCCATGCCTGGCCTGGAGGATGCGGAGATGCTGAGGCCGGGCTACGCCGTCGAGTACGACTTCATTCAGCCGACCGAGCTGCGCAGGACGCTCGAAACGCAACGTGTCTCCGGGCTGTTTCTCGCCGGCCAGATTAACGGCACTTCCGGCTATGAGGAAGCAGCGGCGCAAGGCTTGATGGCTGGGGTAAACGCCGCGCGGTCCGTCCGTCGATCCGACCCGGTCGTGTTCGGGCGCAACGAGGCGTATATCGGGGTCATGATCGATGACCTGACCACACGAGGCTGCCTCGAACCGTACCGCATGTTCACCTCGCGCGCGGAACACCGTCTGCTTCTCCGAACGGACAATGCGGACCTGCGCCTGACGCCCCGCGGGCGCGCGTTCGCGCTTGTCGACGATCGGCGATGGCGCATGTTTATGGACCGTCGGGAGCGCTTCCGCAGGAACATGGAGAAGATCGGGCGCTTTTCGATCGAGGTGAACGGTGTCCGGACCGCCGCCGCGCGCGCGCTGATGCGGCCCGGGACGGACGTGACCGCCATCGCAGCCACGCTGCCGCTCGAAATCACCAATGCGCACGTCGATCTGGCGACCATCGAAACGGAGTTCCGGTATGCCGGCTACCTCCGGCGGGAGATCCGAGCCGTTGAGCGTCTGCAGAAGCAGGAGTCACGTGGAATTCCGTCGACCTTCATATATGACGGCATTCCCGGGCTGTCGCGAGAGATGGTTGAGAGGCTCGCTGCCGTGCGGCCGGAGACGCTCGGTCAGGCCGGCCGGATACCCGGCGTGACGCCGGCGGCGGTTGCATTGATCGCCGCCCGCTTGAACCGATAGCGATAGCCTCTCCCAATGGATTCGGAGGTCCGGGATCGTCTGCTCACTCGCGCCGCGGCGGCGCAGGTGAAAATTCCCGACCCGCTCTGCGACCGACTGCTGGCGTATTACGCCCTTCTTGTTCGCTGGAATCGGGTCGTCAATCTTACGTCCCTGGACGATTTGGATGCCGCGCTCGACCGACTTCTGATCGAGCCTCTTGCGGCGGCGCCCCGCCTGCCAGCGTCCGCATTTCTCGTAGACCTTGGGTCCGGTGGTGGCTCCCCTGCTATCCCGCTTGCCATCGCGCTCTCCGCGTCAGAGCTCGAGATGATCGAGTCGCGAACGCGAAAGGCGGCATTTTTGCGCGAAGTCGTTCGCGAGCTCGGCATCAACGCACGAGTCGAGCCGGCCCGATTTGATGACGCCCTCCAGGGCAGGACACTGCGGGCGCCCGCGGTGATTTCGGCGCGTGCGATTCGGCTCGGAGCGGGTCACTTTCAAACGATCGCCCGAGCCCTTCCGGAGGGATCGCTGGTGGCACTTTTCCTGGCATCCTCTCAGGGCATCCCGGCGACCGAATATCCCTCGACGCTGCGAGAGGTTGGGAGGTATCCTCTGGTGCCGACCAACCAAAGCAGCCTTACCCTACTCAGCAAGATCTCGGGCGATGTTCCACGTGGAACAGTCGTATAGACGCGCATTGTTGGTCGTTTAACCTAATGAGTCGGATCCTTGCGGTTGCCAATCAGAAGGGCGGGGTCGGGAAGACGACCACGGCTATTAATCTCGCGACGGCGCTCGCGATCGCGAAACAGCAGATCCTGGTCGTCGACATGGATCCCCAGGGCAACCTGACGAGCGGGTTCGGCCTGAAGGGCCGCGCCGCGCAGGCGGGGACCATCTACGAGGCGCTCACCAACGCGGAGCCGCCCGAGGATCCGGCGACGTTCGTCCTCGACACCTCCGTCAAAGGGCTTTCGCTGATCCCCGCGGACCGGAATCTGACGGGTGCCGAAGTGGAGTTGGTCACGCTTCCCAATCGGGAGCGGAGGCTCCGCGATCTCGTGTCGCCGCTGCGCGATCGCTTCGATTTCGTCTTCATCGACACGCCGCCGTCGCTCGGGCTGCTCACGCTGAACGCGCTCGTCGCAGCGGACGCCGTGCTGATTCCGCTCAACTGCGAGTATTTCGCGCTGGAGGGGCTCGCCGATCTCGTCGCGACGCTACGGCGTGTTCGGGGCGCGCTCAACCCGTCGCTCGACATCGCGGGCGTGTTGATGACCATGTACGACGAGCGGACCAACCTGGGCCAACAGGTCGCGCGAGACATCCGCGAGTTCTTCCAGGATCGTGTGTT
This sequence comes from Acidobacteriota bacterium, assembly GCA_046733875.1. Lineage (GTDB taxonomy): Bacteria > Acidobacteriota > Vicinamibacteria > Vicinamibacterales > 2-12-FULL-66-21 > JBKPQB01. The sequence continues at coordinate 35,394 of JBKPQB010000010.1, forward strand.
CTCCACGGTCATCCCGCGGAATATCCGGCTTGGCGAAGCGCCGAGCCACGGAGTCCCGGCCATCCTCTACGACGTCAAATCGCGCGGCGCCGAAGCGTACCTCGCGCTGGCGCGCGAGCTGCTCGCGCGTGAGAGCGCCGCCGCACCGGAGCCTCAGCATGGTTGAGAAGCGTCCCGCGCTCGGCCGCGGCCTGAGCGCGTTGATTCCCGATGCCCCTGTGACCGCGGCGCCGGCCGACCGCGCCCTTGAGGTGGACACGGATCTGCTCCGCCCGAACCGCTTCCAGCCGCGCACGGACATGGACGAGGAGCGGATCGAGGAGCTAGCGCGCTCGATTCGCTCGAACGGCATCATTCAGCCGATCGTCGTTCGTCGGGCGGAAGGCGCGTATGAGATCGTCGCCGGTGAGCGGCGCTGGCGTGCGGCGCAGCGCGCGGGTCTGCTGAAGGTGCCGATCGTCGTCCGAGAGATTCCCGACGACCGGCTGCTGGCCGTCGCGCTGATCGAGAACATCCAGCGGCAGGATCTGAATCCGATCGAGGAGGCGCAAGCGTACCGGCGGCTCGCCGACGACTTTCACCTCACGCAGGAGGCGATCGCCGACGCTGTTGGAAAAGATCGATCTTCGGTCGCGAATTACCTGCGCCTGCTGCGGCTGCCGCAGGAGATCCGCACGAGCGTCGCGTCCGGCGCGCTGTCGATGGGACACGCGCGCGCGCTCCTCGGCCTCGCGGACGAAGGACTGCTTCTCCAGCTCGCGCGCGATGTCGTGTCTACAAACCTCTCCGTGCGTGAGACCGAAGAGCGCATTCGCAAGGCGCAGCAGCCGTCCGCGCCGAAGGCGGAGCCGGTCAAGGACGTCCACACGCGCGCCGCGGAAGACAAACTGCGGCTCTCCCTCGGCACCCGCGTCCGCATCGTCCGAAAGGGGAAGGGTGGACGGATCGAAATCGATTTCGGGAACGAAGACGAGTTGCAGCGGCTCTACGAGATGTTGACTGGGGGGTAGAGCGGGTTCGGTTCAGAACCGGAGCCTGAATTACGTGAACCTTTCAACCCCGAACGCGAGCGCAGCGAGCGAATTGAAGCGAGCGACGATGAAACGATTGACCGATTACGCAGCCTGCGCTGGTTGAGCGAGCAAACTCGCCGCAGGCGAGCTCGCCCAGGTGCTGGGTGCCTTGTCCGTCCCGTCCGATCCTCGCGTGCTGGTCGACTACCGCACGGCGGACGATGCGGGTGTGTACAGGCTCGATGACACGCGGGCGCTCGTGCAGACGGTCGATTTCTTCACGCCCATCGTGGACGATGCGTGGACGTACGGGAGGATTGCTGCCGCCAACGCGCTGTCGGACGTGTATGCGATGGGCGGACGGCCGTTGACGGCCCTCGCGATAGCGGGTTTTCCCAGAGATGCGGAGCCGTCGCTGCTCGGCGAGATCTTCCGCGGCGGCCTGGAGGTCCTGCAGGCCGCCCACGTGGCGCTCCTTGGTGGTCACACGGTGCAGGACGCCGAAATCAAGTTCGGCTACGCCGTCACGGGGGAGATCGATCCGGAGCGGATCTGGACGAATGCCGGCGCGCAGGCCGGCGATCGTCTGATCCTCACGAAACCGATCGGCACCGGCGTCATCGGGACGGCGATCAAGTTCGAGCGGGCGCCAGCCGACGCAGTCGACGCCGCGATCGAGTCGATGACCACGCTCAACCGCGCGGCGGCGGATGCGCTCGCGAGCTTGCCTCGAAGCGTCGTGCACGCGTGTACGGACATCACCGGCTTCGGCGTCATCGGGCACGCGACGGAGATGGCCAACGCCAGCGGCTGCTCGATCGAGATCGCTGTGGACGCAGTTCCGCTGCTTCCCGGCGCGCTCGATCTCGTGGAGCGCAACACGCCGGGCGGAGGGCGGACCAACCGCGAGCATTTCAGCGGCGCGCTCGCGACTGATTATGGCGGTGATGCCCGGCGGGAGCAGTTGCTGTTCGATCCGCAGACCTCGGGTGGTCTCCTGGCCTCCATTGCACCATCAGCGGTGGCCGAGGCAATCGCGGCATTGTCCGCATCAGGGGCCGGCGCGTGGATTGTTGGTGAGGTGACGGTGCGTGGGACGCAGGCCTTGCGGTTGCGCTGAAGGTCAAGGGACGCCGCCATCGGTTGAGAGACTCCCCTCGAAGATGGTATAAATTGATGTTTTGTCCAGCCTGCGAGAAGTCCGGCTGAACGATCGAGGTCTGCTGACACCCCGTGCTCCCCAACCTGTCTGTCATCTGGGTCATCGTCTTGGTGCTGGTGTTGACGGTCGTCATCGACCGGCTGCTGTTGCGCCCGGTGCTCGAGGTCATTCGCAAGCGCGAAGAGGCGATTGAATCGGCGCGCGCGCTGGCAGAGCGGTCCGCGAGCGAGGCGCAGGCAGCCGCGAACGAGTTCGATCGCAAGACCACCGCCGCGCGGGCGGAGATCTATCGCGAGATGGATGAGATGCGGCGGGCGGCGATGGGGCGCCGCGCCGAGATCGTTGCCGAAACGCGCGCGCAGGCGGAAGCGGCGGTGGACGAGGCGATTAAACGCCTGGACGCCGACGCAGCCGAAGCCCGGCGCCGGCTCGCAGAGGACGCTCAGACGCTGGGCGCTGCCGCCGCCGAGCGAATCCTCGGCCGGCAGGCGTCCTGACCCCGGCACGTTTCCAGTGAAGGTTGACCGCTCCCCGATGAGATCCGACTGTTCGATCAGCCGAATCGCGACGCGCATGTGCGAGTGGGCGGGTGCGTGGGCGAACGCGTGTGCGTGGGCGGTCGTTTTACTGATGCTCGCGTTGACGCTTCCGCTTGCGGCACGAGTCAACGCCGAGCAGCACGCCGAACCGGTAGCCGCACCCGTACCTGCCGTCGCTCACGCATCGGCACTCGCACCCGCTCACGCATCCGCACCCGCTCCCGCATCCGCACCCGCTCACGCATCCGCCCACGCCCCTGCCCCCGAAGGCGGCGAAGAGCACGGCTCCGGCTGGCTGGCGACGATCGCCAAGATCTTCAACTTTGCGGTTCTGGTCGCCGTCCTCGTGTATTTCCTGAAGTCGCCGCTCTCCACGTATCTGGCGTCGCGGATTTCGCGCGTTCGCGAGGATCTGGTCGCGGCGGCCGCGATGCGCGAGGAGGCGTCGCGGCGGCTCGCCGACATTCAGGCGAAGCTGCAGTCGTTGCCATCGGAGATCGACGCGCTGAAGGTGCGCGGTACGGAGGAGATCGCGGCCGAGCGGCAGCGGATCGAGCAGGCTGCCGAAGCGGAACGCCAGCGGCTGCTGGAGCAGACGCGCCGCGAGATCGAGATGCATTACCGTGTCGCGCGCCGGCAAATCCTCGAGCAGACCGCAACGCTCGCCGTCTCCATCGCGTCGGAGCGCATCAAGCGGACGATGACGCCGGACGATCAGGCGCGTCTCGTCGATCGCTACGCGGCGCAGATCACCGGAGCCGCGCAATGACCGCGCGCGCGGCGGCCAGACGCTACGCGCGTGCGTTGTTCGACGTCGCGCTGGCGGAAGGATCACCCGAACAAGCGCAGGGCGAGCTGCGGCAGTTTGCGGATCTCGTGCGCGGCAACGAAGCGCTGTGGAACGTGTTCGGGAATCCCGCGATTCCCGCCGCGCGCAAGCATGCCGTCGTGAAGGCGCTCCTCGACCGGATGGTGCCTCTCTCGGCGCCGCTTGCCAAGCTCTTGCTGCTGCTGGCCGATCGCGATCGGATGGTGCTGCTGCCGGACGTGGCTGACGCGTACGACGAACGGGTGCTGGACTATCAGAACGTGATTCGCGGCGGCCTCACGACCGCGGTCCCGCTGGACGCTAATCGGCTGCGTGCGCTGGAAGGCAGCCTCGGCCGTCTCACGGGACGCCGCGTCATGCTGCAGCCGAACGTCGACCCCTCCATCATCGGAGGCGTCGTCGCGAAGCTTGGCAGCATCGTCTACGACGGCAGCGTCGCGACACAGTTGGAGAAGATGAAGGACAGTCTGATCGCGGGCACGGAATGAGTTCACGGCCGTCGGCCGTGATCGTGCGAGTTCACATATGGACATCAAAGCGGAAGAGATATCGAAGATCATTCGCGACCAGATCGGCAGCTACGCGGTTGACGTCAACGTCGCCGAGGTCGGGACGATCGTGTCGGTCGGCGACGGCATCGCGCGCGTCCACGGGGTCGAGAACACGATGGCGGGCGAGATGCTCGAGTTCCCGCACGGCATCTACGGGATCGCGCTCAATCTCGAAGAGGAGAGCGTGGGTGTCGTGCTGCTGGGCGACTACTCCGAGATTCGCGAAGGGGATACCGTCAAGCGCACGGGCCGCATTATTTCCGTGCCGGTCGGCAACGAGATCGTTGGCCGCGTCGTCAATGCGCTTGGACAGCCGATCGACGGCAAGGGCCCGATCGTTTCGAAGGCGTCGATGCCGATCGAGCGCCTCGCGCCCGGCGTTGTCGATCGGCAGCCGGTCAAGGAGCCGATGCAGACGGGCCTGAAGGCGATCGACGCAATGGTGCCGATCGGCCGCGGACAGCGCGAGCTGATCATCGGCGACCGGCAGACCGGCAAGACCGCCGTCGCGGTCGACACGATCATCAATCAGAGGGGGCAGAACGTCGTCTGCATCTACAACGCGATCGGGCAGAAGCAGTCCACCATCGCGCAGGTCGTGCGGACGTTCGAGGAAACCGGGGCGATGGAGTACACGATCGTCGTCGCCGCCGCCGCGTCCGATCCTGCGCCGCTCCTTTACATCAGCCCCTACTCCGCGTGCACGATGGGGGAATACTTCCGCGACAACGGCGGCCACGCGCTGTGCATCTACGACGATCTTTCGAAGCACGCGCAGGCTTACCGCGAAATCTCGCTGCTGCTGCGGCGTCCGCCTGGGCGTGAGGCGTACCCCGGTGACGTCTTCTATCTGCACTCGCGGCTCCTCGAGCGCGCGGCCAAGCTGCGGAAGGAGCTGGGCGGCGGGTCGCTGACGGCGCTCCCGATCATCGAAACGCAGGCGGGCGACCTGTCCGCTTACATTCCGACGAACGTCATCTCGATTACCGACGGCCAGATCTTCCTCGAGTCCGACCTCTTCCATCAGGGCGTGCGTCCCGCCATCAACGTCGGCAACTCGGTGTCGCGCGTCGGCGGCTCCGCGCAGGTCAAGGCGATGCGGCAAGTGGCCGGCACGCTCCGCCTCGACCTCGCGCAGTACCGCGAGCTGGCGGCCTTCGCACAGTTCGGATCCGACCTCGACAAAGCGACGCTCCATCAGCTCAATCGCGGGCGCCGGCTCGTCGAAGTACTGAAGCAGCCGCAGTATCAGCCGCTGCCGGTCGAGAAGCAGGTGGCGATCATCTACGCGGCGACGAACGGCTATCTCGATCCCGTCGCCGTTGATTCCGTGCGCGCGTACGAAGAGGGCCTCTACAAGTTCCTCGACACGCGTCGTGCGCAGCTGCTCTCCTCGCTCGCGGAGAAGAAGCAGATCGACGACGTAATCAAGACGGAGCTGAACGCGGCGCTCGAGGAGTTCGGCAGAGACTTCGCGGCGGCGCAGAAAGCCGCATGACGACTCCGTTGGGAATGGACACGGACACGCAATAGATGCCTTCGCTCTTAGACATCCGACGCCGCATCCGCGCGGTCAAGTCGACGCAGCAGATCACCAAGGCCATGAAGATGGTCGCGGCGTCGCGGCTGCGCCGCGCGCAGGAGCGCATCCAGCATGCGCGGCCGTTCGCGATCGAGATGCTGCGGGTCCTCAACAGCCTGGCGACGAGAGTGGACCCCGGCTCGCACCCGCTGCTCGACCAGCGCCGAACGCCGCGCGCCGGAGGGAAGGCCCTGCTCTTCGTGATCACCGCCGATCGCGGGCTCTGCGGCAGCTTCAACACGAACGCGATCAAGGCGGCGAGCACGTTCATCGTCGAAGATCCGGCGCGCGAGGTGGCGCTGGGGCTCGTCGGTCGACGCGGCCGCGACTTCTTCGCGCGGCGCGGCTTCGAGGTGCGGTACGAGCACGTGAACCTCTTTCAGGCGCTGCAGTTCGAGCACGCGCAGGAAATCGCGCACGCGGCGATCCCGGAGTTCGTCGACGGGCACGTCGACAGCGTCTATCTCGTTTACAACGAGTTCAAGTCCGTCATCCAGCAGCGCATCGTCGTCGAGCGCCTGCTGCCGATACCAAGGCTCGATATCGAGCCGGCCGTTCCGCAGCCAGGCGTTTACGTCGGGGGCCCCACAGGTCCGCAGATCGAGTACCTGTACGAGCCGACGGCGCCGGAGCTCTTCAGCGCACTGATTCCGCGCCACGTGGAAGTCCAGGCCTGGCGCGCGCTGCTCGAATCGAACGCCGCGTTCTACGCTGCGCAGATGACGGCGATGGACGCCGCCACGCGCAACTCGGCCGAGATGATCGATCAGCTGACGCTGTACATGAATAAGGTCCGTCAGGCGGCCATCACCCGGGAAATTATCGAAGTGGTCTCGGGTGCTGAAGCGCTTTAGGGATGAATGGCGCGCGGCCGCGAGAGCAGCGAGAAAGCCTCTTGTGTTTCCAGATGTAGGGACGTTTTAGACGTGCCAGAGTAATCGATATGGCAACCGCAACAGCAGAGAAAATCGGCAAGGTCGTGCAGGTGATTGGTCCGGTCGTGGACCTCGAGTTCGAGGGCGGGCACCTGCCGGCGATCTACAACGCCGTCAGGATCACCTCCGACGGCGCCAGCGACGGCGCGCAGAAAATCGATGTCATCGCGGAAGTCGAGCAGCATCTCGGCGAGAACCGCGTGAGGACCGTCGCGATGAAGCCTACGGACGGCATGCGCCGCGGCATGAAGGCCATCGACACCGGTGCGCCGATCTCGATGCCCGTGGGGACCGCGACGCTCGGGCGGGTGATGAACGTGCTCGGTGAGCCGGTCGACTTCCCCGATCGTCCGATCCGCGCGTCCGACCACTGGTCGATTCATCGCGAAGCGCCGACGCTCGAAGATCAATCGACCGAGCTGCAGATGTTCGAGACGGGGATCAAGGTTGTCGATCTCCTCGAACCGTACCTGCGCGGGGGCAAGATCGGCCTCTTCGGCGGCGCGGGCGTCGGCAAGACCGTCATCATCCAGGAGCTCATTCACAACGTCGCCATGAAACATGGCGGCGTCTCGGTGTTCGCGGGTGTCGGCGAGCGCACGCGTGAAGGCAACGACCTCTGGCTCGAGTTCCAGGAGAGCGGCGTCATCAACATGCAGGACTTCGAGAAGTCCCGCGCCGCGCTCGTCTACGGCCAGATGACGGAGCCGCCTGGCGCACGTCTGCGTGTCGCGCTCAGCGGCCTGACCGTCGCAGAGTACTTCCGCGACGCCGAGAACAAGGACGTCCTGCTCTTCATCGACAACATCTTCCGCTTCACGCAGGCGGGTTCCGAGGTGTCGGCGCTTCTCGGCCGCATGCCGAGCGCGGTCGGCTATCAGCCCACGCTGCTGACGGAGATGGGCGAGCTGCAGGAGCGGATCACCTCGACGAAAAAGGGTTCGATCACCTCGGTGCAGGCCATCTACGTGCCCGCCGACGACTACACGGATCCCGCGCCCGCCACGACGTTCGCGCACCTGGATGCGACGACGAACCTGTCGCGTGCGATCGTAGAGCTGGGGATCTACCCCGCCGTCGATCCGCTGGCGTCGACGTCGCGCATTCTCGACCCGCGCATCATCGGCGACGAGCACTATCAGGTGGCCCGCTCCGTGAAGCAGGTGCTGCAGCGCTACAAGGACCTGCAGGACATCATCGCGATCCTCGGGATCGACGAGCTGTCCGAAGAGGACAAGCTGACGGTCGCGCGTGCGCGGAAGATTCAGAAGTTCCTGTCGCAGCCGTTCTTCGTCGCGGAGCAGTTCACCGGTCTCTCCGGCAAGTACGTGCAGATTGCGGATACGGTGAAGGGCTTCAAGGAGATCGTCGAAGGCAAGCACGACGGGCTGCCCGAACAGGCGTTCTACATGGTCGGCACGATCGAAGAAGTGATCGAGAAGGCCGGCAAGATGGCGCAGGGATAAATGCCGCTTCCCACCCACATCGATCTCCAGATCGTCACACCCGACCGGCAGCTCGTCCGCGAGCCGGTCGATGAAGTGGAGATCCCCGGTAGCGAAGGCTATTTCGGTGTGCTGCCCGGGCACACGCCGCTGCTCGCATCGCTGGCGGTCGGCGAGCTGTGGTACCGCAAGGGGCAGGAGAAAACGTATCTGTCGGTAGCGTTCGGATTTGCCGAGGTGCTGCCGGACCGTGTCACAATTCTGGCTCAGATAGCCGAACGCGCCGAAGACATCGATCCCGCCCGAGCCGAGGAGTCACGCAAGCGCGCGGAAGCCAGGCTCACGCAGCCCAAGGCGGAGGTCGATTACGAGCGCGCCCGCGCTGCGCTGATGAAGTCACTCACGCGTCTTCAGGTCTCGTCGCGGATTCAGTTCGCCGGACGCGTGGGGCGGCAGCGCATGCCGCCGCCACAGGGCTGAACCCTTGAGATGAAGCTTTCCTGGGCCGTCCGCACGGACCCCGGCCTGCGCCGCAGCAGCAACGAAGACAGCTACTGCACGCGCGCCGACCTGGGGCTCTTCGTGGTTGCCGACGGCATGGGCGGTCACGTGGCCGGCGAGGTGGCCTCCCGGATCGCCGTCGAAACCATTCAGACGTTCATCGGCGAGACCGCGGGCGCCGACAAGAACCGCACGTGGCCGTTCCCGTTCGAGCCGACGATCAGCCTCGATGGCAACCGCCTGAAGGCGGCGTTCCGGCTCGCCAACCGCCAGATCGCCAACGCGATGACGGACGCCGTGGATCTGCGCGGCATGGCGACCACCGCGTCCGCGCTGCTCGCGTCGCGGGAGCGCGCCTGCGTGGCGCACGTCGGCGACAGCCGGATCTACGTGCTGCGCGCCGGGAAGCTCGAGCAGATTACGAGCGATCACTCCTGGGTCGAGGAGCAGGTGCGCGCCGGCGCGATGACGCCCACCGCCGCACGCCAGCACCCGTGGCGGAACGTGGTCACGCGCGCGCTCGCCGGCGGCGACGATCCGGAGATCGACATCGTCGAGCTGACGCCGAAGCCGGGCGAACGATTCCTTCTGTGCTCCGACGGGCTCTTCACGGTGGTTCCGCACGACACCATCGTGCGGCTGCTGGACGAGCGCGTCTCGCTCGAACAGGTCTGCGAGCATCTGATTGCCGCCGCGAACGATGCGGGGGGGCCTGACAACGTGACGACCCTCGTCATCGAAATCGATGCTCCATAACCTCGCGAGGCTCCTGCGCTACCGCGGGTTGATCCACAGCCTCGTAGCGCGTGAGCTGAAGGCGCGGTATCGCGGATCCGTGCTCGGCTTCTTCTGGTCCTTCATCAATCCGCTGCTGCTGCTCGTCATCTATACGCTCGTGTTCAAGTACGTGATGCCGGGGAGCCACGGACCGGAGCTCGAGCCGTACGCACTGTTCATGTTCTGCGGGATTTTGCCGTGGACGTGGTTCGCTTCGTCGCTTGCCGAGTCGTCCAACGTCCTCATCTCCGGCGGTAACCTGATCAAGAAAGTGCTCTTCCCGGCCGAGATCCTCCCGATCGTGACCGTGCTCGCGAACATGGTCCACTTTTTTCTCGGGCTGCCGATCCTCGCCGCGTTCTTGATCTACTACCGCCTCCCGCCCACGATCACGATTCTGTGGCTTCCGGTCGTCGTGCTCGTACAGCTGATCCTGACGCTCGGCTTTGCGCTGATCCTGTCCGCTCTGACGGTCCACTTCCGCGACATCCGGGACATCCTGGCGAACGTGCTGACGTTCTGGTTCTTTGCCACGCCGATCATCTATCCCTGGTTTCAGGCGCCGCCAGTCGCCCGGCGCTTCCTGAACCTGAATCCGTTCACGCACGTGGCGGTCTCGTATCAGGAACTGCTCTTCTTCCGCGGTCCGTTCGGACACCTGAAGCACCTGCTCCTGCTCGGCGTGCTTGCTGTCCTGTTCTTCCTGTTCGGCTATCTCGTGTTCGATCGGCTGCGGGACTCGTTTGCGGAGGAAGTGTGATGGCCGCGTCAGGTACGCCCGCGATTGCTGTCAGCGATGTGTCGAAGATCTATCGCCGCTACAGCCACAAGCGGCAGTTTGCCACGCTTAAAAGCGCGCTGCTCTCGCGCAGCATCCTTCGCGACCTGCGGGCGGACGAAACGTTCGCCGCGCTGAACGGCGTCACGTTCACCGTTCCCGCCGGCCGTACGCTTGGCGTGATCGGCCGCAACGGATCGGGCAAGAGCACGTTGCTGAAGCTCGTCGCCGGCATCACGAAGCCAACGGCGGGGACGGTGACCGTCCGGGGGCGCATCTCCGCCTTGATCGAGCTCGGCGCGGGTTTTCATCCGGAGATTTCAGGCCGCGAGAACGTCTTCATCAACGGCATCATGCTCGGCCTCTCGAAGCGCGAGGTCGCAAGGCGATTCGACGACATCGTCGATTTCGCGGAGCTTCGGGAGTTCATCGACGCGCCCGTCAAGACGTATTCGTCGGGGATGTACATGCGGCTGGGATTTGCCGTCGCGATCAACGTCGATCCGGACGTCCTGCTCGTCGACGAAGTGCTCGCGGTCGGCGACGAAGGCTTCACGCACAAGTGCCTCGACAAATTTGCGGAGTTCAAGCGCCGAGGCAAGACGATTCTGCTCGTGACGCACTCGCTTGGACTGGTCGAACGGTTCTGCGACGAGGCGTTGTGGCTGGACGCCGGGCAGGCCAGGGGCATGGGCGATCCGAAACGGATCGTCGGGGCCTACATCACCGACGTCGAGCACAGCGAGGAGCAGGAGCTGGCGGCGGGCGATGCTCGTGCGCAGACGGCGGCGAGCGAAGCGATCGTCTCGCCCGACGAGCCCGCGTCGGCAGTGCTGCCCGATTCGCCGGTCGAGGCGGCGACGGCACCCGCCGACATGTTCAGGGCGGCTGAGGGACGCTGGGGTTCACGCGAAGTCGAGATCACGAACGTATCGCTGTGCGGGAACGACGCGGTACCGACGCACGTGTTTCAGGCGGGCAGCCCGATGCACGTGCGCATCCAGCTGCGCGCGCCCTTGGCGGTCGATGACTTCGTCGTTGGCATCGGCATCTTCAACGCGGAGGGCACGTGCTGCTACGGCACGAACACGGCGATTGAGGATTTGGCACCGGAGCGCCTGAGCGGAGACGCCGAGGTGACCTTTGCGATCGATGCTGTCGATCTCGTGGAAGGGACGTACAAGCTGGACGTCGCCGTCCACAAAATTGACGGCTACCCGTACGACTATCACCGCCTGCTCTACACGTTCCGTGTGAAGTCGCGCGCGAAGGACGTCGGCATCTACCGTCCGCGGCACGCCTGGCGATTCAGCGGCGGCGTCGAATTCCGGCACACCACGACAGGAGAATGACCGCGTCTGTGCTGTCGTACCGCGCGCTCGAGGAATACGTCCGCGATGCGCGCGCGCGCGGACAGCGGATCGTGTTCACCAACGGCGTGTTCGACATCCTGCACCCGGGTCACCTGCGCTATCTACAGGCCGCGCGCGCGCACGGAGACCTGCTGATTGTCGGTCTGAATTCCGATGCATCGGTCCGCCGCACCAAGGGCCAGGGCCGGCCGATCAACCCTCAAGAGGAACGCGCGGAAGTGCTCGCGGCGCTGGACTGTGTCGATGCCGTGTCGATCTTCGACGAGGACACGCCAGCAGACATCGTTCGTCGCGTTTCCCCGGACATCCTCGTCAAGGGAGCGGACTGGCCCGAGGATCAGATCGTCGGGCGTGATACGGTCGAAGCGCGGGGCGGCATCGTCATTCGCGAGCCGATCGAGGCCGGCTACTCCACCAGCGCAATCATCGAGAAGGTGCGGCGAGTGACGTAGGCACCTCTTGATTATGCAGGGCACTCGTTAGGGGTGCCGCATCCGGCGCCAAAGGACCGCCGCGCCCGTGGCAATCAACAGAAGCGACGCCGGCTCCGGTGTGGCCGGGGCAGCATTGAATTTATAGGTGAACGTTCCGCCGGGGGCGAACTCGTAACCGAACTCCCCGAGCCGGAGGTCCGCATGCGCGATGCCGTCGCCGTGGACCATGATCGAAAACACGTCGCGCGCGTTGAGTCCTCGGGTGGATCCGGTCAGCGTGCCCGAAAACGCGAAGGGGGCCTTTGGGGTCCACGTCGGCGAGCCGTCGCTCGGCGCGTCGGCTCCGCGGGAACGGAACTGCCAGCGGCCGGCAAACGCCAGGTCGCTGTAAGCGACGCCATGATAGTAGACGTCGCCTGTGCCATAGGGCACGGTGCCGTCTGACGAGTTGTTCATGTCGAGGTGCTGGCCCGGAACGCACGCCAGCGCCGCGCAACCGATGTCGAACCCGCTTCCGATGAAGCCGCCCAACGGCGGCAGGGTCATCGCGCTGAAACGGGCGTTGCCAATAGCGAACCGGAATGTCCACTGATCGTCGGCAATCATCACGTAGCCCTGATCGAGCCCGATTGTCTCCGCCAGGGCGGCCGGCGCCATGGTCCACGACAGGCCGGTGACGCCGGTGAGCAGAACGAAGGACCGCCAGAGAACCGTCCTGCGCATAAATGCTCTCCGTTTGCCGCCTATTCCCGACACGTTTCCGTTCGCGCCGGAAATCGCACGCGCGCTTCAGACCGCACGCAAGGGAAGGGACCTGAACCGTAGGCCTTGGGCGTTGGCGTTGGGAGTTAACATAGAAGGTTCCCGCCTTTAGTGCGGCCATCCCATGGGACCATCCACATCCAGCTCGCTTTCGCTGCGCGCGCTGCTCAAGACGGCGGCATCGCGCCTTCCCCGGAGTGCCCCGGGTCAGCCGATCGCGGGTCTCACAGCCGCGGCGAAAGCCTTCTTTGCCGCCGCGACCGCCTCGCGGGAGAAGGTCGTCCTCGTCGTACCCTCGGATGCGGAGGTCGAGCAGCTCACGCCCGACGCGCGCTTTTTCCTTGGGGCGCTCGAAGGGCTCTCCGAGGCCGAAGCAGCGCACGTCGTGCTCCCATTCCCCTCTCATGAGGTCGATCCGTACCGCGGCCTTGCCCCGCACTTCGAGATCGCATCGGCGCGGGCGCGGGCGCTGTTCGGGCTGGCCGACGGTTCCGCGCGTGTGGTGATCGCGTCGGCGACGGCGCTCCTTCCCCGACTGAGCCCGCCCGCTCGCGTGCGGGGCGCCGGTCTCCTCCTGCGCCCGGGCGATGACGTGTCGCCGCTCGATCTGGCTGACCGGCTGGTGGAGGGAGGTTATCGGCGGCAGGATCCCACGGATGAGCCTGGCGAGTTCTCCGCCCGCGGCGGCGTGGTGGATTTCTACCCGGCGGGCGAGCGTCAGCCGATTCGGCTGGAATTCATCGGGGACACGATCGAGTCGCTCCGCACGTACGACCCGTCGACCCAGCGCTCGACGGGCCCGCTCGATCAGACGGCGATCGTGCCGCTCCAGGAAGTACTGATGGAGGCCGACGTCCCGGATCGTTCCGCGACGATTCTGGACTATCTCGCCTCGGCGCGGCCGATCGTCTTCGTCTCCGAGCCGGACGAAGTCCGCGCGGCAATCGCGAAGCTCCAGGGGCAGATCGAGGAGAGCTTCGAAGAGACGGGCCGACGCAATCAGATCGCCCCCCCGCCAGAATCGCTCGTGATCCGTCCCGAGGATCTCGCGGAACTGCTGAAGCACGGCACGCCGATGCAGACGCTCGCGGTGGAAGCGGACGGAGCGGTGCACGTTCCCTGTCAGCCCGCGATGGAGTTCGCCGGCCGCGTTCCCGATTGGGTAGCGGAGCTGCGGCGGACGCGCGACCGCGGCGACACGGTCGTCTTCGTCGCCCACTCGCAGGGTCGCGCGGAGCGCGTGATCGAGATGCTCGCGGACTATCAAATCCCGGCATCGCCGATCGATCGCGGCGAGGACTCGCATGCGCGCGCCGTGCTCGTGACCGTCGGTCACCTCTCGAAGGGTTTCCGCCTGCCCGATGCGGCGCTGCAGCTCTGGGCGGAGACGGACGTCTTCGACGAGGAACGCCACACGCACGAACGCCGCCGCTCGGCAGCGAGGGCGTTTCTGTCGGACTTCCGCGACCTGAAGGTTGGGGATCTCGTCGTCCACGTGGACCACGGGATCGGGGTCTTTGTCGGCCTGAAGCGCATCGAGGTCGGGCTCGAACCGCAGGAGTTCATGGAGCTCCGCTACGCCGGAGAGGACAAGCTCTTCGTGCCCGTCGAGCGGCTCGATCTCGTCCAGAAGTACACCGGCGCAACCCGTCCGTCTCTGGATCGCCTGGGCGGGACGACGTGGGAAAAGGCGAAGACACGCGTCAAGAAGGCGATGCGCGACATGGCGGAGGAGCTGCTGAAGCTCTATGCATCGCGCCGCGCGATTCCCGGCCATGCCTTCAGCGCCGACACGCACTGGCAGCAGGAGTTCGAAGAAGCGTTCGAATGGGAGCTGACGCCCGACCAGCAGGCCGCGATCGCCGACATCAAGCGCGACATGGAAGCGCCGACGCCGATGGACCGGCTGCTCTGCGGCGACGTCGGGTACGGGAAGACGGAAGTCGCCATGCGCGCGGCGTTCAAGGCGGTCATGGACGGCAAGCAGGTCGCCTTCCTCGCGCCAACGACCGTCCTCGCGTTTCAACACCTGAAGACACTCACAGATCGGTTCGCGGCATTTCCCGTGCGGATCGACATGGTGAGCCGCTTCCGCAGCAAGGCCGAGCAGAAGCAGATTCTGGCGGATCTCGAAGCCAGCAAGGTCGAGATCATCGTCGGCACGCACAGACTGCTGTCGAAGGACGTCAAGTTCCGCGATCTCGGTCTGCTGATCGTCGACGAGGAGCAGCGCTTCGGCGTCGCGCACAAGGAGCGCATCAAGCAGCTCCGGAAGCGCGTCGACGTGCTGACGATGACGGCGACGCCGATACCGCGGACGCTGAACATGTCGTTGGCAGGCATCCGCGACATGTCGATCATCGAGACGCCACCGAAGGACCGCCTCTCGATCCAGACGAACGTCGTCAAGTTCGACCAGGCCGTGATCTCGCGCGCGATCCGGACCGAGCTCGAACGCGGCGGCCAGGTATATTTCGTCCACAACCGCGTGGAATCGATCTACTCGCTGGGCAACCTGATCACGCGTCTGGTGCCCGAGGCGCGCATCGCCGTCGGCCATGGCCAGATGGCGGAGGACGCGCTCGAGCGCGTCATGGTCGATTTTGTCGGCCACAAGTACGACGTCCTTCTCGCGACGACAATCATCGAGAACGGGCTGGACATCCCGAATGCGAACACGATCGTGATCAACCGCGCCGACCGGTACGGGCTGTCGCAGCTCTATCAGCTTCGCGGGCGCGTCGGCCGTTCGGATCGCCGCGCGTACGCGTATTTGCTCATTCCGCCCGAGGAAGCGTTATCGCCGGTGGCGAAGAAGCGGCTGGCCGCGATCCGCGAGTTCAGCGACCTCGGCAGCGGCTTCCGCGTGGCGGCCCTGGATCTCGAGATCCGGGGCGCGGGTAATCTCCTGGGCGGAGAGCAGAGCGGACATATCGAAGCCGTCGGCTTCGACATGTACATGAAGCTCCTGGAACAGACGATCAAGGAACTGAAGGGCGAGGAGATCGAGGACGAAGCGCGCGCGACGGTCAATCTGCGCGTCGATCTCCGGATCGACGAGAGCTACATCCCTGACATGAACCAGCGGCTCACCGTCTATCGGCGGATGGCTGGCGTCCGCTCCGAAACGGAACTCGGGCGCGTCATCGAAGAAGTCCGCGATCGCTACGGACCCCCGCCGCCCTCGATTGAGAATCTTGCAGAGTACGCGCTCATCCGCGTCCTGGCAGACGGCGTCGGCGTCGAGTCGATCGACCGCGAAGCGCAGGTCGTCGTCTTAAAGTTCAGGCCGGAGGCGCGCCTCGACCCGGCGTGGCTGTTCCGGCTCGTCCAGGAGCGGCAGGACATCCAGCTCACGCCGCCGGCAACGCTCAAGCTCGACTTGCGAAAGCTCCCCACGGATGGCGGACGTCCTGCGGTTGCCTCCCGGCCGCTTCGCGGATCCAGGGCCGCATTGCCGAAGGCGTCCTGGTGGACGGCCCGTGCGACGGCCGGGGAAGTAACGCCGGGTTTCAGCCGCGACGAGATCCTCCGCCCCGCGAAGGAGGATCCTCGGGGCGAGGGAGGCGTCTTCAGCCGCGTCTCCGGACTGCTGCGCGAGTTGAGCGAGGGCGTCGGCGTGCGCTAAAATACAGAAATACAGGTATTTACGGAATTACACCCATGAAGAAGATCCTCGCGGCGGCGCTCGTCGGAGTGCTGTCGATCTGGTCCGCTGGAACCCTCCGCGCCGCCGCGCCTGCCGGTGAAGTCATCGAGCAGATCCTCGTCAAGGTGAATGGCGACATCATCACCAAGACCGATCTGGAGCAGCGTCAGGTCTCGGCACTCCGGCAGCGTCTCAATGGCAAAGTCGATCCCGAGATGATGAAGAACGACGCCGAGCTGAAGAAGATGCTCGCCGAGATCACACCCGAAGTGCTCGTGAACGCCGTCGACGAGCTGCTGCTCCTTCAGCGGGGCAAGGAGCTCGGTTTCCATCTTGGAGACGAACAGTTCCGGCAGGTCGTCAACAACATCCGCAAGGAGCAGAACCTCCAGGACGACGCGAAGTTCCAGGCGGCGCTCAAGCAGGAGAACATGACGATGGACGACCTGCGCCGGTCGCTCGAGCGGCAGATGCTCATCGAACAGGTCCAGCGCCAGGAAGTCGGGTCGAAGCTCACGATCACCGAGGCCGAGGCACGGCAGTACTACGATCAACATCCGAAGGAATTCACCGATCCGGCATCGATCACGCTGCGCGAGATCGTCGTCGACGTGCCCGCGCAGAAGGGGCAGCAGGGCCAGACGTTCAACGTGGGTCTGGACGATGCCGCGATGAAGAAGATCGAGGCGGCGCGCGCCCGGATCACGAAGGGCGAGGACTTTGCGAAGGTGGCGGCGGACGTCTCGGACTCGTCGTCGAAGGGGAACGGTGGACTGATCGGACCGTTCGCGCGCGACGACATCTCTCCGCAGCTCCGGGAGCTCCTGGACAAAATGAAGCCTGGCGATGTGACGCAGCCGCTGCGCACGCCGCGCGGGTACCAGTTGTTGAAGCTGGAAGCGGTCAAGCCCGAGACGCTGCAGCCGTTCGATCACGTCCGCGATTTGATCGCCGACAAGGTTGCTGCCGCGCGGACGCAGACCGAGATGCGCAAGTTCCTCACGCGCCTTCGATCCCAGGCGCTGATCGAGTGGAAGAACGAGGAGCTGAAGAAGGCCTACGAGAAGCAGGTCGCCGCAGACGAAGCGGCTGCGGCGGCGTCCGGCAGCTGATGTCCGGTGGGGGCGACTCGCGGCCGGCAGGTGCTGCATGGTACGCGGTCTGGACGCGTTCGCGCCACGAGCAGACCGTCCGCGACCAGATTGAGCGCAAGGGCTACGAAGCATTTCTTCCGACGATTCCCCGATGGAGCCGCTGGAAGGATCGGCGGAAGAAGATCGACTGGCCGCTGTTTCCCGGCTACTGCTTCGTCCGGTTCGAGAGTCAGAACCGCCTGCCCATCCTGACCTGCTCCGGCGTCGTCACCATCGTGTCGTTCAACGGCGACATCGCGCCGATTCCCGATCAGGAGATCGAGGGCATCCGCCGCCTCGTGGAAAGCGATCTGCAGTACGATCCATGCCCGCTGATTCGCGAGGGCACCATCGTCGAAGTGATTCACGGGCCCTTGAAGGGCGTGACCGGGCGTCTGACGCGCAAGGGGGCGCACGCGCGTCTCGTCCTCGCGGTTGATTTGATCGGCCAAGCGGTCAGTGTAGAAGTCGACGCCGCGGACGTTCGGGCGTACTGAATGAGCGGGACGCGCAATTAAGGTTGCGCGCTGGCGGAACTAGCGCGGAACTTGAGTTCCGCGGAATGACATCATGAAAATTGGCGACGTGACACTCGACACGCCGTTCGCGCTCGCGCCGATGGCAGGCATGACCGACACGGCGTTCCGCCGCCTGGTGAAGCGCAAGGGCGGCTGCGGCCTCGTCGTCACCGAGATGGTCAGCTCCGAAGGCCTCGTCCGCGGAATTGACCGGACGCTCGAGTACGCGGAGTACACCGAGGAAGAGCGGCCCGTCTCGATTCAGATCTTCGGCGGCGATCCCGCGAAGATGGCCGCGGCGGCGCAGATCGTCGAAGGCATGGGCGCGGACATCGTCGACGTGAACATGGGCTGCCCTGTGCCGAAGATTGCGAAGCACAGCGCCGGATGCAGCCTGATGCGCGAACCGGAGCACGCGCAGGCGATCGTCGGCGCCATGGCGAAAGCCGTGCGCATTCCGGTGACGGTGAAGATGCGCGCCGGCTGGGACGACGGGCAGATCAATGCGCCGGAGCTGGCGAAGCGCGTGGCTGATGCGGGCGCGGCCGCGATCGCGGTGCACGGGCGCACGGCGGCGCAATCGTACTCGGGCTCTTCCGATTGGGATCTCATCGCGCGCGTCGCGCGCGGGGTGGGCGTGCCGGTCTTCGGCAGCGGCGACTGCGTAGAACCATCGCAGTTGATCGAGCGCTTGAATAGCGGCATCGCCGGCGTGCTCGTCGGGCGCGGAGCGCTGCGCAACCCGTGGATCTTTCAGCAGGCGACAACGCTGGCGACTGGCGCCAGTGCTGATGTCGCCCCGCTCGAAGCCCGCGGCCATTTCCTCCTCGAGTACATCGAGCTGCTGCTGCACGAGCGGACGGGTGAGGCCGAGGGCTTCCGGCACGTCGCACCTGGCGATCCGTCCGTCGCGTCACCTGCGAGGGGGCACGATCGCTGGGTGATCAACAAGCTGCGGGCGCTGAATTCGTGGTACACGAAGGGGCTCGAGAACGGCTCGCACCTGCGCGTCGCGATCAACGCCGCGGAATCGATCCCTCAGCTCCGTGAGAGCATCGAAGCATTCTTTGAGGTGAAGGCAGCCGCGGCCGCGTAAAGCCGTCAACGAGGCCGACCTATCGCCGCACGTTGTGCGCATTGCGCGCGACGATCGCCGCCGTCGCGCCGTTCAGTGCAGCCATCAGAACGATGGCGCCAGCGCGATTCTTCTTCCATGCGCGTTCCGCAAAGAAGATCGTTGCGGCGCCGGCCGCTCCCTTGATCGCCAGCGCTCTTGCGGTTCCACCTGACCTGAGGAGCGGGTTGGCTTCGGTTGCGCCCGCCGAAAGTGCGCGGCGCGTCGAATAGATGTCGAGCCCTTGCAGCGCGGCATACGTGCCGTAGAGCGCCGGGAGTACTGCCGGACGCCGATCCGCCCGATCTACTGCCCACGCCGGGATCGTGTACGCTGCTTCTCTCGCCGCCTGCGCGATCGCACTTGAGATCGGCGCCTCTGGCCGCGGCGCTCCTTCCGCTCGCGCCGCAGCGGCGCCAACCATCACGAACGCCAGTGTCAGGCAACTGACGCGCAGTATCGATCGATCCTGTCGCTTGCTCATGCGCCCTTACGTAGCGGTGTCCATGCCAGGCGGTCCAATCCGCCAAACGTTGCACGCTCAGCGACTTATCGGACGTGATGTGTGGGCGGGTACGGCGCGCGTGCGCCGGCGCCGCACAACAGGTGTGCGGTTCGACCAGGACTTCCGGGCTGAAAGCCGAAGCCACGAAATTGTGGCTTCCGCCTTCAGCCGGAAGATTCGCCGCTGAGCAGCATCAGCGCATCAGCGGCTTCAACGACTTCGTAATCGTAGGCGAGCGCGTTCGACGTTGCCGTCGAAAAGAGATGGCCGAGCGCCTGGTGCGCTGGCGCGCGCAGGTACTGCGTCAGCGCGCGTTCATCATCGAATTCGAGCAGCAGTGCGAAATCGTAATTCGTCGTCATGTGCTGTTCGTACCCGGGCAGCCCGTGCGTGATTCGGCGGCCGATCCGGAAGCGGCGGATGTCTGGAATGTCGTGCGCTGCGCGGATGAGCGTCTGCGCCGCTCGTTCGCGCTCTGTGAGCGGCAGATCGGACCGCACGGACAGGAGGACGACGTGCGCGATCACTCGTCGTCTTTCTTCTTGTGCGACGGCTTTGGAGGGAGGGCAGTTCGTCTGACGCGCGCCGCAAACCGCTTCCGCCGCACGTCGCGCGGCACCTTGAAGCGATCGCGCGGATCGCGGTGCTGGCCGCCCGGGCGCCAATCGCGCCCGGGTTCTCCCGGTCCTCGGCGTTCGCGCCTGTTGGCCGGTCTGCGCTCGTCCGGCCGGGTCGCGCGTTGACGAAAGAGCGCCTCGCGTGCTTCTTCCGGAGACGTCCACAACCGGCCACGCGCGAACCACATGAGCACTGCGTCCGGATGCTTGGACTGCAACTGCTTCAGCGTCGGCAGCAATTCGTCGCGCTCGGCCGCGCGAAACGAGGTCGGCGCGTTGCCATAGATGATCGTCCAGAAGGCATGGCGAGGCGGCATGCGACGCTAGGCCTCCGGTTGCCGGTCGAGCCGCTTCAGCTTCTCGATCAGCGTCGTGCGCTTCAGATTCAGCAGGCGCGCCGCCCGTACCTTGTTCCCCTGCGTCCGTTCGAGGGAGCGCTTGATCAACGTCAGCTCGATCCCTTCCATGTACCGCTCGAGATCGATCCCCTCGTCGGGAAACCATTCGTCGGTGCCGTCGCCGGTATTCGGCAGCGCCTGCACTTCCGGTCCGAGATCGTCGATCTCGATCTGCGCACGCCCCTGACTGAACGTGAGCGCGCGTTCGACGACGTTTTCCAATTGACGGACGTTGCCCGGCCACGAGTACGCCATCAGACGCCGCATCGCCTCCTGCGACATCGTTACCGTCCGGGGCGGCACGTACTCGGCGCCGAGCTTCTGCAGGAAATGCTGCACGAGCAGCGGGATGTCTTCGCGGCGCTCGCGCAGCGGCGGAAGCTGCACGGGGATGACGTTGAGACGGTAGTACAAATCCTCGCGGAAGGAGCCGTCCGCGACCATCTTCGACAGTTCCGAGTGTGTGGCCGCGATGATGCGGACGTCGATCTTGACGGTATGTGAATCGCCCACCCGTTCGAACTCGCGCTCCTGCAGGACACGCAGGAGCTTCGCCTGGAGCGCGGGGCTCATGGTCGCCACCTCGTCGAGGAAGAGCGTTCCCTTGTGCGCCTGCTCGAGCCTACCCTGCCGTGCGCCGACCGCGCCCGTGAACGCGCCGCGGACATGACCGAACAGCTCCGCTTCGAGCAGCGTTTCGGGAATCGCGCTGCAGTTGATCGCGACGAACCTGTTCGCGCGCCGCGAGCTGTTGTGATGGATTGCGCGCGCCGCAAGCTCCTTGCCCGTTCCCGTTTCGCCCGTGATGAGGACCGTGCTCGATGTGCCGGCCACGGTCTCGAGCAGTTGAAACAGGTTGCGCATCGCGCGGCTGCGCCCGACGAGACCGTCGATGCGATAGCGCTCCTCGAGCTGCGATCGCAGGTACGCGTTCTCCGATCGGAGCCGCCGCTGCTCGAGCGCGGAGCGGAGCACGTGCAGCAGCGCGTCGAACTGGAACGGCTTCGTGATGAAGTCGGCCGCGCCCTGCTTGATCGCGTCGACGGCGTCCTTCACGGTGCCAAACCCCGTGATGATGATCGCGATGATGTCGGGATAGCGCTCGAGGGCCGCGTCGAGGACTGCCCGGCCGTCCACGCCGGGCAGCCGGAGGTCCGTGATGATGATGTCGAACGCGAAGTCGGCGAGGCGCGCGAGGGCGTCTTCGCCGCTCGATGCCTGCTCGACGAGGAAGCCGTGATCTGCCAGCCGCTCCGCAATCGCTTCCCGCAGCGCGGCCTCGTCGTCGACGAGGAGCAGATGTTTCGCGTTTTCAGCCATTTACTCGGCGGCGGTATTTTGACACCCGCAGGAAACGCGGTCAATCGCGGCCGGTCTCTACAGGCACCGCTCGGCTGCTCCGATAACATCCACGAATCACGAGCGTCACCCGGCACCGCGGGCGGCGCGAGCAGTCAGGCGGCGCCCGCCGCCGAAGGCGAGCGGCCAGGTGGCCGAAGCAGAGATGATGATTGATCGCAAGACGATTTCGATCATGAAGGCGTGCGAGCTCGTCGGCGTGAGCCGCCGCACCATCTACAACTGGATCGCGAGCGGGAAGGTCGAATACGTGCGGACCGCCGGCGGCTCGGTGCGGATCTTCGTCGACACGCTCTGGCGCGAGCCCGGGCGCGCCGATCATCTGCCGCGCCAGGAAGCCTCATGATTCCGGCGGTTGGTAACGACGTCCGCGGAAGCAGCGATCCGCGCGACCTCGGCATGCTCTTCCATCGGCTGAACAACCAGCTCGGAATCATCCTGGCGAACGCGGAACTGCTCGAGACGAAGTCGGCCGACGAGATGGGCCGCGCGCGCGCCTCGCAGGTGGTGTCCAGCGTCCTGGACGCGATGACCACCGCCCGCGAGATCCGCCTCCGCTCCCGCGTCTGACCCAGGGGTCAGAGCACTCTCGGGGTCAGAGCCCTTTGGGGGGTCAGAGCACTCGAGCCCCGATTCTGACGATCACAAAATCGAAATCCGGTCACAGGATTGACAGCAACAATCGGCCGGTGCCAAAAAATTGACGCCGTTTTCGTCCTCGTGTCTGCGCTGTCCTGCCCGTGCGTGCACAGGTCAACTCACAACTAACTGCCTTTGCACCATCAACTTACAATCACGCAGCTCATCCGGCTTGTCAGTTCTGTGCTTTCGTTTCGATTCTGGTACCAGCGTTGCGGTTGGGGCGCCTCGCCAACACAAGGAGCCCCATGCATCGTCAGCCTCTCGTCGCCCGTCAGCGTGAACGAATTGCCGCCGGCTTGCCGTTCGTAGAGTCGCTCGCCCGGCGTGTCGCCTCCTCGATGCCGCACTCGATCGAGTTGGGAGATCTGGTCCAGGACGGCATGCTCGGTCTGATCGACGCCGCGTACCGGTTCGACGAGGCTCGGGGCATCAAGTTCGAGACCTTCGCGGAGCGCCGCGTGCGCGGCGCCATGATCGACGCCCTCCGCCGCGACGCCTGGCCGCGCGGGGTGCGGCGGCAGCGGCGCGAGCTCGAAGCCGCCCGCGAGGAGCTGCGCCGCGAGCTTGGCGCCGAGCCGTCGCTCGCCGATCTGGCGGCGCGTGTCGGATCCGATGAAGCCCGTCTCGGCCGGACGATCGTCCGCATCAACACCATCGAGTCGACGTCGCCGCTCTCCGCCGGCGAAAACCTCGACGGGTCGACGCTGCCGGCGGCGCTCGTTCCGTCAGAGCCGCCGTCTCCGGATCGTTCGTACGAGGAACGCGAGGTCCGCGATCGCATCCGCGCCGCGATTGCGTCGCTGCCGCCCCGTGAACGCAAGGTCATCGCGCTCTACTACTACGGTGAAGCGACGATGAAGCAGATTGGTGGGGAGATTGGGGTCAACGAGTCGCGCGTCTCGCAGCTCCACGCGCGTGCGATTCAGCGGCTGCGCAAGGCGCTTGGCTCCGAGGGCGACGATGCGCGTGCGCTGCGTCCGGCGATTCTTTCCTTCGAGCAGACGATGAAGCGGCTGAAGATGGCGAAGTCGGACATGACGCCGTCCTCGGCGCGGACGCCCGCCTCCGGCGTGGTGCTCGCGTACAAACAGCCGGCAGCGAAGGCACCTTCGGTACCGCCGGCGGCCAAACACGCGGGGCGCAGCCGGATCGCGGCGGCGCGATAGGGCGCCACGAGCCGGGTCTTCGATGAGGCCGGGTCCAAGAGATTCGGCCTGCCTCCAGAGACTCGGCGTAGCTCCCCGAAGTCTCGGGCGCTATCACAGAAGGATATCCCGCGCCGTTCGCAGCAGATCCCTGAGGCGGAACGGCTTCGCGAGCCAGCGGCAGCCCGTCTCTTCGAGGAATCGCTCCGCCTCCGTGCCTGCAACGTCGCCGGTGACGAACAGGATGCGCCGCGTCAGATCGGGCGCGTCCCGTTCGAGCGTGCGGTAGAACGTCATCCCGTCAACGCGCGGCATCTTCAAATCGCAGATGATCAGATCGTACGAACGGCGCTGCGTGTGCTGCAGCGCCTCGTCGCCGTCCCCCGCGCGATCGACGACATACCCTGCATCGACGAGGGATTCGGCCACCGCCGCGCCGAGCGCCGCTTCATCTTCGACGACCAGGACCACAGAGCCCTTCGTCGCGTCCTCGTGCCGATCGGCGGGCCGCGGCAGCGGCGGCTTCACGGGCCCGTCGCCTACGGGTAACGCGACGTAGAACGATGCGCCGCGGCCGGGCTCAGACTTGACGCTGATCCTGCCGCCATGCTCCTGCACGATCGCGTACGCGACGGTGAGGCCAAGGCCGGTGCCCTTGCCAACTTCCTTGGTAGTGAAAAACGGATCGAAGATGCGTGGCCGCACATCTTCCGGTACACCAGGCCCGTCATCGTTCACTTCGAGAACCACCGCATCACCGTCGAGGTCGTGCCAGGTACGAAGGATCAGCGTTCCCCGGCCGTTGACGCTGAGCATCGCCTGTTCGGCGTTGATGATGAGGTTCAGGAGCACCTGCTGGATCTGATGCGGGTCGGCGAACACCAGGGGCAGTCCGGCAGGCAGCGCCTCGAGGATGTTGATGTTGCTCAGGCGCTGTTCGTACGAGCGAAGCGCGATCGTCTCGCGGACGACCTGGTTGAGGTCCACCATCGCGCGCGTGGTGTGGCGCTTGCGCGCAAACGTTAGGAGGTTGCGGACGATCTTTGCCGCGCGCTCGGATTCACTGAGGATTGTTTCGAGACCGCGGCGCGTCGGGTCGTCGAGGGACCGCTGGGAGAGCCGTTCGGCCCACATCAGGATCGTCGCAAGCGGGTTGTTCAGCTCATGCGCGACGCCGGAGATCGTCTGCCCGAGCGCAGCGAGCTTCTCCGCCTGCAGCAGCTGATGGTAGAGATCGCGCGCCTGATCTTCGAGGCGCTTGCGTTCCGTGACGTCGCGCATCAGCGCATCGACGCGCAGCCGCCCGGCGTCGTCGCGCTCGGCATGGGCTGTCACTTCGACCCAGATCGGCACGCGATCCTCGCGCCGCAGGCGCATCACGTAATCGGTGACCGCGCCGTCGCGCTCGAGCCGCTCGAGAAAGCCGGTGCGCGCCTGCGGGTCGACGAAGCGTTCGGGCGCGAACGGCAGCAGGTATTCCTGCGGCGTTTCGGCCGCGAGACCGAAGATCAGCTTCAAGTGTGGATTCGCTGAGAGCGTGGTGCTCTCGGGACCGCAAATCGTACCGATGTACACGCCCTCATGGACCGCTTCGAAGAGCCGTGCGAACGCCAGGCCCGCGTCCGACAGCTCGGGCGTCATTTCCCTCGCGCGACGGGTGGCGTCGGCGTCATCGTCGGAAACGAGGACCGGTATTTGGTTTCGATTGCGGCTCGAATGTCCGCGATTCCGGTGCCTGCCGAGTGCATCTGCATCGCGTCACGCGCGACGTCCAGGCAGATCGCTCAACCCACTCCGTGCGGTTCCCAGGCGGTCGGACGTCCGCGCGGGTCGCGCGCTGCCACGAAGCAGTCGTCGTTGTGGCGATGGCCGCGTGACTCGCAGCCGCAGAAGCACGGCACGTGGCTGAGCACTTCGGGGTGCCTCGCGGCGAACGCGTAGACCGCCCGTACGACTTCCATCGGCCTCGCGGGTGCGAACGGCGTCATCGGTAGCGGCGGGATGTCGCCGTCCGTCAGCTCGATCGCGTGCTGCGGCGCGTTGATCCCGGTCTGCGTTGACGAGGGAGCCGTCTCCCGTGCGCTCGGCTGCTGTGCAGCTGGCGCGGCCTGCGGCTGTGAGGGCGGTGTCTGGGCCGGCGATGCGGAAGGCGAGCTGCAGCCGGCAAAAGCGGCGGTCAGCACCGCAGCTGCGAGCCCACACGAGATCCCCGCCCTCGACATGGGCCAATCTTAGCATCGATAATCGGGTCCCATGTTCGATCCCGCACTGCTGCAGGGCCGCGTTGCTGTGATCACCGGCGGCGGCACCGGCATCGGACTCGCGACCGCGCGCAGGCTGGGTACGCTCGGCGCCCGCGTCGTGATTGCCAGCCGCCAGGCGGAGCACCTGGAGCACGGCTGCGCAGTGCTCCGCGAATCGGGCGTCGACGCGCTTGCGGTGCAGCTCGACGTCCGCAAGCCGGAGCAGGTGGACGAGATGATCGAGCGGACCGTACGGCATTTCGGCGGGCCCGACATCCTGATCAACAACGCTGCGGGCAACTTTATCTGCCGCGCCGAGGATCTGTCGCCGAACGGATGGAACGCGGTCGTGTCCATCGTCCTCAACGGGAGCTTCTACTGCGCGCGCGCGGTCGGACAGTACATGATCGCCTCGCGCCGCGGCGGATCGATCGTGTCGATCCTCGCGAATTACATCTGGACGGGGAGTCCCGGGACGATTCATTCGGCGGCGGCCAAGGCTGGTGTGATGTCGATGACGCAGACGCTTGCGGTCGAATGGGCTCCACACGGGATCCGCGTGAACGCCGTCGCGCCCGGACCGATCGAATCGGCGGGCGCCGCGCGGCAGTTGTGGAGCTCGCAGGCGGACGTCGATCGCATCACTGCGATGGTGCCGCTCGGCCGCTGGGGAAAACCGCACGAAGTTGCCGATGCGGTCGCGTTTCTCGTGTCGCCGCTCGCCTCCTTCATCACCGGAGAAGTGCTCACGATTGACGGCGGTGCTCGCCTGACCGCTGGATCGTTCGGATTTCTCGACATCGGCTCCATTCCCCGCCGCTAACAAGTCTGTTCTCGAGCAGAAGACGCCGCGCAGGCAGACGGGTGTCTGCACAACCTCGGCGAATTCTCGATAGGAGTCACCCTGTAAGCCGTTCAATCGCCGCCGCCCTACAGCGCCGGCGCCCTTGTTCTACATAGGGTTGCCGACCAGACCGCCCCGGCTCGACGCTACTGTCGAGCTCCAGGCACACCGGCTGCACAGTTCGCCGCCGTCTTCCTCTCGTCAACTTGGAGCTTTCGCGCTCGCCGAGCGCGCCCGAGGCAGGTATGTACTGGACTCGATACCGGAGGTTCGTCCTCGCGACTGTGCTGGCGGCCTCTGCACTGGCACTTCTTCGTGGCGCAGCCCCGCAGGTCGACACGGGTATCTGGCGCGCCACGGGTCCGCTGAGCTCCGTGAGAGCAGGGGCTGCTTCAGCACTGCTGCCGGACGGAGGCCTGCTCGTCACCGGCGGCGCTGGTCCGGAAGGCGCGGTCTCGACGACCGAGGTGCTTGGCTCGAGTAACGCGTTCTCGCCGGCGGCTTCGATGATCACCGCGCGCTCCGATCACGGCGCAGTGCCGCTCAGCGATGGCGGCGTGCTCGTGGTAGGCGGGCGCAACGCCGACGGCGCGCTCGCCAGCGCCGAAATCTACTACGCCGGCGAATGGTTTCCCGCCGGCGATCTGACGGATGCGCGTTGGGGGCACACGGCCACGCTGCTCGCGGATGGGCGCGTGCTGATCGCCGGCGGCGAGAACGCCGCGGGTGTCCTTGCGAGCGTAGAACTGTTCGATCCCAACAGCGAGACATTCTCCGTCGTCGGAACGCTGTCCTCGCCGCGCAAAGGCCATGCGGCGGCGCGGCTCGCCGATGGGCGTGTCGTGATCGCCGGCGGCTTCAGCGGCGACGCGGCACTATCGTCGATCGATGTCTTCGATCCGGAGACCGAGTCTATCGGCCCGATGGGCGTGTCGCTCGAAACGCCCCGCGCGGGACTGTCCGCGACGACGTTGCTCGATGGCAAGGTGCTGTTCTTCGGCGGCAACGACGGTTCGAACGACCTCGCGACATCCGAAATCTTCGATGCGGCTGCAGGTACTATCATCGCCGGGCCGGCGGCTCCCGCAGCGCGCCGTGATCACCAGGCGTTCCTGCTTCCAAACAACAACGCGGTCCTGATCGTTGGCGGCGCGACTGCCGATGGCGCGAGCGCGTCCGCCGAGTTGTATCAGCCTTGGCTCAAACAGTTCTGGGGCGGCGGCACGCTGGCGGCTCCCCGCTATCGCTCCACGGGGTCCGCTCTGTCGCAGGAGAGCTATGGTGACACGCCCAGCGGAAATGGCGTCCTCGTCGTCGCGGGCGGCGAGGGGCAGAGCAGCTCGGAGGCGTACGGGTTTGCCACCATCCGGGTGGACAAGGACGACTACTCGCCGGGCGAGACGGTCTACGTCTCAGGCCGCGGCTGGCAGCCAGGCGATGTGACGTTCGAGCTGCGGGAGGTGGTCGCGGAGCACACGTCGCGGCTGTTTACGCTGACAGCCGACGAGCACGGCGTGATTCCGACGCAGGAACTATTTCTCGTGGAGCAGCACCATTTGGGGGTGCGGTTTTACCTCACGGCTCATGATGCCGCGTCGCAGGCGCAGATCGCGTTCAGCGATGGAAACGCCGTGCCGGCTCCAAGTCGAGTGCCCGCCGCGGGCTATCAGTCGATCTCCGCCGGGAGCGCCTTCACGTTCGACATCACATACGCGAAGAACGGCGGCGGCGGCGACATTCAGCTGCAGAACCCGCTCAAGCTTTCGAACAAGACCTCTGGCACAGGGGAGACTTGCGGTGGCTCAGGGACCACAATTCCAGCGAACTGGATGACCGTCACTTCGACGCTGCCCGTGACGGTTAGCGACACCGTCTCGCCCATTGTGCGATACCGCGTCTCCGTACCCGCGGGCGCGGCAGCTGGCAATTACACAGCGGCCATCATGCCGGATGCAGCCGGCGGAGGGGCGCAGACATTCGATCTCTGCGTGACGGTATCGACGCGGGCTACCACATCGCTGAATGTCGCTGCCGGAACCGGAACGTACGGCGGCTCCGTCAACCTGTCAGGAACACTGACCTCCGGAGCGTCGGGAATAGGCGGCAAATCGCTCGTGTTCACACTGAACGGCACGTCTGTCGGTAGCGCAACGACGAACGCTTCCGGTACCGCGACGCTCACCAACGTGAGCCTGAGCGGGATAAACGCGGGATCGTACACGGGTGCGATCGGCGCGAGCTTCGCTGGCGATTCGGGCTTCGCCGCAAGCAGCGGGACCGCCAATCTCACGGTGAATCCTCTCAGCGTCAATCTGATAGGCACCCGACCGTACGACGGAACATCGACAGCGGCAGCGAGCATTCTGACGGTCACGAATCTCGTGGGAAGCGACGCAGTGACGGTCGCAACGGGTAACGCGACGCTGGCGAGCAAGGACGTTGGTTCGCGCGCCATCACAGATTTCAGCGGCCTGACTCTTGGCGGCGCCAGCGCGACCAATTACACGTCGACCGGGGCGACGGGCACGGTCACGATCATGGCGCGGGTGGTACAGCTCACGGGAACCCGCCCGTACGACGGCACCACGGATGTTGCTGCGAGTGTGCTCTCAGTGTCGAACGCGGCCTCAGGCGACACCGTGAACGTGGCATCCGGCACCGCAACCGTCGCCAGCAAGGACGTGGGCTCCCGAACGATCACTGCCCTTGGCACATTGACGCTTGGCAACAACGCGAGCGGCAACTACACACTGAGCGCTGCGTCCGGGACCGTTACGATTACCGCGCGGGCCGTCGTACTGACGGGCACACGCGGCTATGACGGCACAGCGGATGCGCCGGCGAGCATCTTGACGATTTCAAACCTGGCCGCGGGCGATTCGGTGAACGTGGCGTCCGGAGCGGCGACCCTGGCGAGCAAGAACGCCGGATCTCAGGCGATCGCGAACCTCGGGACGTTGGCGCTCGGCAACAATGCAAGCGGCAACTATACGCTCACCGGCGCCTCGGGAACAGTGACGATCACGTCGCGAGCGGTTACCCTGACGGGAAGTCGCGTATACGACGGCACGAGCGACGCGGCCGCGAGCATTTTATCGGTATCGAACGCAGTCGGGGGCGACACGGTCAGTGTCGCGTCCGGCATCGCGACACTGGCAGCCAAGGACGTCGGCGCACAGGCGATCACCAGCGCTGGCACGCTGGCGCTCGGCAACAATGACGCCGGCAACTACACAGTCACAGGCGCCACCGGCACAGTAGCGATCACCGTACGCCCCATCACCTTCAAGGCGGACGATGTCACGCGGGTCTATGGCGACTCGACACCAGCGTTCGCCTATTCGGTTACTTCAGGCAGCATCGTGAACGCTGATGCGTTCGGGACGCCAGACTTCAGCGCCCCTGCCACCAGCGTGGGGACCCACACAATTACGCTGGGCGGGCTGGCGAACTCGAACTATGACGTGACGTTCGTGACGGGCACGCTGATAGTGACGCCGCGCCCGATCACGTTCAAGGCTGACGACGTCACGCGGGTCTACGGCGAGTCGACACCGGCATTCAGCTATTCGATCAAGACCGGTACGATCGTCAACGACGATGCGTTTGGGGCACCGGCCTTCAGTGTTCCCGCGAGCACCGTCGGGACGCACCTTATAACACTGAGCGCGCTGGCGAATCCGAACTACACGGTGTCGTTCGACACCGGGACCCTGACGGTCACGGCGCGGCCGATCACGTTCAAGGCGGACGAAGTCACGCGGGTCTACGGCGAGTCGACGCCGGCGTTTACCTACACGGTCGGGGCCGGGAGCGTCGTCAGCGGCGACGAGTTCGGGAGTCCGAGCTTCAGCGTCCTGGCGAATACCGTCGGTACGCACGTCATAACGCTGAGCGGCCTGGCGAATCCGAACTACGCCGTGACGTTCGTCGACGGGACCCTGACCGTGAAGTCGCGTCCGATCACCTTCAAGGCGGACGACGTCACGCGCGTCTACGGTGAGTCGACGCCGGCGTTCGGCTACGCCGTCACGGCGGGCAGCATCGTAAACGGAGACGAGTTCGGGAGTCCGAGCTTTAGCGTCCCGGCGAATACCGTCGGTACGCACGTCATAACGCTGAGCGGCCTGGCGAATCCGAACTACGCGGTGACGTTCGTCGACGGGACCCTGACCGTGAAGCCGCGTCCGATCACCTTCAAGGCTGACGACGTCACGCGCGTGTATGGCGAGACGACGCCGGCGTTCGGCTACTCGGCTACGGCGGGCAGCATCGTGAACGGAGACACGTTCGGAGCTCCGAGCTTTAGCGTCCCGGCGAACACGGTGGGTACGCACGTGATTACGCTCACCGGCCTCGCGAACGCGAACTACGCCGTGACATTCGTCGACGGGACCCTGACCGTGACGCCGCGCCCGATCACCTTCAAGGCGAACGACGTGACGCGTGTCTACGGCGAGTCGACGCCGGAGTTCGGCTACTCGGTCGGGGCCGGGAGCGTCGTCAACGGAGACACGTTCGGAGCTCCGAGCTTCAGCGTCCAGGCGAACACGGTGGGTACGCACGTGATTACGCTTACCGGCCTGGCGAATCCGAACTACAGCGTAACGCTCGTCAATGGCACGCTGACGGTAACCCCGCGTCCGATCACGTTCAAGGCGGACGATGTCACGCGGGTCTACGGCGAGTCGACGCCGGCGTTTACCTACAGGGTCGGGGCCGGGAGCGTCGTCAACGGCGACGAGTTCGGGAGTCCCAGCTTCAGCGGCCCGGCGAATACCGTCGGTACGCACGTCATAACGCTGAGCGGCCTGGGCAACCCGAACTATGCCGTGACGTTCGTGGCTGGAACCTTGACCGTGACACCGCGGCCCGTGACAGTGACAGCCGACGGACAGACAAAGCTCTACGGGGATAACGATCTACCACTGACGTATAAAGTGACGGCCGGCTCCGTCGTGAACGGGGACGCCTTCACCGGTAATCTCAGCCGCGCTGGCGGCGAGAACGTGGGCGTCTACGCCATCCAGCAGGGAACCCTAGCGCTGAACAGCAACTACGCCCTGACCTACGTCGGTGCGAATCTCACGATTGACGCGCGGCCGATCACGATCACGGCGAACCCAGAGGCCAAGACGTATGGAGGCATGGACCCCGCACTCACGTATCAAGTGACGAGCGGCGGTCTGGTGAACGGCGACGCGTTCTCAGGCGCGCTCACGCGCACTCCGGGCGAGAACGCAGGTACCTATCCGATCCTGCAGGGGTCGTTGACGGCCGGAGCAAACTACAAGTTGACGTTCGTCGGCGCGCTGCTGACGATCAACAAGGCAGCTCTCACCGTCGCGGCGACAGCAACGCCTGCGCTGCTGACCTATCCCGGCGTTCCGTCGATTGGTGTCGCGTTCGCCGGATTCGTGAACAATGAAACACCGGCGGTGCTCGGCGGAGCGCTAGTGCAGACCCTTCTGGTCGGCGACGTTGTCGTCGGAACCGCGCCCGTGACCACGGCGTTGCCGCCTGGGACGTACGCGGTGCACCCGAGTGGCTTCACTGCGGCCAATTACATCATCACCTACACGGACGGTGCATTCACGATTACGAACACAGCGCCTGTGATCGTTTCGGTCACTGGTTCCGCACCGCTGGCGATCGGCAGCGGCGGAACAGCATCCGCGACGTTGAACGTGTCGTTTACCGATCTCGGAGTCATCGGCGATACGTTCGTCGTTGGTTCAGAGTGGACGACGGCGAGCGGCGCGACGCCATCGAGCGTTTCCTACAGCATCACCGGTTACGGCGGGCTCAACGGAACGGCCACGCTGACTGCAACAGGTCTGGCGCCAGGCGTCTACTCAGTCCTCGTGAGGGTCACGGATCGATTCGCCGCGGCCTCAGCTCCGTACGAATATCGCTACGTCGTAATCTACGATCCCGCTGGAGGGTTCGTCACCGGCGGCGGATGGATCGACTCGCCGGCGAGCGCGTGCCAGAGTGGTATCGTCGGCGCTGTCTGCACGGGCAGTCCGACTGGGAAAGCCAACTTCGGGTTCGTCGCGAAGTATCTGAAGGGGCAGCAGAAGCCGGACGGCAATACGGAGTTCCAGTTCCAGGCTGGAAACCTGAGCTTCAAGAGCACCGATTACGAGTGGCTCGTGATCTCAGGCACGACGCAGGCCCAGTTCAAAGGCTCCGGCACGATCAATGGCTCAGGAAGCTATGGCTTCATCTTGACTGCAATCGACGGAGACAACTTCGGCAACAAGAAGCCAGACTCGTTCCGCCTCAAGATCTGGGACAAGCTCACCGGCAGCACGGTGTACGACAACCAGCTCGGGAAGGACGAAACGTCTCTAACAGACGCGACCTTCCTCGGCGGCGGCAGCATTGTGATTCACAGCAAGTAAGACATCCGTCGTCAGCAACCGGCGAACCGCGTCACCCTCCGGGGGTGGCGCGGGTGCAAATGAAATCGTTCGCTCCAACAAGCAACGCTCCAGTTAACCTCAGTAGTGCTTCGGGTAAACCAATGCCACACTGCACAAACCGCTGTTGTACGCCGTAGCGTCGACCGCGGCGCCGCCTCGCTCCTTCTCCTGTTTGCGATGAGCGCCTTCTCCGTTCTCGGCGTTTCAGCGCTCACGACCGATCTCGATGATGCGCCGCCGGAAAGACATTTCGCGTCCTCATCGCTGTGCCCGTCGATCGCCAGACCAAGTTCGTCGCCCCCATCGTGGTGCCCGACTCGTGGCGCGCCAAACGCGATAACGGCGTGCACGCGTTTCAGCTGCCGGTGATCCTTCCCGAGAGCGGCAACGACGAGTCCCGCGCAACGGCGGCCTGGCACGCGATGACCGATTCCGAAGTGCCCGGGCTGACGGTGTGCTGTGCAACCGATCCCGGAGCGTGCAGACATCGAACGACCGCTGACGGCAGCACAGCCGTCAGCGACTGGACACTTGGCGCCGATGCGCGCTGGCTGTCGCTGCGACTGGCGACGCGGCCAGATACAGACGGAAAATCCGATCTCATCACGGCAACTGTTCTCTCGGCCACTGGCACCGCTGATGCCACCGCCACAGCGATTGCGTGTCAGCTCGAGTTCCAGGGAGCGGTCGTCGCGAAAGGCACGGCATTCTTGCATCAGACGCCTCGACAGCGGCTGTCCGACGTACCATCCGATCTCATCGAGGGGACGTTGAACCTCGCGGTCCGGGTGAACTGAGGCAGACGCGCGCTTCCACTCGTTTGCGCCGTCTATCTCCTGATTTTCGGCGGTGCTACGCAAGGCGATGCACCGCAGGACGTACTTCGCCCTGAATCGATGCCATCGCCTCAGGGTGGCCAACCATTCGAGGCTCGGGTTCCTCTACGAC
>JBKPQB010000011.1:0-45679 GCA_046733875.1 Acidobacteriota bacterium
TGCTGGCGCACGACGACATCGACGTGATGACGGCGAGCACCGGCGCGGAAGCGCTCACGCTGCTGACGACGGGGCCGTTCGATTGTTCCGTCGTCGATCTGCGGCTGCCCGACATGACTGGCTTCGAACTGCTCGAGCGTATGCAAGCGGATACGAAGCTGCGGGACCTGCCGATCGTCGTGTTCACAGGCAAGGAGCTGTCGCCGGAGGAGGAAGCGCGCCTGAAGCTCGTCGCGAAGAGCGTCGTGCTCAAGGACGTCCAGTCGCCCGAGCGCCTCTTCGACGAGACCGCGCTCTTCCTGCACCGCGTGGTCCGCGAGCTGCCGGACGCGAAGCGGCAGATGCTCGAGCGCCTCCACAGCTCGAACGACGTACTGCGCGGACGGAAGGTCCTCGTCGTCGACGACGATGCGCGCAACATCTTCGCGTTGACGACGGTGCTGGAGAACCAGGAAATGGAGGTCGTCAGCGCGACGAACGGGCGTCAGGCGATCGAGCTGATTCAGAGTACGCCGGACCTGAGCGTCGTCCTGATGGACATCATGATGCCGGAGATGGACGGCTACGAGACGATGCGCGAGATCAGGAAGCAGGCGCAGTTCCGTACGCTCCCGATCCTTGCGCTCACGGCGAAGGCGATGAAGGGGGACCGTGAGAAGTGCCTCCAGGCCGGTGCCTCCGATTACATCGCCAAACCGGTCAACACGGATCAGTTGCTGTCGCTCCTTCGCGTGTGGCTGTATCGGTGATCGAATCCCGGGTCATGTCATCTTCGGAGAAGCCCAACGTCCTGATCGTCGACGACCAGCCGCGGAACCTCGACGTACTCGAGGCGATGCTCGGGGAGACGGACTGCACGCTTGTCCGCGCGACGTCTGCGGACGAAGCGCTTCTCGCGCTCGTCCGGCACGAGTTCGCCGCGCTCGTGCTCGACATCAGGATGCCTGGCATGAACGGCATCGAGCTGGCGACCCTCATCAAGAAGCGGAAGCGGTCGCAGCACGTTCCCATCCTGTTCCTGACGGCGCACTCGCTGAACGACGAAGACGTCCTGCGCGGGTACGGGGTCGGAGCGGTCGATTACCTGAGCAAGCCCGTTGACGCCGGCATCCTCAGATCGAAGATCAGCGTCTTCATCGAGCTGTTCAGGAAGAGCCGCGCGCTCGCGGAGCTGAACGAAACACTCCAGCGCGAGGTCGCCGAGCGCGAGAAGGCGCAGATGGCGCTGCAGCTCGCGAATCTGGAGCTGGAGCGCCGGGTCAACGAGCGGACCGCCGCGCTCACCCGCGCGCACCAGGGCGTTCGTGAGAACGAAGAGCGGCTCCGCATGGCGCTCGAAGTCGCGCACATTGCCGCCTGGGAATGGCATCTCAGCTCAGGGCAGATGCGCTGGTCCACGGATCCCGAAGTGCTCTTCGGGTTTCCGAAGGGTTCGTTCGGGCAGGAGCTGCGGATCTTCCGCACCGTGCACCTCGACGATCGTCCACGCGTCGAGGAGGCGACGGCAGCCGCGCTGAAGACGGGGAGCTACGAGGCGGAGTACCGGGCCGTGAGGCCGGATGGCACGGTCGTGTGGATCAAGGAGCGCGGCCGCGTGTTCTCCGATACCGACGGCGACCGCATGGTGGGCATCAGCCGCGACGTCACCGCCCAGCGCGAGTCCGCACTCGAGCGTGAGCGGCTGTTGAAGAGCGAGCGTGAGGCGCGCGACGAAGCCGAGCGCCAGAGCCGCTTGAAGGACGAGTTCCTCGCGACGCTCAGCCACGAGCTGCGTACGCCGATGAACATCATCCTGGGTTGGCTCGACATGCTCGCGAGCGCGAAGCCGGTTCGCGACCCCGCGGCGGTCGTCCGGATCGTTCAGCGCAACGCGCAATTGCAGGCGAAGCTCATCGAAGATCTTCTCGACATGAACCGGCTGACGTCCGGCAGCGTGCGCATCGAGCATGCGCCCGTGGACATCGAGGCGACGCTTCATGCGGCCGTGCAGGGGCTGCAGCCAACGGCCGACGCGAAAGGCGTGCAGATCGTCGCGCCGGCGCTGCCGTCGAGAATCGCCGTCATGGGAGATGCCCGGCGGCTTCAGCAGGTGTTCTGGAACCTGCTGCACAACGCGATCAAGTTCACGCCCGCGCGCGGGCGCGTCGAGCTGCGCGTCGAGAAGGAAGATGGCCGCGTCCGGGTCGTCGTCCACGACAACGGCAGCGGGATCAGCCGCGAGTTTCTGCCGTACGTCTTCGAACGCTTTCGCCAGCAGGACTCCTCGACGACGCGCGAGTCGCCGGGACTGGGCCTTGGCCTCTCAATCTCGAAGCATCTCGTGGAGCTGCACGGCGGCACGATCACAGCCGCGAGTGAGGGCGAAGGCCTGGGCGCGACCTTCGTCGTCGAGCTGCCGCCAGCCGCGCCTACCAGCAACGTCGCTGCGGCGCCGGAGCAGCGCACGGGCCGGGTACAGATGTAGGACGGGTCACGTCTTATCCGGGGGGGTTCGCCCTCCCGGACGCGCTCGCTCGCGCGCCGCTTCGCCGGCGCGCGCCGTTCGCATGGCTCGCCTCGCTTCGCTCGCTCGCCGGGGGTGCGTGCCGGCGCTGATCAGCGCGCTGCCCGGGAGTCGAGACCGTTGGGCGGACCGGCCTTACCCTCTATAATCGGCCGCCATATGCATCGCATCATCGTTGCGGCATTGTCGGGTGCCATGCTTCTTCTCCTTGCGCCGGCATTTCCCGCGGCGCGCGTGTCTGCGCAGGCGCGTTCCACTCGCTTCACGCTCGAGCAGGTCATGAGCTATCCGTTCCCGGACGAGCTCGTCGCCTCCCAAGGCGGGAATCGCATCGCATGGACGTTCAACGAGCGCGGCGTACGCAACATCTACGCTGCGGATGCCCCGCAGTTCACGGTCCGCAAGCTCACGAACTATGACGCCGATGATGGACAGGAGCTGACCGGCCTGCGGTTCTCGGAAGACGGCGAGACGATCGTGTACGTGCGAGGCGGAGATCACGGATCGAACTGGCCGGCGGAAGGAAACCTGATGCCGGATCCCACCAGCATGCCCGTGCAACCCAAGATGCAGGTCTGGACGGTGGCTGCGCGCGGCGGCAGCGCGCCGAAGTTGATCGCTGACGGCGATGAACCGGCCATCACGTCGAAGAGCCACCGCATTGCGCTCGTCCGCGACAAGAAGATCTGGGTCGCGCCGATCGATGGCGGCGGTACGCCGGAAGCCATCTTCGCCCGCGGCAGCAGCGGCTCGCCCGTGTGGTCGCCCGACGGTCAGACGCTCGCATTCGTGTCCGACCGCGAGGATCACAGTTTCATCGCGCTCTTCAGCGGAATGGACAAGCCGCTGCGCTATCTCGCGCCGTCGACGTCGCGCGATTCGGATCCCGTCTGGTCGCCGGACGGATCCCGGATCGCCTTCGTCAGGCAGCCCGGGCGCGGCGGCGTGCCCATTTCGCCGCTGGACGCACGGCCGCAGCCCTGGGCATTGTGGGTGGCGGATGCCGCGAGCGGTACGGCGCGCGATGTGTGGAAGAGCGGCACGCGGCTCGTCGACTCGATCCCGAACATCGCGGGCAACATGTCGCCCGCGTGGGTGGCCGGCGATCGGCTCGCGTTCATCGGCTACCAGGATGGCTGGCCGCATCTCTACTCGGTGCCATCGACCGGGGGCGCCGCGACGCTGCTCACGCCCGGCAGCTTCATGGTGGAGCACGCATCCCTCAGCCCCGATCGCCGGTTCATCGTCTACAGCGCGAATACCGGATCCGATCCGCTCGACATCGATCGCCGGCATATCTTCCGCGTCCCCGTTGATGCGGCCGCGCCATCTACGCTCACGAACGGCGCGACGATCGAGTGGACGCCCGAGGTGACGTCCGACGGCCGCTTCCTCGTCTACCTGCAGTCGAACGCGCAGCAGCCGCCGCTTCCGACCGTTCAGCCGATCGACGGCGGAGCCGCCCGCAGGCTTGCCGCGGATCACGTACCGTCCGACTTCCCATCGGCGCAGCTCGTCACGCCGCAGCAGGTGATCTTCAAATCGAGCGATGGTGTCGAAGTACACGCGCAACTGTTCAAGGCGGGTGCGGGTGCGGGAGCGGGTGCGGGTGCGGAGGCCGGGGTGGCGAAGCGGCCGGCGCTCGTCTACGTCCACGGCGGCCCGCCGCGCCAGATGCTGCTCGGCTGGCACTACATGGGCTATTACGCGAACGACTATGCAGTGAACCAGTACCTGGCCAGCAGGGGGTTCATCGTGCTGTCGGTGAACTATCGTCTCGGGATCGGGTACGGGTTCGCGTTCCACCGGCCCGACAAGGCGGGCGCGCGCGGCGCATCCGAGTACCTCGACGTGATTGCCGGCGGCCGATACCTCCAGGGGCGCGACGATGTGGACGCGGGGCGGATTGGCATCTGGGGCGGATCGTACGGCGGATACCTCACGGCGCTCGCACTCGGACGCAATTCGGACGTCTTTGCAACGGGTGTCGACATCCACGGCGTCCACGACTGGACGCGTCAGACGCGCGCCACGCTCAACCTGATCCCCGCATTCGAGCGCGACGGCATCACCGAGGACGACCTTCGCACCGCCGCGCGCGTCACGTACGAGTCGTCGCCCATCTCCGCCGTCCCGACGTGGAAGTCGCCGGTGCTCCTCATTCATGGCGATGACGACCGCAACGTCGACTTTCATCAGACGGTCGACCTCCGTCAACGCCTCGAGGCGCGAGGCGTGAGGGTGGAGGAGATCGTCATTCCCGACGACATCCACGACTTCCTGCTGTGGCGCAGCTGGCGCACCGTCGCTGGTGCGGTCAGCGGGTACTTCGAGCGGATGTTGATGAAGCCCGCCGCGTCGAGCCCGTAGATGCGCAACTGACAGTCGCGCGGAAGCAACACAGTCCGTATAACCTTTCGGCCCATCTCCCTCGTCAAAGAGCCTATGGACAAGCTGCGTCAGGACCTCCGTTTCGCGCTCCGCAGCCTGGTGCGCCAGCCGGCGTTCGCCATGACGGCGATTGCGACGCTGGCGTTGGGCATCGGCGCGACCACCGCGATCTTCACCGTGGTCAACGCCGTGCTGCTGCGGCCGCTCTCCTTCGACAGGCCGGATCGCATCGTGGTCGTCACGAACCTGTGGACGAAAACGGGGCGGCGGAGCAGCACCGTGTCCGCGCCCGATTTCCATGACTGGCAGGCACAGAGCCGCAGCTTCCAGGCGATGGCGTACTACATGGGCTGGGAGACGAGCGTGACGGTCGGGGCGACGGCGGACTACGCCAATGTCTATCGCGTCACGCCGCAATTCTTTGACATCCTGCGCATGCGCCCGGCGGTCGGCCGTCTGCCGACGGCGGCGGAGCAGAAGCCGGGCGGCCCGTTGACAGCGGTGATCACTGACGGGTTCTGGAAGCGCCAGTTCAACGGCGCCGCGCGGGCGATCGGCTCGACCGTCAAGGTCGACGATCAGGTGTTCACGATTGTCGGCATCCTCGGGGCGCGCTATCCCTTTCCTGTGCGGGCGGACGTGTACCTGCCTTCCTGGATCAGCCCGGAAACTACATCACGATCCGGACACAACTATCGTGTCATCGCCCGGCTTGCAGACGGCGTGACGCTCGATCAGGCGCGCGTGGAGATGACAGGCATCGCGCGCCGCCTCGAAGCGGATTACCCGAACACCAACACTGGAAAGCTCGCGGACGTGTTTCCGCTTCAGGACCTCGTTGTCGGCGGCACACGGCAGACGTTGTATCTCCTCCTTGCTGCGGTGGCGCTCGTCCTGCTGATCGCCTGCGCGAACGTCGCCAACCTGCTGCTTTCACGCGCGACCGCTCGTCAGCGGGAGATGGTCGTGCGTGCGGCCGTCGGCGCCGGTCGGGCGCGGCTCGTGCGCCAGCTCCTGACCGAAGCGGTCGTGCTTGGTCTCGCCGGCGCGGTGCTTGGCGGCTGGCTCGCGCGGATCGCGATGACAGGCGTGGTGGCGCTCGCGCCCGCGAATCTGCCGAGGCTCGACGAGGTTCACGTCGATCTCACGGCGCTCGGGTTCGCGGTTGTCATAGCGTTGATGGCCAGCATCGTGTTCGGCCTTGCGCCCGCGCTGCAGGCCTCGCGAATCGAGCTCGTCGACGGACTTCGGCAGGGCGGCAAGGGATCGTCTGTGGGCGCGCGCCGCGGCTGGGCGCGCCACGCCTTCGTCATCGCTGAAATCGCGCTCGCCGTCGTCCTCGTCATGGGGGCCGCGCTGCTCGCGCGAAGCCTTGCGATGCTCGCGGCCGTCGACCTGGGCTTCGCGCCGGAGCATCTGCTCGTGCTTTCGACGTCGGTGCCGGCGAAGAACGTCGAACAGGCGCGGCACGCGACCGCGTTCTATCGCGATCTGCTCCCTCAGCTCCGCGCCCTGCCGGGTGTCGCCTCAGCCGGTGGGGCCATGGGTGCGCCCCCGGAGCCTCGATCCAACGGTGGCTACTGGATCGAAGGCGGACCTGGCCCGTCCGATACCGGCGTACAAGCCCCCAACGCCATCTTCAACGTGATCACGCCCGACTACTTCCGGACGATGAGGATTCCGCTGAAAGAGGGACGCGACATACGTGACAGCGACACGCAGGACGCGCCGTTCGTCGCGGTGATCAACGAATCACTTGCCCGCGCGGCATTTCCGGATCGGAGCCCGATCGGGCGCCGCATTCAGTGCGGTCTCGACTCGCTGCAGTTCATGACGATCGTAGGGATCGCCGCGGACGTGCGAACGTCGGGGCCCGCGTTGCCGCCGCAGCCGGAGATCTACATGGCGTACGAGCAGCACCCTGGGCCGTCGACGGATTTGACGCTGGTCGTGCGGACGGCCACCGCCGATCCGTTGGCACTTGCCGACACGATCCGGCGCAAGATCACCGAGCGCAATCCGGACGTGCCGATGAAGGTCGCGACGATGGAGGCGACGCTTGACACGGCGACGGCTGCGCCGCGGTTCCAGACGTTCCTGCTCGTCGTGTTCGGCGCCGTCGCGCTCGTGCTCGCGCTTGCGGGCGTGTACGGCGTGATGGCCTACAGTGTGAGCCAGCGGGTGCCGGAGCTTGGCGTGCGGATCGCCTTGGGCGCCACGCCTGGCGACATCTCGGGTCTGATCTTCGGTGCGGCCGCGAAGCTCGCCGTCGCGGGGCTCGCGATCGGTCTGGTGCTCGCGCTGACGTTCGGGCGCCTCCTGCAATCGATGCTGTTCGGCGTCACGCCTCGCGATCCTTTGATCCTCGTCCTGGTCACGACGACGGTCGCGCTCGCGACGTTTGCCGCGTGCTACGTCCCCGTGCGCCGTGCCGTGCGGGTCGATCCAATGGATGCGCTGCGCGCGGAGTGAGGCTGATGTAGGGCGGGCCTTTGGGGCACCGCCATCAT
Organism: Acidobacteriota bacterium; assembly: GCA_046733875.1. Lineage (GTDB taxonomy): Bacteria > Acidobacteriota > Vicinamibacteria > Vicinamibacterales > 2-12-FULL-66-21 > JBKPQB01. Next base: position 7,405 of record JBKPQB010000011.1, read on the forward strand.
TGCTCGCCTCTGCCCACCCCAAGCGCGTCCGCGACGCGGTTGATGTAGTTGAACCACGACGCGATGAGCGTGATCTGGAGAATGCCGCGGTCGTCGAACCCCGCGGCGCGCAGCCGATCATGATGCGACGGCGTGATCCGTGTGGCGTCGCGCGTGATCTGCTCGACATACTCGAGCATCACGCGATCCTGTTCGCATATCGGCGCGGCTCGATAGTCGCGGCTCAGCGCCTCGACGAAATCGGCATCCAGCGTGACCCTACGCAGAAACTCTGCGTGTGACTCCAGTCAATACTTGCACCGGTTCAGCGCGGACACGACCGTGGTGATCATCTCGTGCTGCCGCCGCGACAACGGCAGATCGGGGGCCATCATCGCGCCGAAGGCCGCAAAGGCGTGATACAGCGCATCGGGGATGAGCGAGTGCGACGCCACGATCCCCTCCGTCTCGGCGTGCTGCGGATGCGTGGGATGAGCGTACTCGATCGGGTAGAGCTTCTTCTGCGCCTCGCGGGCGCGCTGCAGCTCCTCGTCGGCATCGAACGGAACGACTCGAATCCAGGTCATATCGATCCTCTCCAACAGACGCGCGCCCGCGCCCACCCGCCCGCGCACGCGGCGATAGACGGGGAGTCCGGCCGCAACAATTGCGGGGCCGAGCGCCGCCTGCAGCGGGTTGTTGATCGCGAGCAGCGCCATCAGCACGACGGTCATCACGAGAAAGCCCGTCGGCGTGTATGGATATCCTGTCACGTGCAGCCCCGGCGCGCGCTCTTTGAGCACGAACACTGCCGCGACGGTGAGCGCGATGAGATGCCGTAGTCCCCGTGCACGCTCGTGCGTCCGTCTGCCGGCGCCCAGTTGAAGCCGACACGCGGACCCAGATTGTTCTTGTCGCAGTGGCGCGTGCCCTGCAGGAATGGCTGCACGAGGGGTATCTCATCGACACGGCTGATGTTCTTGACGTCCGTATCCAGCTCGTAGCGCAGCCTGAGGTTCAAGGTGAGGCTCGGACCGACCCGCCAGTCGTCCTGCGCGAACAAAGGCGATCTAGTCATTGTTGGCATCGGGCAGTACGAGCGATTGATCCGGCTTGCCGCTCCGGAGCGTCACCGCGAACAGCAGATCGTCATCGTCCACGCGACCGTCGCCGCTGTGATCGAAGGAGGGGAAGTCCTCGACGAATTCGATTCGGCCCTGGCGGAAGACGCCGAGGTCAAACAAGGCGCGGCTTGACACGCATCTATTAGTACTAAATAATTAGTTTCGACATGCGCCCAAAGACCCTGACGCTCACCCCGCAGGAGCTCGCCATCATGAAGGTCGTGTGGCAGCGGGACCAGGCAACCGTGCGCGACGTCTACGAGACGCTCCGCAAACGGCGACAGGTCGCCTACACGACCGTGATGACGATGATGAAGATCCTCGAGGACAAGGGTTACCTGAAGAAATCCCGCGAGGACCGCGCGTACGTCTATCGCCCGTCGCGGCCACGGCAGCAGGTCGTGGGCGCGATGGTGCGCGACTTCGTCGACCGCGTGTTCGACGGCGCGGCGAGTGGCCTGCTCCTGCACCTGGCGAGAAACGGAAAGCTCACGAAGGCGGAGCGGCAGAAGATCCGGGAGCTCATCGACGAGATGGAGGAGTAGATGACCGAACTGGCGCTCTCCAATCTTGTGTACTGGAGTCTGCAGTCGGCGGTGATCGTCGGTGCGGCCGCGCTCGCGGCGCGGCTCCTGCCGGTGGACGCTCCAGCCGTGAGGCATGCCTGGTGGCGCACCGTGCTGCTGATCTGCCTCGCGCTGCCGCTGCTCCAGCCGTGGCACCAGGTGGCCTGGCGCCTGATCGATTCATCGGAGGACCTCGCGCTGCTGGCCGGCGGTTCGACCGCCGTCTCGTCGTTCGTCCTTCGCGGGATCCCCGTGGGCGGCGGGTTGCCCATCGGCGCAGTCGCCGGTGTCATCCTCGCGCTCGGCGTGCTCTTGCGTCTCTGCTGGCTCGCATCGGGCATCTTTCACCTGCGGCGTCTTCGCGGCGTCGGCACGCCTGCAGTGGTGGATGAGGAGCTCAGGCATCTCGTTCCGCCGCACGCCTCGGTGCTCATGGTGGACGGCGTCGGCCAGCCGGCGACGTTCGGCCTCCGTCGACCCGTCGTGCTCCTGCCATCGACGCTGCGCGAACTGCCCGCGGGAATTCAAAGAGCGGTCATCGCGCACGAGCTGCTGCACGTCCGGCGGCGCGACTGGATCTGGACGATGGGCGAGGAGCTGCTGCGAAGCGTTCTGTGGTTCCATCCGGCGATCTGGTGGTTGATCTCGCGCGTGCAGTCGTCGCGCGAGGAGGTCGTCGATGAGTTGACGGTCCTGCTGACGAATGCGAGGCGCAGCTACTTGGAGGCGCTGCTCGCGTTCGCGGACGAGGCGCCGCTCGCGCCCGCCGCGCCGTTCGCGCGCCGGCGGCACCTCTATGAACGGATGTTGCTGCTTTCAAGGGAGGCCATGATGTCGTCGAGAAGAATCATCGCGTCGTGTGCCGGCATGTTCCTCGTCGTTGCGGCCGGAGGATGGTACGGCGTGTCCGCCTTTCCGTTGATGGCCCCCGAGCTGCAGACCCAAGCGCCGCCGCGCGATCCGAAGCCGGGCGAGGCGCGTCCCGCGACTGATCGCGAACAGGAGCTGAAGACGGCGATCGCGGCTGGCGGGCAGAACCCGACCGTGTATCTGGACCTCGCGAAGCTCCAGCAGGCACGCGGTGCGATGGCCGAGGCGGAAGCCACGCTGCAGGCACTCATGCAAGCGTACCCTCAGAGCGTTGCGTACTATCTTGCACTCGCGCAGCTCTATGTGCGCACCGGCCGCGTCGATCGCGCGATCGCGCTGCTCGAAGACGCCGCGGCGCAGAGCGCCAGCGATCCGAACGCTTACCACACACTGGGGACGTTCTATTGGGAAGCCGCGCGAGGGGAGAACCTGTCGGCCACCGACCGGCTGATGTATCTCCGTGCTGGTGCCGCTGCAGAAGATCGCGCGATTACGCTGAAGCAGGATTTCGTCGAGGCGCTGGTTTACAAGAATCTCTTCCTGCGGCAGGAAGCCGCGATGGAAGGCGACACGCCGAAGGGACGCGCGCTCATCGCGGAAGCGGATGCGCTGCGCAGCAAAGCGATGGCCCTGCGCGGCGCGCAGCCGCCCGCGTCAGGCACTCAGATGCGGACTCCGGGCATGCCGCCGCCTCCGCCGCCTCCGCCACCGCCAGGCTCCCAGGAGGGAGGAAACGCCATTCGCCTCGGACCGGGCGTCCAGGCGCCGACCAAGACGAAGGATGTCAAGGCGGAGTACCCGCAGGAAGCCAAGGACGCGGGCGTGCAAGGAGTCGTCATTCTCGAGGCGACGATCGACGAGCAGGGAAACGTCGCACACGCGCGCGTCCTGAGCTCGATCCCGATGCTCGACAAAGCTGCGATGGACGCCGTGGGTCAGTGGAAGTTCGAGCCCGCGCTGCTGAATGGCAAACCGGTTGCCGTCATCGTCACCGTGACGGTGAACTTCACGCTGAAATAGCGTCCAATGCCGGCTGAACACGCGCCAGTGCGCCGCATTGGCGCTTCACTTCTTTGCAACAGCCGCCATCCACGTGTCGATCAGCGCGACGGATGGCCCGCCCTGCGCGCGGTAGGCGGCGGCGAACCGCGTCATCCGCGCGCGGTCGTCATCGACGGTCTGGATCGGCCGGTGATTCTGGAACGCCTCGTACAGCGTGAGCGTCGCGAGCGCGAGCGTGGGTTCGTCCGCCGCATTGCGATCCAGCAGCTCCTCCGCCACCTGTAGTCCATCCATGTACCTGCCCGCGAGCAGCGCCGCGACCACGAAGCGGCGCTTCAGGCCCTGGTCTTCCGGCCATCGCGCCCGCGCATCTTCAACCGTTTCCAGCGCGAGGTCGCCGTCACCCTGCCGCAACAGCGCATCGGTGAGCAGTACATGCAGCGGGAGCGTGTCCGCTTCACGGATGAGCGCCGTGCGCCACGCGCCCGAGGCTTCCTTGTCGTTTCCGCCCGCGGCGTAACAGGCGCCGAGATAGATCATCGCGGGGTAGAAGTCGGAGGCCGCACGCATCGCGGTCCTGAACGCGTCGGCCGCCGGGTCGAGCTGCCGCTGCGCGAGCAGCGAGAGGCCTTTCAGGAACGCCAGCGGCGCGCTCTCGACCGTATCGGGCACCTTCAATTCGCCGAGGTTGGCGTTGCGAGCCTGCGCGAGGAGCTCGCGGACCCCTGCAGACGACGCGTCCGGCCGCGCGGCAATACGATCGAGGAATCCGTTCAGCACTTGAGGCGCGAGCACCTGCTCGATGGCGAAGCGCGGTGCGGCGCCGAGCGCCCGAGCGGTCAGCGGCGGGGTCGTGACGGTCGGCGCCACGACCGTCGGCTCGTCTGCGGAGGCGATCGCGGGTGCGGCGGCAGCACGCACCGTAAACGCCCGCTGCACTTCGCCGATTGACTGGCCACCCGCGCTGATCTTCGCGCGAGCGATGTAGCTGCCGGGCGGCAGCATGCGCATCTCCGCAAATCCCTGCGCGATGGTCGAGCCCTCGCGCGTGCCAGGCATCAGGTTACCCGCCGCACTGACCAGCGCGGGACCGTCGGCCGCAGAGGACACTTCGAATGCGACGTCCGCGCCGGTCAGCCGCGACGCATCCGCTTCGAGATCCACCTCCAGAGCCAGCCGTTCGTCCTGAGAAATTCCATCAAGCGCGAAGCGCGGCTCGCCACCGCCTCGCGGTGGGATGCGAATCAGCAGCGGACCGGTTGCCTCGACCTCGCCGAGTGCGATCGGTTTCACCTCGACGCGGTGATCCACTGACCCGACCCGGCCCGCCGCGTCCATCACTGCCGCGCGGACGATGTAACTCCCGGCGGGCAGGGGGATGTTCGACGCAAACGGAAGGACGTCGGAGGTTGCTTCACCAAGCGACTGCTCGCCGGCGACGATCTTCTTCCCGTCGAGATCGCGGACGAGTACCTGGAACGTGGCTTCGCCTTTCTCGATGCGCGACGCCTCGCCGGCAATCACAAGCTTGAACCGTCCGCGCTCGTCGCTATCCGTCGCAATGTAGCTCGTAACGCGCAGTCCCAGCCCCGTCGCCGGCACAGGCGATTCGAGCGCCGACGCGAGCCGCGCGGCCCAATCGCGATCCTCGTACGTGCGGATGTCAAAGATGTCGCGCGCCCGAACGGTGACGCCACCGCGCGCCACCTGGATTTTCAGGCGCCGTCCTTTGCCGTCGTGATCGCTCGGATCCTTCTCGACACCCAGGCGGTAGTAGCCGGCCAGTTCGCGGCCGATCCGCTCGAACGCGGCCTGCGGATTGACCTCCGCCCGGAACGATCCGCCGCCGGTCATGCCCGCGAGCGTTTCGAGCGGACCCACATGGAGGAACTGATCCCGTGCGGGCGTCGACGTCATCCCGCGGCGATCCGCCGAGAACATCGTCGCGGGCACGAACAGCGTATAGAGCGTCGCGCGTGCGGCGGCGGCATCCTGGGCAACCGTGGAGAGAAGCGATGTCTCGTCGCGTTCCTCGAGAGGCCAGCCGCCGGAGATGAGGATGACCGTCTTGTCCCCGTTCACGCGGCTCAGATTGATCAGCAGCTGGCGCAGCGCCGAGATGCTCGCCAGCGACGTCATCTGCGCCTCCCGCCACGCGGATTCGGCCTGCATCTGCACGTCGCGCGTGCAGGCGTCCATGCCGAACGGGCTGCTGCCGCGCACAGTGACGGCTCCACCGCCGCCACCACCGCTGCCCGACGCACCACTTCCGCCAGCGCCTCCACCGGTTCCACCGCCGCCGCCAGCAGCGCCGCCACCACCGCCGCCGCCGCCGGTCGGCGGAGCGACGGGCGTGGGTATCGACGATCCGCCGCCGGCATTCGCCGCGGAGACGCTCGAGCCGCGGCATTCACGATCCCCAACCGTGCGAAGCGTGAGTACGTTGCGGTCGGCGATCTCGCGTGCCTCGGACAGGCTGCCGTATTCCCACAACATGGGACGCGCTCCCAGACCGGTGACGTGCTGGAGCGCCTGCTTCACGCGATCGTGCGCCCACGTGAAGCCGATGCTCTGGCCGACGGGCAGCAGCATGAGCGCGGATCGATCCGCGAATGTCAGGCCGTCGAAGAACCGCGCGGCCGCATTGGCCACGTAGCGGACGTTGCCCGGCTCGAGCGTGCTCTGATCGACGACGAACACGAACAGCCGGCCGACGCCGCCCCCTTCGTTCGTGCTGATTGCGACGGGCTGCGCTGCCGACGCGGATTTTGGCGGCGTCGTGTCCACGAATTCCGCCGTGACCACGCGCCGCGGCTGTCCGGCAACGGTGACGGTGAAGTCCGCGGGCGCCAATCCGAGGAGCGGCTGCCCTTGGCGATCGACCACGCCGACATCGACCGTCACGAGCTCGACGCCCGTCCGGAACGAGGGTGGGCGATCCTGCTTTGCCGCCTGCGCGCGCATGGAGCGCACACTGCACACCAGCAGTAGCGCCAGTAGGATTAGGCGCGCCATTGGCGCGCTACGCCGGAGCGGAGCGGGGCAAGGGGCCCCCGCGAGCGACGGCGTTGGGGGGGCCGGCGGGGCGAAGCCCCCCGGTTCAGAAATGCCTCTCTGCATGGTTATCTCTCCGCCCGCTGCGGTCCGCTCGCGCGATACCCCCGCCGGGCCCTCACCTCGTAATTGCCCTTGCGCACCTGAACCTTGATGTTGCGCCACTTGCTGTCCTGCTGCACGTTCGTCGGTGAGTACGACAAGACATACTGATTCGCGAGCTCGGCGACGATCTGCTCGAACACCGCATCGAGCTCGCTCGGACGCTTGGGGAAGAACGCGCGCCCGCCCGTCGACTTCGAGTAATTCTCCAGGCTGGCGCGCAGCCGTGCGACGTCAGCGCCGCCGCCGAACCCGATCGTGTAGAGCATCGCGTCGCTCGCCTGGACCTTCGCCATCGCGGTCTCGCGCTTCGTCAGGCTGTTGCGATCGTCGCCGTCGGAGAAGATCACGACGCCCTTCCGTCCCCACTCGCGGCTCACCAGATCGATCGACCGTACCGTTGCGTCGTAGAGCGCGGTTCCGCCCCATGACGTCAGCAGATCGACGGCGCGCTCGCGCGTCTTCTGATCCTTCTCCCGCTCGGCGAGCAGGAACGTCGTGTCGTTGAAACCGACCAGTGTGGCCGCGTCCCCCGGGCGCAGCTTCGACAGCAGTTCCTTCACGGCCAGCTTCACCTCGGGCAGCGCGTGCTCCATGCTGCCGCTGATATCGATCGACAGGACCAGATCGAGCGGGGCGTCCTCGCTCACCATACTCGCGATCGGCTGCGCCACCTGGTCTTCGAAGACCGCGAAGTCGGCTTTCTTCAGCCCTCGGACGAACTGCCCGTGATCGGTGACGATGACGGGCACGAGGACGGCGTTCGTGCGTACGCGTTCGGAGTAACCGACGTCCTTCGTGCGCAGGTTCTCGACCAGGCGGCGCCCGCCGGCGAGGCTGGCCACGACGCGAACGTGGTGCCCGCGGAGCGCGGTGCCAGGGTCCCACGAGCAGCCGTACGGCGCACGATCCGCCGTGCAGACGAGGCGTCCGTCGACGAAAAAGCTCACGTTCTGCACGTCCGCCCGCGGGTTGATCGCCGCTTCGAGCCGCGTGGGGCCCGTGACGATGGCATCGGCGGTCGGCGACGAGATCGTCAGGGTCGGGCCGTCCTGCGCCGCGAGCACCATCGTCAACGAACAGGCGGTCAAAGCGGCCGCAGCTGTCAACTTCATCGCAGATCTCCGATGCCCGTCTGAGGTTCTGATGTATCCGTCACTGGAACGAGGGGTCCGTCCGTCGTAAGGAGCGCCAGGAACAGCTCGAGACGCTCGGTCGTGAGCGTCCGCGCAAATTCGATCAGGGCTCGCGCGTCATCCGAATCGCGGCTCGTCGCGTTGTTGATCAGCTCGAGCGTCGCGGCGGAGAGAACGGGTCCGAGGAGCGGCGCGGGCATTTTCATCTCAGCCAGCAGCTCCGCGAGGCGAAGGTTCATGTCCGCAAAGGCCGTCGAGAAGTATCCGCTGCCCCAGCGCCAGGCGAGCACGTCACCGGCGGAAGGCGTGGAGAGCCGGACGCAGAGGCAGCCGAGGCGCGGCCCCGCATTGACGCCCCAGGCCTCCAGGTCGGAGATTTCGGCGTCCGTCATGCCAAGCGCGAGCAACTGGCCGGCGGACAGCGCGGCTTCGAGCTGCCGCGAATCGTGAGAGGCGATCCATGGCACGAGACTCCGCTGCCACGAATCGAGCCGCGCCCGATCGGCAATTGCACGCGCATCGTCAGCCGAGCGCGCTGATGCGAGCCGCTCGCGTCCGGCGCGAAGCGCGGAGGCGATGGCGTCGCGCTGCGCGTCCGTGAGCGAAACGGGGTTCAGGAGAACGGCCGTTTCCATGTAACCGCGGCGATCGGCATCGTTCAGCGTCGGCCGATGCGTCGGCGGCGCCCATGACAGCGGCATCATCCAGAAGCTCGCGAGGCGCACATCGAGTCCGAGCACGGACCCAGTCACGTGCCAGCCGCCGCGATCTGCACCGGCGAGCGGTAATTGCCACGCGGCGGCGTGACGGACGTTGGCGTTGCCGATGCCGAACACGTGACGAGTGGCGGCATCGTCTGCCGAAATGGGTGTACCCGACGGATATCCCATGGCACAGGCGTACGCGAGCTCCATCAGGCCGCGCGCCGCGAGGTCGTCGGCCAGGAGCAGCAGCGTACGCGCGACGCGTGGCGCATCGCGAACGCCATCGTGCGCGGCGCGATCGAACGCGGCTGATATGTCGCGGAAACGCTGCGGGGCGTCCGTGTCGTTCCACGCCGCCGGCGTGCGCAGATCGAGGTCGGCTCCGATCTGTTGGAGTTGCTGCGCCCGGCGTGAGAATTCGTCGCGCGTGACGGTCTTTCCGGTGATCGCGTCCGCGATGTCGACGAGCGATCGTGCGGAGGAGAGATACGGACGTGGCTCATCGCCAATGATCCGGCTGATGCGGACGGCTTCGGCCCGCGAGAGGTCGACGCGGTACCGTGTGCCTTCCCATTCGACGATCGGCGCCTCGCGCACAGCGGGTCCCGCGACCAGATGCAGCAGATCCCGCTCGAGTGGACCCGCGGCGTTTGCGAACGGATCGTCGGGCGAGTCGACCGCAGCGGGTGGGGGCTCGGGCGCAGGCCAGTCTCGGACGTGCTCACCGATCCAGCGCGCGACCTGACCTCCGTAGTCGCCGCGTTCGTCGACGTCCAGGCTCGAGAGCGAGGATACGAGCGAGGCTAATGCTGCCGGCGTGACGCTGCCGCGCGTTGCACCGCGCGCGAGAAGCGCCGTGGCTGCCTGAAATTGCGCGAGCGCCCGTACCGAGTGCCGCTCGTCGCCCGTTTCCGTGAGCTTCCCCGCGCGCCGCGCCGCGACCGCCAGCGCCGCGAGATCGTGGAGGCCTGCGCGTTCGAGGGTCGAGGCAAGGGCCGGATACTTCAGCGCGGCGCGAACCGTATCGAGCGCATCCGCCGCATTGTTTGCGGTGACGGCCTCGACCTGCCGCGAGGCCAACAGCACGGCGGCGTAGTTGAGGCGCTGCGCTGCTTCGTCCAGGTCGGGGTTGAAGACCTGTTCGCAGAGCCATGCGAATCCCGGCGTCTCGCCCGCCGCCAGAGCCTCCGGCGTTTCGGCCGTACCGCCGTTCGTCAGCAGCGCGGTCCAGAACGCGCGCGTGCCTGGAACGACCGGTCGCCCCGTTGCGTCCGTCCTGAGCTGCGCGGCAAGGAGCGCCGGATCAAGCGTTGCGCGCCAGAACGCGCGATCCACGACATTCCACCCTGGCCCCAGTCGGTGAAACACGTTGTAGAGACGATGCGCTTCGGCGACGCGAGTCGACGCATCAGGCGCATCGAGCCCGAGCGCGTAATGAATCTGCGGCGGCGTGAGCTGCGCGAGCGCGCCGAAGAAATACGCGAGCCGTCCGTCACCGCGCGAGAGCAGCGCCCGCACGAATGCGGCGGGCTCGTTCACGCGCTTTCCGACGATTGCTTCCCAGGCACTCTGCGCCGGTTCACCGCCGGGCACCTGCACGGCGCCGCCGCTGATCCGGATGGCGTTTGCCGCGAGCAGGAAGGCAGGCGCGTCGTGGCCTGCGAGGTCGGCAATCAAATCGCGTTCGCCCGCAAGCCAGGCTCGCGTGTCGTCATCGAGGGCGATGAGCCCACAGTACAGCAGCGCCGCGTTGCGCGACCGGAGGATCGATGCGGCGAGCGTCTGCGCCGTGGCGCGCTTCTCGAAGACGACGTTCGTCCAGATTTCAGGCGGGAGCGGAAGCGGGACGGTGTCCGAAGACTGCGTTGTCCGAGCTGCCTGATCCAGATGGTCGAGGAGCGCCTGAATAGTGGCAATCCGCGGATCGGTTCGGGACGTGAGCGGCGTCTGGTAGATGCGCCGCGCGAACTCGATCACGAATTGGGCGCGATCCGCGGACCCGCTCTCGCCAATCGCGTCGAGCGCCGCGCGAACGCCGCCCGGCACCGTCATCTCGCCGAGGGCACCGGGCCGATCCGCGGCGCGGACGCTCGCAGAGATGGCCAGCACCATCGACGCGATGAGGCCGGAGCAGACGACGGGAAGGCGTACGGCGCAAAACACGTGGCACCGTCGATAAACGAGCACCTTCAGCACTGTGTCCCGTGCTATCGCGTTGCGGGTCCCGGCCGGCCGTACGCGCGGCCCCGATGCGGGGCCTCCTTGGGGGCACCTGTTCTGAGGCGCTATTCTGTACCCGACCGGGTCCGAAAAGGAAAGGCAAAAAGATCAAGGAGCGGGCGCATGCCACGAGGTCTGTTTCTTCTGTTTCTCGGATTGTTTTTGTCGGCCATCAATGCCGGCGCGCAGGGCTCGGCCGGCCCGTACAACGTCGTCAAGCGCGCGAAGGCGGGAGGCGAAGGCGGGTTCGATTACGTCTACGCGGACGTCGCTGGCCGCAAGCTCTACATTCCGCGGACCGGCACCACCGGGCGCATCATGATCTTCAACCTCGACACGCTGGAGCCCGCCGGACAGATCGCCGAGACGAGCGCCCGCGGCGTAGCGGTCGATCCGAAGACGAAGCACGGGTTTGCGAGCAGCAAGCCGGTCGCGATGTGGGACACGGAGACGCTCAAACCGATCAAGAAGATCGAAGTTCAGGGGAATCCGGACGGCATCATGTTCGACGCCTACAACGATCGCGTTTATGTGTTCAGCCACACGCCGCCCAATGCCACCGTGATTGATTCGAAGGACGGCTCGGTCGTCGGCACGATCGATCTGGGCGGCGCTCCCGAGCAGGCCGTCAGCGACGGGGCCGGCCACGTCTACGTCGACATCGAGGACAAGGACAAGATTGCCGTCGTCGACGCGAAGTCCATGCAGGTCACGGACCGGTTCGATCTCGCCGGCAAGGGTGGCGGGTGCGCGGGCCTCGCGATGGACGTCAAGAACAAAATCCTGTTTGCGGGCTGCCGCAACCCACAGAACCTCGTCATCCTGAGCGCGGAAAACGGAAACATCATCACGACCTTGCCGATTGGACGGGGTGTGGATGGCGCCGTGTTCAACCCCGACACGCACGAGGTGTTCAGCTCGCAGGGCGACGGCACGCTGACCGTCGTCAAGGAGAACAGCCCGACCAGCTTCACCGTTGAGCAAACGGTGAAGACGATGCCGAGCGCAAAGACGCTGACGCTCGACAGGAAGACGAACCGGATCATTGTGATCGGTGCGGAGTTCGGTCCGCCGGCCACCCCGCCGGCTGGCGGCCGCGCCGGCCGCGGCGCGCTGGTGCCGGACTCATTCTCGATCCTGGTGATTGGCAAGTGATCGCGAGGGGGTCGGTAGCCGGTAGTCCGTAGTGGGTAGTCGGTAGTTTGGCGCTAGGCGTTCGGCGTCAGGAATCGCCGCAGCGCGATCTTCGGCGACATCTTTCGAGGCTCCGCGCTCCGGCGCGTAGCCGCAATCCGGACCATCGTCAGACAGCGGTTCACTTCCTGCGTCACGGCACCGGGCGTCGCTGCCGCGTGCCCGTGCACTCGGCTGAAGCAAATCATCACCGGGAGCATCATCAGAACCGCCCGAAAGAGCGGATGAGACCGCACGCGGCGGGCATCGCAAGCGGCGTTCCCGCGAATCAGGCAGCAATCGCGTGATCCTCGACGCCTGCCGCGTCTGGCTGATCACAGTCTGAGTACGCGACGCACGATCCTGTCGGCGGCCCTGTCCGACAACCGACTACCGGCTACCGGCTACCGGCTACCGGCTACCGGCTACCGGCTACCGGCTACCGGCTACCGACTACCGACTACCGACTACCGACTACCGCCGACCTTCGGCGTTCGGAGTTGGAGGTTGGGAGTTGGAAGTTTTCTCTGGCAGCGTGAACGCATACAGACCGGCGCCGCCGCCTGTCAGCAGATACTGACGTCCGTCCAGCTCGTACGTAATCGGGCCGTTCCCGACCGATCCAATTGCCGAGTGCCACAGCGTCGCGCCATCGCTCGTGCGAAGCGCCATCACGTTAGTGCCTGCATCGCCGGTGAATGTGACTCCTGAATCGGTCGTCAGTACTCCCGCCCCCCCGCCGCCCCCGTGGAGGTCGTGCGTCCATCGCACCTTGCCGGTCGTGTAATCGATCGCGCGCAGAAACCCCTTGCCGCCGACCCCGTAGTCGGCTCCCGCCCAGCCGTAGTCGCCGTGCTCCGGCTTGAAGAAGTAGATACCGTACGCGTCGCGCGCGCTGACGATGAACAGCCCCGTCTTTGGATCGAAGCTCGGCGATCGATAGTTCGTGCCGCCCCCCTCGTCCGGCGCGACGAGGCGTCCGTCGCGTGATGGCTCCTTCTCAGGATTTGGAATCGGCCGCCCGTCCTTGTCGACCCCTTTCGACCAGTTCACCGCCGCGAACGTCGTGGTCAGCAGGCTCTTGCCGTTCGTGCGATCGAGCACGAAAAAGTATCCGTTCCGCGAGGCTTGCATCAGCATCTTGCGCGGCTGCCCGTTGAATGTGGCGTCCACGAGCACCGGCACTTCCGCCGCGTCCCAGTCATGCGTGTCGTGTGGCGACGCCTGGAATCCCCATGCGAGCGCGCCCGTATCCGGATTGAGCGCGACGATGCTGCAGGTCCACGGGTTGTCGCCTGGACGGAAGGGGCCGTTGAGCACCGGCGTGGGATTGCCCGTCCCCACGTAGAAGAGATTCAGATCGGGATCGTATGTCCCCGCATTCCACATCTGTCCGCCCGTTGCGCCGCCGCTGATCGAATCGGCCGTGCCGGCAGGAGGCGTGCTGTAGAAGATCCACTGAGTCTTGCCGGTCTCCGGATCGATCGACTTCAGCGTGCCCGGGAGATTGTCGAAGTCACCGGACACACCGACCAGCAGGTGATCGCGAATCACCAGCGGGGCGTTCGTCGACCAGAAGCCCTTCTTCGCGTCCGCGATGACGACGTCCCATTTGACCTTGCCGTCCTTCGCGTCGAGCGCGACGAGGTGTGCGTCGGGGGTCGTCAGGTACACCGTGTCCTTGTAGATTGCGGCGCCGCGATGGCCGATATGGAAGCCCGAGTTCGTCGGATACGTGTAACGCCAGATCTGGCGCGCCGTTCTCGCGTCGAGCGCCCACATGTTATCCGGCGTCGTGATGTAGATGATGCCGTCGACGAGGATCGGCGCCGCCTTGATCTGCGCGTTCTGTCCGGTCTGGAACGTCCACGCCAGCGTGAGCTGGTGCACGTTGTCCGGCGTGATCTGCGTCAGCGTGCTGTGGCGCCGGCCCGTGTAGTCGCCGTGATAGGTCGGCCAGCTGTCCACCGTCGGTTTGAGGAGCAGCGCGGGGTCGAGTCCGCGCGACGGCGCCTGTCCCGAAAGCAGGCTCAGGCTCGCGGAACCGATTGTCAGCGTCAATACCAGCGTGCGGAGTTTCATTATTTCCCGGGGGGCTTCGCCCCGCCGGCCCCCCCTTCGCCGTCGCTCGCGGGGGCCCCTGGCCCCGCTCCGCTCCGGCGGGCGCGCCTGTGGCGCGCCTCTATCGCAACCTCACCCGAGGGGCTTCGCGCCGCCGGCCCCCATCGCCGTCGCTCGCGGGGGACCTTGGCCCCGCTCCGCTCCGGCGGGCGCGCCTGTAGCGAGCCTTTATCGCAACGTCTCGAGATACGCCAGCACGTTGTGCATATCCGTATCGGTGTACTTCCCGAGCTGATCGAAGTGCGCCTCGAGCGGGTCGTCGATCGTGAAGCGAACGGCACCCGCGGGCCAGGATCGATACCAGCCGTCCGCGTCGCGGAGACCGATCGTGAACTCGTCGCGGTAGGCCAGCGTCCCCGCGACGGTTTGTCCGGAGGCGAGCGTCACGGTCACCTTGACGGGTGACACGGCCGGGGCGCTGCCGCGCCCGCGGCCGCCCGTCGGATTCAACATGCGCTGGAGAAGTTGCAGTCCCTGATAGCGCGTCGCGACGCCGGCGAGATCGCCGGTGGCCGAATGACATTTCGTGCAGCCGCCGGGACCGTTGAAGTAGCGCTGGCCGGCCTGCGCGTCGCCAGTCTGCAGATCCGCGACGTCGACGGTGCGGCGGTTGCCTTCGAGCGAATCGACGCGCTTCTTCGAATCGTGGACGAACGCGACGATCGATGCGACGTCGGCGTCGCTCAGGTTGAACGCGGGCATGCCTTTGTCAGGGCGGCCGGTGTGGAGGAGCGGACCGATCTTGTCGCCGCGCACGTCCTCGGCAACGAGCTGCGAGCGCGTGAGATCCGGACCGGTCTCGCCGCCCATGGCATCGCGTCCATGACAGAAGCCGCACTGCGCCCCGAAAAGCGTGCGCCCCGCCGCCACCTGCTCGGGCGGATATGACTGCGGCGTCACCGTTTCGGGCGGCCGCTGCGATGCGGGACTCATCGTCCCTGGACCCTGTCCTGCGCCGCCGCCGCGTCCGGCGGGCGGCGGTGTCTGCTGCGCGCCGGCTGCGGGCCTCGGCGTCTGCGGCGCCTGCGCGCTCGAGAAGGTGGTCAGATAAAGAATCGTCAGCGCGCCCATTGCGACGCGCATCGATGATGAGCGAAAGACCGACCTCTGCATGTCAGGTGTCGTAGGGCCGTCCGTTCAGGGCCGCCTCGATCGCGGCGAGTATATCAGCCCGCGCCGCACATAATTCGCGCTACCCCTGGATGCTCGTCACCGCTGGACCGCCGCTCGGCCCCTATCTGGTCATCGAGCCGCTCGGATCCGGCGGTGCCGATCACGCTCGTTCGAATTGGACGCAGCTGTTGAAGTGATCCTTTGTCAATGCCGGGGCCCGACCCCCGACCTCGGACCTCCGATCCCCGATCTGCGACGTCCGACCTCCGACACCCCCGCGTATAATTGCCCCGACTCCATGCATCCGACCAACGTCGCGGATCCCAACTACTATCACCGCGTCGTCGACTGCCAGTGGGCCTGTCCCGCGCACACCAACGTCCCCGAATACATCCGCCTCATCGCGCAGGGACGCTTCACCGAGGCCTACCTGCTCAATCGTGAGTCGAACGTTTTCCCCGGCATCCTCGGGCGCACATGCGATCGGCCGTGCGAGCCGGCGTGCCGCCGCGGACGGATCGACGGCAAGCCGGTCGCGATCTGCCGGTTGAAGCGCGTCGCCGCGGACAATCGGGGGGAAATCGGGCACCTGCTGCCGAAGGCGGCGCTCGAGAAGAACGGGAAGAAGATCGCGTGCATCGGCGCGGGCCCGGCGTCGCTCACCGTTGCCAACGACCTGATGCCGCTCGGCTACGAGGTCACGATCTTCGAGAAGCTGCCGCGGCCCGGCGGCCTGATGCGCATCAACATTCCCGCGTTCCGGCTGCCCGAGCAGGTCCTCGACGAGGAGATCGCCTACATCGTCGACATGGGGGTGGACGTCCGCTACAACACGCCGATCGACAGCCTGAAGGCGCTCCTTGACGGCCGTGCGTTCGATGCCGTGTTCGTCGGCAGCGGCGCGCCGAAGGGCAAGGAGCTCGAGATCCCCGGACGCCACGACACCGATCAGATCTTCATCGGCATCGAGTGGCTCGAGTCGATTCACTTCGGACACGTCGATTCGGTCGGCACGCGCGTCCTGATTATCGGCGTCGGTAACACCGCGATGGACTGCTGCCGCTCGTCGAAGCGGCTGGGCGCCACGGACGTGAAGGTCATCGCGCGCAAGACGCGGAAGTATTTCAAGGCGTCGCCATGGGAGCTCGAGGACGCCGAGGAAGAAGGCGTTGAAATCATCGAGAACCTTCAGCCCGTCCGCTTCATCGTCGAGAACGGCAGGCTGACGGGCATGGAGTTCGATCGCTTCAAATCCACCGAAACGGCGTCGGGATTGACGCAGGAGGTCATCGGCCGCGAGATCCTCCCGTGCGACACGGTGGTGCTCGCAATCGGTCAGGACAACGCGTTCCCATTCATCGAGCGCGATATCGGCCTGGAGTTCGGCAAGTGGGACATGCCGGTCGTGGACAAGACGACGTTCATGTCGACGAGGCCGGGAGTCTTCTTCGGCGGCGACGCGGCGTTCGGGCCCGCGAACATCATCTGGGCAGTGGAGCACGGCCATCAGGCCGCGATCTCGATCCACAACTACTGCAATGGCGTCCCTGTGACCGAACGCCCTCGCCAGGGCATGACGCTCACGAGCACGAAGATGGGGCTGCACGAGTGGGCGTACAGCAACGATTACAGCGCCGCTCCGCGCCAGAAGATGCAGCACGTCGAGCTGCCGGTGCGGTTCGAGAGTATGCGCACGGAGGTCGAGAAGGGGTTCACGGCGGAGCAGACGCGCGCGGAGGTCGAACGCTGCCTGAACTGCGACGCCGAGACGCACTTCATCGACGCGCTCTGCATCGAGTGCGACGCCTGCGTCGACATCTGTCCGGTCGATTGCCTCACCATCACGCCGAACGGGGAGGAGCCTGCGCTGCGCACCCAGTTCCGCGTGCCGGCGGACAACCTCGAGCAGCCGGTGTTCGTGTCAGGGGCACTGAAGCAGACGGGCCGTGTAATGGCGAAGGATGAAAACGTGTGCCTGCACTGCGGCCTCTGCGCGGAGCGCTGTCCGACGTACGCGTGGGACATGCGGAAATTTGTCCTGCAGATTCCTTACGCGGGTCCGCAGGGGCGTGTGATCCCGCTTGCAGCGGTGTAGCGACGGAGGCCGCCCGCGCGAAGCGCGTAATGCGCTTGGGGGTGGGGCCCCAAGCGCATTGAGAAATGCTGACTGAGTTCCGAATGAACATCGATTGTACGAACGACTTCGCGTTCAAGATCGCCACCGCCAACGGCACCGGCTCGGCGTCCGCCAACGGTCTCATCATGCAGGCGATCTTCCGGAGTGGCGTCCCCGTGACGGGCAAGAACGTGTTCCCCTCGAACATCCAGGGGCTGCCCACCTGGTACGAGATCCGCGTCAGCAGGCACGGCTATACCGCGCGGACACCGCACTTCGATCTGATGATCGCGATGAATCCCGCCACCTACGAGCGCGACGTCGCCGAAGTCCGATCGGGCGGCTGGCTGATGTACGACTCGACGTGGCCGCTCGACGCGCGGCTGACGAGGCCGGACGTCACCTACCTCGGGATTCCGCTCGCGGAGATGTGCAACGCGGCCTTTGCGGCCGTGCGCGAGCGCATCCTGATGAAGAACATCGCGTACGCCGGTGCGCTCGCGGCGCTGCTGCAGATGGATACCGCGATCATCCGGGCGCTGCTGGACGAGAAGTTCTCGAAGAAGCCGGCGCTGATGGCGTCGAACCAGAAAGCCTTCGATCTCGGATACGAGTACGCGAACGCCCGCTTCGCCTGTCCGTTGCCGATCCATCTCGAGCCCGTGGACAGGACGAGCGACTGCATCCTGATCGACGGCAACACGGCCGCGGCGCTCGGCTGTCTGTACGCGGGCGCGACGGTCGGGGCGTGGTATCCGATCACGCCGGCGACGTCGCTGATGGAAGCGTTCAAGGGCTTCTGTCAGAAGTACCGCCGCGAGCCGGCCACTGACCGCAACCGGTTCGCCATCCTGCAGGCCGAAGACGAACTGGCTGCGATTGGGATGGTCATCGGCGCGGGCTGGGCCGGCGCGCGGGCGTTCACGCCGACGGCGGGTCCCGGCATCTCGCTCATGAACGAGTTCATCGGGCTTGCGTACTACGCGGAGATTCCCGCTGTGATCTTCGATGTGCAGCGCACGGGTCCCTCCACGGGCATGCCCACGCGCACCCAGCAGGGCGATCTGATGCTCTGTGCATATGCGTCGCACGGCGACACGCGCCACATCTGTCTGTATCCGGCCGATCCGCGCGAGGCGTTCGAGCTGGCGGTCGCATCCTTCGATCTCGCCGAGCGGTTCCAGACGCCGGTGTTCGTGCTGAGCGATCTCGACATCGGCATGAACGACTGGATGGTCCCCAAGCTGACGTGGGACGATCGGTATCGTCCGGATCGCGGCAAGCTGCTGACCGCGGAGCAGCTGGAGGCGGTCAAAACGTTTCATCGCTACCTCGATGTCGATGGCGACGGCATTCCGTACCGCACACTGCCCGGTGTCCACCCGAAAGGTGCGTATTTCACCCGCGGCTCGGGCCACAACCGCTACGGCGTCTACACCGAAGACAGCGCCGAGTACACCGACGTCGTCGATCGCATCGACCGCAAGATCCAGGGGGCCGCTCGCGCCGTACCCGCGCCGTTCGTCCGGCACACGCCCGGAGCGCACCTGGGCCTGCTCACCGTCGGCGGGTGCCACGCGGCGTGTATGGAAGCGCTCGATCTGCTGGCGAAGGACGGCGTGGCCATGGACTACATGCGCGTCCGCGGCTTCCCGTTCGGCGATGACGTCGGCGCGTTTCTCGACTCCCACGATCTCACCTTCATCGTGGAACAGAATCGCGACGGGCAGCTCAGGAGCCTGCTGATGCTCGAGACGGGCGTGCCCGTGGAGAAGCTCGCCTCCGTGCGGTACTACGGCGGCTTTCCGATGAGCGCGCATCACGTCATCACGGGCGTGAAGGCAAAACTGGAGAAGGCGGCATGACCTACATCGCGAAGCCGCGCGTCCAGCATCCGGCGCTGCAGAAGAACGCGATTGGCCTCACGCGGCGCGACTACGAAGGGGCGATCACGACGCTGTGCGCCGGCTGCGGCCACGACTCGATCACGGCCGCGATCACGCAGGCGTTCTGGGAGCTGTCGATCCAGCCGCACCGCGTCGCGAAGCTCTCGGGCATCGGCTGCTCCTCGAAGACGCCGGCGTATTTCCTGCGCGAGGCGCACGGCTTCAACGGCGTGCACGGCCGGATGCCGGCGCTCGTGGCAGGCGCGAACGCCGCCAACCGCGACCTCATTTACATAGGCATCTCTGGCGACGGCGACTCGCTGTCCATCGGTCTCGGGCAGTTGTGCCACGCGATCCGCCGCAACGTGACCGTCCTGTACGTGCTCGAGAACAACGGCGTGTATGGGTTGACCAAAGGACAGTTCTCCGCGTCCGCCGATCCGGGGTCGCTCAGCAAGAAGGGGGAGGCGAACACGATGGAGGCGATCGACGGCTGTCTGCTCGCGCTGTCGCTCGGCGCCACGTTCGTCGCGCGCGCGTTTTCGGGTGACAAGGCGCAGCTCGTACCCATCCTGAAGGCCGGCCTCGCGCACAAGGGGTTCGCGTTCGTCGACGTGATCTCGCCGTGCGTCACGTTCAACGATCACGAGGGATCGACGAAGAGCTACGCGTATACGCGCGAGAAGAACGTGGAGGTCGTGCAGGCGGACTTCGTTGCGCCCACCGCAGCGATCACGGCCGAGTACGATCCTGGCGCCGTGCGCGCCGTCATGCTGCACGACGGCAGCTGGCTGCGTCTGCGCAAGCTCGCGGCCGACTACGACCCCCGCGATCCCGATCGCGCCTACAGCTACATCCGGGAGCGGCAGAAGGACGGCGAGATCGTCACCGGCCTGCTGTATCTCTCACCTGATTCGAAGGATATGCACGAGCACAGCAACACGACGGCGACGCCGCTCGTCGACGTGCCCTACGACGCGCTCTGCCCCGGCAGCGCGGAGCTCGAGAAGCTGCAACGGAGGTTTCGCTAGATGGGTGCGATGTCTCGCAAGCAATCGTTCGCGTGTGCATCCGCTCTGTTGCTGCCGCTGCTCGTGGCCGCACAGGGGTCGAAAGAGGCCGTTCCGGTACCGTCGATGGCGGAGCCGGGCATTTCGGCTGATGGGTCCACGATCGCATTCGTGAACGGCGGCGACATCTGGGAAGTCCCCGCGGCAGGCGGCGACGCGCGGCTTCTCGTGTCCCATCCCGCGGCCGAGTCGCGCCCCATGTATTCCCCCGATGGCGCCCATCTCGCCTTTACGTCGTTACGCACCGGCAACGGGGACATCTACGTCCTGACGCTCGCGTCGGGCGAGCTCACACGCCTCACGTTCGACGACGCAAACGAGCTGGTCAATGGATGGTCGGCAGACGGCAAGTGGATCTACTTTTCATCGAGCAGCCATGACCTGTCGAGCATGAACGACGTATTTCGCGTCGATGCGGCCGGCGGTACACCGATGCCGGTCGCCGCGGATCGTTACGCGACGGAGTACTTTGCGGCGCCCGCGCCCTCGGGTGATGCCGTCGCGATCACCGCGCGCGGATTTGCGGGCCTGCAGTGGTGGCGGAAGGGTCACAGCCATCTTGATGAGAGCGAGATCTGGATCGTGCGGCCCGGCGCGCCGCCGAAGTACGAGGCAGTCACGCTCGGCGGAGCCAAGGATGAATGGCCGATGTGGGCTGCCGACGGCCAGACGCTGTATTTCATGTCGGATCGCAGCGGTAATCAGAACATCTGGGTCCAGACGCTCGGAAATCCGCAGGCGCGCGCCCTCACGACCTTCAAGTCGGGGCGCGTGCTGTGGCCCAGCATTTCACGGGACGGAAAGAAGATTGCCTTCGAGCGGGATCTTGCGGTGTGGACCGTTGACACCGGAACAGGCGAGTCCCGCGAGGTGCCGATCGCGCTCCGTGGCACGCCCGCAGGAGCGGCGGTGGAGCATCGCGTGTTCAGCGACCACCTGCAGGAACTGGCGCTTTCGCCCGACGGCAAGAAGCTCGCGTTCACCGTGCACGGCGAGATCTTCTCGGCATCGGCCAAGGACGGCGGCGACGCCATCCGTCTGACGACGACAACGGCGGAAGAGGCGGAGCTCGCATGGGCGCCGGACAGCCGGCGCCTCGTGTACATGTCCGATCGCGACAGGACGAACCACCTGTTTCTCTACGACTTTGCAACGGGACAGGAGCGGCAGCTCACGAGCGGACCAGGGCGCGATGACATGGCGCGATTCTCGCCGGACGGGAAATGGATTGCGTTCGAACGAAACTCGCGAGAGCTGCGCATCATCGATCCAAATACGCGCGGCGATCGGCTCGTCGCCGCCGGCGTGTTCGACATCCCGCCGTTCTTCCAGCAGCAGGACTTCGCCTGGTCTCCGGATTCACAGTTCATCGCGTATCTTTCGACCGGCGCGAAGAGCTTCTCGAACGTGTTCATCGCGCCGATTCAGGGCGCGGCACAATCGAAAGAGGCTGCCGCACGTCAGGTCAGCTTCCTCGCGAACACGTTCGCGGGCTCGGTCGCGTGGAGTCCAGACGGTACGTACCTGATGTACCGCACCGGACAGCGGACGGAGCCCGGCCAGGTCGTGCGCATCGATCTGACTCCGCGAACGCCGAAATTCCTGGAAGACCAGTTCCGCGATCTCTTCAAGACGGAGACGCCGAAAACGCCGTCCGAACCGGCGAAGCCGGGCGCTCCGGAGACTCCAACCACCACGGCCGAACAGCCGAAGCCGCCGCCGCAACCGAAGCCGGTCGACATCGTCTACGACGACATCCGCCTGCGCGCGAGCATTCTTCCCGTCGGCATCGATGTGGACGATGCGTCGATCAGCCCGGATGGGAAGTCGCTCTTGCTGACCGCCAGTGCGGCCGGCCAGCAAAACCTGTACGTCTACTCGCTGGACGAGTTGTCGAAGGAGCCGCCTGTCGCACGACAGCTGACGTCGACGCCGGGCGCGAAGAGCTGTGCGCGATTCACACCCGACAGCAAGGAGCTCGTCTATCTCGATCGCGGCCGCGTGTTCAACGTCACGCTCGAGAAGCGGGAACCCAAGGCCGTGGCGGTCAGCGCCGAGCTCGACGTGGACTTTGCCCGCGAGAAGGTCGAGGCGTTCCATCAGGCCTGGACCTACCTGCGCGACCAGTTCTTCGACGAGAAGATGAACGGCGTGGACTGGAACGTCATCCGCGAGGTCTATGCATCGCACGTTGCCGCATCGCGCACACCGGATGAAATGCGCCGGGTGATCTCGCTGATGCTCGGTGAGCTGAACGCGTCGCACATGGGGATTGGCGCCCCGCCCCCACCGTCACCGTCCACGACCGGCCGGCTGGCTGCCGACTTTGATCGGCTCGAGTACGAAGGGACCGGGCGCCTCCGGCTGACGCACGTCGTCCCGCTCGGTCCGGCGGCGCTCGCGCGGCTGAAAGCTGGCGAGTACCTCGTCGAGGTGGATCATCAGCCTATTCAGCGGCATGTCAATCTGGATTCGCTGCTGGATCACAAGATTGGCCGCCGCGTGGAGCTCTCCGTCGCCGCCTCTCCCGGCGCAACGCCACGAATCGTTGCGGTGAAGCCGATCAATCAGGCGACGGAAAAGGGTGTGCGGTATCGGGAATGGGTCGAGACGCGGCGGGAGTACGTGGCCAGCGCCAGCAATGGCCGCCTCGGCTACGTGCACATGTACGACATGTCGGCAGATTCACTGTCGCAGCTCTACATCGATCTCGACGCGCAGAACCAGTCGCGCGAGGGTGTTGTCATTGACATCCGCAACAACAATGGTGGGTTCGTGAACGTCTACGCGATCGACGTGCTCGCCCGCCACGGCTATTTCAACATGGTGCGGCGCGGGTTCGAGTCCGCCTCGTCCCGAACGCTGCTCGGCCAGCGCGCGCTGGAGCGCCCGACGATTCTCGTGACGAATCAGCACTCGTTATCCGATGCGGAGGACTTCACCGAGGGGTACCGGACGCTGAAGCTCGGGAAGGTAGTCGGCGAGCCGACGGCCGGGTGGATCATCTACACGGGGTCTGTGCCCCTGGTGGACGGCTCGTCGCTGCGGATGCCGGGCGTCAAGATCTTTGCAAGCGACGGCGGACCAATGGAAATGCACCCGCGCCCCGTCGACGTCGAGGTTACGCGACCGGTAGGGGAAAGCTACACCGGCAAGGACACGCAGCTCGACGCGGCGGTCGCCGAGCTGCTGAAGCAGATTGGCGCGCCCGCGAAGACGACGGCGTCGACCGATCGATAGTAGCCTTCGTGTAGGGCGCGTCTTGCAGACGTGCCTCCGAAGAGGTGCCTCAGAACTCCGGCGCGATCAGCGCAGGATTCAGCTCGTGCGCGCGGGCGAATGCCGCGCGCGCGGCGTTCAGCTGTCCCAACCGCTGCAGCGCACGTCCCAACTGATAGTGAGCGGGCGCGTAGGCGTCGACGAGCGCGATCGCGCGGCGAAAGCAATCGACGGCGGCGGTTGCATCGCCCGCATCGAGCTTCTGGGTTCCGACGGTCGTCCACACGCCCGCTTCCTGTTCCAGCTCCCCCCGGCGGCGCAATTGTTCCGCCTGCTGCCGTTCCGCGCGCGCGCGTGCGGCCTCGCCCTTCGCGTCGAGGACCTGCGCGAGCGTGTAGTGCGACTCGGGCAGATCCGGCCGAAGTTCGACCGCGCGCTTCAACATGCGGGCCGCGCCCGCGAGATCTCCCTCTGACCTCAACACACCTCCGAGCGCAGCGTATGCGTCGGCGTAGTCGGGCTGCGTGTTGAGGGCCGCGCGCAGCGCATCCGCTGCGCGTGAGGTATCGCCCTGGTGCCAGTAGATGACACCCAGCGTGTAGAAGGCCTCGGCGCGCTGGTCCGTCGCGAGCACGCGATGCAGCTCCGCGATCGCTTCTGCCTGTCGATCGGACCGATTGAGCACGAGCGCGAGGTTGTAGCGCGCGAGCGCGTGATCGGGTGCGAGATCGAGTGCACGGCGAAATGCCTCAATCGCCTGGGCCGCGTCCTGATCCGAGAGCGCGAGCCCCAGGGTGAAGTACCGATCGGGATCGGTGGGCGCCTCGTTGACGAACGCGCGCGCCCGCTGGACGGCTTCAGCGCCCTTTCCCGATTTGACCAGCGCAAGAATGAGATTGTTGGACGCTTTCCGGAATCCCGGACGCGCCTGCTCGGCCGCGCGGAAGGCGTTCACCGCGGCATCGAGCGCCCCGAGGCGTTCCAGTGCTTCGCCGAGGCTGTTCTGGATGTCGGGATCGTTCGGCGCAAGGCCCGCCGCTTCCCACAGCAGCGACAGCGCGGCGGTGTGGTCACCGGCGCGTTCGAGCGAGAGCGCTCGGTCATATGCTTCGCGCGCGCGAGGCGCCTGCGCGAAGACCAGCTCAGCTGCGAACAGGCTCGCGGCGAAGATCCACACCCCGGTACCAGCGGACCGCATTACGGCACTCATTCTCGCACGCGCGTCCCAGCTCCGCCGCTCTGGCCTGTCTCGACTATACCGGTGTAGTAGGCCGAGATCGCGCGATTTCTGTTGAATCACCCCTGCCGAAGATGTAGTGTCCGCCAAAGACGGTCTCAGCAACCATTCTCGGGAGGAATGATCATGAGACTCCGGTCGTACCCCAGCGCGATCTGCGCAGTGCTGCTGCTGGTGGCCGCCAGCAGTGCAGCGGCGCAGGAATTTCGCGCGACCGTCAAAGGCCAGGTCCTCGATTCCAGCCAGGCAGCTCTCCCCGGCGCCACCGTCACCGTCACCAATCAGGAGACCAATGAAATCGCGACGGCGGTTACCAACAGCGACGGGAACTACAC
Source organism: Acidobacteriota bacterium (assembly GCA_046733875.1). Classification (GTDB taxonomy): domain Bacteria; phylum Acidobacteriota; class Vicinamibacteria; order Vicinamibacterales; family 2-12-FULL-66-21; genus JBKPQB01. The sequence continues at coordinate 32,432 of JBKPQB010000011.1, forward strand.
GATCCCCTTCCTGCGGCCCGGAATGTACACGCTCACGGCGGAGATGAGCGGCTTTCAGACGTACACACGCAAGGATATGCGCCTCGAGGTGGGCCAGACCGTCACTATCGATGCGCAATTGGGTGTCGCCGGCGTTGCGGAACAGGTGACCGTTGCGGCGGATTCGCCGCTGCTCGAAACGAGCAACGCCAGCCGCGGCACGGTCATCGACAGTCATCGCATCGCCGAGCTGCCGCTGCAGTCGCGGAGTCCGATGGCACTTGCCACGCTCGTGGCGGGCGTGAACTACAACGCGCAGGCCATTTATCTTCGGCCATTCGACAACGGCGCGCTCGCCGACTGGTCGATGAACGGGGGCGCGAACCGCAACAACGAGTTCCTCCTCGACGGCGTTCCGAACAACGCATCCATCGATGGAAACAACATCGCTTACGTTCCTCCCGCCGAAGCCGTGCAGGAGTTCAAAGTCGCGACGAACTCGTACGACGCGCAGTACGGCCGGACAGCGGGCGGTGTCGTCAACATGTCGCTCAAATCGGGCACGAACAGTTTCCACGGCGTGGGATACGAGTTCTACCGGCGCAAGTGGCTCGATGCGAATTCCTTCCTGCTGAACGCCCAGAACAAGCCGAAAGTCGATCACTACCTGGACCAGTACGGCTTCAGCGTGGACGGTCCAGTCCAGATTCCGGGCCTGTACAACGGCCAGAACAAGACATTCTTCCTGTTCACGGGTGAGAAGTACCGCGAGGGCACGCCGGCGCCGCAGTTCAGCACGGTGCCGACCGAAGCGATGCGGCGCGGCGATTTCAGCGACTACCGGGACACCGCAGGCAACCTGATTACCATCTACGACCCGGCAACAGGACGCAACGTCAATGGTACGTGGGTGCGCGATCCGTTCCCCAACAACCAGATTCCAGCCGACCGCTTCAACGCGGTTGCGTTGCAGCTCCTGCAGTACTATCCGCTGCCGAATTACCGCGATCCTGCGGTCGCCGCATGGCAGAACAATCTGGCGTACACCGAGCACTTCAACAAGGACAAGTTCTGGAACTGGGTTGCAAAGGTCGACCAGAACTTCGGGCCGAACGATCGAATCTTCGGCCGCTGGGGCAGGAACGAGCGCAACGAGATCCGCAACGTCAGCGCGATCCGCACCGGTCCGGCGCAAGATGGACAACTGCCCCTGATTCGCTCGAACGACGCGCTCGTCGGTGACTGGGTGCATGTATTCGGGGCGGGATCTGTCTTCAACGTCCGTGGCGGATACAGCGAATTCCTCCAGTTGAGCCGGTCCGACGAGGCGGTTGGGTTCGATGCGACGACCCTCGGGTTCCCGTCAGCGTTGGTGAACCAGCTGCCGATGAAGCTGTTCCCAAGAATCGACATGGCGGATTACGTGAGCCTCTCGCGCGGGTTCAGCGAGAACACCAGCAAGGTCTGGTCGTTCCAGCCCAACATCTCGCTCACCAGAGGCAAGCACAACATCAGATCGGGCCTGGACGTCCGTTCGACGAAGGTCCTCGCGCGCAGCCGCGACAACGGCGGCATGCAGATCCGCTTCGACCGAACGTTCACCCAGAAGGACTTCAGCCGCGGCGATGCGCTGTCGGGAAGTTCCTTCGCATCCTTCCTTCTCGGCGCGCCGATCAGCGGCGCGATCGACAACAATGTGCTGCCCGATTACACCTGGAGCTTTGTCGCGCCATGGGTGCAGGATGACTGGAAGATCAACAACAGGCTCACGCTGAACGTCGGTTTCCGGTGGGACTTCAACGGTCCGCTCGGGGAGAAAGAGAATCGGCTGAACTACGCATTCGATCCGACGATCGTCAATCCGGTCGAGTCGAGCATCGATCAGTCGCAGTTCCCGGGGTATCAGGTGAGAGGCGGGCTGAGGTTCGTCGGAGTCAACGGCGCGCCGGACCACCCGTGGGAGTACGACAAGAACAACTTCCAGCTGCGCGGAGGATTTGCGTATCAGGTCGATCGGCGCACCGTCGTGCGCGGCGGGTACGGGCGGTACTTCCTGAACCCCGCCCGCAACCCGTCCGGGATTGGCGACAGCGGAATCACCACGGGAAACCTGACGCAGGGTTTCAGCATCCAGACGCCCCTCGTCTCTTCGAACGATGCGAACAGGACGCCGCTCTACAACCTCCAGAATCCGTTCCCCTCGGGGGTCCTGCAGCCTCCAGGCAGCTCTCTGGGGCCGCTGACGTTCCTCGGCCGGGACATCTCGTACGCCAATCCCAGCTATGTCGTGCCTTATGTCGACCAGTTCTCGATCGGTGTGCAGCGCGAACTGCCGTGGACCGTGGTGTTGGAAGTGAGCTACGCAGGCAGCCGCTCCCGTCAGCAGGAGACGGAATTCCGCGGCATCAACGAGCCGTCGCGCGCCCTGCAGGATCAGTGCGATGTCACGCAGGGCGGCAGTCGCTCGATCTGCGACGCGCAACTGCCGAACCCGTTCTTTCAGGTGCCAGGCTTTGAAGGCACGTCACGCTTCACCAGTCCGACGCTCTCGCGCTTCGAATTGAGCCGGCCGTTCCCCCAGTTCGGCATGATCACGGAAGCCTGGCGGAACGACGGAAAAATCAGCTACGACTCGCTGCAGTTCGTCGGGAACAAACGCTGGTCGAAGGGCATCACCGTCAACGTGAATTACACCTGGGTTCCGCGCTATGAGATCACCGGATCGGCGGCCGGATTCACGCAAGGAGCGCGAGAGCAGGGTTCCTTCAACGCGTTCATCGACAACAGCACGCGCGAGCTTTATGTCGGTCCGTACTTCACGCATCGCAAACATCGCCTGACCGCGTCAGGGGTGTGGGAGTTCCCGTTTGCCCAGAACAGCACGGGCCTCACCCGAGCACTCGCGAAAGGCTGGTCCGTTGCGCCGATGTTCGTGTATCAGTCCGGCCAGCCCTGGCGGCTCCCGACCAACGTCGAGCTCGTCGGAGATCCGTCGTTGCCGGTCGAGAAGACCGGACAGTTCATCTACGGTGCCCAGCCCTGCGTGGCGCAGCGCAACAACGCGACGGGGGAGTACCAGCTCCTGGCGTATTCCACGTCCTACGGATGCACGCAGCCCTTCTTCCTGATTCGCGAGCCGTTCCAAGTACGGAGCACCGGCTTCATGGATGATCGTCTGCGCCGGCCATCCTACTGGGAGCTGGATCTCAATTTCGCGAAAACCACCCAGATAACCGACCGTGTGCGCTTCCAGGTGCGCATCGAGGCGTTCAACGTGTTCAACAGCCCGATGTACGACGAGCTCGATTACGAGCGCAATACCAACTCGGCTGACTTCGGGCGCATCAATCGCAATACGCGAGGCCAGTCGAACTTCCAACGATTCATCCAGCTTGGCTTCAAGATCATCTACTGATGCCTTGCTCGGAGCGGCTGACTCCTGACGTGAGTGGGTCAGGAGTCAGTCGTAAGCGGCGTTCTCGTTTCGGGACCCCGCTCGCGATTACGATCCTCGCCGCCGGTTCCGTTCGAGCCGCAACGGCGCCTCGCGGCTCTGACACGGGCGCCGCCGTCCGGCGCATCGCCTGGAGCGATACGGTGCCCCTGCACTCGCGACTCACGGCGGAGGGGCTGACCGAGAGCACATTCGCATCGTTCGTCGCACGGACGCACGAGGCGAATGTGTCCCGCGTCCGTGAGGGAGATCTCGACCACCTCGTTTTCTACGCGCTGCAGTCGACCCACTTCACGACGCTCCCACCAATCGAGCCCGCGCTCAGCGCGAAGGCGCTCGTCGACGGCATGGCAGCCGCCGATCGCGAGAGGTTTCTGGAGACGGGCCAGGCGCCGGACGCGCGCCTGCCCGCGGACGCCCGCGTGCGCCTCGCGGCGTTCAGCGGCGCCCTCGAGAAACACGCGAGCGACCCGCGGCTGGCGTACTTTACCGCGCTGGCCCGAGCATCATTGCCGGCGAGCGTCGACCGCGTGACCGCGCTCCGCCGCGAGTACCTGCGCGCGATGCGATTCGTGTACGAGAAGGAATTCGTCGCCCAACGTTCGGCGAATGCCGCAAATGCCGTCGCCGAGCTGTACCGTGCACGCGGCTTGAGCACGGACACCGAGGTCGAGGCCGGCTACATCGTCTACAACGGTCTTGGTGTGGTGAAAGCGCTCGATCCGAGCCGGCGTATTCATCGAGTGCTAATCGTCGGCCCTGGGATGGACCTGGCACCGCGCACGGGATTGGTCGAAGCGGCGCCGCCCGAAAGCTACCAGCCGTGGGCGGTCATCGATGCTCTCCTTTCTTTCGAGCTGTCCGACGCTGGCGATCTCGAGGTCGTCGGCGCCGACATCAACCCACGCGTCGTCGACCACCTGCGCAAATCCGTCGAGCATCCTCCGACGCTGACGCTGATCACGGGCATTCAGGAGAACGAGGCTTTGACGTTCTCGCCGGAATATCGCGCGTACTTCTCGAATCTCGGGGATAGCATCGGCGCAGCCGGCACGCCCGTCCGCGGGTCTGCCGGTACGAGCGGCCATCTTCGCAAGACGGTTCGCGTCCGCCAGGACGTCGCCCGCGCGCTGCGGGCGCAGTCGCTCGACATCGTCACCGAACGGCTCGAGGCGCCGCCGTTCGATCTCATCATCGCGACGAACGTCCTTCCGTATTTCGACGATCGTCAACTCGCGCTCGCGATGTGCAACGTCGCCGCGATGCTCGCGCCTGGCGGGTTCTTCCTCCACAACGAGCCGCGTCCGTCGCTCGGCGCGATCACCGATGGGCTCGGGCTGCGGTTCGAGCAATCGCGGCACGTGATGATCGCGTCGGTACGGGAAGCAGCACCGCTCGCAGACAGCGTATGGCTGCACCGGAAGGTCAGCCGCTGACGATCGGCTCGTGCGCATCCTGGAGAAAGACGATACGATCGCAAAGGCATGAACGCGAACGCGCGACGCGCGTGAGCCACGCAAGTGGCGCGGGGCGTGGGGCCCCGCCAGCGAGCGTGTAGGGGGCCGGCGGGGCGAAAGCCCTCCGGTTAAGCGATGAAACGATGGCAGGACGTGATCAGCGTTGCATCAGCCGCGGTGGCGCTGATGGTGGCGGGAACGAGCGCGCAGAGCAATGGCAAGGCCTCAGCGGACGGTGGATGGCGAACGCTGTTCGATGGAAAGTCAGTCGATCAATGGCGCGGCTACAAGAGCGACACGGTGCCTGACGGCTGGAAAGTGGTTGACGGGACCCTTGCGAAGACGACGCCCGTGAAGGACCTCGTATCGAAAGACGAATTCGGCGATTTCGAGCTCTCGCTCGACTGGAAGATTGGCGAAGCCGGCAACGGCGGCGTCTTCTACCGCGGCACCGAAGCCGAGGATCACATCTACTGGACGGCGCCCGAGTATCAGCTGCTGGACGATGCGAAGGCGGAGGACAACAAGACGCGCCTCACGTGCGCGGGCGCGGACTACGCGCTGTATCCATCGCCGCCGGGGCATGTCAAGCCGGCGGAGCAGTGGAACACGACGCGCATCATCGCCAAGGGCGCGCACGTCGAACACTGGCTGAACGGCACGAAGCTGCTGCAGTACGAGCTGTGGAGCCCGGATTGGGAAGCCAAGGTCAAGGCGAGCAAGTTCGCGTCGCACCCGGGTTACGGCCGCGCGAAGAGCGGTCACATCGCACTTCAGGGTGATCACGAGGGGCAGCTCGCGTTCCGCAACATCAGGATCCGGGAGCTGCACTGATTGCCCATCTGCTGCCGGTTCTCGTTCTTCTGACGGGCGCGCTCGCGCAAGCTCCGAAGGCTCCCGCGCAGAGTCAGGCCACTCCGGCCGCTCGCGTCGAGCGCCTCGTTGCAGCCAACCGGCTCGACGAGGCGCGCGCGCTCGCCGGCGACCTCGTTGCGCGGAATCCCTCCTCCGCGTCCGCGCATTTCCTCCTCGGCACCGTCTGTGAGACGCAGCGGGATCTGCAGGCTGCTGAAGCCGCATACCGCGCGGCACTCGCGCGCGACGATCGTATGGCGCGCGCGCACGACCGGCTCGGGTTCGTGCTCGGGCTCCGCGGGGACACAGCGGGCGCCACGGCCGAGTTCGAGCGCGCCGTTGCGATCGACCCCAACCTTGCGGACGCGCAGTACCATCTCGGCGCGACGCTCTGGTGGACGAAGCAGATCGCGCCCGCGCGTCAGGCGCTCGAACGCGCAGTGAAGCTCCGGCCCGCGCACGCGGAGTCGCGCTATTACCTCGGCGTCACGATGCGGCAGCAGGGGGAACTCGCCGGAGCGATCGCCGAGCTTCGCCGCGCCGTCGCGCTCGACCCGCGGCTTGCCGTCGGCCACATGCAGCTCGGGGTCGCGCTGCAGGAGTACGGCGATCTCGATGGCGCGATCGACCATCTCAGTCGTGCGACCGCGCTCGATCCGTCGCGCCCCGATGCCGCCAACAGCCTGGGACTCGCGTTGATACAGAAGGGAGACGCGACGGGGGCCGTCGCAACGCTCCGCGCACTCGTCGATGCGCATCCCGGTTTCGGCAGCGCGCGCCTCAATCTCGGGAACGCCCTGCTGCAGAGCGGCGACATCGCCGGCGCGATCGACGTCTACCGCGAGCTGACCCGGCGCGAACCGGACAACGCGGAGGCATTCTACGATCTGGGGCTCGCGCTGAAGCAGAAGGACGACTTCGAGGAAGCGGAAACCGCGCTTCGAACCGCGCACCGCCTCGACCCTGCGATGCCGGAAGCCGCCTATACGCTCGGCGTCGTCCTCTGGCAGACTGGCCGCGGCGACGAAGCGGCCGCCGTCTTCCGCGACGCGATCTCAGCGAAGCCGGACTACGCCGATGCCCATTACATGCTCGGGACGGTGCTGAGGCAGCAGGGAGACGCGGATGCCGCGCTTCGCGAATTCCGGGAGACCATTCGCATCAACCCCGCCTCTCCCGAAGCGTTCACGTCGATCGGGCAGCTGCTCGGCGCGACGGGCGACAGCGCCGGCGCCGCGGACGCACTTGCGCAGGCCGCGCGCCTGAACAAGGTGAAGGCGGACTCGCAGGCGTCGGTATTCGCCGTCAACGCCGGCGTCGAGCAGCTTCGGCGCAACGATGTCGCGGCGGCACTCGAGAAATTCCGCGAGGCGGTACGGCTCGATCCGACGAACCCTCAGGCACATTACCAGCTTGCGATTGCGCTCCGCCGGCGTGGATCGCTGGCCGAATCGCGCAAGGAGTTCGATGAGGCGCGCCGGCTTGCGCCGTACCTGCGCCCCCCGGCCGCCGCGGACCAACGCAGATGAGGCCGCCTGCTGACGCGGACAACCGGGACTGCCCTCGATTGAGGCTGTAGGCCTCCGTGCCGATGTACTCCGTCGTCTTCAGATCGATGCGCCACGTTCCATCAATCGGATCCTGCGCGAGCGCCGCCGAGGGCACCCGGTCTTTTTCCTTGACGCGGCTGGAGCGGCGTTTGTAGGCTCGCTGCACCCTGAGCGTCTTATCCGGCCATGCCGCGCAATTTCTACGCCGCCGCGCTGAATCCTGATCGCCGATTCGCCCGCCGGGCGCCTACAGAAAGGCACGCCAACCTGGACTCCTGAACCCCTGTGATCGCACACCAGGCACGCGTCGCGGACCAGAGCGCGCAGCTCACGCGCGAGCTGGGGCTCACCGATCTCGTCCTGACGCAGATCCTCTTCATCATCGGCCTGCCATGGATCGGCGTGGCCGCGAAGCTGGGGCGCTCGCACGTCGTGTTCTGGCTCGCCGCCATGGTGTTCTTCTATCTCCCCTCCGCCGCGGTCGTCATGCATCTGAGCCGGCGGATGCCGCTCGAGGGCGGGTTGTATCAGTGGGCGAAGATCGGCTTCAACGAGCTGACCGGCTTTCTGGTGGCGTGGAACCTGTGGCTCTTTGCGATCTTGAATACGTCCGAAATCGGTCTGCAGGCGACGCAGTACTTCGTCTACATCGCTGGACCGCAGCATGCCTGGATCGAGCAGAGCCGCGGGGTCGTCATGGGCGTGAGCGCCGCAATCATCGGCGCGCTGATCCTCGTGACCATCCTCGGATTGGGCGTCGGCAAATGGCTGCACAAGGCCGGCGGGATCATGATGATCCTGACATTCGCCGCGATCGTCGCGCTCCCGTGGCTGAACCTCGCAACGGGGAGCGTGTCATCCTTCCATCCGCTCGCCACCACGACCCCGATGATCTCGGTGATGAGCCTCAATCTTCTTGGAAAGATGGGCTTCGGCGCGCTCGGGGGCTTCGAGTACGTCGCGATTCACGCCGGCGAGTGCCGGAACCCCGTTCGAGCGGTGACGGCGTCTGTTGCGATTGCCGCCCCCGTGATCGCCCTCATGTTCATTCTGGGTACGAGCTCGGTACTTGCGCTCGTCCCGGAGGATCGCATCGACCTCATTGCGCCAATCCCACAGGTGCTCGCGGCGGGATTCGAGCCATTGGGCATCGCGGCGCACGTGGCGACGCTCGTCATTGTCGTGCTGCTCGTCGTCCGCATCGCGCAGTCGAGCGTGCTCTTTGCGGGCAACACGCGACTGCCAATGGTTGCCGGGTGGGACGGTCTGCTGCCAGCGTGGTTCACGACGCTCGACGCTCGATATCGCACGCCCGTGAATTCGATCCTGTTCGTGGGCGTCGCGACGCTGGCGCTCTGCATCATCGGCCAGATGGGCGTCGGAAGGCAGGAAGCCTTTCAACTGCTGTGGAACGCGTCCGGCATCTTCTACGCGCTGACGTATGTCGTGATGTTCGCGATTCCGCTCGCCGGGCTGCGGAAACTGCAACCGGCGCCCTTGTGGCTCCGCCTCACGGCACTCTCCGGGCTGCTCATGACCCTGCTCTACGTCGCGCTCGGCATCGTGCCGATCATAGAGGTCGAGAGCCGGCTGTCGTTCGCGCTGAAGATTTCCGGCTTGATTGTCGCGGCGAATTTGCTCGGCGTGGGATTGTTCGCTCGCGCGCGGCGCGCCCGAGTCTCGTAGTCGACGCGGCCGCGTCTTCCGCGTTGCTCCGGTGGGGCTAGCGCGGACGGATTGAGAGGTTGGCCAGGATGGTCGCGAACTCGGCCGCCGCCGCCGTTTCAGTTCGCAGCGCGGAAAGATCCAGTGCACGCATCAGAAGCAGCACGGAGACGAGGATGGCAAATCGAGCCGGGCCCATGTTCATTGGCAGCACCACCTCAGGCGTTCGTGTGTGTGTGGCACATATTAGCCTGCAGGAGGCCGGCGCCCCGCCCGCATCGTCCGCGTCTTCTGTGTGAGTCCGCGGCCCGGGTTGTCCGCATCCTCCGGGTTCGTCCGTTTCCCGCGGCGTGCGTGTCGTCAGCGGTCCGCATGAGTCCGCGGACCCGGTGATAGGATCGCGCCAATGCAGGGATCGTGGCGGTCCGCGGTCGTGCTCGCGGCGGTGATTGCACTTTCCGCGGCCGGACCGGCAGACGGCCCACCCGGATTCTCCTTCACCAACATCGCGCGCGAGGCCGGGCTCGACGCGAAGATCGTGTTCGGCGGCGCCAGCGCCAACAAGTATCTCATCGAGACGACCGGCACCGGCATCGCGATGATCGATTACGACAACGACGGTCGCCTCGATCTGTTTTTCGTGAACGGGTCGACGTTGGAAGGCTTCCCCGCGGACAACGCGCCGACGAATCACCTGTATCGAAACACCGGCGGCGCCCGCTTCGAGGACGTCACCGCTGGCGCCGGACTTGGTGGCGCGAGCGGCTGGGGCCAAGGGACCTGCGTCGGTGACTACGACAACGACGGCAAGGACGATCTGTTCGTCACGTATTGGGGACAGAACCATCTGTACCGCAATACCGGCGACGGACGGTTCGAGGACGTCAGCCGCGCCGCGGGCCTGTCGCAATCACGCGAGCGGTGGAACACGGGCTGCGCGTTCTTCGACTACGACCGGGACGGCCGCCTCGATTTGATCGTCGCCAACTACATTGACCTCGATCTGAAGACCGCGCCGACGCCCGACTCGGGGCTGTGTCGCTACAAGGGACTGCAGGTCGCCTGCGGACCGCCGGGCCTGACTGGCGGCCGCAACCTGCTCTATCACAACCGCGGAGACGGCACGTTCGAAGACGTCTCCGACAAGTCGGGCATCACACGCGCGAGCGGCACGTACGGGCTCGGCGTGAGCACGCTCGACTTCGACAACGACGGTTGGACGGACGTCTATGTCGCGAACGACTCGAATCCGAGCGCGCTGTATAGGAACAACCACGACGGCACGTTCACGGATATCGGAATCACGGCTGGCTGTGCCTACAGCCAGGATGGCAAGCCGCAGGCGGGCATGGGCATCGCGATCGGGGACTACGACCGCAACGGCACGATGGACATCTTCAAGACGAATTTCGCGGGTGATACCTCGACGCTATACGCGAACACCGGCAAGGGCCTGTGCGAAGACCGCACGTTTGCAGGCGGGATCGGCCTCAACACGCGCTGGCTCGGATGGGGCACGAGCTTCGTCGACTTCGACAACGACGGCTGGCTCGATCTCTTCCTGACGAACGGACACGTCTACCCGGAAGTGCGGCAGTTGAAGACTGAGGCGGGTTACGAGCAGAGAAAGGTCGTCTACCGCAATCTCGGAAACGGCCGGTTCGCCGATATCACGGAGCAGCTCGGCCCGCCCGTGATCGAGCCCAAAGCCGGCCGCGGGGCCGCCTTCGGGGATCTGGACAACGATGGACAGATCGATGTGGCGATTGCGAACGTGAACGACCTGCCGGACCTGTACCGGCTGAATGGGAACAAGAGCAACCACTGGGTGACGCTGAGGCTCGTGGGCACCGCGTCGAACAGGAACGCGATTGGCGCGCGCGTGCACTGCGTCAGCGGCGGCGCGGAGCAGTGGCAGGAGGTTCGCGGCGGCGGAAGTTATCTGTCGCAGAACGACTTCCGAATCCATTTCGGTCTGGGTTCCGCCACGCACGTCGACCGCATCGACGTTCGCTGGCCGAACGGCAACGAGCAGACGTGGCAGAACCTCGATGCCGATCGTTTCCACACGCTGACAGAGGAGAGCAGCCGTGTGCAGTGAGGCTGGGCGCGTGTGCGTGCGCGCGTGCGTGTGCGTGGGCGTGTGGCTGTGCCTGATCGCCAGCCAATCGGCTCGCACCGAGGCACATCAGCAGACGCCACCGGTCTCGACCGATGCGGCCATTGCAGAGGCCCGCAAGCTGATCGACGCCGGCAACCCGCAGGCGGCAATCGCGCGGCTGCAGCCGCTCGCCGCTGCTGGACAGGAACGGCAGACCGCTGACGACCTGCGCGTCGCCGAGCTGCTGGGCGTCGCGTACTACCAGGCCAACGACGCCGCGCGCGCGATTGATCAACTCGAGCGGATCATCAATCGTCTCCCGTCCGATTCCTCGGAGCGGCGCGAGGGCGTCCAGGTGCTCGGCCTGTCGCACTATCTGGCCGGGCACATTCGCGAGGCGATTCCGTACCTCGAAGAAACGCGCCGCGCGATACCGGACGACATGAAGCTTGCGTATGTGCTGGCGATGTCGTACGCGCAGACGCGCCAACCGGACAAGGCGCGTGAGTCCATCGAACGCACCTTCGATCTGAAGCCCGGGTCGGCATCGGCCCATCTCCTCACGGGCCAGATGATGAACCGTCTCGAGCTGGAAGATCTCGCGGAGGCGGAGCTTCGCGAGGCCCTGAGGCTCGAGCCCACACTTCCGGAGGTGCACTACCTCCTCGCGCAGATCGCGATCTTCCGGTCGCGCTTCGACGAAGGACTGGCGCTGCTGCAGGCGGAGCTGGCGATCAATCCCGCGCACGGCATGGCGTTGTATCGCATCGGCGACCTCTACGTGCGGCAGGAGAAGTGGACGGAGGCGATTCGCGCGCTGCAGCAGTCAATCTGGGTGAATCCCTACTTCAGCGGCCCCTACATCCTGCTCGGCAAGGCGTACAGCAAGACCGGACAACCCGGCGCGGCCGAAGACATGCTGAAGCGCGCGGTCGGGTACGACCCGAATAATCGGTCCGCGCATTATCTGCTCGCGCAGGTCCTGCAGCAGATGGGGAAGGTCGAGGACGCGAAGCGCGAGTTCGCGATTGCCGAGCGGCTGCAGGGCGACAGCAAGTGATCGGGCGCGTGTGCGCTGCCGCGATCGTTGCGGCGGTGGCGCTGTCTGCTTTCGGCGACTCTGACTTCCGCCTGAAGGCGGAAGCCACAAGACTTAAAGCTCAGAAGGCGGAAGTCACGAGATTTGAGGCGGCTGACTTCGGCCTGAAGGCGGAAGCCACGAGATTTGAAGCTCCGAAGGCGGAAGGGGAATGGCCGGTGAGCTTCGTCGATGTCGCCGAGCGTGCAGGGCTGCGCGCGCCTTCGATCTACGGCGGCGTCGATCGCAAACGCTTTATCGTCGAGACGAACGGCGCGGGCGCCGCGTTTCTCGATTATGACAACGACGGCTGGGTCGATGCGTTCGTGGCCGGCGGCGTCCGGCTCAAGGAGGGAACGCGCGAGATCGAGCCGTACGCACCCGGCACGGCTCCCACGTCGCACCTCTATCACAACAACCGCGACGGCACTTTCACGGACGTGACCGACCGCGCAGGCCTGCGCGCGGTGGGATGGGCGTCGGGCATCTGTGCGGGCGACTACGACAACGATGGAAATCTCGATCTCGCCGTCACGTACTACGGCCAGAACGTCCTCTATCACAACCGCGGCAACGGCACGTTCGAGGACGTGACGCGCGCCGCGGGTCTGCCCGTCGGTGGCGTCCGATGGGGATCGGGCTGCACGTTTCTCGACTACGACCGCGACGGTCGCCTCGACCTGTTCGTCGCGAATTACCTGCGATTCGATCTGAACACCGCGCCCGAGGTGGGGCAGGGACCGAACTGCCTCTGGAAGGGTATTCCCGTCAACTGCGGCCCGCGCGGCCTCCCCACGGACACGAACCTGCTCTTTCACAACGAGGGCGGCGGCACGTTCGGTGACGTGTCTGCTGCGTCGGGTATCGGCCGCGTGACGGGCCGCTACGGCATGACCGCGGCGGCCACGGATCTCGACGAGGACGCCTGGCCAGACATCTACGTCGCGGGCGATTCGACCGCATCGATCCTTTACCGCAACAATCACGACGGGACGTTCACGGACGTCGCGGTCGAAAGCGGCGTGGCCTACAGCGAGAACGGATCGCAGCAGGCCGGCATGGGGCTCGCGGCGGCGGACTTCAACGGCGACGGCCTCGTCGATCTGCTC
>JBKPQB010000012.1:0-99752 GCA_046733875.1 Acidobacteriota bacterium
GATCGATTACTACCGGAAGATTCTCGAGCATCCCGAGTGGCTCGACGATCGCACGGCGCAGTCGAGCGATCTCTATGCGGGCAACGATCGCGGGCGGATCTATCGGATCGTTCCGGAGGGAACGGCCGTGCCGTCGTGGGCGGATGCTTTGAAGCTCGGTGACGCATCGCCCGCGGAGCTCGTTCAGCGGCTCGGCGATTCCAACATCTGGTGGCGGCGCCAGGCACAGCGTCTGCTGGTCGATCGGACGCCCGCTGACGCGATCGCGCCTCTGACTACTCTGGCGGCGTCCACGGGGAATCCGGTGGGACGCGTGCACGCGTTGTGGACGCTCGAGGGATTGCACAGACTGGACGCGTCGATCATTGAATCCGCGCTTCGCGATCCGAATCCGGGCGTTCGCGAAAACGCCATCCAGCTCGCGGAGCTTCATCTGGCCGGGATGCCGTCGCTCGCAGCCAGCCTGCTGCGTATGACCGGTGATGGCCACGCGAGAGTGCGGTTTCAGCTCCTTCTGACGCTCGGAGATCTGCGCACTGCGGACGCGGTTGCCGCGCGGGATCAGTTGCTGTTCGCGAACGTCGAGGACGAGTGGATGCAGATTGCGGCGCTGTCCGCGGCCGGATGGGATCCACTCCAGTTGTGGCAGTCCGCCGTCAAGCGCCTTGCGGATCGCGACACCCCAGGCGGACGCGCGCTCGTGGCGAAGATCGCTGGCGTCGCGGCGGCGGAGCCGGACGTGCGCGCCCGGCACGAGATCCTCCGTTCAGTGATGCAGGGATCAGCTGCGCGCTGGTGGCGTGCCCCAACACTGGAGGGCCTGGCCAGCGGCACGCGAAACGATCAGAGCCGAAATCCCGATCGTGAAGGCGACCGCGATCTGCTCGCAGCCTCGCTGTTCCGCGACGGGGATCCGGCCGTTCGTGCGGCCGCTCTTCAGCTCCTCGAGATGCTCGGGCTCTCGCCGGATTCGTCGTCGACGGCTCTTCTGAATGAAGCGGAAGCACTCGTGAGCGACTCAGGCGCTGACGCGCAGAGGCGGGCGGACGCCGTTCGCGTGCTCGGCATGTCGGACGCGGCGCGGTACGAACCGCTCCTCAGAAACGTACTCACCCGGCCGGACGCAGCGCCCGTGCAGGTCGCCGCCGTGCGGGTCCTTGCAGGAATGAAGGGACCACAAGTCGCGGCAACATTCCTCGACCTCTGGGACCGCTGGACCCCGGCAGTGAGAAGCGAGGCCGTCCGCGGACTGGTGCGCGAACCCGGGCGCATTCCCGCCCTGCTCGATGCCATCGCGTCCGGAAAGATCAAGCCAACAGAGATCGAACGGCCGCTGCGCGTCCGGCTCATGATGGTCAACGACCAACAGCAGCGTGATCGCGCTCGAACGCTCTTCGCCGAACTGACGCCCATCGCGGGCACGGCGGAGGCACGGGACGAAGTCGTTGCTCGATACCAGGCCGCGACAACCATGGACGGAGACGTCGAGCGGGGACGTCAGGTCTTCGCGCGCGTATGCTCGGTGTGCCATCAGTATCGGGGTGAGGGTGGGACGGCATTCGGACCAGATCTCGGCGAAGTGCGCAACCGGCTGCCAGGCGCACTCCTCATCGACGTGCTCGAGCCGAACCACTCGATTGCCGACCGATACGAATTATGGGACGTCCAGCTGACAGATGGGAGCACGGTCGCGGGCGTGATCGGCGCAGAGACGCCGGCGTCCGTGACGTTCCGGATGCCTGGCGGAGGTCAGACCACAATACCGCGCACCCGGATCGCGTCAATGCGCGCGTCCAGCATCTCCGCCATGCCTGAAGGACTCGAGGCGCAGATCGACGTCCACCAGATGGCGGATTTAATCGCCTTCATTCGGAAGATGTGAGAACCCGCCTTCGCGCTCGCGCTACGGCGCGGCAAGCCGACCTCCGGCTTCCGACCCCCCCGACCGCCGCGCGATCAGCCTCCCGTGAACGGCTTTTCGAACGCGTGCTGCGTCTTGATGCGGACGTACCCGTTCCGCTCGTAGAAGGCGTGCGCGCGTTCGCGCATCACACGCGACCGGACGCGCATCGCGCGGCATCCCGCGGTCCGGGCCCATGCCTCGGCTGCTTCGACCAGCGCCGCACCGACGCCCTGACTGCGGCAGGACGCGTCCACGACGAGCCCCGCGATCTCAGCGTAGAGATCCGCTTCGAGCACGGGCGATACCGCCGCGTGAATCCAGCCCAGAATCGACCCATCGCTCTCGGCGACGAGAACGACGCCGCTCCCGCGTGCGGCGATGGCATCGAAGCGCGCGCGAATCTCGGCTGTCGAAGCGGGATATCCGAGTTGCCCACACAGGGCCGCGACCGCCGCACAGTCGTCGCGGGTCATCGGCCGAATGCGATGCTCCATATTCTGTAGGGTGGGCCTTTCAGGCCCGCCGTCAGCGGTCTCTTGGACCGGCTGATCACCTGTATCCCGCAGCCTGCAGCTCAAACAGCTGCGCGTATCGCCCGCCGGCCCGCAGCAATTCTTCGTGGCTGCCCAGCTCCGCGACGCGTCCATCCGTAATGACCGCAATCCGATCGGCGATCCGCACCGTCGAGAACCGGTGCGAAATAACGATGCCAATCCGTCCTTTCAGGTTCTCTTTCAGCTCCGCGAAGATGCCGGCTTCGGCTTCCGGATCCAGCGAAGACGTCGGCTCGTCCAGAATCCAGATATCCGCGTCGCGGTACATGATCCGCGCGAGCGCAAGACGCTGCCACTCGCCTCCCGACAGATCGTGGCCGCCTTCGAACAACCGTCCTACCTTCGAGTCCAGCCCCTTTGGCATGCGCGACACCAGCCACTCGCTTCTCGCGTCGCGCAGCGCCTCCATCACACGGTCGTCGTCCACGATGCCCTGCGGCCGTCCCATGGTCACGTTCTCGCGCACCGACAGCTCGTAGCTGGCGTAATCCTGGAACAGCACGCCGATCCGGCTTCGCAATACTTCCGGATCGAGGTCCTTCACGTCGACGCCGCCGACCCTGAGCGATCCCTTGTCCACGTCGTAGAAGCGCAGCAGCAGCTTGACGAGCGTGCTCTTGCCGGCACCGTTCTCGCCGACGAGTGCGATCAGCTCGCCCGTGCGAATGTGCAGGCTGAGGTCCGCGACGGCAGGCTGGATGCCGCCCGGGTACATGAAGGAGACGTTCTGGAACTCGATGTCGTCGATGTGCCACGCGGGGTCGGGGTACGGCGCGGCCGGCAGCGGCACGAGCGGATCGATCGCGAGAAACGAGAAGTAATCGTCGAGAAACGTCGTGTGCTGATCGACGGCGACGAACGTGCTCGAGATGTTCCCCAGCGTGCTCGCGAGCGACGTGAACGCGCCGATGACGAGTACGACCCCGCCGGGATCAATCGAACCGGCGGCCCCCTTCATCGCGACGAACACGTACGCGAGCGCCAGCGTCGTGCCGGTCACGAGACCGGTCAACGCGGAAATGCGCGTCGCCGAACGGTACATCTGCTCGCGCTGCGCGTACAACCGTTCTGAGAGATCGTGATGTCGGCCGAGCAGGTACTCCGCGAGCACGTACGCGCGGATCTCCTTCGTCGTCCTGGGCTGGACGAGGAGGTCGCCCAGGTATCCGCGTTCGCGTTCCTCCGGCGTCTCCTTGTAGAAGAACTCGTAGAGCTGAGACGTGATGCGCCGCTCGAGCGCGAGCGACAGCACGGCGGCGAGCAGCGCGAGCACGACGAGGACCCAGTGCAGGCTCGCGAGGAGAGACGCCATGAGGAAGATACTCACGACGTTGCCGGACAGGCCGAGGACGGACCATGTCAGGTCGCCTGGCCGCCACGAGACGTCGCGCTTCGCGCGCGCCAGCCGGTCGTGCCAATCGGAGTTGTCGAAATGTCCGAGATCCACCTTCGATGCCTGGGCGAGCAGCCGGCGCTCCGCTTCCAGTTCGACGCGGCGGATGAACAAGTTGCGCCCGTAGCCGGTGTAGGCGCCGATGGCGCGCTGCACGGAGGCTGTGATCCAGAGGCCGATCAGGATCGGCAACATATCCGTGAACCGGAGCGAGTGCAGGCGCGCGTCCGCGATGCGGTTCACGAGCGCCGCCCCGAGATACACGGCGATCGGCGGCATCGAGGCGTTGAGGACGCCGAGCAGCGAGTAACGAATCAGCGAGCTCGGAGAAGCCGTCCAGGCGAGCTCGAGCCCGAGCCGCAGGTTCTTGCGGACGCGTGCGGCTCTCCCCTTCGCCGTCAGGCTGGCTTCCACGAGAGAAACTGTCTCACATCCGCGGGCTCTGACCCCAGGGCGGGCTCTGACCCCGGGGTGGGGCGGTTTTGATCGCAGAAACTGCGATCCTGGTAAGATTTACACCTCGCGGCGCAAGGCTTCGGCGGGATCGATGCGCGCGGCGCGAGCGGCGGGCAGATACGACGCCAAGATCGCCGTCAATCCCAGACCGCCGGCAACCGCCGCGTACGTCAGCGGATCCAGCGCGCCGACGCCATACAGCAGGGTCGTCATGACGCGGCTCGCGGCGCCGGCCGCCACGAGCCCGATGACGATACCCACGCACGCGAGCAGCAGACCCTGCCGCACGAAGAGGCCCGTCACGTCGCGCGTCACAGCGCCCAACGCGATCCGGATCCCGATCTCTTTCGTCCGCTGCGACGCGATGTACGCGATGACGCCGTAGATCCCGACGATGCCAAGCAGCAGCGCGACGCCGCCGGCAATCCCGAGCATGACGAGCGCGAACGACGTCTGCGCCATCGATGCCGACATGATCTCCGTCATCGTCCGCACGTTTGCGACGGGCAGGCTGCCGTTCACCGACCAGACGGCCTGCTGAATCTCCTTCAGCAGCGTCGGCGATTTCACGCGATCCGTCCTGATCGCATACGTGAGGCTCCGCTGAACACGTACCGGATCGCTCCAGAAGTGATTCAGGATTAACGGCCAATAGACGGTTGCGGGCGGCGGCTTCGAAAGTCCTTCGTCGCGCTCGTTGCCGACGACCCCGACGATCGTGCGCCATTCGTTCTCCGGACTGTTCCTAATCCGCCGGCCCAGCGCGGCCGCGGGCTCCTTCCAGTACTCACGCGCGAGGTTCTCGCTGATGACGACGACGGGGAGCCGGTTGAACGTGTCGTTCCACGTCAGCCCTCTTCCCGCGATCACGGGGTTTCCCATCGTCGCGAAGTAGCTCCCGTCCGTGAACTTGTACCTGCGGATAGGCGGCACGCGTCCGCCGGGCCCCGGAAAGTCCTCGACGAAGATCGGGTCGGACTCGCCAATGCCCTCCATGGCGATCGCGGACGTGAGGCCGACGGACGTCACACCGGGAAGCTGCTGCAGCTTCTGTTGGATTTGCTGATGGGTGCGCGTTGTCTGTTCGGGATCCTTCATCAGCGAGTCAGGGATCGAGAGGCGCAGCGTCACCAGCTGCGACGGGTTGGTGAAGCCCGGGTTCACATGGCGCATGGCCTGGAACGTGCGAATCATCAAACCCGACGCAACGAGCAGCACGACCGCGAGCGCGATCTCGGCCACGACGAGTGCGTTGCGCACGCGGTGGCGCTGACGGCTGGCCGTGCCCGCTCTTCCGCCCTGATTGAGCGTCGATGCAAGCCGTGGCGTCGCAAACCTGAGCACCGGAATGATTCCGAACAAAAAGCCGGCCAGCAGCGACACCCCCAGCGTGAACAGCATCACGATCGGATCGATGCCGATGTCTTCGATGCGCGGGAGACCCGCGGGCGCCATCGCGACCAGACTGCGGATCGCGATGTAGGCGAGCAGCAGGCCCGCTGCCCCGCCGATCAGTCCGAGGACGAGGCTTTCGGACAGCAGCTCCCACGCAATCCGCCGCGAACCGGCGCCGAGCGCCGCGTGAATGGCCAGCTCCTGCTGACGCCCTTCCGCTCTCACCAGGAACAGGTTCGCGACGTTCGCGCACGCGATGAGCAGCACGATCCCCACCGTGCCGAGCAGGACCCACAACACGCGCCCGGCATCACCGATCACGTCTTGCGCCAGCGGACGCACATTCGGCGCGATGTGGATCTCCTGGAACATCTGCTTCGTGAAACCCGGCGGCATCGGGAAGCGATCCATCACCATCGGGATCATGCGCGCGACGTCCGCGTTCGCCTGCGCAATCGTGACGCCGGGCTTCAGCCGCGCGATCCCCTCGTAGCTGAAGTTGCCGACGAAGACTTCGGCACGATTCAGACGCATCGGGAGCACGAGCTGCGGATGCGCATCAAGGAAGCGAAACGAGGCCGGCAGCACGCCGATGATCTCGCGCGGCGAGCCGTCGACCATCACCTGCCGGCCAATCACCGACGGATCGCTGCTGAATTTCCGCTGCCAGTAGGAGTGCGCCAGCATGACACGCTCCGGCGTCTTCGGCGAATCGTCGTCCGCCGTGAACCGCCGTCCGAGCATCGGCTGCACGCGCAGCACGGCGAGCGTTCCGTCCGTCACTTCGAGCGCGTCCACACGTTCGGGCTCGCCCACGCCGGTCACCGAGACGGCCGTCGTGTCCCACATGCCCGAATCCTCGAACGTGCGCCCTTCCTCGCGGTATGTGAAGTAGAGCGACGGCGATTGATTCAGGAGGGGAATACCCAACCCAGATGCCGTGTGCCAGACGCCGACGAGCTCGTCGGGATGGTCGAACGGCAGCGGCTTGAGCAGCACGCCGCGAACGACGCTGAAGATGGCGGTATTGGCAGCGATCCCGAGGGCCAGCGTGAGGACAGCGACGGATGTAAAGAGCGGGGCGCGGCCGAGCCGGCGCAGAATCCGCTTCGGGCGCTGAGACAGGAAACGCATACTCCCGTCTTAGACGAACACCCGCCGCCGTTGTTCACGGGAGGTCAGGAGATCAAGAGAAACACGTCTCCTGACCTCCTGTGATCAGAACGTCAGCTTCACACCGAACTGCGCCTGGCGCGGGTCGCGGGTCGCCGTGGCCTGGCCGAAGCTGGTGGACGGGGTGAAATCCGTGATCCGCGTGGCCGTGGATGCACTGCCGGTGTCCAGCGTCACGCTCGTGGGATTCAGGCTCGTGTTGACGCTGATGAAGTTGGCGCGGTTGAACACGTTGAACATCTCGAAG
Source organism: Acidobacteriota bacterium (assembly GCA_046733875.1). Lineage (GTDB taxonomy): Bacteria > Acidobacteriota > Vicinamibacteria > Vicinamibacterales > 2-12-FULL-66-21 > JBKPQB01. The sequence continues at coordinate 7,122 of JBKPQB010000012.1, forward strand.
CGCACCTGCGCCTTGAAGCGGTCCGTGATCTGGAAGTTCTTGTAGAACGCCAGATCGACCTGGAAGAAGCTCGGGCCGTGACAGACGCCGCGCGGCGAGTTGCCGAACGTGCCGAGCGCGAAATCCGTCAGCGTCCACTTGGCCGGGTTCAGCCACTGCTCCGCGGCGCCGCCGGAGGCACGGCATGGTTCGCTGTCGATCACGTTCGGACGCTGGTTGCTGTTCAACCCCGTTCCCGACACGCGGTTCGTCAGGCCCGGGATGGCCCCGGTGAACACCGTTAGCCCCCTTCCCGAGGAGGCTTGAGCGATCGTCGCGACCTCCCAGCCGCCGAACGTGTTCTGCACGGTTGTGGAGTGCCCATCGAGCAGCGGCAGCGCCAGCACGAGGCTCGAGTTGAAGATCTGCGGACGGTCAGTCGCCGTGCGGCCTTCGTCGAGGCTGGGATCCTCGAGCAGGCTGACGCTGGACGCGCCCACGCTGTTCTCGCCGCCGATCAGGGAGACGGTGCCCGTCGTGCGCGAATACGTGTACGACGCCTGGAACTGCGAGCCTCGCCCGAACCGGCTCACGAGCTGCGTTTGCAGCGAGTGGTACGTCGACCGTCCCCGATGGTCGAGAATCGCGATGCTCGCGTTTCCGAACACGCCGTAAGGACGCAGCGCCGCACGCGCGGCGGTGTTGCTGCCGGCGTGAATGAAATCCAGTCGATCGGGCACGCCATTGCCGTTCGGATCACCGGGCGGCACCTGGTTGACGTCGTACGGCAGCAGCAGGTCGTATCCCTTGCTGCCGACGTAACCGACGTCGAGCGTCGTGTTGCGCAGGAGCTCGTGCTGCGCGGTGACGTTCCACTGCCAGTTGTAGCCCATTCGCCCGGACGTATCGAGGCCGTATTGCGGGATGCCGTCGTTGGTCGCGAACGCGTCGGGGAACGGCTCCGACGCGCTGTCGAGCGTCCGGCTTCCGACGAGCACGCGATTGAACGGCGGGTTGAAGCCGAGGTTCAGCCCGTTCTGCAGCGACTCGCGCTCGTAGAACTGTCCGAGACCGGCGCGGAGCGACGTCTTGCCGTCGCCCTTCACGTCCCACGCGATGCCGAGCCGCGGAGCAAAGTGATTGAGCGTCTTCGCCAGCGAGCGGTTTGGCCCCGGTGTACCGCCTTGCAGGCCCGCTTCCTGACACCCGTTGGAACCAGGCGGAAGCAGCATCCCGTTACACGGATCGGCGCCGAGCGCGGCCACGAACGTCGACGGATCGAAGCTCGAAATCGTGTTGCCGACGTCGTACGGATTCTCGAACCGCGACCAGCGCAGCCCGTAGTCGAGCGTCACGCGTGGGTGCAGCTTCCACGAATCGGACACGTACCCCTCCACGTCGCGCCAGCGCTGCCGGATCGACCGCTCGGCTCTCGCCTCGCTGAAATCGAATGCCATCCCCTGGAGGAGCAGGTCCCCGAGCGGGTTGCCCGTCGTGTCGCCTTCTCCGGTGAGGCCCACGGCATCTCCGAACTGCGATGATTCGGCAGATCCCTGATCGAACACGTCCTCGTTCTTCTGGTTGTAGCTGCCGACGATGCCGGCCTTGAAGAAGTGGTTGCCGAACGTCGACGCGTAGTCGTCCTTGAACACGAAGAGGTTCTGATTGTTCTTGAACGGCGCCATGTTCTGCAGATCGTCGCCGTAGTTACCGCGTCCGAAGAAAATCGGATGGCCGCGGTTCGCGCCGTACTCCTTGACGCTGTCAGGGAACACGCCTGGGATCGCCGCGTTGATCTGATCGTTCAACTGTGGGGTCAGACCGCCGCGCGTGACGGTGATCACGTTGGCGGAGTACGAGAACGTCAGCGTGTTGACTGCCGCTGAGCCGATGTTCTGGGACAACTGCGCGGTCAACGATCGCCCCGGTTGATCCCAGTTCGAATCGACGGCGGGGAACGGATCGTCGCCCCACAGCGTCTCCTGCGCGCTCGGCGAGTTGTTCGTCCAGCTGTCCTGCGTGTACCGCACCATGACGCGCGCGGTGTTGCTCATCTCGTAGTCGAGGCGTCCGTGGTCCTGGCGCCAGTTGATCGGCGTGTTCAGCGACGTCACCCAGTTGTTGCAACTGCCTGCCGACGGTGTGGTGTTCGGCAGCGGGTAGAGCTGAAGGACGAGCAGCCCGGCGGGGCTGAGGCGGTTCTGCGGGATCACGTTCCCCGGAAACGGCGCGCCGGTCGACGGATCGATCGGCGGATCCGCCGTGCAGTCCGGAATGGCGGGTCCACTGAAATCACCCACACGCTCGGCTGCCGTCGGCACGAACGACGTGCGCGTCACGCCCCGCTTCTCGCGGTTCCATTCCTCCGACGCGAAGAACTGCAGCTTGTTCTTGATGATCGGTCCGCCATACGTGCCGCCGAAGTCGTGCACGCTCAGCGGCCCCTTCGGCTGGTTCGCCTGCTCCAGGAAGTAGTCGCGCGAGGCCAACGCATCGTTCCGGCCGAAGTAGTACCCGCTGCCGCGGAATTCGTTCGTGCCCGAGCGCGTGACGATATTGACCTGCGCGCCGGCGGCGCCCCCGAACTCCGCGCCGTAGCTGTTGCGATGGACCTTGAACTCCTCGATCGCGTCCACCGAGGGAAAGACGAGGATGGTGCGGTTCGACCCGACGTCGTTGTTGTTCGCGCCGTCGACCGTCCACATGTTGCCGCCGAGGCTGCTGCCGCTGACGGCGAGCTCGATGCCCGACATGAGGCCGCGGTCCTTCGTATTGAACGTGTCTCCCTGACTGACGCCCGGCATCAGCGTCCCGAGCTGCAGGAAATTTCGTCCGTTCAGCGGCAGCTCGCGGACCTGCTCGCCGGTCACGAGGCCCGCCACTTCTCCCCCGACGGTCTGAATCCCGACGGATGGCACTTGGACGGTGACCGTCTCGTTCAGGCCTCCCGCTTCCAGTTGAGCATCTTCGACGTGCACGTCTGCAACATTCAGGACGATGCCCTTCCGAACGACCGACTTGAACCCGCTGAGGCTCACGTCAACGGTGTAGGTGCCGACAGGCAACTCCGCAAAGGAGTACGACCCGGAAGCATTGGTCACGGTGGACCGGCTGAAGCCGGTACCTTCGTTGTTCACGGTCACGGTCGCGCCGGGGACGACGGCGCCCGTGGTGTCGGTGACGGTCCCTCGGATGCTGGCGGTGGTCCGTTGTGCGACGGCAGGCCACGCCACTGCGAGCACCAAGAGCGTGACGCCTATGGTCCTGCGCATGTGAAAACAACAACCTTCCCTGGGGGCTTTGTGAAAGGGGGCTTTGAGGGGGCTTTGTTAGGGTATTTTAGGAAGCGGCTCCGTTGTCAAGGCCTTTGTGAGCAACCGCATGTCCGAAGTCCCCGAATTCAACGTCGCAGGTCAGACGGTGCTCGTCACCGGGGCCGCGCGCGGGCTGGGGCGCGAAACCGCGCTGGCGTTTGCGCGTGCGGGCGCGGACGTCGCGCTGGGTTTGCGCGAGAAGAACGGCAGCGATCTCGTCGATGAAATCACCCAGCTCGGCCGGCGCGCGCTGCCGCTGCAGATGGACGTCACGGATCTTCGACAGATTGCGGCCGCCGTGGATGAAACGGTCGCGCGGTTCGGCCGCATCGAGGTGCTCGTCAACAACGCGGGCATCGCGCCCGAGAATCTGGCCGAGCACGTCACCGAGCCCGACTTCGACGCCACCTGCCTTGTCAACCTGAAGGGAACGTTCTTCGCCAGCCAGGCGGCCGGGCGTGTGATGATCCGGCAGGGGCGCGGACGGATCATCAATCTCAGCTCGCAGGCAGGACTCGTCGCTCTGCCGGGCGAATCGGTCTATTGCATGACGAAAGCGGCGATCAGCCACCTCACGCGCTGTCTCGCGGTAGAGTGGGGACGATACGGCATCACCGTGAACGCCGTCGCGCCGACGTTCATCGAAACGCCGGGAACGGCGCCCGCGCTCGACAACGCCGCGTTCAAAGCGGACGTGATCGAACGCATCGCGGCGCTCCATCGGATCGGCAAGCCCGTGGACGTCACGGGCGCGATTCTCTTTCTTGCGTCGCCAGCCGCGTCGCTGATCACCGGGCACACGCTCGTCATCGACGGCGGCTGGACCGCGCGGTAGGAAGGCAGCATGACCCTCATTCGATTTCTTCAGAACTCTCCCGAACCCGAAGTCGATCTCAAACGCGTGTACGACGCCATCATCATTGGTTCGGGCGCGGCGGGCGGCATGGCCGCGCACGTCCTCACCTCGCACGGGATGAAGGTCCTCCTGCTCGAGGCGGGCAAGAAGATCGACACGACGAAGGAGCTGAAGTCGATGGAGTGGCCGTACGACCATCCGCGGCGCGGCGAGATGCAGCCGGGGTATCACGCGCTGACGTTCAACGAATACAACATCCGGCAGCCGCCCTATGCGACGCCGGATTCGAGGTACCCGAAGGTCTTTTCGTACGTGCAGAGCTGGAGCGGCCCGGACTACTCCAAGAACATCGTCGTCAACGAGAAGGAGCATCCGTACAGCGGGACGAAGTACGCGTGGGTGCGCGCGCGATGCCTGGGCGGAAAGACGAACATCTGGGGGCGCCTCGCGCTGCGCCTGTCCGACTACGACTTCAAGGCGAAGTCGCACGACGGATATGGCGAGGACTGGCCGATCTCGTACAAGGACATCGAGCCGTACTACGACCGTGTCGATCAGTACCTGGGCATCTCGGGCGTGAAGGAAAACCTGCCGCAGCTGCCCGACAGCATCTTTCAGCGTCCGACGCGGCTCAATCCGGCGGAGGTCACGCTTCGCAACTCGCTGAAGAAGATGAACCGCGTGCTGACGCCGTATCGGGCGGGCGTCACGACCGACGGCCTGAAGCACAACAAGTATCGGAGCCGCTGCTTCGGCCGCGGCGCCTGCGGCCGGCGCGCCGGCGGCTGCGACATCCACGCGGCATTCGACTCGCCGACCGGATTGATCTACCCGGCAGCGGACACCGGCAATCTCACGATCCGCACGAACGCGATCGCGCGCGAGATCCTCGTGGACAAGAACACCGGCAAGGCGCGCGGCGTCGCATTCATCGATTCGGAGACCGGGCGCAGCTACGAGGCGCAGGGCAAGGCGGTCGTCGTCGCCGCGTCCACGCTGGAATCGGCGCGATTGCTGCTGCTCTCGAAATCGAGCACGCACCCGAACGGCATCGGCAACTCCAGCGGCCATGTCGGCCACAACTTCTGCGAGCACGTGATGGGCCCGAGCGTGACGGGGCTGGCCAAGGATCTCGTCGGCAAACCGCGCACGCTGGACGATGGACGCCCGGGGGGCTTCTACGTGCCGCGCTTCCGTAATCTGTCGGATCGGCAGTCCGGCTTCGTTCGCGGCTACGGGTTCGAGGGCAGCTCGGGGACGGAGATGTTTCCGGGCAACGCGCTGGACACGCCGGGGTTCGGGGCCGCGTACAAGAAGCACGTCCGCGACTACACGGGCGCCTACATCAGCATGGGCGGCTTCGGCGAGGTACTGGCGCGGTACGAGAATCAGGTCGATCTCGATCCCGAGCTGAAGGACAAGTGGGGCATTCCGGTCCTGCGCTTCAACTACAAGTTCGGCGACAACGAGAAGAAGATGTGCGAGGACATGGCGAACACCGCGCAGGAGATGTTCGAAGCCGCGGGGTTCGAGAACGTTCAGGTGGATCGGCGCATTCTCACCGAAGGGTGGTCGATTCACGAGCTGGGGACGTCGCGTATGGGCACCGACAAGAAGACGTCCGTACTCAACCAATTCCAGCAGTCACACGACGTCAGCAACCTGTTCGTCGTCGATGGCAGCAGTCACGTGAACGCGTCGTGCCAGAACCCGACGTGGACGATCATGGCGCTTGCCTGGCGCTCGTGCGACTACCTGGCGTCGGAGCTGCAGAAGGGGAACCTGTGATGGAGGACAACGATCTCACACGGCGCGACGTGCTCAAGCTCGGTGCGGCTGCCGCCGCAGCGGGTGCACTGACGGTGTCCACACCGCTCGCGGCGCAGACAGCCCGGGCCCAGACGTTCTTCACGGCGAGCGAGCTCGCGCTCGTCGACGAGCTGAGCGAGATGATCATCCCCGCCGACGAGCATTCACCCGGCGCCCGCGCGGCACAGGTGGCGGCCTACATCGACGCGCGGCTCGCGGAAGCGTTCGACGAAGCGGATCGCACCCGCTGGCGCGACGGGTTGAAGCGCATCGACGATCTGTCGCGCGCGTCGTCGGGAAAGACGTTCGTCGAGTCCGCTCCCGGGCAGCGCGTTGCGCTGCTGACGCAGATCTCGAAGAACGAGGCGACCCCAAAGCTCCCGGAAGAACTCTTCTTCAAGGACCTGAAGTCGCGCGTCGTGTTCGCGTACTACACGTCGGACATCGGCATTCACCGGGACATCGAGTACAAGGGGAATACGTTCCAGGCGGAGTTCACGGGGTACGACGTGAGCCAGGAAAAACGGTAGCCTGCGTTCTCGTAGCGCGCAACCACACTTGCGCGAGCTATCGCGGATCGCGCACGGCCACCGCGGCCTTGGACTGCATTGCCCTCATAACTCGTCATATGCTGGCGTGATGCTGTCCAGCCGCACTCGGAACACCGCCACAGCGCCCGTCACCCTTGCCGACATCTACGCGGCGCGCCGGATCGTCATGCAGACGCTCCGGTCCACCCCGCTGCTCCGCCATCCGCTGCTCGACGCGGAGACCGGTCTCAGCATCCACGTGAAGCACGAGAATCACCATCCGACCGGTGCGTTCAAGGTCCGCGGCGGCCTGAATTTGATCGGCCGATTGTCGCGCGACGATCGGCGCGGCGTCATCACGGCAAGCACGGGGAACCATGGGCAGTCGATCGCGATGGCGTGCAGTCGCGAAGGCGTGCCGTGCACGATTGTCGTGCCCGTGGGCAACAACCCTGAGAAGAACGCCGCGATGCGTGCGTTCGGCGCGACGGTACTCGAGGTCGGGCGCGATTTCGACGAAGCGCGCGAGCACGTCGAGGCGCTCCAGCGCTCAAACGGGCTGCGCTACGTGCACTCGGCGAACGAGCCCGACCTGATCGCGGGCGTCGCCACCTACGCGCTCGAGATCTTCGACGAGCTGCCGGCTGTCGAGACGATCCTCGTGCCGATCGGGGGTGGCAGCGGCGCGTGCGGCTGCGCCCTCGTGCGCAGCTTCGTCGGGAGCCGCGCCGAGGTGATAGGCGTACAGGCCGAAGGCGCGGACGCCTTCACCCGCTCCTGGCGCACCGGGACGCGCATCACCGGCGATCGAGCGGCGACGTTCGCCGAAGGCATGGCGACGCGCGTGACGTTCGATCTGACGTTCTCGATCCTGCGCGAGTACCTCGACGACATCGTGACGCTGAGCGAGGAGGAATTGCGCGAGGGTGTGCGCCTCGCGCTGCGCGCGACGCACAACCTGGCGGAGGGAGCGGGCGCCGCGTCGCTCGCGGCGGCGGCGAAGCTGCGCGACCGGCTCCGCGGGCGCACCGTCGTCTGCGTGATGAGCGGAGGTAATATCGATCAGGTTACCCTCTCGCGCGTGCTGACACGAGATTAGGCGCTCGTGATCGATTGCAGACTGCAGACTGCAATCGGCAATCGATCTTGACTCCCGACCTCTTGTGATCAATCCCAGCCGCGGAGAAACGCCGCAGCCACCTCCCTGAACGGCGCCGCGTGGGCACCGAAGATCGGTCCGTGCCCGCCGTTCGGCACCACCCACAACCATGACCGCGGGATCGCGCGTCGCAGGTCGCAGGCCAGGGACACTGGATACAGAAAGTCGCGGTCGCCAAACACGATCAGTGTGTCGGCCGTGATCGCCGCAAGGTCGGCATCCGTGAATGCCGGATCGTTCGCATCTGCAAATGCGCGCGCTTGCGCGATGAGCGCGTCGACCTGGCCGTCGCGCGTGTGGCACTCGCGCAGCCGCGCCGTTTCAGCGGGACCCAGCATCGTTTCGGAGAACTCGCGCTGAATCGCGCGCGCCTGCGGTGGAAACGACGCCGGCGCGCTCACGATCACGAGCCGCGCGATTCGGTGCGCCTGGCGCGTGGCCATGTGCAGCGCGGTGATGCCGCCGCCGCTCACGCCGATCACGCTGACGCGATCCAGACCGATCGAATCGAACAGCGAAACAACATCGTCCGCCGACGCGCCGAACGAGTAAGGACCCGGACGTGCGGTCGACGCGCCGTGGCCGGGCAGATCGGGAGCGATCAGCCGGTATCCCGGAAGCGCGTCAGGGAAGACGTGCCGCCAGTCCGCACCGGTCCCCATGAACCCGTGCAGCCAGACGAGCGGCTCTCCTTCTCCGTGAGACTCCCAGTGCAGATCGATGCCGTTCACATGAGCAATCACGCACGCGCCTCCGCACTGCGAGTGTGCACGCGATCGCCAACGAAAAACAGTCTTCCGCGATGCGCCTGATAGAATGGAGATCTCGTCCAAGTTGATCGGAAGCGCCACATGTACGGCACCTCTTTAGAGGTGCCTCACGCGGGGCGGCGTGGGAATCGTCAACGCAGCATCGAAACGCTCGCCGAACGCCGCGAACGCCGGCGTCGGTCCCATCCACCTCAGTTCATCCACCGACTCGAACAGCGGGATGTCGCATCGCAGCGTGGCGAGCGTGCGGAACAGCAGCGCGTGATCTCGCTCCCGCTCCAGCGTGAGCGACAACGCGGCGCGGCTCGCCGCGTTCACGTCCCACGCGCGCCAGTCTGTCGGTATGGATTCGACGTGCCCGTATCGTGCGAGCACCGCCGACGCGGACTTCGCTCCCCATCCGGGTAGCCCTGGATACCCGTCGGCCGCATCGCCGACCAGCGCGAGGTAGTCCGGAATCGATGCGGGAGGGACGCCGAACTTCACGACCACGCCCGCTTCATCGCGCATGCTGCGCGTGCGTCGATTCATCTGCACGACGTGCGTCCCCCGCACGCACTGCGCGAGATCCTTGTCCGGCGTGCAGATGATCACGCGCTCCACGCGCGGATCGCTCGCCGCCGCGGCCGCTCCGGACGCCAGCGCATCGTCCGCCTCGAATTCGACCATCGGCCAGACGGTGATCCCGAGCGCCGCGAGCGCGTCTTCGAGCAACGTGAACTGCGACAAGAGATCGGGCTCGATGCCGGCGCCCGTCTTATACCCTGGCCAGAGCGAGTTGCGGAACGATTCGATTACCTGATCGGTGGCGACCGCGACGTGCGTTGCGCCGGCGTTGATCATCCCCAGGACGGACGCCAGCACGCCGCGGACCGCCGCCACTTCCTGCCCCTGGCGATCGCGAGCCGATGGCAGCGCGTGATAGTGGCGGAACAGTTCGTACGTGCCGTCGATCAGATGAACTTCCATTGGATCCCCAATCCCTCATCCCGCACTGAATCGCGAATCCCGAATCGCCGATCACAGAACTGGCAGGTCCGCAAGCGTACAGAATTGCAATGGACGCTGGCAATCGCCGCAAGCGGCGCCTCGAGGGCCGGTTAGAGCGACGCCGGGAGAATCCGGCCGCGGGCACTTCGATTGCTCAACAGGTGTGATGTTCTGAAGGAGGACATCGATGCCTGTCAAGAAATCGATGCGCGTGACGAAACCCGCGTCCTCGTCGAAGAAAGCCGCGGAGCCGGCTGTCGCACCGGACGCGAAAACGCCCGTTCGATGGATGCGCACATTCGGCGCGGAAACGATCTTCATCGCGCTGATGTGCGTGATGGCTGCGGCCATGCTCGTGGCGGCGGCGCACAGCACGTCGGACACGCCGGAGCGTTCGAGAGCTGCCGTGGAGCCGGATGCAACGCTGCCGCACTCCGAGCCGACGACGACGGTCACGGCGGCGGGCCCCTCATCCAGCGACACCGTTGAGCCCGAGTCGGTGGGAACGACCGCGCGGATGACGACCGTCAGCGGATGCCTGGACCGCTCGGATGAATCGTTCCGCCTGAAGGACACTAGCGGCGCGGATGCGCCGAAAGCGCGCAGCTGGAAGTCCGGATTCCTCAGGAAGAGCGCGGCATCAATCGACGTCGTCGACGCAACGCACCGTCTCCGTCTGGCAAATCACGTTGGCCAGCGCGTCAGCCTCACGGGTACCCTCGAGGATCGCTCGATGCAGGCGCGATCGCTGCAGCGAATTGCCGGAAGCTGCAAGTGATGAGGGAACGCTTCGGCAGCAGCATTGACACGCAGCGACGCGATCAGCCTCCAGCCATGGCGCCGACCACGAGCAGCGGCTCGGCGCCCCTCTCGACCGCTTCGGGCAGCGGCGTGTCGGCGGGCTCGTTGGAAAGATCCTCTTCGCACGCGTAGAAACGCACGAACGGCCGGCGCTTCCGCGTGGCGTGATCCCGGATGGTCCCGCGCAGCATGGGATAGCGGTCCTCGAGCGCGTCGAGGACCGCTCCGACAGTCGCACGCCCATGGACATCGACGGCTACCTCGCCGTCGACCTGCGCGAGCCTGCGCAGGTGCGCGGGCAGGCTGACACGAATCATGAGAGCGTCTGGACTTCCACCGACAGCACGGGCGGGAAGTTCTGCGCGATCGCCGTCCAGGTATCGCCGCCGTCGGCGGACGCGTACACCTGCCCGCCCGTGGTGCCGAAGTAGATGCCACACGAATCGAGCGAATCGACGGCCATCGCATCCCGCAGGACGTTGACGTAGCAATCACGCTGCGGGAGCCCCTTCGTCAGCGGCTCCCATTCGTTCCCGCCGCTTCGGCTCCGGTAGACGCGCAGCTTGCCATCCGGCGGATAGTGCTCCGAGTCGCTCTTGATGGGGACGACATAGATTGTCTCCGGCTCGTGCGCGTGCACGTCGATCGGGAACCCAAAGTCGGTCGGCAGGTTGCCGCTCACCTCGTTCCACGATTCGCCGCCATCGTCGGTGCGCATGACGTCCCAGTGCTTCTGCATGAACAGCACGTTCGGATTCGACTTGTGCATCGCGATGCGGTGCACGCAGTGGCCGACCTCCGCTTCCGGCTTCGGGATGCCCTGCGACTTCAGCCCGCGGTTGATCGGCTTCCACGTCGCTCCGCCGTCATCGCTGCGGAATGCACCCGCGGCGGAGATCGCGATGAAGATCCGCTTCGGATCGCGCGGATCGACGATGATGGTGTGGAGGCACAGCCCGCCCGCGCCCGGCTGCCAGTCGGGGCCCGACTTGTGCCCGCGCAGGCCGGGAAGCTCCTGCCAGTTCTGCCCGCCGTCGGTCGTGCGGAAAATCGCGGCGTCCTGCACGCCCGCGTAGACCGTATCGGGATCGGAGTGCGACGGCTCGAGGTGCCACACACGGGCGAACTCCCACGGGTGCGGCGTCCCGTCGTACCACTTGTGCGTGGTCGGCCCGCCGGCTTCGTAGGTGAACTTGTTGCCCACGGGCTCCCACGTCTCGCCGCCATCGTTCGAACGCTGGATGAGCTGCCCGAACCATCCAGTGCTCTGTGATGCATACAACCGGTTCGGATCCGCCGGCGACCCTTTGAGGTGATAGATCTCCCAGCCGCCGAAGTGAGGCCCGCTGATGTCCCACCGCTCGCGCTTCCCGTCGGCTGTCATGACGAAAGCGCCCTTGCGGGTGCCAACCAGAACGCGAACTCCGCTCATTCGATAACTCCTTCATTACGTGGGGCTCCGCCCCACACCCCGGCTCGTCGCGCGCGGGGCCCCTAACCCCGCTCCGCTCCTCGCAGGCGCGCCGTGCGCGCCTTGTGATTGAACGCAACGAATCGCATTATTGTCGATCGACGCACACCCGCATCGACACGCGCCGAAACATTTTCCGACCGGTTGTGTTCTGATTCATGCACAAGTGCAGACGAGCAGGCAAGAGCCATTCGTGAGCTCGGAGGGGCATCCATGCTGAAGGACTTGCGCCACGCCATCCGTATGCTCGCGGGAGCGAAAGGCTGGATGGCGGTCATCGTGATTTCGCTGGCGCTTGGCATTGGCGCCAACACCGCGCTGTTCAGCATGGTGAACAGCCTGCTCCTGACGAAGCTGCCGGTGAAGGATCCGGACACGCTGGTCCGGTTCCGGTATGTCGGCCGGAATGATGCCGTTACCGATTCCAGCGATTACGGGTACAGGAAGACCGTCGGCGGCGAGAACGTCCGGAGCACATTCTCGTATCCGATGTTCCTGCAGTTCGTCGCTGACAATCGGACGATGAACGAGTTGTTCGCGTGCGCGCCGCTCGGACGCGTGAACGTCGTCGTCAACGGCCACGCGGAAATTGCCCGAGCGTTCATTTCCTCGGGGAATTTCTATCGCGTGCTGGGGGTCAAAGCCCGGCTCGGGCGCACGATCCTGCCGGACGACGATCGGGCAAATGCAGCGGCCGTAGCAGTCATCAGTTCTCCGTACTGGCATGCGCGCTTCGGTACCGACCCGGCCATCATCGGCCAGACCGTCCATGTGAACAATCGGCCCGTGACAATCGTCGGTGTGCTGCCGGCGGAGTTCATGGGCGTGCAGCACCCGGTCGACGAATCGCCCGATATCTCGTTTCCACTGTCGCTGGACACGCAACTCGAAGTGTTTCCGCAAAAGGGTCCTCCGCGGCTCGCGCAGGCGACCACGTGGTGGCTGCAGGTCATGGGACGGCTCAAACCTGGCGTCACGGCCGAGCAGGTGCAGGGAAATCTCGAAGGCGTGTTCCAGCACACTGCGCGCGCGGCGATGGAGTCGTACCTCAGCTCGCTCCCTGAGAGCGAACGGTCGACGGCCGTCAACCGGAGCCGCTCGGAGATCCCGCGTCTGCGCGTGGATAGCGGAAGCCGCGGGGTGTACGACGTGAATCCGAACGAGATGCGCTCGGTCACGATCTTGACCGTGGTCGTCGCGCTGGTGCTCCTCCTCGTCTGCGCGAACGTCGCGAATCTGCTGCTGTCGCGAGCGACGACGCGTCAAAAGGAGCTGTCGGTGCGGCTGTCGCTCGGCGCCACCCGCGCGCGGCTCGTGCGGCAGCTTCTCACGGAGAGCCTGCTGCTCGCGTTCGTCGGCGGCGCGCTGGGAATCCTGGTCGCGTACTGGGGCCGCCAACTGCTGCCGGGCGCGACGAATCAGATGCCTGCTGTCGACTGGAGGATCCTCTCGTTCGTCCTCGGCGTCACCGTAATCACCGGTGTGATCTTCGGCATTGCTCCGGCCATGCGCGGATCGGGCATGAACGTGAACGCGGCGCTGAAGGAGAGCGGCAGGAGCGTGATCGCGACGCGAAGCCTGCTGGGCAAATCGCTGCTGATCACTCAAGTCGCGATCTCGCTCGTCCTCCTCGTCGGCGCAGGCCTCTTTCTGCGCACGCTGCACAACCTGCGTGAGGTCGACGTCGGCTTCAATCCGCGCAACCTGATTCTCTTTCGCGTCAGCCCTCAGCTGAATCGGTACGACGAAGCGCGGATGTTGCAGTTGTACAACCGCATGTTCGACCGTATTGCCGCCGTCCCCGCCGTGAAGGGGGTGACAATGTCATTGCCCGCGTTACTCTCGGGCAGCGTGAACTCGACCGATATCTACGTGCAGGGCCGCGTGTACCCGGCCGGTCGCGAGCGGCTCGATGTCGAGATCTACCGCCTCGTCGTCGGACCGGACTTCTTCAAGGTAATGGAAGTTCCGCTGCTCGCCGGCCGGGCGTTCACCGAACAGGACACGACCACCTCGGCGAAGGTGGTCGTTATCAACGAGGCGGCCGCGCGGAAATACTTTCCCGGCGAGAATCCTCTCGGACGCCGCTTCGGGTCCTCCCTCGAGACGACAGGCGAGCTCGAGATCATCGGCCTGGTGCGCGACGTGAGATACAACAGCGTACGCGAGCCGGCGCCGCCCACGATGTATGTGCCTTATCGGCAGGCCCGTCTCGGAAATGCCGTGTTCGAGGTCCGGGCGGCGGGCGACGCGCTCGCGACCGTCGGCGCGGTACGCGAGGCGATTCGGGAGGTCGATCCGAATCTGCCGCTCATCGACGTCTCGACGCAGCTCGAGCAAATCGAACGGCGGTTCGCGCAGGAAAAGGTGTTCGCGCAGGCGTACACGCTCTTCGGCACGATTGCGCTTCTGATCGCGTCCGTCGGACTGTTTGGATTGATGTCCTACAACGTCGCGCGGCGCACGAACGAGATCGGGATCCGGATGGCGCTCGGCGCCCAGCGCGAGGATGTGCTGAAGATGGTCATGCGCGAATCGATGCTGCTGGTCGTTGCCGGCGTGCTCATCGGCATCGGGATCGCCGCGGCGGCGAGCCGCCTCGTCGGCACGCTGCTCTTCGGAGTGCCGGGCACGGATCTGCTCACCATGGGCCTGGCGATCGTCGTCATGGTGACCGTCTCAGCACTGGCCGGCTATCTGCCCGCGCGGCGCGCGGCCCACGTCGATCCGATGATCGCGCTGAGATACGAGTAGAACGGTGTAGGGCACACCTTCAGGTGTGCCGCTCCGGTTGTGCGGGACTCGTGCGTGTTGGTAGTATGCGCGCACCGGCAGACAGGAGGAAGATCATGAAGAGAACCCTCGTAGTCGTTGCGGTGTGTGTTCTCGGTTCGGCCGGCGGAGTCCGGCCTCTGACGGCAATGCAGACCGCGCCTGCTCCCCAAACGGCGCCGAAGCCGGGCCCCGAGCACAAGAAGCTCGGATTCTTCGTGGGCAAATGGACGAGTGAAGGTGAGATGAAACCGAGCCCGATGGGACCCGGCGGAAAGGTCACGGGAACCGACGATTGTCAGTGGTTTGACGGCGGTTTCTCCGTCATCTGTCGTTCGGAAGGCAAGACGCCGATGGGTCCGAGCAAGAGCATCGCCATCCTCAGCTACAGTCCGGAGGAGAAGGTCTACACCTACTACGGCGTGGACAACTCTGCGATGACGATGACGACGGTGCCGCACGGGACGATCCAGGGGGATACGTGGACGTTCGCCGACGAGAGCATGATGGGCGGCCAGAAGGTGAAATCGCGTGTCACTATCAAGGAAGTCTCACCATCGTCGTACAACTTCACGATGGAGGTTCAGGGACCCGACGGCAAGTGGATGCCCATGATGGAGTCGAAGAGCACGAAAGCAAAGTAGTGCCTCGCCGACGCGACATCCTAAAGCTGGGTGGACTCGTTCCGCTCTCTGGTTTGTCAGCGCAGTCCGATCAGAAGAGGGCGGACCTGAAAGGACCGCCCCACAATCCCACGATGCCCCGCAGCCGGCGCGCCGAACTATACACGCTGCTGGGCGATCTCCCGTCGCGCACGCGCCATACAACCGCGACGAAGCGGCGCGAGGAAGAGCGCGACGGTTACGTGCTCGAGACCTGGGATCTCGATCTCAATGGCATCGAGCTCGTGCCGGCGTACATCGCGAAGCCGCTTCGGGTCGCGGGGAGAGCACCAGCCGTGCTCTTCAATCATTCGCATGGCGGCGGCTACAAGATTGGCAAGCAGGAGTTCATCGACGGCCGGAGCTACCTCCAGCCGGTCCCGTACGCGAAGGTCCTCACCGATCTCGGCTACATCGCTCTGTGCATCGACCAGTGGGTCTTCGGCGAGCGCAGCCACACGACCGAAGCCGACATGTTCAAGGCGATGCTGTGGCGAGGGCAGGTGCTCTGGGGCATGATGGTGTACGACAGCCTGCGCGCACTGGATTTCCTGATCGCGCAGCCCGGCGTGGATCCCGCTCGCATCGGCACCATCGGCATGTCGATGGGCAGCACGATGGCCTGGTGGATCGCGGCGCTCGATGCGCGGATCAAGGTCACCGTCGACATCAACTGCCTGACGGATTTTCACACGCTGCTTGCGAAGAAAGCGCTGTCGCTGCACGGCCTCTACTACTTCGTTCCCGGACTCCTCAATCACTTCACCACCGCGCAGATCAACGCGCTCATCGCGCCCCGCGCCCACCTCGGCCTCGCAGGTTTGGGCGACGACCTCACGCCAGGCGAAGGCCTGGACATCATCGATCGCGAACTGAAGAAGGTGTACGCGGATGCGGGCCACGCGGAGCGGTGGACGCTCCTGCGCTACGACGTCGCGCACCAGGAGACGCCTGAGGGGCGACGGCAGATTATCGCGTTCCTGCAGCGGTTCATGTGACCTCCTCAACCGGGGCTCCGCCCCGGACCCCGCTTCGGTCGCTTGCGGGGCCCCCTCGCCCCGCGCCGCTCCCTCGCACGCCCTTGCGGGCGATAGTGCCCTTGGCCACTGGCGGTGTGATCTGGGTGCTCCCGCATGCCGGCTTCGGCGTTCATGCCTGGGGCCTGCTCTGTCTCTACACCGCGACGGTCTGTGCCCTCATCACGCGGCCGATGCCCGCCGGATCCATCATGGTCATGGCGGCGACGACGGGGACGCTGCTGCACCTGTTCACGATCCAGGAAGCGCTCTCCGGCTACGGCAACGTCACCGTCTGGCTGATCGTCGCCGCTTTCCTGTTCTCGCGTGCGTTCGTGAAGACGCGGCTTGGCGAACGGATCGCGTACACGATCATCCAGCGCGTCGGCGGAAGCCCGCTGCGGCTTGGCTATGCCATCGTCCTGGCGGATCTGGTGATGGCGCCGATGACGCCCTCGAATACGGCGCGCGCCGGCGGCATTCTGTTTCCCATCACGCTCAACGTGGCGCGCGCGTTCGGATCGGAACCGGGACCAACGGCCGGGCGCATCGGCGCGTTCCTGATGCAGACGCTCTACCAGGGCGATCTCGTCGTCTCGGCCATGTTTCTCACGGCGACGGCGCCCAACCCGCTCGTCGCCGAGTTCGCGCGGCAGGGCGCGGGCGTGAAGCTCACGTGGATGCTCTGGGCCGTCGCCGCCTCGGTCCCGGGCATGATCGCGCTGGTGGTCGTGCCCTATCTCGTGTATCGCCTGTGCCCGCCCGAGCAGCGCGACACGCACACCGCGCGGGCGATGGCGTCGGAGCGCCTCGCGGAGATGGGATCGCTCACACCGCGCGAACGGGTGATGCTCGCGGTGTTCGTCCTCGTGCTGCTGCTGTGGCTCTCCGGCGAGTGGCACGGCATCTCGGCCACTGCGGTCGCATACGTCGGCTTGAGCCTGCTCCTCCTGACACGCGTGCTCGACTGGGCGGATTTACTCGACGAGAAGGGAGCGTGGGACTCCCTTATCTGGTTCGGCGGCCTCGTCATGCTCGCGGAACAGTTTCAAAAGGCGGGATTCCCGAATGCGTTCGCGCACGCCGCGGCCACGCACGTGAGCGGCTGGACGTGGGCGTGGGCGCTGGCCGCGCTGATTATCCTTTATATGTACGCGCACTATGCCTTCGCGAGCCTGGTGGCACACGTGACCGCGATGTTCCCCGCCTTCTTTGCGGTTGCGATCGGCGTCGGCGCCCCGCCGCTCGTCGCGGCGATCGCGCTGGGCGTGTTCTCGTCGCTCAATGCCGCGACGACGCACTATGGGACGGGGCCGGCGCCGATCGTGTTTGGCGCCGGATATCTGAGCCAGGGGCGGTGGTGGCGGATCGGGTTCCTGCTCTCGCTCGTGCACCTGGCGCTGTGGCTGCCCGTGGGATTCCTCTGGTGGAAAATTATCAGACTGTGGTGAATCGATGACGCGATATCGGGTGGCCGTCATACCGGGCGACGGCATTGGAACCGAGGTAACGCCCGCAGCAATCCGCGTGCTCGACGCCGCGGCCGAGCGACACGGCGTGGCCTTCGAATGGGAATTGTTCCCGTGGGGCTCGACGTACTTCTTCGAGCACGGGCAAATGATGCCGGTGGACGCCCTCGACGTGCTTCGTCCATTCGACGCGATCTTCTTCGGCGCGGTCGGGCATCCGCGTGTACAGGACAACGTGACGTTGAACGGATTGCTGCTGCCGATCCGCCGCGGCTTCGATCAATACGCGTGCGTGCGCCCGGCGGTGCTCTACGACGGCGTGCGCAGCCCGCTCGCCGGCCGCCTCCCGGGCGAGATCGACTTCGTCGTCGTGCGCGAGAACACCGAAGGAGAGTACGCGCAGATCGGCGGAACGGTGCAGCGGGCGTCGCACGAGGTGGCGGTCCAGTCCGCCGTCTTCACGCGCCACGGCACGGAGCGCGTGATCCGCTTCGCGTTCGATCTCGCGCGTAAGCGCGGGCGCAAGCGGCTCCTGACCTCGGTGACGAAGTCGAACGCACAGGGCTTCAGCATGGCGTTCTGGGATCGCGTGTTTGCCGACGTCGCGCGCGAGTATCCCGACGTCCGGACGGAGTCGCTGCTCGTCGACGCGGCGTGCATGGATCTCGTCAGGCGTCCGCAGGACTTCGACGTCATGGTCGCATCGAATCTGTTCGGGGACATCCTGACGGACCTGAGCGCGGCCATCACAGGCAGCCTGGGGCTCGCGCCGAGCGCCAATCTGAATCCACCCCGCGAGTTCCCGTCGATGTTCGAACCGGTGCACGGCTCGGCGCCCGATATCGCGGGCCACGGCGTTGCCAATCCGATGGCTGCGATGCTCGCCGGCGCGATGATGCTGGACTTCCTCGGTCAGCCCGAGTGCGCCGCGCTCGTCCAACGCAGCGTGCTCCACGTCCTCGCCGAACGCCGGGACGTGACGCCCGATCTGGGTGGCGTGGGCACGACCGACGGCGTGACCCACGCTGTGCTCGCTGCGCTCGGGACAGGAGATCAGGCAATCAAGAGATAGTTCACAGGAGACCAGGAGTTCAGGAGAAATAGATTATCTCTTGTGATTCCACGCACCGAGGGCTCTCCGCAGGACGACGAGCTCACCGACATGGTACGCCGTGTGGTCCGCGACGAGGATGATCTCCCGCAGATAGGTTTGCCCGTTGCCGTGTGGAATCCGCGCCGTGAGATCGATGCGGGAATCCATCGCAAGATCCTGCAGTGCCTGCCGATCGCGGCGAAACCGATCGATCGATTCCGTCCACGCTTTCGTCGACGGCGGCACAGCGGACGCCGGCCAGTACTCGTCGGGCCACTTCATCTCCCGATAGCCGGGATTCATGCAGAAGTCCAGGATGTCGTGCTGCGCGATGCGCAGGTGCTCGAGGATCTGCCAGGCCGAGTACGGCAGCTTTGGCGGCTTCTTCCCTCTCAGCTCGACGGGAATACCACGAATCGCCTTGTCGAAGCCGACGTGGGCCTCTTCCCACGACAGCAAGCGCGCGAGGTGCTCGCGCATCGCGGTGTCATCGGTCATACACGATACGATACGCCTTCCGCTTTTCGCTCGGAAATCCGCGCAGGTGAGGCATAATCGCGCTCACGGATCCGGACCCGCGAGGCCTCCCATGAAGCGGCTGCATTGGGTTTTGTCATCTCGCGCAGCGCACTGGAGCGCTTCCGTCTGGTTGCAGGCATTCAGAGCCCGCGCGCGACCGGCGTCGGCGGGACCGGTGTGGGACCTCTTCACCGCGCGGGAGCGTCATGAACGAGATGACCGAGCTTGTCTCGCGGCAGATCCGGATCGCGGTCGCCGACGCGTCTCCCGTGCCAGCGTGATTGAATGAGCGGTCTCACCTTCGCGAACACGGTCGTAGCGATCACGGGGGCGGCTGGTGGCATCGGCCGCGAGCTGTGCCGCTACTTCGCCGGGGAAGGCGCCGCGATCGCCGCATTCGACAAGAGCGACCGCCTGTCCGGCTTCGCTGCGGAGCTTCGGGCCACCGGGACACGTGTCGAGTCGGTCATCGTGAACATCGTCGACACCGCTGCAGTCGCGGACGCCTTCAATCACGCGGTATCCGCGCTCGGCCCGATCGACGTCCTCATCAACAACGCAGGCATCACGACGCATCCAACGATCGAGGGCACGCCGCCGGATGGTTTCGTCGAGGAGCTTTACGTGAACCTCATCGGGGCGTATGCCTGCACGTACGCCGTCATTCCGTCGATGAAGGCACGGCGCCGCGGATCGATCGTCAACATCGGGTCGGTGAACGGCCTCATGGCGCTCGGCGACGCCGGCTACAGCGCGGCGAAGGCCGGGCTCATCAGCCTGACCCGCTCGCTCGCGCAGGAGCTGGGGCGCTACAACATCCGCGCGAACATCGTCTGCCCTGGCACGGTGCGGACGCCGATCTGGGACGAACGAGCGTCGCGCAACCCGGACGTGCTCACACAGCTCGCGCGCTGGTATCCGCTCGGTCGCATCGTGGAGCCGATCGAGGTGATGCGCGCCGTGGCGTTTCTCGCGTCGGACGCCGCATCGGCGATCACGGGCGTAGTGCTACCCGTCGACTGCGGGCTCAGCGCGGGTAACATTGTGATGGCGAAAGAACTGACCGTGGGAGACATCTGACGTGATGCGGCTTCGGACACTCGTCGTGGGGTTGGGCAACATGGGGATGTCGCATGCGCTCGCGTACACGCGCATCCCTGAATATGAAGTCGTCGGCGTCTGCACGCGCCACATCGGCGACAAGACGCTTCCGGACGCGCTGGCCGGCGCGAAGCGCTATTCAAGCTACGAGGAGGCGCTCAGGGAGCTGAAACCGGACGTTGTCTCCGTCAACACGCTGCCGGATACGCACGCGCCCTACGCTATCAAGGCGATGGACGCTGGCGCGCACGTGTTCGTCGAGAAGCCGCTCGCGTTGACGGTTGAAAGCGCGCAGGAGGTGGTCGACACCGCGAAGCGGACGAAACGCAAGCTCGTGATCGGCTACATCCTTCGCCAGCACCCGTCGTGGATCAAGTTCGTGGAAATCGCGCGGCAGCTCGGGACGCCGCTCGTCTTCAGGATGAACCTGAACCAGCAGTCCAACGGCGAGACCTGGGAGTGGCACAAGCGGCTGCTCGAGTCGTTTCCTCCCATCGTCGACTGCGGCGTCCACTACGTGGACATCATGTGCCAGATGACGCCAGCAACGCCGACGCGCGTCTACGCGCTCGGGGCGCGGCTCGCGAAGGACGTGCCGGTCTACAACTACGGGGTGCTCCAGGTCGCATTCGACGACGGGTCAGTTGGGTGGTACGAAGCAGGCTGGGGTCCGATGATGAGCGAGACCGCGTTCTTCGTGAAGGACGTCATTGGTCCTGAGGGCAGCGTCTCCATCGTGATGGCCGAGAGCAGCAACGGCGTGAAGTCGGACGACATCAACGCGCACACGAAGACGAACCAGATTCTCTGGCACCATACGGACATGACGCGAGCGGACGAACGCATCGACATGACGGACGAGCCGGATCACGATGCGCTCTGCGAGCGCGAGCAGCGCTACCTGCTCAAGGCCATTCAGGACGATCTGGATCTGACCGCCCACATGAACGACGGCGTGAAGAGCCTTCGGATCGTGATGGCCGCCGACCAATCGGTTCGAACAGAGCAAGTGGTGCATATCTGAGGGGTCAGAGGCGGGGATCGGAAGTCGGGAGGTTGGAGGCTGGAGGTTGGGAGTTGGAGGTTAGTTTCGTGGCTTCCGCCTTTAGGCGGAAGCTCCGGTTGGCGGAAGCTCCAGTTGGCGGAAGCTCCCCTGATCACAGCGTCCGAATGACGCGGCAGGGATTTCCCGCCGCGAAGACGCCATCCGGAATGTCGCGCGTCACGACCGCGCCTGCGCCGATCATCGACCGCGATCCGATCGTGACGCCCGGACAGATCACCGCCGCGCCGCCGACCCAGACATCGGACCCGATGGTGACGGGCTTCCCAAATTCTTTCCCGCGACGTTCGATGGGATCGAGCGGGTGCATCGGGGTGTAGACCTGCACGGCCGGCCCGAACAACGTGAAGTCTCCGATCGTGACCGGACAGACGTCGAGCACCACACAGTTGAAGTTGAAGAAGACGCGCCGGCCCAGCTTGATGTTCGAACCATAGTCGCAGAAGAACGGCGGCTGCATCCAGACCTCGCCGCCGCCGCCACCGAACAGATCGATGAGAATCCGGCGCCGCTCCTCCTCGTCGGACTCGCGGGTCGCGTTGAGCGCCTGACACAAATCGCGCGCGCGGTTGCGCGCTGCGACCAGCTCCGGCTCGAGCGGATCGTACAGCTCGCCCGCGATCATCTTCTCCCGTTCAGTCACCCTTCGCGCCGGCAATCACGAAGTCCCGATGGGGATCCAGATCGGACTTGTTGATACGCGTTTCGTCCGGCTGCTTCGCGACCTTCTCGCCAGGCTGGAGCTGGACCTCGAGCTTGTACGAGCCTTGCGGCACCTGAATCGTGTAGCCGCCATTAGTCCCCGTCGTCGCGTCGTAGCGCGTCCCGGTCTCCGTGTTGATCGCCGTCACCTTCCGGCCCCCCAGCGGAACGTTGCCGTCGCCGGAGACAATGCCGGCGATCGTTCCGCCGACGTTCGCCATTTGGGGATCCTTGCCAACGACGGGCCCGGGGTGACAGGCGGCGATGGTGAGAAGTGCGAGCCCAAGCGACAGCTGCAGCAGTTTCATGCGGCGTAGCTTAGCGCAGACTCGGCCAGCCGGTGACCATCGCCTGTGGTTCAGGAGGGCGGCAGTAGTCGCTTCAGCGTCGCCTCCACTTCCGCCGGCTTGAAGCCAAACGGGCCGGCGGCGCTCTTGTAGGCGACGGTGCCGTCACGCGCGATCACGTACAGACGATCCGGCCACGCGGTGTACGCGCGCTCCACGCGATTGTCCGGCTCGTCAATGAGCGCGGGCATCTCGATTCCCAGCTTCACGACGCAGACGTTCGCGACGCGGTCGCGATCTTCGGCCGTTGTTGTCGAGGCAATCAGGACGTCGTCTTTGAGGTTGTCCTCGTCCTGCCACGCGTCGATCGGGTGCGCCTCTTCGATGTACACGACGTGGAAGGCGGCGCGATCGCGATACGCGCGGTACAACGTGTTGAGCGCGGGCACCGCCCGGCGGAAGGGCGGTCACGTATAGCTGCCGAAGACCAGCACCACCGGACGCTGCCCGCGGTATGACGACAAGGCAACCCGCTCGGTTCGATGCTTGGCCGTGCGGAGGTTGAAATCCGGAGCCTGACTGCCCTCCTTCAGCGATCCGCTCCGCGCGTGCAGCCACATGCGCCGCGCGGGCAGGCCTCCCCAGACCAGCATGGGCGGCATCCGCTTCATGAAGGCGCCGAACCGCTCTGGAGGCTGGCGCATGGCCGCCAGGACGCTGCCGAACAGCACGGCGTACAGGACTGCAATCACGAGCGCGCCGCGGCGAAGCCACTTCATGTAGGGCTCGATTCTACGCCTGTCCAGCAGATCGTATACTCGATGGGATCTCATGGGGACACGCACGTTTCAGATCGCACTCCTTGTCGCGCTCGGCGCGGCCGCGGCCGCTTGCTCGAAATCCGAGACCGCGGAAGCGCGCAGTTCCGAGGGGACGCCGAAGCCAGTGGCCGTCACGACCGTCAAGAAGGATTCCGTCCGGCGCGCGATCGATGTCGTCGGCACGCTGACGGCCGTCGATCAGGTGACGGTCTCGTCCGAAGCCGAAGGCAAGGTCCGCGCGATTCTCGCCGACCTCGGCGATCGGGTGCGCGCCGGGCAGGCGCTCGTGCAGCTCGACAACGAGAAGCAGCAGTACACCTTCGAGCAGCAGCAGGCGGCGCTCGCGCGCACGCTCGCGCAGTACGGCGCCCCGGATCCGGAGCACCTGCCCGAGCTCGAGAACACGCCGGACGTGCGCCGCGCGACCGCGGATCTCGTGCAGGCGACGAGAGCCTACGACCGCGCGAACGAGCTGTTCAAGCGGACGCTCGTGTCACAGCAGGACTTCGAGGATGCGCGCGCGGCGCTTCAGGGGAAGAAAGCCGCGTACGACGTCTCG
This sequence comes from Acidobacteriota bacterium, assembly GCA_046733875.1. Taxonomy (GTDB): domain Bacteria; phylum Acidobacteriota; class Vicinamibacteria; order Vicinamibacterales; family 2-12-FULL-66-21; genus JBKPQB01. The sequence continues at coordinate 30,865 of JBKPQB010000012.1, forward strand.
CTTCAGAACGCGAGGAATCTGCGCGCCAGCATCCAGGCGTCCGAGGCGGCGATGAAGCTCGCGGCGCGGCAGTTGCGCGATACGGAGATCCGGGCGCCGTTCGACGGCTACGTCGAGAAGCGGCTGGTCAATCTCGGCGAGCTCGTGAAGGCGCAAATGCCGGTCATGGCCATCGTGAAGCTGGATCCGCTGAAGGTCACCGCGGAGATTCCCGAGAAGATGGCGCCGTGGATCGCAGGCGGCCGTCCCGTGGAACTGCACGTCGACGCCTATCCGTCGCGGACGTTCGCTGGCACGGTGACGCGCATCAGCCCCGCCGTGAACACGTCGACGCGCGCATTTCCCTTCGAAGCCGTCGTGCCGAACAGCGATGCCGCGCTCAAGCCAGGCACCTTCGCGCGCGTGCACGTGGAGAGCGGCAAGGTGGACGACATCCTGACGCTTCCGTACGGCGCGCTCCAGTATCGGTATGGCGTGAACCGCGCCTTCGTCGTGAACGCCGGCCGTCTCAACATGCGGGAGCTGCAGGTAGGCGAACGGCTCGGCGACCGCATCGAGGTGGTGAGCGGCGTGAAGGAAGGGGAACAGGTCGCGACCACCGACGTGGAAACCCTCAACGACGGCGCCGCCGTCGCCGTCACGAGATAGCGGGGAGCACCAGATGCTGTCCGAGCTCTGCGTCCGGCGCCCCGTCTCCGCCACGATGCTGGTGATGTCCCTCGTGGTGCTCGGGCTGTTCTCGTTCCGAAGCCTCGGCGTCGACCTGTTCCCCAGGGCCGATCCTGCGACCGTGAACGTGGCGCTCTCGCTGCCCGGCGCGAGCCCCGATGAGATCTCCACCTCCGTTGTCGAGCCGATGGAAGAAGCGATCAGCGGGGTCTCCGGGATCGACGAGATCCAGGCGCGCATCTCGGAAGGACGCGCGCAGCTCATCGTCCGCTTCGTGCTCGAGCGCGACATCAACGACGCCGCCAACGACGTCCGCGAGAAGGTCGCCAGCGCGATCAGGAACGTCCCGCCGGCGCTGCTGCCGCCCGTCATCACGAAGATCGATCCCGACGCGGATCCCGTGATGTCGCTCATCGTGTCGTCCGACGCGATGAGCCTGCGCACGCTGACGGAGCTGACCGACAAGCAGATCGCTCGCGCGATCCAGACGATCAACGGCGTCGGCGAGGTGACGCTCGCCGGCGGACGCGCTCGCGAGATCCACATCGTCGTCGACATCGAGAAGCTCAATTCGTATGGGCTGTCGATGACGGAGGTTCGCGACGCGCTCGTCGCGGAGAACGTCGAGATTCCTGGCGGCAGCATCGAGCAGGGCAAGAGCGAGCTCCTGCTCCGAACGCTGGGCCGCATCGATGCCGCTCAGGACTTCAACAACATCGTCGTTGCCACGAAGAACGGCACGCCGATTCGCATCGCCGACATCGGCCACGCGGAGGACAGCTTCGAGCGCCCGACGAGCGCGGTGTGGCTGGGCAACACACCGGCCGTGATGCTCGATGTCCGCCGCGCGATGGGCGAGAACACTGTCGCCGTGATCGAAGGCGTCCGCGAGCGGCTCGCGGCCGTCGAGCGCACGCTCCCGCCGTCCGTCAAGGTGACGGTCATCCGCGACGACTCCCGATTCATCTACGCCTCGATCGAATCGCTGGAGGAGCACCTGATCTTCGGGGCGCTGTTCGCCACGATCGTGGTGATGTTCTTCATCCGGAACCTCCGCGCCGTCATCATTTCCGCCCTCGCGATCCCGGCGTCGATCATCTCGTCCTTCACGCTGATGAACATCATGGGGTTCACGCTGAACAACATGACGCTCCTCGCCATCACTCTCGCCGTCGGCATCGTCATAGACGATGCGATCGTGGTGCTGGAGAACATCTTCCGCTACGTCGAGGAAAAGAACTGCACGCCGTTCGAGGCCGCCATCCAGGGGACACGCGAGGTGGCGCTGCCCGTCATGGCGACGACGCTGTCGCTCGTCGTCATCTTTCTGCCGATTGCGTTCATGAACGGGTACGCGAAACGGTTCATCAACCCTTTCGGCTGGACGATGGCGTTCGCGATCCTGGTATCGATGCTCGTCAGCTTCACGCTGACGCCCATGCTCAGCTCGCGATTCCTCAAGCTCTCCGACGCCGCCGCGGATCAGAAGACGAAGGAACACGGATTCTTCCACTGGCTCGACACGCACTACAGCCGCAGCGTCAACTGGGCGCTGGACCACCCGGGGGTCATCATCGGAATTTCCGTCGTCACGGCGCTGCTCACGTTCCCGCTGAACCGGCTGGTTGGGCGCGAGTTCGTGCCGAACGAGGATATGGGCGAGTGGACGATTCACCTCGACGCGCCCGAAGGAACGTCGCTGGAGGGCACGAGCGAGGTTGCGTTCAGTCTGTTGAAGGAGCTGCGCGGAATCGAAGGCGTGGCGCAGATCGAACCATCGATAGGGGTTTCGGGCGTCGCGGGGTCGCCGACGCACATTCATTTCCTCTGCCAGGCGCTTCCGCTCAACGAGCGCAAGAATTCGCAGGACGACATCATCACCGAGATGCGCCGCCGGCTCGCCGCCCATCCAGGCTATCGACCATCGATCACGTCGCGCACCGCGTTGGGCAGCGGTGAGGGAACGGGCGGCTTCGCGATCTCGGCCAACATCCTCGGGCCAGACCTCGAACAGATTGCGGATTACTCGAAGCGTGCGCTGGTTGCCGCACAGAAGATCCCGAGCCTCACGGAAGTCAAAATCGGGTTGAACCTGTCGAACCCAGAAGTGCACGTGGACGTCGATCGCACGCGTGCGGCCGATCTCGGCGTCCGAATGGCCACGATCGGCAACACGCTGCGTCTGTCGGTCGCAGGCGACGATGAAATCTCGTTCTACAAGGAAGGCGCCGAGCAGTATCCGGTCAAGATTCGCGTGCTGGAGAATCAGCGGCGCGACATCGAGGAAATTGGACGTCTCACGGTGCCCTCGCAGGCAGGCCCTGTGCGCATCGACAACATCGCACGCCTGGAGCGCGGCCTCGGGCCAACGACGCTGCAGCGGTCGAACCGCCAGTTCACCGTCAACCTCATCGCGGACGTTGCGCCCGGACACGCGCTGGACGAGGCGTCGAACGATGTCCGGCGAATGCTTACCGGTCTCAACATGCCAGGGACGATGTCGTGGCGCCTGCAGGGTCAGTCGAAGATTCTCGACGAGACGACGGCGAACCTGGTGATGGCGATCAGCCTCGCGATGATCTTCGTCTACATGGTGCTCGCATCGCAGTTCGAGAGCTTCCTGCAGCCCGTCGTCATCATGCTGGTGCTGCCGATTGCTGTGCCCTTCGCGCTGTTCACGCTGTGGATCACCGGCCGTACGCTGAACCTCTGGAGCGCGCTCGGCATGCTGCTCCTGCTCGGCATCGTGAAGAAGAATTCCATCCTGCAGGTCGACTACGCGAACGTCCTCCGTGGGCGCGGCGTTCCGCTGCGTGACGCGATCGTCCAATCGTGCCGCACGCGGCTGCGGCCGATCCTGATGACGACAACGGCAATCATTGCTGGGTTAATCCCGACGTCTCTTGGAATAGGGATTGGCGGGACCGGCCGCGCGGCCATCGCGGTCACGATCATTGGCGGCCAGTCGCTGTGCCTGTTCCTGACGCTGCTGCTGGTGCCGGTCGCGTACGTGAAATTCGATGCGCTCGAACGCGCAGTGGTCGGCAAGCGTGGGAAGGAATGGCTGGGAAAGCTGTCTGCCGCAACAGTGGGGCGGCTGAGGCCCGCGCCGGATTCCTAGAGCTGTCTACGGCGGACGGCAACTCACGAAGGTCCGAAGACCGCAAAGTCCACGAAGCCGGCTGCAGGTCCAAAAGCACTGCTGGTCTTCGTGATCTTTGTAAGCTTCGCGATCTTCGTGATGAGCCGTCGGGCGTGACAGCCTACTCACGCCGGAGCGCAGCGATCGGGTCGACGCGCGCCGCGCGGCGCGCGGGGACGTAGGCGGCGAGCAGCGCGACGGCACACATCGACGCGGCGGCGATCGCGATCGGCAGCGCGCTGCCCTGCGGCAACCCTGGAACGAGACTCGATGCGATCCGGCGGCCGGCGATCGCGCACGGCACGCCGACGGCCAGTCCCAGGGCCACCAATCCGAGCGCCCCCTTCAAGACCATCGCAGCGACATCACGCGGCATTGCACCGAGGGCGATGCGTACGCCGATCTCGTTGGTGCGGCGCGCCACCGCGTACGCCAGCAGTCCATAGAGACCGATCGCCGCCAGCGCACCACCGATGCCGCCGATGAGGCCGGACAACAAGGCCATCAGCCGTTCGGGGACGAGCGCAGCGTCTACTTCCTCCGCGAGCGTCGATACGGTCGCGATCCTGATGGGCTTGACCGTGCCCTCCACAACCCGGCGCACGGAGCCGGCGACGCGCGCGGGTGGAAGGCTCGTTCGTAGCGCGAACTGTGAACCGATGCGCCCTTCCTGGAACGCGTTTATGTACATTGTCCGCGGCGCTGGCGCGCGCAGCTCGCCGTATTTCGCGTCCGCCACGACGCCGACGATCTCGTAGGGCTTGTCGTCGCCGTCCAGCGTCACGTGGCCGCCGATCGGGCTCCGGCCCTGGAAGTAATACCGCGCCATCGATTCGTTCACGATCGCGACGCGCGGATGCGCCTCGTCGTCGAACGTGAAATCGCGTCCGGCGAGCAGGGGCGTACGGAGCGTCTCGAAGTACTTCGGCCCCACCCAGTTCAACGAGACGAACAGACGCGAAGTCATGTCCTCGCGGAAGCCCTCGACGGTGATGAGGCGCGAGGCCCCCGCACCGGACGAGGGGGTTACGGCGCATACGGTTGCCGACCGGACGCCTGGAATGGCTTCGAAGCGATGCAGCAGCTCGCGGTACTGCTCCGTGAGCTGCTGCCGACCGAGTCCGCTGCCGCGCGGATCGAGCGCAACCAGGAGCACGGACTGGCGTTCGAATCCGAGATCGGTGCCCCTGAGCTGCGACAAGTGCCGCACGAACAGGACCGCTCCGGTCAGGAGCACGAGCGAGAGCGCGATCTGAGTGGCGACGAGCACCCGGCCGAAGAGCCGCCGCGACCTCGTTTCGCCGGACACACCCGTTTCGTGAAGTACGGCGATCGGCGCCGTTGTGAACGCGTTCCATGCGGGCGCGAGTCCGAAGAGGACGCCTGTCAGGATCGCGACAGCTGTCGTGAACACCAGCACGCGCGCATCGATGTGCACGGGGACGGTAAGGACGTGCCCGATCGTCGCGCGCCCGGAGATGAGCGCGCGAGCCAGCGCGTGCGCGCCAAAGAACCCGAAGAGCACGCCCAACGCACCGGCGATGGCTGATAGCAGCAGGGCTTCCGTGAGCATCTGCCTCACGAGCCTGAGCCGGCCCGCGCCCATCGACACGCGCACGGCCATCTCGCGCCGCCGGGCGGTTGCCTTCGCCAGCAGCATGCTCGCAACGTTCGTGCACGCAATCAGCAGCAGCAGGGCGACGACCGTCATCAGCACAACGAGCGGAGTCTCGAGATAATCGCGCAGCAACGAGAAACCACCCGCGGCAGGCTCCAGGTCCAGCCGGAGCTGGCGCGTCACGGGAGCAGTGCTGTTCTGCGCGGCGGCGTCGATGCGCCCCTCGTTCAGCACGGCGAGTTCCGCGCGCGCCTGTTCGAGGGATACGCCCGGCTTCAGGCTGCCGAGCAGCGCCATTCTGACAGGCGCAGTGGGCTGCGGTGCCGTTCGCTGAACGATCGACGCCATGCGCTCGGGTACCCACACGTCCTCGTTCGAACCAACCTGCACGCCGGTGAATGCGCGCGGAAGCACGCCAACGATGGTCACGGGAACACCGTTCAGAGAGATGCGTCTGCCGAGGATCGCGGGATCGAAATTGAACCGTGTGTCCCAATAACGCCAGCTCACGACGGCGACAACGGCATTGGCCTCAGCCCGATCGTCCTCAGGCGTGAAGAGCCGTCCGATGACCGGCTGCAGCCCGAACGCAGTGAAGACGTTCCCGGTCGCGTACACGCCCTCGACCTGCTCCTGTTCGATCCGGTCGCCGCTGACGAGAAAGCGCGCCGGAGCGAACCCGATCAGATCCGAAAACGCGTGGTTCTGATCCCTGAACAGTTCGTAGTGCGCCGGCGTCACACCGATCGGGTGCTTGCCCTCCCCGGGATAGACACTGACGAGCTCGGCGAGCCGATCCGGATCGCGCACGGGAAGCTTCCGAAGCAGGACAGGATCCAGCACGCTGAAGATGGCTGTGTTGGCGCCAATCGCGACGGACAAGCAGAGGACGGCAATCGCTGTGAATCCAGGGCTGCGGCGCATCATGCGGAGCGCATATCGGACGTCCTGCGCGAGTCGCTCGACCGACGTCCAGCTCCACACCTCACGGGTGATCTCGGCAATCAGCGTTCGATTGCCGAACTCACGCGTGGCCGCTATTCTGGCGGCTTCTTTTTCCTCACCTCGATCGACGCGGTCGTCGGCCGCCATTCGGATGTGTGCCTCGATCTCCTCCTCGATCTCGCGATCGCGCCGCGCTGTCCAGGGCCAGATCCTCACGGCAGACCCTCGCGCTCCTCCGCGCCCATCAGGCCGCCGATTGCGTCGATCATCTGCTTCCAGCGGCTGCGCTGGGTCGAGAGCTGCCTCTTTCCGGCTGGCGTGAGCTGGTAGAACTTTGCGCGCTGGTTGCGCTCGGACACATCCCATTTCGACTTGACCCAGCCCTGCTTCTCGAGTCGATGCAGCGCGGGGTAGAGCGATCCGGTCTCGACCTGGAGCAGCTCTCCCGTGCGCATCCGGATGGTCTGGCCGATGCCGTAGCCGTGCTGCGGACCCCAGAGGAGAGTCTGCAGGATGAGCATGTCCAGCGTGCCCTGGAGCAGCTCGACCCGACCTGTACCCGTTCGTCGCTCCGCCATGTAGACAGACTACATCCTCCAGCTGTAGGCTGTCTACATGCGGACGTCAAGGACTGGTTGAGACGCCGGTCGCCAGCCGATCGTTCGGGTGCAGCGATCGGCCGACTAGCTCCGTCCATCTGTCGTCCGCGAGACCCGTTTGAACGATCACTGGTCTCAGCGATCCGTCCGCGTACGACCACACCTTCGCGGAGTGAGCGGATGATGGCGCCGCCTGCGTTGCGGAGATCGCCGTGTGGCCGTTGACGGCCCGCAGCACGTCGGGCGTGGGCTCGAACGTCAGGGCCGCGTTCGGAATGCGCACGACCGAGTCCTTCCTCAATCCCGGCAGCGTGATGATCGCCGTCATGCCGGGCCGTAGCTTTTCGCCGGGATTCGCGACGTCGATGATGGCCGTATACGCGACGACCGTGCCGCTGGTCTGACCGGCAAACGTACTTCCCGCCGTCTGGATTGTGGTGGACTGCGGCTGCGGTTGCGACTGCGCCGTCCCTGCTCCGGCAGATCCCTGATTGCCCCCAGGTGCTCCGGACGCGCCTCCCGAGGACTCGTCCACAGGCTGCAGCCGGACCTGCGTCACCCGCCCGTAGAACACCGAATCCGGATAGGCGTCCAGCATGAACGACGCCCGGTCGCCGGTGTGCACGCCGCCGACGTCGGCTTGGTCGATCGTCGCCTGCAACTGCATGCGCGCAAGATCGGGCGCGACGATGAAGAGCGTGGGACTCTGATAGGTTGCTGCAACCGTCTGTCCCGGATCGACGTTTCGTGACACGACAATGCCATCGATCGGTGAGGCGATGACGGTGTGCGCGAGGTTGAGCTTGGCCTGATCGACGGCGGCTTTTGCGACGACGACCTGCGCGGACGCGCTCTTCACTGCCTCATTCGCTGTATCCGACGCGACCGTCGCATCCTCGAGATCCGACGGCGTGATCAGTTCGTCGGCGATCGACTGCTGCGCCCGCGTGAGCTTCGTCAGCGCATCTGCGGCAGTGGCACGCGCGTTCTCGAGATCCGCGTATGTTTGCGCGAGCGTCGCCTGTGCATGCTGAAGGTCCGCCTGAAAGCTGGCCGGATCGAGACGCGCCAGCACTTCGCCCTTGTGCACGATGGAGTTGTAATCGACGTCGACGGCCTGAATCGTGCCGGACAACTGCGATCCGATCTCGACCGTGGTGACCGCCTCGAGCGTGCCGGTGGTCAGGATATCGCGCTGGATCGGCCCGACGGTGACCGGAACCGTAATGACACGAACCGGCGCTGGCCGGTGAAGCGCGCGGCCGGCCGCGAGGACCGCCACGCCGGCGACAGCGGCGGTCGCAATCAGGAGATTGCGGCGGCGCATGACAGCTCCTCTTCCGCGGCGCCCGGCCGCGTGAGTGGGGGCTCATTCTGTGTTACGGCGGGGACGCGGTTTGCGTTTCGCGATCACGGCGGACGGCTGATCACAAGGATTGCTGCGCAGCTTCCGCCTGAAGGCGGAAGCCACGAGAGTTCATGTGGTCACGGGGAGTTCATGTGGCCCCGGGAGTTCATGTGGCTTCCGGCTTCAGCCGGAACACCTTGTGGCCTCTATGATCTTCGAGATCTTCGTGAACAGCCGTCGGCCGTAATCAGCGAAGGTCAACCTCATAAATGTAGATAGTCGACTTGTCGTCCTCCGGCATGAACCAGCCGCGCAGGCCTGTATCGGTGGCCTCGATCCAGACCGGATTGTGGGTCATGTCGAACCCCGATTGCGTCCAGAGAAGGATGGGCACCTGGTGCAGCGGACGACTGTCGCGCAGGTCGACGAGGTCGATCCCGCCGAGCCGGAACAGCGGGACCTCAGGCGCGCCGCGAATCTCGGTCACCCCCGTGCAGAGCATCCGGTGGCCGCCGGCGTATTTGCAGTCCTGGTAATCGACGTAATGCGACGGGTTCAGCGTGCGTATCGTATCGAGGGCTGCGCGGGCGTTCGTCACGCGTCCGTGCACGTCGAGCGTCCAGCGATAGAAGCGGCGCGAGCCCCAGCTCACACCGTGCAGCGTGCCATCGTCCGTGTCGTGCACGATCGCGCCGATGTGATCGGCAACCCTGAAAACCTCCTGCGCCTTCATCGTGTCGGGATCGACGCGGTAGATGATCGACTTGCTGTCGGGGCGGTATTCCGCGACGGGTACCCAGATGTAACGACCGTCGTAGTCGATCCCGCCTGGGTGGTAGATCGTTCCCTCCCCGAGCGTCAGGTCGGATATCAACTTGCCTGAGGTGTCCATCTTGAACAGGTGTCCCACTCCGGCACCCGCGCCGCGATCCTGTCCGCCGACCGGCGGGAGCAGCGGGATCGGTTGCGCGCCGATTTCAACGGAGGAGACGAACAGCGTCTCGCCGATCTTCACCATGCCCTGCGGGTGATAGGTGGGGAATGCGACAGGGATCGTCGATGCGAGCTTCCACGGGGAGGCCCGCGTCAGCTTCATGACTCGGTCGGCAATCGCCGACCGGCTGACTGGCGCAGGCGCGGTCTGTTGCAGCGCGAGCGCGACGAGTACCACTGCTGTCGCGTGACGAATCATGCGAACTGAGTATATGGGTCCGAACCGGACCCCGGATCCCGCCACCGTCTGCGCTACAATTGCGCGACCCGAGCGTGCCGCAGCCCGCCCCAGCCTCGACGCGCGACCTGCTGACCTCGCCCGAGTTCCGCCGGCTCGTACGGCAGCGCTGGCGCATCTCGCTCGTGCTGACGGCGCTGCTCTTCGTCCTCTATTACGGCTACATCCTCCTGATCGCGTTCGACCGTGCGCTGCTGTCGCACCGCATCGGACCGGCGACGACGATCGGGATTCCGCTCGGTGCTGCGGTGATCGGGGCCGCCTGGATACTGACAGCCGCATACGTGGTGTGGGCGAACCGACACTTCGACGCCGAGGCCGCGAGGCTCCGGCGCACGCAGACGCCGCATTCCGAGTAGCGCATGCAAACAGCCCTCGGCACGCCGACGCTCTCGGGCATCGCCTTTTTCATCGGCATCGTCATCGTCACGCTCGCGGTCACGTACTGGGCGGCGCGGCACACGCGATCGACGCGCGAGTTCTACGCCGCCGGACGATCGATCAGCCCGCTGCAGAACGGCCTCGCGCTCGCCGGCGACTACATGAGCGCTGCATCCTTCCTGGGGATCACAGGGCTCGTTGCGCTGCGCGGCTACGACGGCATGATCTACGCGACCGGATGGCTCGTCGGCTGGCCCGCGCTCATGTTCCTCATCGCGGAGCCGCTCCGGAATCTGGGTCAATTCACGTTCGCTGACGTCGTGGCGTTCCGGCTGCGGCAGGTGCCGGTACGGATCGCGTCCGCGTTCGGCGGAATTCTCACCCTCCTCTTCTACGTGCTCGCGCAGATGGTCGGCGCCGGAAACCTCATCACGCTGATGTTTGGATTGCGCTACGAGTGGGCAGTGCTCGTGGTGGGCATCGTGATGCTCGCGTACGTGCTTTTCGGCGGCATGATCGCGACGACGTGGGTGCAGATCATCAAAGCGATCCTGCTGCTGTTCGGCGTCACGCTGCTGACGATCCTCGTGCTCTCGCGGTTCGACTTCTCGCCGGGCTCTCTCTACAGCGCCGTCGCCGTCCGGTACGGCCAGGCGGCACTCGAACCGGGAGGGCTCGTCGCCGACCCAGTAGACGCGGTGTCCCTCGGCCTCGCGCTCATGTTCGGGCTGCTCGGTCTTCCGCACATCCTGATGCGGTTCTATACAGTCCCCGACGCGCGAGCCGCGCGCGTATCGGTCCTCTATGCGACCGGGTTCATCGGCTACTTCTACCTGATCATTCCCGTCGTGGGATTCGGCGCGTCCGCGCTCGTCGGCCGGGAGCTGATTCGTCGCGTGGATGCGGGCGGCAACATGGCGGCCCCGCTCATCGCGGAGCTGCTCGGCGGCACGCCGTTCCTCGGCTTCATCGCCGCGGTGGCGTTTGCGACGATTCTGGCGGTCGTCGCCGGCCTCACGCTCGCCGGCGCGAGCACGCTGTCCCACGACATCTTCATGCACGCGGTGCGGAAAGGCCGCGCGACCGAGCGCGAGCAGATCCGCGTTGCCCGCGGCGCAACCCTCGCCTTCGGTGTCGCGGCCATCGTCCTCGGGATCGTATTCAAGGGACAGAACGTCGCGTTCATGGTGGGGCTGGCGTTCGCGGTTGCAGCGAGCGCCAATTTTCCGGCCCTGCTTCTGTCGATCGTCTGGCGGCGATTCAACACTGCTGGCGCCGTGGCCTCAATCGTCGCCGGCGCCGTCACGTCGCTCGTTCTGATCGTGATCAGCCCGACGATCTGGGTCGACATCCTGCACAATGCACACGCGTTGTTCCCGCTGCGCAATCCGGCGATTGTTTCGATGCCTGCAGGATTCCTCTTCGGTGCGGCTGCGTCGCTCCTCACACGCGAGCCAATTGCTGAATCGAAGTTCGACGAGGAGAAGCTGCGGACCTATCTGGGTATCGGGGCCGAATAGATCATCGTCATTCCATCCGCAGGGCGACCATCGGATCGAGGCGCGACGCTCGCCATGCCGGGATATACGCCGCGACCGTGCAAACAAGCACGAGCAGGCAGGTCGCGGTTCCGTATGCCGCGAGATCGGAGGGACCGGTTGCGTACAGCAACCTGCCTACAGCGCGCGCCGCAAGGAACGCGAATGGCAGCCCGACAGCTCCTCCAACCAGAACCAGCAGCAGTGCCTCCCGCACGATGAACCACTGCACAGCGACGCTGTCGGCACCGAGCGCGATTCGTATGCCCAGTTCGGCCGTCCGGCGCTTCACCGCGTACGAGATGGTCCCGTACAGACCCAGGCACGCGAGGCCGAGCGCCGCCGCGCCAAAGGCCATCGTCAACCAACCAAGCAGCCGATCGACGCCAATCGACCTGGCGACTCGGCGGTCGACCGGTTCGATTGTCCCGATTGCGAGGCGAGGCTCGGATTCACCCAAAGCCTTTCGCACGGTGTTGACGAATGCGGTGGGATTGCCCGATACCCGCACCTCCACGTTGTCCAGGTACTGCTCCGTCTGGGTTCCCAACACATACGTCATGTTGAGTGACTCGGTCCTCACGTCGTTATAGCGTGCATCCTTGACGACACCTACGATCTCGAATCCGTCCGAATCGAAGTTGCTGGTGCCCCAGGTCAACCGCTTCCCGATCGGATTCTGATCGCGGAAATACCGCCGTGCCATCGTCTCGTTGATGACACAGACGCGCCGGCTGTTGACCGAGTCTTCCGGACCGAACCCACGCCCGTGAGTGATTGCCAACCCCACCGTACGGAAGTAGTCGGACGTCACCCAGTTCTTGAGGGTTGTCATCTGCTCGTTGCGTGCGGGTGTGTATCCCTCAACCAGGAAAGCGCCTCGGCTCCGCCCACTGAACAGTCCGCTGCCGGACATGCTGACGCCGGCCACGCCTGGCAGACGAGCGAGACCTTCGACCACCCGCGCGTACAACGCCGGCAGCTCAGCCACCGTGTAGGCCGATGCGCGCGGGTTAGCTCGTACGACCAACAGGTGATCTCGATCGAACCCGACATCGACGTGCGCCAGCGCCTGAAGGCTCCGCGCGAAGAGCACCGCCACGAGCAGCAACAGGACGGCGACCGCGATTTGACCTGCGATGAGCACCCTTCCGACGAGAACCCGTCCGCCGCGCCCTGCGGCTCCGATTACGCTTCGCGTTTGTGCCCTCAAGGTTTCGGCAAGAGCCACGCGCGTGCCCCGTACTGCGGGGAGCAGGCCGAACGCCAGGGCGGTGGCCATCGTTGTCGCAAGCGTCACGCCCAGCACACCCCAGTCGGGTCTCACGTCAATGCCGGTCACGGACTCTCGACGTGAGATCAACGTCAGCAGCGCCGTGCTGCCCCAATAGGCAAAGGTCAGTCCCAACACGCCGCCGATGGAGGCAAGCAGCACGCTCTCGGTGAGCAGTTGGCGAATCAGCATGCCGCGTCCCGATCCCATGGACATACGAATCGCCATCTCGCGACTGCGGTTGGTCGCGCGCGCCAGGAGCAGACTCGCAATATTGGCGCACGCGATCGCGAGCAGCAGGGCAACGGCCAGCAGGAGCACGATGAGCGGCGTGGTCAACTGGCTCCGCATAGGAGAAAAGCCACGCGATCCCGGAAGCAAGGTGACCAGTACCTGTCCCGCATCTCGCGCATCGGGTGGACGCTCGCGGTCGAGTGCGAGCATCAAGGCTTCGGCCGCCGCTGGTGCGATTCCCGAGGGCGCCCGGAGCATGACTCGCAGCCACGCAATCTCGGCTTGGGACGACCACGGCTTCTGAAGATCGCCGCCCGAGCGATCGTAGCCGCCGGCGAAGCGCAGGGCCGCCTGCATTGCTGCCGGCGCCCAGAGATCGGGCGTCTCGGCGTCTACCGTCGTCCCAAAGAACTCCGGAGCTGCAACGCCAACGATCGCCATCGATTGACCGTTGATGATCAGCTCCGTATCCAGCACGCGTGTTGAACGGTCAAATCGGCTGCGCCAAAACTGATCGCTCATCACTACGACGGGATGCTGGTCGAGAGTTCGATTTTCATCGGGACCGAGCAGACGACCGATCTGAGCACGCTGTCGCAGGGTGCCGAAATAGTCCCCTGCGACCAATTGCAGTCGGGCAGGCTCCTGTGGACTCGCTCCACCTCCATCTGCTCGTGTGGCGACGAGCACGGATTCGGTGCTGCTCTGCGCAGCGACATCGGCACGACCGGCAAGCACCGTGGCGGCACGCGCCACGACCGGATACGAGAACAGCAGCTCGAGCTCATCCGGCTTGGTCGCCTGAGCGATGTAGAGCTCCTGCGGGTCGTCGACCGGCAATGGACGCAGGATGACCGCGTTGATGAGAGAAAAGATCGCGCTGCTCGAGCCGATTCCAAGCGCCAGCGAGAGGACCGCGACCGCCGCGAAACCCGGTGCTCGGGCGAGCAGACGGGCTCCGTACCGCAGATCGCGCAAGAAGTGTTCGACGGGTCGGAGTGTGCGCATATCCCGGCAGGCCTCCTTCACGTGATCCACGCTCCCCATGAGTTGGCGAGCCCGCCACCGTGCATCAGACGCGTCAGCACCGCGCGATGCCGCGAATTCTTCCATCTGTTCAAAATGAAACTGGAGTTCCTCGTCGAGTTCCCGTTCGACGGTGCGGCGGCGCAGGAACGAGCGAAGCGCCATGAACACTCGTCGATGGAAACGTACGGGCATAGTGTTCAGACGGTGTCGAGCAGTACGGTGACAGCGGAAGACAGACGACGCCACTGAGTCGCCTCGCGCTCGAGCTGGAGCCGGCCCGCTCGTGTCAGCGAGTAGTACTTGGCCCGTCGACCGGCCGGAGTACTTGCCCACTTCGCAATAATCCAACCTTCATGCTCGAGGCGATGAAGCGCCGGATAGAGCGCTCCCGGACGCACCTGGAGCACATCGCCGGTGATCTGCTGGATTCGAAGCGTGATCCCCCAACCATGCATCGGCTGGAGAGCAAGCGTTTTCAGAATCAGCAAGTCCAGCGTGCCCTGTAGCAGCTGTGTCGGTTTTCCCATTTGGAACAGGTCTCGATTCGGTTCGGTGGGTGGCGGGCCTCATCAATGAGTCACGCGCGCGCCACCAAGAGCCTTCCTCTCGACGTCCGAGAGTAATCGGTTGTACTCTCGATCGTCAAGAGAGAAGCCGCCCGTCGTCAGCGATCGTTGGGATCAACTGTGGGCCGTGAGAGCAGCACGTCGACCTCCTCGTACCCTGATGGGTAGCGCACACCTTCCATCGTGGCGCCCGCCCGAAGCAGCGCCGCCACCGATGCCGGCGAGCGCCGGTTCATCCAGTACGAGTCCACGCACGCCAGTACCGCGAGCGCAAGCGGTGTCCGCCCCCGTGCGTCGCGCGCGTTCACGGACGCACGGCGTTCGATGAGGAGCGACACTGTCTCGTGCCGCGCCCGCCACGCGGCGACGTGCAGGGCGGTGCTGCGCGGCGCGACGCTGAAGTAGCCGTCGCCCATCTCGTAGGGCGCTGCGACGTCAATGCCGAGATCGAGCAACCGACGCACGCCGGCGGTATTGCCGTTCCCCGCGAACTGCGCCAGGAACGTGCCGCCGTGCGCGATCAGCTCACGAAGGGCGTCAGGGCTGGAGACTGCGAGCGATCGGATCGCGGACTGATCGTCGCGGGCGCACGCGGCGAGCAGCGCATCCATGCTGTCGAACGTCAGGGAATATCCGCGTCGAGCGAACAGTTCGAGCGCGTCGCGGCGTCCGCGGCGCGCGGCAATCGCCGCCGCGGAAAGGCCGTCCTTTTGATTCGGCAGTGCCGGGTCCGCAGCGTGGTCGAGCATCGCCTCAATGATCTCGAGCGCGTTGTCGCGGCGGAGTGCCTGATGAAGCGCGGTGTATCCAAACTGCGTCATCCGGTTCGGGTCGACGCCACGCTCGAGCAGGAAGACGATGCCATCGAAGTCATGCCAGTCAGCCTTCCTCAGCAGCATCGTGCCCAGCGAATGCTCGGTGAGCTTTCCGCTCTCGACGAGCGCCTCGAGCGCCGCATTGTCGTACGTTTCCGGCGAGTGATACGGCGTCTCGTTGTCGTTGGGGTCCGCGCCGTGCTCGAGCAGCAGCCGCGTCAGTGCCGCGTGGTGTGCGATACCAGCCGCGCCATAGATCGCGCTCTCCCACTCTCCCTTCGGCTCGTGAGCCGTTTCGAACCAGCCGGTATTCGCAGATGCACCCGCGTCGAGGAGCACGCTCGCCGTACGTACGAACGCGTCGGAACGCGATCGGTCCAGGCGCAGGTAACGGGAGAAGCACAGATACGTGAGCGGATCCCATTCGTACGGACCGCCGTGCGCGGCCGCGCTCGCCACGTCACGGGACAGAAATCCGCGGACGAGGGCTTCGTCGGCAAGCGCCGCGGCCGCGTAGATGCTCGTTTCCGGGAGGCCTGGGTTGGCGGCACGAATTGCCTGCGCCTCATCGAGCGTACCGGACGTGTGGCCTGTATCGCGCGGCACACATGCCGCCCTGAGAAATGCGTCGAGTGTGTTCACGCTACTGCCCCCAACTTGCGAAGGCGTTCCGCTGCCGGCCGAAGCGAGCGCCGGCGCTTCCGCATGTTCGACCAGAGATCGCCCGCCGCCTCGATGCGCTCCGGCATGTTTCCCAGCGTGAAGCTTCGGGGCGTCACCTCTCCACGCTCGACCTCTTCCCACGTGCACGGCGCCGACACGGGCGCGCCTGGCTTCGCACGGACGGTGTATGGCGCTGCAAAGGTTGCACTGTAGCCGTTTCTGCCCGTGTCGACGAGGATCCGTCCGCCGCGGTCCGCCTTGGTGAACTCCTGCGTCAAATGATCAGGATCGCGGGACACGAGCAGCGCGCCGACGGCATGAGCAAATCTCGCGACCTGCGGGAACTCGGCCTTGCCGTCGAGCGGAACGGCAATGTGGAAACCCTTCGATCCCGTGGTCTTCACCCAGCTCACGAGCCCCAATTCCGACAGCAGATCGCGCAGTCTCAAGGCCGCATCCCTCAGGACGGGTGGTTCGTCGCGCAGAGGATCGAGATCGAAGACGCAGATGTCCGGTCGAAACAGGTCCGGCGTGCGCGACGGCCACACATGCATCGTGATGCAGTTCTGGTTGGCAACCCAGAGCAAGGCGTTCGTGTCGTCCACGAGCGCATGGTGAACGGTGCCGTCCTTCTTCGGCACCTCCACACGTTCGAGCCACGCGGGAAACCCGCGCGAGACGTCCTTCTGAAAGAACCCCTTGCTGCCGATCCCCGCCGGATAGCGTTCCATCGTGATCGGACGCCCGCGGATGTGCGGCAGCATCACGGGCGCGATCGCCTCGTAATAGGCAGCGAGCTTCCCCTTCGTGATCGCAGGAAAGCCGTCCTGCTCGGGGAAGAGCACCTTATCAGGGTGTGTGATCACGAAGTCTCCCGGACGACCTCACGCGCGGCCTTGTCGGGGCGAATCCCGATCAGGCGCGGGTGGCGCAGCTTGCCGTGAACGGTCCACTCGATGAAGGCGACCTGGACGACGATCTCGGGCCGCACCCAATGCGCGCGCAGGCGCGGGAGTCCGACCGCCTTTGTGAACGGCGACGCGGGCAGCTCGATGGCATCGAGGCGTGCGCGCAGATCGCGCAGCAGTTTCGTGTCGAATCCGGTGCCGATTTTGCCGGCAAACACGAGGTCGCCACGCTCGAAGTAGCCGACGAGCAGCGCACCGAATCCGACGCGCGTGCCCTGCGGATCTGTGAAGCCCCCGACGACGAGCTCCTGGGTCGCTTCGCATTTCATCTTCAGCCATGAGCGCGAGCGACGATGTTCGTACGGCGATCCGCGGCGCTTCGCAATTACGCCTTCCCAGCCCTCGCGGCGAGCCCGCTCCCATGGCGCTTCGTCCGTGAGGAGCGGCACTCGCTGCAGCGGCGGCCGGAGCGGCAGTGCGTCCAGCAGCGCACGGCGGTCTTCGATCCGTAGCGATGTGAGCAGACGTCCATCGAGCCAGAGAATGTCGAACACGTGATAGGTGGTCCCGCTCCAGGCGACCTCACCGTCCAAGATGACGTCACGTGCGGGGAGCGCCGCCAGCGCACTCGTGATCTCTGGAATGTTCTGCGGCAGGCGATTGCGCGAGAACAAGCGGACGTCACGACCATTCTTGAACGCCAGGAGGCGGATGCCATCGAACTTGCGCTCGAACGTCCACTCGACTCCGGTGAACCGCTCCTGGGTGAGCGTCGCGGCCATCGGCTCGAGCCAGTCGGGAAAGGATGTGGGCGTCACGTCTCAAGCAGATTAGTATGCATCGGGGGTCGGAAGTCGGGGGTCGAGCGCCCTGCGGCCCGAGCGAGGCGACGGAGTGAACCGCCGCGCCAGCGGCGGCGCCGAGCGAGAGCGAGCGGGCGTGGGGCCCCACGAGCACTGAGAAAGGTTGGAGATCGGACAGTGAACATGAAAATCGCAGGCATTCTTCTTTCTTTGTGCGCGCTGGCGGCGGGGGTTGGCTCGCAATCGGAAGCGCGCACAGGTCGCCTCGTGTACATCGGGACATACACGGGCGAGGCGAGCAAGGGCATTTACGCCTTCCGGTTCGACGATGGAACGGGCGCTCTTGCATCCGTCGGCCTCGTGGGCGAAACGCCGAGCCCCAGTTTCCTGACCGCCAACGGAAACGGACGATTCCTGTATGCGGTAAACGAGCTGCAGACGTTCGGCGGTGAGCCGAGCGGGAGCGTCACGGCGTTCACGGTGGACTCCGCCACGGCCAAACTCACCGAACTGAACGTGCAGCCGTCGAAAGGCGCTGGACCATGTCATCTCGCGCTGGACCGCACGGGGCACTACCTGGCGGTCGCGAACTACAACGGCGGCAATTTCGCGCTCTTTCCTGTCAGCGCCGATGGACGCCTGCAGCCCGCGTCGGCGGTCGTCGCGGGAGACGCGACCGAGCCGGGTCCCTCGGGCAAAATCGTTCGCCTCGGACACTCGGTCGGCTTCGATGCGACCAACAAGTACATGATTGCGGCGGACAAGGGGTTGAGTCGGATGCTGGTGTGGGCGTTCGACGCCTCCACCGGCACGCTGACGTCACATGGGTCCGCCGCCCTCGCGCCCGGCTCCGGCGCGCGGCATTACGCGTTCCATCCGAGCGGCCAGTGGCTGTTCACCATCACGGAGCAAGGCGCAACAATCGACACCCTTGCATGGGATCAGAAGGCGGGCACGCTGAGGCCGCTGAGCCGTGTGTCCACGCGGCCCGAAGGCGTCACGACGGGATCGACGGCGGAGATCGCCGTGCACCCGAACGGCCGCTTCGTCTACGGCTCGAATCGCGGGCACGACAGCATTGCGGTCTTCAGCGTCGGCGCGAACGGAGCGCTGACGCTCGTCGAGCACGAATCGACGCGGGGCCAGACGCCGCGCAACTTTGCCATCGATCCGACGGGCAAGTGGCTCATCGCGGCCAATCAGCGGTCTAACAGTCTTGCCGTGTTCAGCATCGACCAGTCGACCGGCGCGCTGTCGCCGGTTGGGCCACTGTCGAACGTCGGAGCACCGGTCTGCGTGCTCTTCATGCCTTCGGGGGAGTAGATCAGGCCGCAGAAGACGCGGAGTACGGGGAAAGGGGATCATGTGAGCAGAACGCGCGTTGTCCTTCTTGGTTCCGGCTTCATCGCCGACATTCATGCCGAGTCGTACCACCGCTTCGTCCCGGACGCGGAGATCGTGGCGGTCTATTCGCGGACGCCGGATCACGCGCGCGCGTTCGCGGAGCGGTACAAGATTCCTCGCTGGTACACGGATCTCGAGCGCACGATTGCGGAGTCCGAGTGCGAGGTCGTCGACATCTGCTTGCCCAATCACCTGCACGAGCGCGTAACGCTGGCCGCCGCGGACGCCGGCAAGCACATCATCATCGAAAAGCCCCTGTGCCTGAATCTCGACGAGGCGGATCGCATGATCGCCGACTGCGCCTCACGAAACGTAAAACTGATGTACGCGGAGGAGCTGTACTTCGCGCCCAAGTACGAGCGCGTGCGGGCGCTCATCGGGGAAGGGGCCGTCGGGACCATCTACCACATGCGCCACTGCGAGAAGCACTCGGGGCCGCACAGCGGCTGGTTCTACGATCTCGAGCAATCCGGCGGCGGCGCACTGATGGACATGGGATGCCATGGGTTCGCGTGGTTCCGCTGGATGCTGGGACGCCGCCCCGCTCTCAGCGTGTACGCCCACATGCAAACAGGGCTGCGGCATTCCGATCGTACGCGCTGCGAAGAGAACTCCGTCGCCATCGTCGAATTCGAAGGCAACGTCATCGGCGTGGCCGAGAACAGCTGGGCGAAGCCCGGCGGCATGGAGGATCGCGTCGAAGTCGCCGGGACCGGCGGCGTGATTTACGCCGATCTCTTCATGGGGAACTCCGCCCTCACCTACAGCGAACAGGGCTACGGATACGCGATGGAGAAGGCGGGATCGACCCAGGGCTGGACGTTCGCGATCTTCGAGGAAGCGTTCAATCAGGGCTACCCGCAGGAACTGCAGCACTTCATCAACTGCGTACGCGACGATCAGCAACCGGTCAGTACCGGCGAGGACGGCCGCGCGGTCCTGGAGCTGATGAACGCGGCGTACGAATCGGCACGGACCGGACGCAAGGTGACGCTGCCATTCCGGCCGAAGGTGTCGAAGCCGATCGATCTGTGGCTTCGCCAGGGAGCTTCGCTGAGGTAGTCGGTTGTCGGTTTGGAGGTTTGAGGTTGAGTTGGCCGTTGACGATGACAAGCTCTAATGCCGCCGACAGCGTGACGCGCTTCAGCGATCGCGCCAACGACTACGTTCGCTACCGCCCGAGTTATCCACCAGCGGCCATCGATGCGATCCTGGATGGCCTCGCGGCTCCCGACCGGCTCGTCGCCGCAGATATTGGCGCGGGCACGGGAATCTCGGCGCGGCTGATCGGGGATCGCGGCGTGCGTGTGATCGCCATCGAACCCGGTGAGGCCATGCGCGCGGCGGCCGCTCCGCACGAACGCGTCAGGTGGATGGCCGGTCGCGCCGAAGCAACCGGCCTGACGTCGGGAACCGTGGATCTCGTCATCTGCGCGCAGTCGTTTCACTGGTTTCATCCGCCGGATGCGCTCACAGAGTTCGCACGAATCCTGAAGCCTGGCGGCCGCCTTGCGATCGCGTGGAACCGGCGAAGCCAGACGGACGCCTTCACAGCTGGATATCGTCGCGCGATTCTCGACGTGGGCGGCGAAATCGCGGCGGAGCGCATGCCGTTCGATCCGGCCGTGGTTGCGGACAGCGGCACATTCGGCAGGCCGGAGCGCCTGGCGTTCCCGAACCATCAGCGGCTCGATCTTACGGGCCTCATCGGCCGGGCGCGAAGCGCCTCGTATGTGCCGAAAACGGGTGCGGAGAGCGAGCGGCTGCTCGACCTGCTGCGTGCGTTGCATGCGCGCCATGCCGATGCCGACGGCTTCGTCACGCTGGTGTACGAGACGGAAGTATTCCGCGCGGAGCGAGTCCACAGGAGTTCAGGAGATCAGGAGCTCTCCTGAGCTCCAGTTCGGCAGTTTGACGGCGGGGTGAGGAGGAATCGTGAGCCCGGATCCGCACGATCGTGCGCTGGGAGTAGACCAGCGGATTACACGGCGCGATTTCCTCAACTCCACGCTGATTGCGTCGGGCGCGCTGCTGTCGCTCACTCCGGCCGAACTGCTCGCGCAGGCCGCCGCCCAGGGAGATGGCTGGACGGGCTACGGCGGCGTGGGCGACTACGCAAACAGCAACGGCAACACGCTGGCCGTCCTGACCGAGGGCCATGCGATCCGGGATCGCGCGTACGAGACGGTCCCACCTGACACCATCGACACGGGTGAGACCTACGACTGCGTTGTCGTCGGCGGTGGCATCAGCGGGCTCGCCGCCGCGCTCTTCTTCACGCGACGTGCACGCGCCGGCATGACGTGTCTCGTGCTCGACAACCACCCGGTGTTCGGGGGCGAAGCGAAGCGGAACGAGTTCGACGTCGATGGGCAACGGTTGATCGCACATCAAGGTTCCGCGTTCTACTTCGTTCCGTATCCCTACAGCTTCATTGCCAGGTTCTATGAATCGATCGGCCTGAAACAGCCGCGGCTCGCGTATCAGACCTGGGGCGGTCGCGGGCCCGAGCTGGCGGCGAGCAACACGCCGTACGGATCGCCTGGAATGGACCGGGGCCAGTACGGGTTCTTCTACGGCCGATCGTTCGCCCAGGCGCCTGGCACATGGGTCATCGATCCGCTTCGTCGGGAACTGGAGGGAGCGCCGCTCACGCCGGAGCAGAAGACCGAAGTCCTGCGCGTTCTGCGCGCCTCGCAATCGCCGGTCGTGCAGCCGCGTCCGCAGTACGACGGCGATCCGCTCGCGCGCCAGCTCGACACGATGACGCTCGAAGATCACCTGATGGCGCGCTACGGCGTAAGCCGCGAGACGGTCCGCACGTACCTGTCTGACGAAGGCAGCGGCTTCGGCCTCGGTCCCGATGCCCTATCAGCGTTCTGCGCGTATGCGCCGGATATGCTGCATCCACTCCCGGCCGAGGAGCCGGAGCAGATGTTTCCGGACGGCAATGGCACGTTCGCACGCCTGATCGTGAAGACGCTGTTGCCTGACAGCATCAGCGGCGCCGCGACGCTCGAGGACGTGTGCCGGGGCTCGATCGACTTCGCGGCGCTCGATCGCGCCGGGTCTCCGGTCCGCATCCGCCTCGGCTCCACCGCGGTCTGGGCGCGCCATGACGGGCCGCCCGCGGCGTCAGAGATCGTGACCATCGTCTACACCCGCGGGCGAAAGCTCTATCGCGTGCGTGCGCGATCTGTGGTCATGGCCGCCGGCTCATGGACCACACGCCACATCGTCGACGATCTGGCCGACGCGCAGCGCGATGCGTACGCGCAGTTCTATCGATCGCCGGCGATGATGGCGAACGTCGCCGTCCGGAACTGGCGCTTCCTGCAGAAGCTGGGCATCACCGGAGCGCGCTGGTTCGACGGGTTCGGCAGCTATTTTCAGGTGCGGCGCGTCGCCAGCTGCGGGACCGAACCGCCGACGATGGATCCCGATCGTCCGATCGTGATCAACCTGAAGGTCATCTATCCATCGCCGGGTCTGCCGACTGAAGAACAGGGACGGCGCGGACGCGCGGTGATGCTCTCGACGTCGTTCGCAGAGTACGAACGCCAGATCCGGCAGCAGTTCGACGACATGTTCGCGCGCGCCGGCTTCGATCACAAGCGCGACATCGCTGCCATCGTCCTGAACCGTTGGGGGCACGCGTACTTGAGCCCGCAGCCGGGGTGGTATTACGGCGCGAACGGAAAGCCGGCACCGCGCGAGGTCCTCCGTGCGCAGCCGCTCGGCCGAATCGCGTTCGCGAACACGGATCTGTCCGGCAACATGGATCATCGCAGCTCGATTCTCGAAGCGGATCGGGCCGTTGGCCAGCTGCTGGATCAGGTGCTGGTGTAGGAAGCGTCAGGAGGTTGGAGGTTGGAGGTTGGAGGTTGGAGGTTGGAGGTTGGAGATTGGAGGTTGGAGGTTGGAGGCTGGAGGCTGGAGGTTCGAGGTTGGAGCTTGGAAGCCTGGGATCCGGAATCCGGTTTGGGATCGCAGGCGCCTCTCCTCATCTCCTGGCCTCCCGGCGATCTACCTCCTCATCTCCTGGCCTCTTGTGACCACGTCAGGATTCACCCAGCAGCGCAGCGGCTTCCCCTCGAGACCCAGCAGCAGGTTGTCGGCCGCGATCTCCGCCATGCCGTTGCGCGCCGCTATCGTTCCGGACGCGATGTGCGGCGCGATCACGGCGTTGGGGAGTGACAGCAGCGGATCATCGAGCGACGGCGGCTCCGGATCCGTGACGTCGAGACCAGCGGCGAAGATCACGCCGTCGCGCAGCGCCTCGTAAAGATCCCGCTGCTTCACGACGGGACCACGCGCCGTGTTGACGAACACCGCCGTCGGCTTCATCTTCCGGAACGCCGCCAGATCGAATACGCCGCGCGTGCTGTCGTTCAGATCCGTGTGGACGCTGAGGAAGTCGCTGTCGCGGAGCAGCGTGTCGAAATCCACGCGCCGCGCGCCGAGATCGCGCTCCGCCTGCTCGTTGCGGCGCGTATCGTGATAGATGACGTTCATTCCCCAGCCGCCGCGGCAGCGCTGCGCGAGGACGTAGCCGATCCGTCCCATGCCGAAGATCCCGATCGTCTTTCCGCCGAGATCCTGGCCGATGTGGCCGAGCGGCTCCCACGTCTTCCACTGACCCGACAGCGTGTACTGATGGCCTTCGACGACGCGCCGGGCTGCGGCGATGAGGAGGCAGAATGCCATGTCCGCCGTCGCGTCGGTCAGCACGCCAGGCGTGTTGCCCACGGTGATGCCGCGCTCGGTCGCCGCGTGGATGTCGATGTTGTTGACACCGACCGCGTAGTTCGAAATGACGCGCAGGTGAGGCACCGCATCCATCACGGCCGCATCGAATCGATCCGTCAGCAGTGAGAGCACCCCCTCGCAACCGGCGAGCCGCTTCAGCAGCACGTCCGGCGCAGGCGGCATCTGCTCCGTCCAGATGTCGGCGTCACACGCCGCGCGAATTTTGTCGAGCCCCGCGGCCGGAATGAGGCGTGTGATGAAGACCCTCGGTTTGCTCATCGCTCGCCGTGGCGCTGCGACACGGTGGTCGTCTTCGAACGGGAAGGCAGTGCGAACGCAACGTACGCAGCATCCTCCTCCTTCTTGTCCGGAGCGGCCTGCGGTGCGACCGGCACGGCGCCGGAGTTCGCCGCATCTTCCGCTGGCTCCGGCATCTTCCTCGGCGCCGACGCGGCAATCACGATGAACTGGCGCCCGCCGATCTCGAACGTGGCGGCCGGTCCCATCGGGTTCACCGGCAGCTTCTTCTCCCACACTTCCTTACCCGTATCCTTGTCGAACGCGCGGAACGTGAAGTCCGGCGTGCCGGTGAAGATCAATCCGCCTGCGGTGACGACGGCGCCCTTCGGCTCCCCCGAACCGGTGTGATGAATGCCCTTTGCCGCGAGCTCCGGCACTTCGCCAAGCGGCACCTGCCACTTGATCGTGCCCTTGTTCAAATCGTACGCGGTGATCGTCGACCACGGCGGCACGATAGGCGACGGTCCCACCTTGGGCGTCATGTAGCCGTAGCCGCTCCAGTACCGCGTCGGGCCGCTCGGTTTCTCCTCCGGTGCGCCCGGCGCCGGGACCGGTGTCTTCGCCGCAGCGGCATCGGCCGCGGCGGGATCCGAGAGATACGCGATCAAGCCCGTCAGCTCGCGATCGCCCAGCTGAAACGATGGCATGCGTCCCTGCCCCGCGAGCACGGTCCGCTTGATCGCGGTCGCATCGAGGCGCTTCGTGACGTCGATCAGCGCGGGAATCGCCGGCGGAGCACCGCGCAGCTCCTCGCCGTGGCACGCGACGCAGCGCAGCTTGTAGATCGCGCGCCCGAGTTGAGCGGGCGGCGCGTTCAGCATCCGTTCACGAAGCGGCGCCTGCGCCTCCAGCTTCAACATCGTCGGTTCGTCCTTGTTCAGGACGTAGACGATCCCGTTCGACGGATCCGATGCGGTGCTGCCCCAGTTTGCACCGCCCGCGTTGCCGGGAATCTGCATGGTGTTCGCCATCGCGGGCGGCGTGAAGAGCCCCTTGTTCACCGACGTGCGAACCATTTCGGTCCACTTCTCGCGCTCGGCGGGATCGTCGAGGTACGGGCTCATGTCGTCTACGGTGAACTTCTGGCGTGCGAATGCGGGCACGACCGTCGGGAACGGCTGCGTCGGCCACGACCGCTCGCCGGGAACGTCCGTCTGCGGAACCGGCCGCTCTTCGATGGGCCAGAGCGGCTCCCCGGTGGCGCGGTTGAAGACGTACAGAAAACCCGTCTTCCCCGCCATCGCCACCGCATCGACCTTGCGGCCATTGTGCTGCACGGTGATCAACTGCGGCGGCGCGGTGTTGTCGTAATCCCATAGATCGTGGTGGACGACCTGGTAATGCCACAACCGCTTGCCGGTGCGCGCGTCCAGCGCGAGCAGGCAGTCGCCGAACAGGTTGGCGCCAATGCGATCCGCGCCGTAGAAATCGTAGGTTGGAGACCCTGTGGGCGCGTAGATGATGCCGCGCTCCTCGTCGAGGCTCATGTCACCCCAGACGTTCACGCCGCCGACATAGGTGTACGCATCCTTCGGCCAGGTGTCGTACCCGAACTCGCCCGGATGCGGAATCGTGTGAAACGTCCAGACGACCTTGCCCGTGACGACGTCGAAGGCGCGGATGTCCCCGGGTGGAGATCCGTACGCCTCGCCCGTCCGAGAGCCGACGATCAGCAGGTTCTCGAACACGCGCCCCGGCGAATTCCATCCGAGCGACCCGAAGCCGAACTCGATGATCGACTTCGGATCACGCCCGAGCCCCTCGCGCAGATCGACGCGTCCGTTCGTGCCGAACGATGCGATCGGCTTCCCCGTACGGGCATCGATGGCTTCGAGATACGCACCCATCGCGAACAGCAGCCGGCGATCCGTTCGATCCGTGCTCTCCCAGTAGTTGATGCCGCGGTTCGTCACGTCGCGCTGAAAGATCGGGTCCTGTTCGTGGCTCCAGATCTGCTTTCCCGTCAGGGCGTCGACGGCAACGATTGCGCCGTTCTTCCCGAGCGCGTACATCACGCCGTCCACCACGATTGGGTTGAAGCGCAGGCGGGGATTGGGACCGGCCGGATACGTCCAGGCGATCTCGAGATCCTGCACGTTCGATCGGTTGATCTGCTTCAGCGAGGAATAGGACGCCGAGTCCGCCCCGCCCAGATACTGGCGCCATTCCGTCCGCTCCTGCCGATCCGCCGCAGCGACGGCGACCCCGAGGCTCGCCGCTGCCCCAACCGCCACCAACCACCCCGATGAGCTGTGCACGCCTGAGTCCTCCTCTTGCTCTTCCGCCTGAAGGCGGAAGCCACAAATTCGATCTAAAAGAACAGCTTCCCGCCGATCTGCATCTGCCGCATTGGACCCGCGGAGCTGATCCGGCCGAACGACGCCGCGCCGAACGTCGATGCCGGATTGCCGTAGTTCACATTGTTGAACGCATTGAAGATCTCGGCCCGGATCTGGAACTGGACCGTTCGTGCGATCGGAATGTTCTTCATCATCGACAAGTCGGTCCCGACAAACTTCGGTCCCGACAGTACATTGCGCGGCGCGCTGCCGAAGGTGAACTGCGCAGGAAGCGCAAATGCCGATGCATCGTAGCAGTTGATCAGCTCCCGCGTCGTCGTGTTCGGCTGGCAATTCAGGCTCGGGACCGACCCGACGAGATCGGGACGCTGCTGCCCCGTGATGCCGATGTTCGCGCGATCGCTGCTGATGACGACGTTCACCGGCGTTCCGCTCTGGACGGTCGTGACGCCGCCGATCTGCCATCCCGCAACGACGTACTTGAGGAACGGCTGTGAAGACTCTTTCAGGAACGGCACGTCGTAGAGATAGCTGGCCACGAAGCGGTGCGGGACGTCCCAGTTCGCCGGCCCGTAATCCCTCCAGATATCGTAGTTGTCCATGGTCTGGCCGCCGCCGTTCGAGTGCGTGGACATGTCGCGCGTGCGCGACCACGTGTAGTGGACATCCGCCTGAAGGCCGTGGCTCATGCGCTTGCGCAGAATCACACTGATGGCGTCGTAGTCGGCGATCAGATCGTTCTGGATGATACGCCGGCTGCGGAAGTTGTGACTCGGTCGGCGCGGATCGACCGGACCGGGACCCGGCTGCGGCGTGTTGTTGAAGAAGCTCCGATCCAGATGGCTCGTATTCGAGCCGACATACTGCAGGTCGAGCGCCGTGCCGCTCCACAACTCGCGCTGCACGTCGAAGCTCCACTGATCCTTGCGCGCGTTCGGCAGGTGGCGCGTCGGGGAAATCATGTCCGGCGCAACCGCGGGGCCGGCGACGCCAAGCGGATGGTCGAACGAGAGCGTCGGGTTCGCGGGGTCGGACGTGAATGTCGACACTGCCGCCAGCGGCGGATTGTTGGTCAGGAACGTGAAGGAGTTCATCTGGTTCGGGTTGTAGTAAATGCCGAAGCCCGCACGGAGCACGATCTTCTCTCCCAAACGGTACGTCGCGCCGAGCCGCGGCGCGAAGTCCTTGCGGTTGGGCTCCTGGAACTCGAACCCCTTCGCCGGAAAGCTGCTCGGGATGATCGTCTCGAAATCTTCAGCGAGCATCGAGGCGTAGCCCTGGTAGGTCTGTACGGGCGTGTTCAGCTCGTAGCGGAGGCCGAGGCTGAGCGTCAGGTTCCGCCCTGCCTGCCAGACGTCGTTGACGAAGAAGCCGTTGCGCCACCCGCCGACGTGGCCGAGGATCTGATCCGTCGGATTGATCACGGTCCGCGGCAAACCCAGCATGAAGTCTGCGACCGAGTAGCCCGTGATGTCGCCGGTGAAATCGAATCGGCCCCGCGGATCGTTCGCCGCTTTCCGACCCGTCGTGAGCCGGCGGAGATCGAAGCCGGTTCTGATGTTGTGCGAGCCGTGCGTCCAGGCGAGCACGTCCGAAGCCTGGAACGTCGTGTCGAACTGGTTCCAGTTCGTGCCGGCGGCGCCGATCGTCGCGAAGTTCGAAACGTTGACGCTGGGAATACCGGGGTTGTTGTACTTCACGTCTCCGTCGAACCCCGGAATGCCGAGCGACACGCCGGCATCCGGAATGCCATTGACGAAGAAGTAATTCAGCGTATCGAAGTCGATGCGATGGTAGCCGACCCGCGCGTCGTTGAGCAGGTTCGACCGCAGCGTGTGCGTGTAGGTGAACAGCGAGTTCTTGTTGACGCGCGGCTGCGTAGTGCTTGTGGCGGGGATCAGGGCGACGTTCGTGTTGTAGCTGTCGTACCAGTTGTAGCGATAGTACAGACGTACCTTGTTGCCGATGTTCTGATCGACGCGGGCCAGCACCTGGTCGATGTTGTCCTCGCTGGAGCTGTTCCCCTGGAAGTTCGAGGCCGTGCCCTGCCTGTTCGGCTCCGGATAGTACTGGAGCAAGTCCTTCGACGTGGCGGAGAGCTGCGATGGTGGAATGATGTTGCCTGGGAACGTCTGGCCGGGATTCAGCGGGTTTCGAATGGGCGTCTGGATCTCGGAGAAATTGCCCTGGCGCATCAGCATGGTTGGAACGGATGCAAAACCCGGCGTGAGCGCCTCTCCGCGGACCCCCTCGTATGCGGCCATGAAGAACGTGCGGTTGTGCCCGTCGTACAGCTTCGGGAACATCACCGGACCGTCCATCTGCGCGCCGAACTGGTTGCGCCGCCGCGGATTCTTCGGCTTCGATCGATCCTCGAAGTAGCCGCGGGCATCGAGCTCGTCGGCCTGATAGAACTGGAACACGGATCCGTGCGCGTTGTTCGTGCCGCTCTTCGTCACGACGTTGATGTGCACACCCAGGTACGATCCGTATTCCGCGGAAGTGCTTCCCGTCTGCACCTGAATTTCTTCTACAGCGTCGGCGATCGGCCGCATGCTGGTCGCGGCGAGCAGATTCGATGATGAGTTGATGCCATCCAGCGAAAGGCTGTTCTGAATCTCGCGCTGCCCCGCACCGCGGAAGCTCAGGCCGATGTCGCTGTTCAGGCCGGCGAGTACCCCCGGCGTCGTGCTGGCCAGGTTCCAGACGTTCCGGCCGTTCAGCGGCAGATCGACGACCTTCCGCGCGCCGATCGTTTCGGAAATCGTTGCGCGATCCGTGTCCAGCACCTTGGCAGCTGCCTCCACGTTGACGGACTCGGCGAAGCCGCCCACGCGCATGACGGCGTTCGTGCGGACCACCTGGTTGCTCGCCAATTCCACGCCCGTCGCCTTGAACGTCTGAAAGCCCGACATCGTGATGGTGATGTCGTACTTTCCGGCGCGGACGAACTGAATATCGTAGTACCCCTCGGCGTTCGTCGTCGCCTCGTAGGTGTCCTGCGTGCCGGTGTTCACGGCGACCACTTGCGCCCCGGGAACCACCAGTCCCGCGCTATCCGTCACGGTGCCCACGAGCGCCGTCTGCGACGCGAGCTGCGCCAGGGCATTGGGCGCAAGCATCACCACGAGAGCCAGCACCAACGAGAGTCGACGTATCATGGCTGCCTCCTGATTGGGGGAACAGTTAGCAGTTCGGCTGGATCGAAACGTCTGTGCGCGAGGAGGTCCTTTCAGCGTTTGGGCGCGGGGTTCAGTGCATCCCACCGCGCGTCGCCGATCGGCCCGTAGTTCGCGGGCAGCGAGCGCCAGTCGGGACGCGAGAGACCGTTCAGGTCGTACACGATCCGGCCGTCGCGCACCGTCAGCTCGCAGACGAGCTTGTCGGAGCCGTCCATCCGGGCGCCGTTCATGTCGGTGAATCCAAATTTTCCGCGCTCGACGCGCAGGACGGCAACGTCCGCAGGCGCACCGACAGAAAGGTGACCGTAGCTCTCCTGCTTGATCTCGCGGGCGGGGTTCCACGTCGATCGCGCGATCACCTCGTCGAGCGGCATCCCCATCGCGAGGAACTTGTCCATCACGTTGAGCATGTCCTTCATGCCCGCGTTCATGCTGCCGATGTGGAGGTCGGTCGAGATCGAGTCCGGCTGGAACCCTTCCTTCATGGCGGGCACGGCGATGCGCCACAGGAAGCTGCCGCCGCCGTGGCCGACATCGAAGATGACGCCGCGCTTGCGCCCTTCGAACAGCGCCGGGTTGACGTGGCCCGATGGATCCTGTTCGCCGCGAAGCCCTGAATAGACGTGCGTGTAGATGTCGCCGGGCCGGAGCTTCTTCGTTACGAGGTCGCTCAACGGACGCTCGGGCTTGTTGGCGCCAAAGTCGACCATCACGGGGATGTTCGCGATCGTGCCCGCCTCGACCGCATGCTCGACCGGCGTCCACTCGGGGCCGGCGAAGTGCGCCGTCTTCACGCCGATGATCAGGCCGGGGAAGCGCTGCGCCATCTCCGCCGCCGGCTTCGCCTCCATGTCCGTCAGGTCCTGCTCGTACTTCCCGCCGCGCATCCCGTTGCCGACGATGTTGATGAAGGCGAGGACGCGGGTCTTGGATCGATCGATGATGCGCTGCTTGAAGTCTTCGAAGTTGCGCCACCCCGCGCCGCCGGCGTCCGCGACCGTCGTGACGCCGACGCGGAACGTGAACCCGTCCGGATAGACGCTGTTGTCGCCCGCGTACGAGCCGCGCTCGCCCGTGCCGGTGTAGACGTGCGTATGGATGTCGACGAGCCCGGGCGTTACGTACAGCCCGGACGCGTCGACCGTCTTGAGTGCTTCAGCGGGATTGATGTTCGCCGCGACCGCGGCAATCTTGCCGCCTTGGATCGCGACGTCACGCACGGCGCTGATGCGGTTGCGTGCGTCGATCACGTGCCCGCCGCGGAGCAGCAGATCGTACTTCGGCGTCGCCGCAGGTGCCTGCGGAGGAGTCTGCCGTCCGTATCCCGCCGCGACGACGAACGTCGCCCCGGCCATCGCGAACGCGACGAGTGCACTCATCGTTCTGCGCATAGCGGTCTCTCAGTGGAGGGCGCGCCTGAAAGGCGCGCCCTACGAGTGTAGGGCGCATCTTCACATGCGCCGCGGTGAAGGCGGGTCTAAAAGACCCGCCCTGCATTAGAAGAAAAACTTGAAGACCAGCTCCATCTTGCGCGACGAGCTGACCGTGCTCGTGATCAACCCGAACGTGTTCGGGTCGTTGATGTTACGCCCGGGCGGCCCGAAGCTCGGATGGTTGAACAGGTTGAACGCCTCTGCGCGGAACTCGAAGTATCGCGGGCCGCCGGCCTTGAACTGCTTCGCGAGCACCGCGTCGACGTTGTTGTAGCCCGGCGCGCGCGCCACGCCGACCGGACAGTTGCCGAACGTGCCGCGCGCGGCACGCTGGAACGCATTGATGTCGAGCCAGTGCGTGATGTCCTGATCGGCCGGCACCGGATCCCCGACGCAGTTCGGACGCTCGTTCCCGCGGACGCCCTGCAGCGACGGAGCGGACGAGTCGATGACCGTGAGGGGAAAGCCGCTGCGAAGCTGGACGATGCCGCTCACCCGCCAACCGCCGAGAATCGCATCGGTGATCGTCGACGCGTCGGTCCCGTACTGGCGGCCGCGCCCGTACGGCAGCTCGTAATTGGCCGAGACGACCAGGTTGTGCCGGGCATCGAAGAACGCATACCCGTAATTCGCTTCCGGATCGTACGCGTTCGCCCAATAGGCGCCTTCGGCGGCCACGCCGCCCGATCCGTAGTAGCCCAGGTTGTTGGACCTGGCGCGGCTGAGCGTATAAGACACGAGGTACTCGAACCCCTTCACGGCGCGTTGACGGACGCTCGCCTGCAGCGCGTTGTAGTCGCTGTGGCCGCGCGCCGCCGTAGTCGAGATGTTGGTGATGAGCGGAGCCGTCGCGTAGAGCGGACGCCGCTGCTGCAGCGGCAGCCAGGTCGACGGATCACCCGTGCCCGGCAGCGGCTGGTTCCCTTCGACGGGCGTCACGAGATGGGTGGCTTTGTTGCCGACGTAGCCGACGCTGAGCGACGTCGCCGAATTCAGCAGGTACTCCGCGAAGACGTTCCACTGCTGCGTGAACTGCGGACGCAGGTTCGGATCCCACGCGCGGACCTGGCCGGAGGGCTTGTCCTGGGGCTGCAGATCGGCGAAGCCCGTCGTCAGCGTGCCGGGCCCCGTCGTCGCATCGTACTGCACCGCGGACTCGAAGAAGAACGGCGGGTTCAGCGGCAGGCGCAGGTTCGCGCCCGTCCCTTCCATGTACTGCGAAATCCCGTAGGCGCCGCGGTAAACCCAGCGGTCCCCTTGCCGGTACGCGAAACCGAGACGCGGTTCGAAGCCCTTCTTGTATCCGTTGTAGAGCGCCCGGCTCTCGCGGCTGCCACCCTGCGCGAGGATCTCCTGTCCGGTCGTCAGATCGAAGTTGCCTTGGCGGTCGTCCTTTTCAACCAGCGGCTGCGTGTACGCCCAGCGCAGGCCCAGGTTGAGTGTCAGCTCGGAGCTGACCTTGAAGTCGTCCTGCACGTAAATCGCGCTCCGATTGTGGAGCTGCGTCCAGGGGGGCGCAAGGCTGCCGCGTCCCTTGGTCTGCACCATGTCGAGGAGGAAGTCCGAGAACGGGAAGCCTGTGAACCCGGTCCCACCATAGTTGATGATGCCGAGCAGGCCGTTGTTGCCGGCATAGAAGCGGCGCTGGACGTAGTGCAGCAGCTGACCGCCGAACTTGAAGGTCTGGCGTCCTTTCAACCAGGTCAGCTTCTCGTTGATTTGGTACGTCTTGTCGAGCGTGTCCGAATCGCTGGCCCCCGCGCCAATCGACGTCAGTCCGCCGCCCCAGCCAATCGAGCTGAGTCCGGGAATGGGCTGCCCGCCAGCGATACCGAAGTTCGCATTGGCGTTCCCGATCCCCGCCCAGTCGAGCGTGTCCGTGACGACAGCAATCTGGTTGTAGCCAACCAGCACTTCGTTGAGGAGCGAAGAGCTGAAGATCCGGTTCCAGTTTCCGGCAACGTTGCGGAAGGGCGCTGTCTGAAGGCTGCCGAGCAGCACCGGGATCGGGCGCTTGTCGACACGGTCCGTGAACTCCGCAATCGAGAAGCGGCCGAAGATCTTGTCCTTGGACGACGCGTTCCAGTCCACGCGGCCGTCGCCCTGCTTCGCGCGAATCGTCTCCAGCCTGTCGCCGACGAAGTTGCCCGTGACGCCGCTGACGTTCCGATTCGGCAGCGGATAGAGGTTCGTATTGGACAGAATCGACTGCGCGATCGCGGTGATGCGCGCCGCAGGAACCTGGTTTCCGGCGAACGGCTGGCCGCTGACGGGATCTTTTATCGTTGCGCTGGCGCTGGACAGATCACCCGCGCGCCAGGACGCCGGCGCGACGGAAATGGCCTCCGTGCCCGGTGCATCGAACCGGGTCCCCTGGTAGTTCCCGAAGAAGAACAGCTTGTTCTTCAGCACGGGTCCGCCGAGCGTGCCGCCATAGATGTCCTGGCGCCGCTTCGGCTTGGCCGCGTTCGAGCGGTTGCTCGCCCACTCGTTCGCGTCCATCGAGCTGTTGCGGTAGAACTCGAACACGTTCCCGCGGAACGCATTCGTGCCCGACTTGATCACGTTGCTGATCACGGCGCCGGCGACGTTGCCGGTGTCAGCCGAATAGTTGTTGGTCTCGACGCTGATCTCAGCGAGCGCATCCGGGCTCGGCTGGTAGGCCACCAGGTTGTCGATCGATTCGTTCATGTCGACGCCATCGATCGTGTAGTTGTTGGTCTGCTCACGGTTGCCGTTCACGTAGGGTCGGCCGCCTCCGAAGTTGCGGATGGCCGTAAAGGAGCTGGGATTCGGCGTCACGACGCCCGTGAGCAGCAGCGAGAGCTGGCCGGTGTTGCGGCCGTTCAGCGGCAGCGCCTGCAGCGTCGTACCCGAGATGACTTCGCCGACCGTCGCGGTTTCCGTCTGCAGGACCGCCGATTCGCCGGTGACTTCGACGGTCTCTTCGACCGCACCCAGTTCGAGCTTGAAGTCGACGCGCGCGATCTGGTTGGCCTCGAGCTGAATCGGCTTCGTCGCCGCCGTCTTGAACCGCGAGAGCTCGGACTTGACGACGTAGGTGCCGACGGACAATCCGTTGATGGTGTAGTTGCCCGCCTCGTTCGAAACCGCCGTGTAATCGACGTTGGTCGATTGGTTGGTCGCGGTCACCGTCGCGCCGGGCACCGCCGCGCCGGTTTGATCGCTGACGAGGCCCGTCAGCGACGCAGCGCCCGTCTGCGCGAAGGCCGCAGCCGGCACGAGTCCGAGCGCGAGCAGCAGCACCGCGCTGGACAACAAACGCGAACACTTCATGTAGCCTCCCTAATCGGGGCTCCGCCCCGAACCCGGTTCGGTCGCTAGCGGGGCCCCGTACCCCGCGCCGCTCCCCCGGCGGCGCGCCGTGCGCGCCGCCGCTAGGCGGACAATCGTACAGACACCTCGCAAGCTGTCCCCACAACGGCCCAAGTGTGCTGCGTACCATGGCCGCAGGTGGCCATCGGAGTCAAGCGAGATGACGCGGAAGTGCGGGGCGTACTGGTAGGATTACGCCGCGCAGCCATGGATCGCAGAACCTTCGTCCAGATGCTGGCGGCCGCCGCCGTTCCCGGCCGGCTCCTCACGCGCGACTCCCTCACCGAGGCCGCCCCCCAGGCAGCCCAGGCCCGCACCGACCTGCCGCCGCTCAGAATCGTGACGCCGTACAAACCGTCGCCAAATCCGGGGATGCCGGGACCGTTCCCGGGACGGGTGGTCGCCGTCGGTTCCGACCGATCGGTCGATACGGCAACCGGCGCAGCGAACGCCGAGGTCGTCCGCGAAATGATGGGCCAAGGTATGCGCGGCCTGACCGCGACGAACACCACCGAGGACGCGTGGCGCCGCTTCTTCACTCCAGCGGATATCGTCGGGATCAAGGTGAACTGCGGTGGATACCCTTACTGCATCTCGGCGTACGAGATTGTCGCCGAGACCGTCCGGCAGCTCATCAACATCGGTGTCCCGGTATCGCAGATCTATGTGTACGAACGCTTCCAGAATCAGCTCGACGAGGTGGACTACGCGCCGCACCTGCCCGAAGGGGTGCAGATCGTAGCGGCGGAGCGGGCGAACCGCAACGTGGACAACAGCGGCTACGACCCGGACGTCTATCTCGAGGCGGACTTCTTCGGTGAGGACGACACGCGCTCGAACATGATGCGGCTCGTGTCGCGGCGGCTGACGAAGATCATCAACATCCCGAACATGAAGGACCATGGCGCGGCCGGCGCGACCGGGTGCCTCAAAAACGTCGCGTACGGCAGCTTCTCGAACGTCGCGCGCACGCACCAGCGCGGAAAGACGTACACCTATTCGGCAATCGGCACGCTGGCGACCGTCGAGCCGCTGCGCTCGCGGACCGTGCTGCAGATCATGGACGGCCTCCGCGGGGTATGGCACGGCGGACCGTTCGCGCGCACCACCCGATACGTGTTCTATCCGAAGCAGATCATGTTCGGCACGGATCCGGTGGCGATCGATCGCCTGCTGCTCGATATCATCGACAACGAGCGCAAGTCGCACGGCGCGATCTCGATCTGGGATCGATCCCCCTCGTCGCTGCGCTTCGACGACACGCGCGCGCGCGACGCCGACCCGAACGTCAATATCCTGATCCGCGAGCCCGGCCACGTGGAATACGCGTCCACGCTCGGACTCGGCGTGGCCGATCTCTCGACGATCAAAGTGGAACGCGTCACCGTATGACGCGGCTGGTGCTCGCGCTCGCACTGCAGGCGGCAGCCGCGCAGCTGCAGCAGGCGCCGTGCGTGTACTGGGCGCAGCCGCTCGAGAGCCGGGCGGCGCTCGACAAGGCCGGTGTCCGGCACATCTGCGTGGCGCCCGACCAACGCGATGCGTGGCGCGGCGCCGGATTTGATGCCGTCGCCGTCAGCCGCGAAGAACTCGATGCGCGTGTCGCGCTCCCGGTTCCTGGCGTCGCCCCCCGAGCGGGCGTCGCGTCGCCGACGCGCGCGCCGTGGATTGTCGCGAATGGCTGGCGCTTCGCGCGCAATCCAGCCGCGAAGTACGTGTACGAGGTGCCTGCGGGCAAGGGTGCGCTGGCCGCGGCTGAAGCCATCGCGTACGGCGCGGATGCGGTACTCCAGATCGATCCGACGGACCTCGAACCGGTCGGCGCTGTCATGGCTCTCGCCGATTCGGTTCCGGCAGCGGCCCTGCCGCCGGTCGCCGACATCGCGGTCGTCGATGACGGATCCGCCGCGTCGGGCGAGGTGATGAACCTGCTCGCGCGCCGCAACCTGCTGTTTGCTATCGTGAAGACGCCTTCGTCACGCTACCCGATCAACATGGCGCTGGGCTCGCGCGAGTACCCTGTCGACGAGGCGGCCGACCCAAGCGCGTTCGCCCTCAAGGTTCGGCGCCAGCTCACGGACGAGAAGCGATCGCTGCGCGTGTTCGGGAGCGAGGTGGTGGTGTGCCGTCTGCTCGGGGATGAATCGCGCGCGCGCCTGTACCTAATCAACTACGGCGGCCGCGAGGTTCAAGGACTGCGCATTCGGCTCCGCGGCGCGTTCCGCGGCACGGACGCGCAGGTCGCGGGCGCTGGCCGGGTGGCGCTCGAAGATCAATCGATCGCAAACGGCGCGACGGAGTTCTCGCTTCCGAGGCTAACGACCTACGCCGTCGTCGATCTCGGCGCTGGACGCTGAGGCGGACGCGTCGTACGCTGCGGCACCCCTTCAGACGTGTCTCACGGCCTGATCACCGTTCCGTCACTTCTTCGCGTGGTCCCCCACGAATAGTCGAAATTCGGCGGCCCGGGCGGGAATGGGAACTTCGCCGCGACCTTCTCGTCGACCTCGATCCCCAGCCCGGGCTTCTCTGTCGCCAGCATGTAGCCGTTCTTCACTTCAGGGCAGCCCACGAACACGTCGCGGGTCTCCTGCGGGAACCCGCTCCCCTCGTGGACGCCGAAGTTGTAGCTCGCCAGCTCCAGCGCGAGCTGCGCCGCGTGCGCGACCGGCGACGCATCGCCTGGACCATGCCATGCGGTCCGCACGCCGAAGTACTCGCTGAGCGCCGCCACTTTTCGCGCGGGACTCAGCCCGCCGATCTGCGAGATGTGGATGCGGATGAAATCGATCAGCCGATCCTTGATGAGCGGCACGTACTCGTGCTGCGTGTTGAACAGCTCGCCCATCGCAATCGGCACGCACGTCTGCTGGCGCAGCAGCCGGAAGTGCTCGTTCTCTTCCGGCGGGAATGGATCCTCGAGGAAGAACAATCGGTACGGCTCGAGCGCCTGGCAGAGATTGATGGCCTGGTTGAGCGTGACGCGCTCGTGCACGTCGTGCAGCAGCTCCACCTCGTCTCCGAGCTTGGTTCGCAAATGCTCGAACAGCTTCGGCACGAGGCGAACGTAAGGCGCCGACTCCCAGATCGCCTTCGGGTTCGTCGGGCCAACGACATCGTTCTGGCCCGGTGCGGGTGCACCGGTCGGGCCGCGCGCGCCGTAGCCGGCGTACCCGGGAGTCGAGACCTGCACGCGCACGTGACGGAAGCCTTGCTCCATCGCCCGACGCGCGCTCTCTTCGACTTCGGTAAGGCTTGCGCCGCTCGCATGAAAGTAGCAGTCGGCGCCGTGCCGCACTTTGCCGCCGAGCAGTTGATAGAGCGGCATCCCCGCGCGCTTTGCCTTGATGTCCCACAACGCAATGTCGACGCCGCTCATCGCGTTGAACAGGACGGGACCGTTGCGCCAGTAGGAGCTCACGTAGCTCGATTGCCAGATGTCCTCGATCTCGTCGACGTTCCGGCCGATCAGGAATGGCTTGAGATACTGCTCGACCGCCGTCTGCACGACGAGTGCACGCTGCGTGAACGTCGCGCAGCCCCACCCGACGAGCTCGGGCTCGGTCGTCTCGACCTTCACGATCACGAGGCGGATCCGGTTCGGCGCGGTCAGGATGGTCTTGATGTCGCGGATCTTGACGGGCGCGGTGCCCGCGACCGCCTGCGCGTAGGCCGGGTGAACGCCCGGTGCGAGCGCGTCTGCCAGCGACTGTGAAGACGCGATCAAGGACGCGCCGCCGACCGACAGGGTGCCGAGTACATCGCGTCTGTTCATGTGTCCTCCTGCGCGGGCTGCTGACAGCAGCGATCCCGCTTGCTGACGCTGTCAATGCCGCCGCTGACCGCGTGGAAGATCGAAATCTCCGGATCCTTCCCCAACGGCGTCTCCAGCCCCTTCAAGTACCGCGCGTTCTCGGAGCCGACGAACACGTTGACGTGCTCGCGCAGCTCCCCCTGCTCCGTCATGACCCGATCACGAAGGCCCGGATAGGCGGCCCACAGCGCATCGAGCGCGTCACTCAGTGTCGCGGGCGACGCGTCGACCTCGATGCTGTCGCGTCCGGCAGCGAACACACGCAGCGCCGCGGTGAGGTAATACGTAACGGGCACTATCGCGATCGCCCGCGCGATCCAACGGCCTTCTGTTTCGCCCGGCGCGGCTTCGGCCGGCGCGCGGCCCGCTCTGTCCGCGTTCTCACGCGGCGCGGTTCTCCGACCGGCGCGGCCTTCACGCACACGATCGACGGCAGCCCGCCGACGATCTGCTTCCACGTCTTTCCTTCGTCGTTCGATCCGAACACCTGACCGCTCCGCGTCCCGAAATATATGCCGAGCGGATCGTACCCGTCGACTGACATGCCATCGCGAAGGACGGTTTCATACGCACCCTTCTGCGGCAGGCCGCGCGCGAGCGGCTCCCATGATTCGCCCGCGTTTCTCGTACGAAAGACACGCAGACGTCCCTCCGGCGTGCAGCGGAATTCGTCCGACTCGACCGGCAGCACGTACACGCAATCTGGATTGTGCGCGTGCATCGCCATCGCAAACCCGAAATCGGACGGAACGCCGTCCGCGACGTCCTGCC
The DNA here is from genome assembly GCA_046733875.1 of Acidobacteriota bacterium. Classification (GTDB taxonomy): domain Bacteria; phylum Acidobacteriota; class Vicinamibacteria; order Vicinamibacterales; family 2-12-FULL-66-21; genus JBKPQB01. The sequence goes on from JBKPQB010000012.1 coordinate 69,916, forward strand.
AGCTCTCGGCGCCATCCTCGCTGCGGTAGAGACCCCAGTGATTCTGCAGGAAGAGGCGCTCGGGACGATCCGGGTGCATCACGATCTTGTGGACGCACTGGCCGAACTCCGGGAACCGCTCCGGCTGATAGACGACGCGAACGCCTCTATTGCACGGGCTCCACGTAGCACCGCCGTCCTCAGTTCGATAGACGCCTCCCGCCGAGATCGCGACGTAGAGCTTTTCCCGAACGTTCGGGTCCTCGAGGATGGTGTGCAGCGCGAGGCCGCCATTGCCGGGCACCCAGCGCGGACGATGTGGATGATCGAAGAGACCGCGGACGAGCGTCCACGAACCGCCGGCGTCCCGCGATTCGAAGAGCGCCGCGGGTTCGACGCCGCAGTACATAACGTCAGCATCGTGACGGCTCAGCAGAAGCTGCCAGATGTTCTTGAGAGAGACGCCACAGTCAGCGGGAAACTTGACGTTCGCTTCGAGCGGATTCGTCCACGTCCGCCCGAAGTCGTCGCTCGAACGCAGAAACGTGCCCCAGTAATTCGCCGTGGCGGCCCAGAGCCGACGGCGTCCCGCGCGGCCGTCGTACGCCATCGTGTAGACGCCGTGCCCGTGGAAGTACGGGCCGGCGAGCTCCCATCGTGATCGCTGCGCGGTCGAGCGCGCGAGAAACGCTCCCTTGGTCGTGCCGATCATCAGCAGCACGTCGCCGCTGCTCACACGTAAGTGTCGTGTCCCGCGGCTGACGGTCGTCGTGAATCCCGACGGCTGCCCCGACCGCTGCTGCGCTCCGACGATCGCGCCCGACTCCAGCGCTTCGAGCGCCGCCTTGACTTCCGTCGCGCTCTGATACCGCTCGGCAGGCCGCTTGGCGAGGCAGCGCAGAAGAACGGCCCACAAGCCTGGCGGCATGCGCGAGGGCGGCGGCGCCGGCATGTCGTTGAGAATCGCGGAGCTCGTCTCGAATCCCGTCTTCCCGCGGAACGGGAGCTGCGCCGCGGCCAGCTCGTACAAGACGACCCCGAGGGCCCAGATGTCGCTCCGTGCGTCACCGGGTTCGCCCCGCAGCACCTCAGGCGCCATGTAGAACAGCGTCCCGCTCACTTCGCCCGAGCGACCCGGCGTCCTGAAGGTCATCGTCTGGTCGGCGGATGCTTCAGCGGGAATCTGACGCGCAACCCCGAAGTCGAGGACCTTCACCAGGCCGTCCGGCGTGACGACCACATTTGCGCTCTTGAGGTCGTGGTGCACGATCCGGCGGCTGTGCGCGTGCGCGAGCGCGCCGGCGATCTGTGCGCCGTAGCGCAGCACGGACTCGACCGGCAGGCCGGTCTCGCCGATGAGCGACGACAGGGGCTTGCCTTCGACCAGCTCCATCGCGATGTAGATGGTGCCCTCGACGTCGATCACTTCGAAGATCGTGCAGATGTTCGGATGGCTCAGCGCCGATGCCGCTCGTGCCTCGTGAAGAAGATGATCCTTTCCGAGGCTGCCGATCGATGGCGTCTCGGCGAGCACCTTGAGGGCGACGTCGCGGTTGAGGACTTCGTCGTGCGCACGGTACACAACGCCCATTCCGCCTTCGCCAATTTTCGACAGAACGCGATAGTGCCCGAGCAGACGTCCGATGATGTCTTCGTCCAAGCCGTCCTACCAATGCGTGAGCGAGCCGTCAGGCCGCTTGTACACGTTGCGGCGCCCCGGCTCGGTCACCTCGCCAATCATCGTCAAACGCTTCATGTCCGCCGTCACGCCCAGACCAGGGCGCTGGTTCGCGTACGCCTTACCATTGTTGAAGTCCAGACACTCTGGCAGGTAGTCGATGGGCCGCCCTCCGTAGTTGTACTCCATCAGGACCGGTCCTGAGAACGTCGAGAGGCAGTTCACCAGCGCGGCCGTGGCGATAGGACCGGTGAAGTGCGGAATGATGCCGACCGCGTGCGTTTCGCAGATCGCGGCGACCTTCATCAACTCCGTGATGCCGCCCACGTTGGGCAGCGTGGACCGGATGAAGTCCACGTCATGGTTCTCGACGAGCTTGTTGAAATCCCACCGGAGGCCCCATTCCTCCCCATGCGTCAGCGGGACGCTCGTCATCTGACGCAGCTTGGGAATGTCCTGCAGCGCGTTCTCGTCGCGCACCGGATCCTCGACGAAGAACGGATCGTACTCCTCGATCGCGCGGCAGAGGCGAAGCGCATCGTTCAGGTCGAATCGCTGGTGGAAGTCGATGCACCAATTTCCATCGGGGCCGACGGCCTCGCGTACCTGCCGGCAGTCTTGCGCCACGCGCCTGACAACGGCGCGTGTGTCGTACACGCCGCCGATCGGCTGGTCGGATGGCGCCATCCGAAAGGCACGGTAGCCAGCGTCCATGGTCGCGCGCGCGCGCTCGGCCAGACTGAGCTTGGCATTCGGCAGCGAGCCCGGCGGCACGGCCCCGCCCGTGGCGTAGCACTCGCAGTAGTCGCGCGCCGTGCCGCCCAGCAGCTCGTGAACGGGAAGCCCGAGCGCCTTGCCCTTGATGTCCCAGAGCGCGAGGTCCAGCGCGCCGAGCGCGTGCGCCTTTTCGCGGCCTGGCGGATAGAACCACGCGATGTACGCTTCCTGCCAGATCGCTTCGATGTGGAACGGGTTCTTGCCGATGAGCGTGCCGGCGCACTGCTCGAGGGTGTCGCGCGTGCCGCCCTCGCCGAGGCCCGTGAGCCCGGCATCGGTCTCGACCGTGACGACCATGTTGCTCTGATTGAAGAGCGGATTCAGATCCGGCGGGCGATAGATCCGGACGCGCGTGATCTTTGCGGTTGGCAGGCTCGCGTCCGCCGCGCGCGGCCGAAACATGGTGATCGCGGGTGCGGCGGCGAGCGCCTTGAGAAACGTTCGTCGGTGCATCACTCTCCTCCGGAAGTCGCGCACACTGAAGGTGCGCGCTACGAGATCCGCTGCGAAATTCGCTCGACGCGCCACCCATTCGCCCCATCTGGAACAAAAAAGAACGCTTCCGTTCCGGGAAGCCGGCTCACATTACGCCGGCTCCGCTCGACTCCAAGCACGAAGAACGCATCGTCCAGCGCGTCGCCCGCGGTGCCCGTGGCGGCCAGCACCGCGACGCTGAGGATGCCCTGGACGGGCATGCCTGTGCGCGGGTCCATGATGTGCGAGTACCTGACGCCCTCGGCCTCGAACCACTTCTCCGACGTCCCAGCGATCGAGAGCGCGCGATTGTTCAGGCGCACCCTCATTGCCGTCTTTCGCGCGTCGAACGGATCCTGAACCGCGACCTCCCACGCATCCTGCCCGGGCGGCGCGCCGAGACCGAAGATGGTGCTGCCGCCCGCGCTGACGAGCGCCGCGGATACTCCGCGCGCGCGAAGCAGCCGCACGACGCGATCGACCGCATACCCCTTGGCAATTCCGCCGAGATCCAGCTCCACGCCGGGTTCATCGAAGGCGATCGTCTGGCGTGCGCGATCGAACACCACGTGCGGCGAGCCAACGTGCCGCCGCGCGTCATTGAGCTGTTCGGGGGTGGGCAGCCGTCCGTCGCCCTTGAAGAATCCCCATGCCTTCATCAACGGCCCGACCGTGATGTCGAACGCGCCGTTCGACTCGCGGCTGTAGCGAATCGATTCGACGAGGAAATCGAACAGTTCCGGATTGACGGCGACCGGATGTCCGGCCGCTTCGCGGTTGATGCGCGAAAGAGGGCTGTCGGGCCGGTAGTGGCTCATCAGACGATCGATGCGGTCGACTTCGTCGAAAGCGTCCTCGAGGATCTTCGGGAGCGTCGCCGCATCAGGCCCGTACGCATCGATGGCATACAGGCACGCCATCGACATGCGGCTTGCTTCGAGGTGCGCGCCGTAGCGCGCCTCGTCAGAGGCGCCATTGGCTGTGGCACGTCTGAAGGCGTGCCCTACATCAGTGTGTAGAACGGCAACGACCAGCAGAATCGGAGCAATCGCCCGCGCCTGCGACATGTTGGGCGCGAATGCTAGCACGCGCATTCCCGACTTTCTGCTTGACACCGTTGTCACCTGCCCGTGTAGTACGCGGCGTATGAAGAGGCCGTCACGCCGAAACGTGTTGCAGACCGCGGCGATCGCCGCTCTTGGCGTGCCGCTGCACGCGTCGTCGGACGCGAGTCAACGATCTTCGAGGCCGCGGTTCGAGGGAACAGATACGCCAAAGATCTGCCTCGAAGCTGGCCAGGCCGCGTCCGCGTCTGGCGACGAGGCGGCCGCGGCGGCGCGTCGCATCCGGCAGCTCGGAGTGACCCACGTGATCTCCGGCGGCGGACCGATCCCGTGGGACGAAGCGCGCCTCGACAATCTGATGACGCGCCTGACGGACAACGGCCTGACGCTCGCGAACCTGATGATCGCAGGCTTCCCCAACGCGATCTACAACCGTCCTGGAAAGGACGAGGACATCGAGAAGGTGATTCAGTCGGTTCGCGCCGCGGGACGCGTCGGCCTCCCGGTCGTCGAATACAACTGGTACGCGCATCGCGCCATGGAGGGGTACTTCGAGGAGACGGGGCGCGCGGGCGCCGGCTGGACGGGATTCGACTATGCCCGCATGAAGGGTCTGCCGCCGCTGCCGGACGAAGGGGCGCACACGCTTGACGAGATGTGGGCGAACATTACCTATTTCCTGAAGGCCGTCGTGCCTGAGGCCGAGAAGGCTGGCGTCCGGCTGGCGCTGCATCCCAACGACCCGCCGGCGCCGATCAGCCGCGGCTCGCAGCAGATCATGGGCACGATCGAGGGCTGGAAGAAGCTCATCGCGATCGCCGACAGCCCGTCGAACGGCATCACCTTCGACTGCGGCGTGACGCGCGAGATGGGGGACGATCCGGTCGAGGTGTGCCGGTACTTCGGCTTACGCGATCGAATCAATCACGTGCATTTCAGGAACGTGAAGGTGCAGAAGCCGTTCGAGCGCTACACGGAGGTCTTCATCGACGAGGGGGAGAACGACATGTTCGCCGTCATGAAGGAGCTGGTGCGGCAGAAATACGCGAGATTGATCTACCCTGAGCATCCGCGCGGGATCGATTACGACCGGGAGCGTCCGAATTTTCGTCCGCAGTACCCGGGCGGCGGCGGGTATGCGGCGTTCGCGTTCAATGTCGGCTACACGCGCGCGATGATGCAGGCGGCGTACGGATGTTGAAAGGAAACGCTATGGATCGTCGATCGTTCTTGCAGCGTGCGGCCGCCGTGGCGGGAGCCGCGGCGTCGTGGTCGACACTCGAAGCGCGACGCGTCGACGATGACGAGGCGTACACCGTCTCGCAGAACGTCAACACGCGCTCGCGGCCGTCGGACCTGAAGATCACCGACATGCGCGTCCTCGTCATCGGCCGTGCACCGATGACGTGCCCCATCATCCGCGTCGACACCAACCAAGGCATCTACGGGCTCGGCGAAGTGCGGGACGGTGCGAGCAAGAACTACGCGCTCATGCTCAAGAGCCGCATCCTCAACGAGAACCCCTGCAACGTCGACCGGCTGTTCCGCAAGATCAAGCAATTCGGATCGCACTCGCGGCAGGCCGGTGGCGTCTGCGCCGTGGAAATGGCGCTATGGGATCTCGCCGGCAAGGCGTACAACGTCCCTGTGTATCAGATGCTCGGCGGGAAGTTCCGCGATCGCATCCGCTGTTACGCGGACACCACCGAATCAGACGACCCGAAGGTGTACGGAGAACGCCTCAAGGCGCGTCGCGATCAAGGCTTCACCTGGCTGAAGATGGATCTGGGCATCAACCTCGTCGCGAAGGTGCCCGGCGCGTTGACGATGCCCTCGGGGACGAGCCTGGCGTACGGTGACCCGGTCACCGGACCGCTGACGGGCACCGAGATCACGGACAAGGGCATCGCGCTGATGGCCGACTACGTCGCCCAGGTGCGCGAAATGGTCGGCATGGACGTGCCGTTGTCGGCCGATCACTTCGGCCACATCGGCGTGAACAGCTGCATCCGCCTCGGCAAGGCGCTCGAGAAGTACAACATGGCATGGCTCGAGGACATGGTGCCGTGGCAATACACGGACCTCCTCAAGAAGATCAGCGACGCCGTCGACATCCCCATTCTCACGGGAGAAGACATCTACCTGAAGGAGCCGTTCATCGAGTTGTGCCGCACGCACGCCGTGGACATCGTCCATCCCGACCTGGCCACGTCAGGCGGCATCCTCGAAACGAAGAAGATCGGCGACGCCTCGCAGGAGTTCGGCGTCCCCATGGCCATGCATTTCGCGGGCACACCCGTCTCCTGCATGGCGAACGTCCATTGCGCCGCGGCGACGGAAAACTTCCTCGCGCTCGAAAACCACTCGGTCGACGTGCCGTGGTGGAGCGACCTCGTCGAAGGGGTCGACAAGCCGATCGTCAACAAAGGGTTCGTCACGGTGCCGGACAAGCCCGGGCTCGGCATTACGCTCAACGACGAGGTCGTCAAGCAGCATCTGCAGGAACCGGGGTTCTTCGAGCCGACACCCCAATGGAATACGGACCGGTCGGCCGACCGGCAGTGGAGCTAATCGATATGCGTCGCCGTCTCGCGTTTCTCGTCGCCGCGGCGCTGTTACTGCCCGTCATCTCGCACGCCCAGTTGTTCACGTTGACGCGCGAAGTGATGATCGAGTACACGGCGCAGAATCCGTTCGACCGCCTTCCTGACGGACGGCCGAAAGTACCCGATGCGCTCATCGATCGCGCGCGCAGCCTGTCGTCGGAGGAGATCTTCGCGATCCTGCCGGGCAAGGGCTTCCGCAATCAATATGCGGACGGCTTTCAAATCCTGCATCCGGACAAGAAGCTCGTCGGACGCGCGTTCACCGTGCAGTTCATGCCGCTGCGCCCTGATCTGGACACGGTCATCAACGCGAAGGCCAAAGCGGCAGGCCTCGATCGAATGTACAACCAGGTGCCGATCGACATGCTGCAGCCCGGCGACGTGCTGGTCGTCGATCTCTTCGGGCAGACCGAAGGCGGCACGATCGTCGGGGACAACCTGTTCTACTACATCATGCAGGCAACGAAAGGGGCTGGCCTCGTCGTTGACGGCGCGATCCGGGATCTCGACGGGATCTCGGGGATGGACATGCCGGCGTACTACCGCCGCGCGCATCCGAGCTATCTGACGAACGTCATCGTCAGCGGCATCAACATCCCGGTGAGAATCGGCAACGCAACCGTCATGCCGGGCGACCTCGTCGTCGGCGACTCGGAAGGCGTGTACTTCATTCCGCCCGCGCTGGTGCAGCAGGTCGTGGACAACTCCGATGTCATCCATATCCACGACGAATGGACGCGTAAGAAGTTCGACGAGGGCAAGTACAAATCGAGCGACATCTACGGCACGCCGAAGGATCCGGCGCTGAAGAAGGAATACGAGGAGTACTTGAAGAAGCGGCTCGAGGAGATCCGCAGCAGGTATCCCAGGACGGCGGAGGCTGGAAAACAGTGATGAAACGAGCACTCCTGTTGGGCGCGGCCGCCACGATGTCGGCTGCCGTCTGGGTCATGGCGCAACCTGCCGAGGATCCCTTGGTCGAAGGGTTCCGGATGGTAGAAGTGGCCTCTGTGTCGGACGCGATGGAGCAGTTGTACGCGCAGCGCGCGTACATGGGGCACCAGATGCGTCCGCTGTCGCCGGCGAAGTTCGCGGGACGCGCGGTCACGGTGCAGCTCAAGAAAGACGAGCACAAGGAAGGATCGGCAGCATCCCAGGGCATGCTGGACGCCATCGATGCGGCGCCCGCCGGATCCGTCTATGTCATGGTGCTCGAACGGGGCACCGGTGCGAACGGATTCAGCGAAGAGGGCACGGACTACGCGGGCATCGGAGGCTTGATGGCGACCGCGATGAAGTACCGAGGCTTCGCCGGCGCGGTGATCGACGCCTCCGTCCGCGACACGCCGCAAATCCGCAAGCTGCAGTTTCCCGTCTTCAGCCGCGGCGTCGTGCCGTCCACCACGATCAATCACTTTCGTGTGACGGGGGTCAACGTGCCGGTCACGTGCGCCGGCGTGCCCGTCAACCCCGGGGACATCGTGACCGCGGACGAGGACGGCGTGGTAGTAATCCCGCGTGAAAAGGCGTCGGACGTGCTCAAGAAATCGCAGGAGCTCGACGACACCGAACACCGCATGCTGCCGTTCATCGAGAAGTTCCGCTCGATCAAGGAAGCTGTGAAGCAGTTCGGCAGAATCTGACACACGCCGTGGTGCCGCTCTTTCTCGTGCTCCTCGCGGTCGCGCTCGTCGCACAGAGCGCCGAGCCGGGCCGCAAGACGTTCGAAACCTACTGCGCCCGGTGCCACGGCGCCGACGGCAACGGCGGCGAGATGGGGCCGCCAATCGGGTCGCGGCTCAGCGGACATGAGGATGACGAGCTCGCTCAGTTGATTCGGGAGGGCATTCCGTCGAAGGGGATGCCCCCGAACCAGGTGCCCGCGCCGGAAATGGCGGATCTCATCGCGTTTCTCCGGACGGTGCAGCACCGCGCGGAGGCGCCTCCGATCGTGCGGATGCGCGTGCAAACGACCGATGGCGCATGGATCGACGGGCAGGTTCTGGGACAGGGATTCGAGGACCTGCAGCTGCGGACAGACGACACCCGCGTGCACTTGCTGCGCCGCACCGGCGACCGAGTGCGCGAAGTGACCTCCGCGAACGACTGGCCGACATACAACGGCGATCCGCGCGGAAATCGCTACACGCCGCTGACGCAGATCACCAAAGAGAACGTGGCTCGGATGATGCCAAGGTGGATGTTCACGCTGGGCAGCGCGGGCGAGCTGCAGGTGACGCCTGTGGTGGTTGGAGGCCTGATGTACGTCGCAGGGCCGAACGAGTGCTACGCGCTCGATGCGGGAACCGGACGTCAGGTCTGGCATTACAAGCGGCCCAGAACGCCGAAGCTCACAACCGGCGGCGGCGCGAATCGGGGTGTCGCCGTCTCAGGGGATCGCGTCTTCATGGTGACGGACAACGCGCACATCCTCGCGCTCGATCGTTTCACCGGAACGCTGCTCTGGGAAACCGAGCTGGACGACTGGCACAAGAACTATTCGGCGTCCTCAGCTCCGCTTCCCGCCGGCGATCTCGTGGTCAGCGGCGTGGCCGGCGGCGAACACGGAGCGAACGGGTTCGTCGCCGCCTTCGATCAGGCCAGCGGCAAGGAAGTGTGGCGATTCAGGACCGTGCCGAGGCCGGGCGAGCCCGGATCGGAGACCTGGCAGGGCAAGGACATCGAACATGGCGGCGCGCCGACGTGGTTCACCGGCAGCTACGATCCCGAGCTCGATCTCGTCTATTGGCCCACCGGAAATCCGAGCAAGGAATACAACGGCGATCACCGTCAGGGAGACAACCTGTACGCCGACTGCATCCTCGCGCTCGATCGAAAGACTGGCGGGCTGAAGTGGCACTACCAGTTCACGCCGCACGATCTCTGGGACTGGGACGCGACGGAGACGTCGGTGCTGGTTGACGCGGCCTGGCAGGGACACGCACGCAAACTGCTGCTGCACGCAAACCGCAACGGATTCTTCTACGTCTTCGATCGCCGCGACGGCACGCTGCTGCTCGCGAAGCCCTTCGTGAAGAACCTCACGTGGGCCAGCGGCATCGGCGCGGATGGACGTCCGATCCTGATGCCCAATCAGGAGCCGACGCCGGAAGGCACGAAGGTGTGCCCGTCGCAGGACGGCGCGACGAACTGGTTCTCACCGTCGTTCAATCCGTCGACCGGGCTGTACTACGTGCAGACGTTCGAGAAGTGCAGCATCTATCGCAAGCGGGACCAGGGCGAGTGGCAGGCCGGCAAGACGTATCTCGGCGGATCGCAGCAGACCGCGCGGGATCCGGTTCCGCAACGAATCCTCAAAGCCATCGACATCCAAACCGGCAACATCGTCTGGACGCTGCCGCAACCCGGGCCGGCGTACTCATGGGGCGGAACGCTTGCGACGGCGAGCGGTCTCGTGATCTTCTGCGCGGACGATGGGAGTGTGATGGCGGCGGATGCGGCATCCGGCGAGGCGCTGTGGACGTTTCCGGCGAACCAGACGTGGAAGGCCTCGCCGATGACCTATATGTTCGATGGCCGGCAGCTCATTGCCGTCGCTGCCGGCCCCAGCATCGTGGCGTTTGGCCTTCCGGAGTGATCACGGGAGTTCAGGAGCAGTACTCATTCTTTTGTCATGGTGAGACCGGTCACCGTCGCGTCTGTGTTGTGCGCGAAGCGGATGCCGTATACGCCGTCGAGCGACTTCAGCTTCCCTGGGGCCACGAGGTCGGACTTGTTGTAGGTCGCAACCACGGTGCCGTTAATCGCGCAGTCTACCTTGTCTCCCTTGACCGACACCGCAATCTCCTGCGAGACCGGCTGGCCCTGGCCTGCGGCCTTGTGGATCGCGGGGTTCGCCTCGGGACGGCGGCCGCCCATCTGGAAGGGTTCCGGTCCCATGCCGCGCACGATGAAGGTGCCGTTGCCGTACGCCGCGCAATACAGATAGCTCTGCTGCGGCGTCCCGAGATCGTTGCCGGCGATCATGATCCCGTACGGATGCGGGTGATCGTTGAGATTCATGTACTTCGTCTCGTTGAACGTCGCCTTGACCGTGTAGTTGCCGGACGCCTTGTTCGCGGGATTCCAGTAGGTCACGGCGGGACCGGTCGTGACGTGCAGGGCGTCGCCCTCCTTCACGAGCTTCGCATCGTTGAGCGACTGGCCTGCCTTCTCCGCGCCCGCGTCGATCTTGCCGGTCCATCCCTGAACGGAGACCCCACCGCCGGCGACGCTGCGCGCCGAATCCTGCTGGGCCCAGAGCGCCGTCGTACCTGCCGCGGCAATCGCGATCGCGAGCACCGAACCGTACACAACACGCATGGCTTTATCCTTTCGTTGTCCGAGATTGATCACAGGAGCCCAGGAGACCGAGAAAATACCGAACTGAGGCCAGGAGATCAGAGGCTATCTTATATTTTCTCCTGCTCTCCTGTTTCCTCCTCGCTTGCTGGTCTCCTGTTATCCCTCTTTTGATCTCCTGGCCTCCTGTAGATACTTCAGGCTCTCGGGAATGTGCTGCCAGGGATCTGCGCTTTCATCCTCGATGTAGTACAGCTTCGTCCCACCAGTCGCGGCAGCCTTCAGCACGGCCGGCATGGCGACCTGCCCGGTCCCGACTGGAACATCGGCCTCCGGCGGCGCCGTTGCCCTTCCCACCGTGATTGGGAAGCCCTTCTTCAGATCCTTCAAATGCAGGCTCGCGACGCGGCTCGCATACTTTTCGATCAACTTTGCCGGATCGGCGCCGCCGAGGAGCGCGTGGAACACGTCGATCTCGAACATGACACTGGATGCATCGGTCGCGCCGGCGAGCGTGTCGAACAGCGTGCCCTCGGGAGATCGGACGAACTCGTAGCCGTGGCAGTGATATGCGAACCGCAGCCCTGCGTCGTGCGCGGCGGAGGCGAACTTGTTGAACGCCTCGGCCGATTTCAGCGCATCTTCACGCGTGAACACGTCGTCTTTGTGCGGAATCCAGGGGCAGACGATCCAGGTTGCGCCAAGCGCCTTCACCTCGGCGATTGCGCCGCGCATGTCGTCGCGCAGGCGCTCGAAGCCCATATGCGCTGACTGGCAGCGCAGCCCTGACGCATCGAGCGCAGCGCGCTGCTCGGCAACCGAGTGCTTCCACAACCCCGCTGCCTCGATCTCGCGGAACCCGAGATCGCGGACCTTCTGAATCGTGCCTTTCAGATCCTTGGGCAGGTAGTCGCGCACGCTCCAGAGCTGAAGGCCAAGCGCACCGCCGTTCAGCGTTGGACCGGCGGCCGGCTGCCCGCCCGGAAAGGGCCGCTCTACGACGGCGCGTGCGCGCGCCCGGGCCGACATGGCAATCGCAGAGGCTGCTGCAGTGATCAGGAAATCTCGTCGGGACGGCATCTAAACTCCCAATCCCAACCCCCACACCCAACGCCGGCGTTGGAAGTTGGGAGTTGGCGTTTGTCTCAGTTGGTATTATTAACCATGCCCTATCCGGAATCCTTCATCGGTCCGATGCGCGCTGAGCTGACGCGGCTTGGCGTGCATGAACTGCGCACGCCCGAACAGGTCGATGCGTTCGTGAGACATCCCTCGACGGTGATGATCGTCGTCAATTCCATGTGCGGATGCGCGGCGGGCAAGGCGCGCCCGGGCATCGCGCTCGCGCTGCGGCACACCGTCAAGCCGGACGCGGTCGGCACCGTGTTCGCCGGCGGCGACATCGATGCGACGGAGCGCGCCCGCAGCTACTTCACGGGATATGCTCCATCCTCGCCGTCCGTGGCGATCCTTCGCGAGGGCCGGCTGTTGTACATGATGGAGCGCCACCAGATCGAGAATCAGACCGCCGAAGGCATCGCCCGTCAGTTGACGGACGCGTTCGACCGCTTCTGCGCCGCGCCGGCTCCGCGCTCGTGAACGCTCGCGCGGAACGCGACGCGCTGCTCGCGGCCGGCGCGGACGGGTGCGCCCCGCTTCGCGCCGGAGGTGCCCCTCCTCCCGCTGTGTTTTGGACGCAGAGGACGAAGTGGGGCTGTTCGCGACAGGACCCGCCTCGCGCGTCATATCGCGCGCGCCCGTTCCCCTAGAGCGCGCGTGTCGGTCCTCGGCTTCCTGCTGGTCTTCCTCGCGGCCGCGATTGGCGGCAGCATCAATTCCATCGCGGGCGGCGGAACGCTGGTGACGTTTCCCGCAATCGTCGCGCTGGGAGTGCCGCCGCTCTCGGCGAATGCGACCAGCACGGTCGCGCTCTGGCCCGGGTCGTTCGGCAGCATGTGGGCCTATCGGGCCGAGCTGGAAGGCACGCGCGCGTGGCTCGTCTGGTTCACGCTCCCGAGCGTGTGCGGCGGCATTTTCGGTGCGCTCCTCCTGCTTCGCACGTCCGAAGGGCGCTTCGATGCGATCGTGCCGTATCTCGTGCTCGGCGCGACGCTGCTGTTCCTGCTGCAGCGCCCGCTCACGCGGCTCTTCCTGAAGCGGAGCGCGATCGGATCCGAGCCCGGCGACCTACCCCCTCCGTCGTGGCGGTTTCTGGCCGCGCAGGTCGGCGTCGCCGTATACGGCGGGTACTTCGGCGCCGGCATCGGCATCCTGATGCTCGCGGCGCTCGGGGCGATGGGTCTCACGAACATTCATCGCATGAACGGCCTCAAGAACTGGGGCGCGACGTGCATCAACGCGGTGGCCGCGCTGACGTTCGTCGTCAGCGGGATCGTGGACTGGCCGGTCGCGATCGCGATGGCTGCTGGCGGCCTCGCCGGCGGCTACGGCGGCGCGCGCCTGGCGCTGCGCGTCGGCCAGACGTGGGTGCGCCGCGCCGTCGTGGCGATCGGCTTCGGCGCGTTCGTCTGGCTGGTGATCAGAGCGCGGATGACGTAGCGTCAATCGAACTCGTGGCTCTCCGACGCCGCCGATGGACAGTGATTGCCGGAAGATCTCGCAACGCCACGAAGTGATGTCGCCTTCACCTTGCGGAATTGCTCGGCAACGCGAATGCCACATACGATCCGTCAATCGGCGCGTTCGACGGAGGGTGCCCCGCGACGCCGTGAATGTGCGTCGTCGCGCGTGCGGCAACACAGAAGACGACGAACTGACGCCCGCTGATCTCGTACACCGCGGGAATCCCTTCGACGGCCGCGGGGACCTCGGTCTGCCAGAGCACCTTACCGGTTTCAACGTCGAGCGCCCGGACGATCCGATCGCGCGTGCCCGTGAAGATCAGTCCTCCTGCAGTCACGACCGGACCGACCTTCGGAAAGTGGGCTCCCGTCGCGTTGATGCCCTTCGCGGCAAGCTCGGGGACCTCACCAAGCGGGATCTGCCACTTGATCGTCCCCGTGTTCAAGTCGTACGCCGTCATCGTCGTCCACGGGGGCGCGATGGCGGAGAGGCCGCTGCTGGTGACGATGAATCCAAAGCCGCTCTTGTAGCGAAGCGTCGACGGGTCCGCTGTGCTCGACGGCGCAGGCGCAGGAGCCGACGAGGGGGCCGCCTCGGGATCGCCGCCGCGGCCTGGGGAGCCTCTCCAGGCCGATGTGTTCGGGCCACCAAGCTCCAGCTTCAACATGGACGGATAGTCCTTCGATACGACGATCAACGTTCCGTGTTCAGGATCAACGGCAGCGCCGCCGAAATTCGCGCCGCCGTTGTTGCCCGGCATCTCGATCGTCTGGCGCAGTCCCGGCGGGGTGAACAGCCCCTCGTTGCGCGCATTGCGAATGTCTTCGACCAGCCGCGCGCGTTCCGCGGGATCGTCGATGTAGGGGCTCACGTCCGTCTCCGTGAACGATTGCCTCGCGAACGGCGGCGGTGCCGTGGGGAACGGCTGCGTCGGCCACGTCTTCTCGCCGGGCATGTCCGTCGACGGCACCTTGCGTTCTTCGATCGGCCAGAGCGGCTTGCCGGTGACGCGATCGAACACGTAGAGGAATCCGGTCTTTCCGGCCTGCGCGACGGCATCGACCAGCTTTCCGTCGTGCCTGATCGTCAACAGCTTCGGCGCGGTCGCGTTGTCGTAGTCCCAGATGTCGTGATGGACCATCTGGAAATGCCAGAGGCGCCTGCCCGTCCGCGCGTCGAGGGCGAGGAGACAGTCGCCGAACAGGTTCGCGCCGATGCGATTCGCGCCGTAGAAGTTGTACTTGGGACTGCCCGTCGGGATGTAGACAATGCCTCGCTTCGGGTCGACCGTCATCTCGGCCCAGTTGTTGGCACCGCCGACGGTCTTCCACGCGTCGGGCGGCCACGTGTCGTAGCCGAACTCTCCCGCGTGCGGGATGGTGTGGAAGGTCCAGACGAGTTTTCCGCTCCGGACGTCGAACGCGCGAATGTCGCCTGGCGCCGAGTCGTATTCCTGGTTGGTTGCCGAACCGAGGATGATGAGGTCCTCGAACACCCGACCCGGCGTCGTCGACTGAACCGAGATCTTCTCCGGATCGCGGCCGAGGCCTTCCCGCAAATCGACGACGCCGTTGACGCCGAACGACGGAATGGTCGCGCCGGTGTGCGCATCGATCGCCTGCAGGAGATTGTTGTACGAGTACAACAGCCGGCGCTCCCGCCGGTCCTTGCTCTCCCAATAGTTGACCCCGCGCGTCGTAATCCGGCCGCGCCCGTTCGGGTGGACCCACATCTCCTTGCCCGTCTCGGCGTCCAGCGCGACGATCGAGTTGTTCTTCGCAAGGACGTACATGACGTTGTCGACGACAACGGGATTGAACAGGTAGTTGCCTGGATCACCCGTCGAATACGTCCACGCGACCTGCAGCCCCGCTACGTTCGTTCGATTGATCTGGCCGAGCGCGGAGTACTGCGCCGAGTCGGCGCTGCCTCCGTAATCGCTCCAGGTCGTGTACGCCTTCGGCTCGGTCTTTTTCGGCTGTCCCCGCGCCTGCAGAACGAGCGCGGCAGAACTGATCACCAGCAGGAACGCGAAGATGAACGAGCAGGAAATTGCAGGGGTGGTCTTCAGACCGGACGTAGGACCCGCCGACACGCGAATGCTCACGTAGTTCTCTCCAGTTCCTGACGCAGGCGCCTGGCGACGACCCGCTCCTCGCCCGCCCGCATCATCCAGACTCCCACGACGATCGTGTCGTTCTCGGCGCGCGTTCCTATCGAGGGCTCACCGTCGCGAAGCGCTTTGACGACCGCGTCGGCCTTGAGGGGGACGAGAGCGGGATCCCACGAGACGCGCACGTGCGGGACGTGGTTGGCGACTTCAGGAACGAATACCTCGGCCTTCACCCCGCGCACCGATGCGGCGCTGCTGCGGATCGTTTCGGCGCGCTTCTCGAACTCCCGCTGCTCGTGGGCGTGATCGAGCGCCACATATCGCTCGATTGCCGCGAGCATCCCCACCATCTCTTCCTTGTTCACCTTCATGCCGCGCCCGAGCGCGTTGCCATTCGGCGACGCGTTCAGCCTCGCCGCCGCAATCAGATCCTTGCGGCCGAGCAGCAGGCCCGCGCTCTGCGGGCCGCGCAGCCCCTTGCCGCCGGAGAACGCCACGAGATCGAACCCCATACGCGTGTACTTCCACAGGTTCTCGACGGGGGGCACGTCGGCGGCGGCATCGTTCAGCGTGGGAACCCCGTGTTTCCTGGCGAGCGCCGCGAACTGCTCGTCGCGAATGTGCCCCACGCTGTTGTTGTTGTTGTAGAAAAGCATCATCGCGGTCTTCTCGTTGACCGCGCGCTCGAGATCGTCCGCCGTCTCCACCTCGACGAACCGCACGCCGCAATTGCGGACAGCGTGCTCGTAGCCGAAGCGATGCGCCTTCTGAATGATCACTTCGCTCTTCATTGCCGTCAGGTCAGGCAGGTCGGCAACCTTATGGCGGTCCGATCCCGTCAGCACGCCAGCCGTCCCCAGCGTCAGCGCCGACGCCGCGCCGGACGTTACCATTGCGGCCTCGCTGTGCACGAGCGACGCGATGCGCTCGCCGACCTTGTCGTGCAGCTCGTCAAGCATCACGTAACGCTTCGATGCGTAATCGATCGCGTCCATCACCTCCGGCGCCATCAGCGAGGCGGTCATCGCGGTGTACGTGCCGGCGGCGTTGATGAACGGCCGCACGCCGAGGTCGCGGAAGTAATCGCGTCCGCTCCCGGCTTCAACAACGGCCGGAGCGGACGTCGCGATCAGTCCGCCCACGAATGGCAGCGACGAAAGACTCTCGAGAAAATGGCGCCGCGTCCACATGGCGTCCTCCGATTCTCTGGTTCGTAGCGCGCAACGTTGGCTCGTAACGCCCAACTTCAGTTGCGCGACAGTTGCGCGATGGTCAAAGCGCCGCGATGCAGTCCATCTCGACGAGCGAGTTGCCAGGCACGCCGCCGTACGTCGCGACGGTCGTGCGGACGGGCGGATGCGGGCCGAAGCGGCCCCTGAACACCTCGTTCATCGCATCGTAGTCCCGGAGATCGGCCAGGTAGACGTTCACCTTCAGGACCTTGTCCATCGACGAGCCCGCCTTCTTCAACTGCGCTTCGAGCTGATTCAGGACCGACGTCGTGTGCGCGGTGATGTCGCCCGGGCCGTGCTCCCCCTGCCCCGCGATGTACACGAGTCCGCCATACGTCACCCAGGAGGAGAAGAGCGGCGGCTTCGCTCCGGCAGGCTGCTCGTCGGTGGATGTCTTCTTCGCCGTCGCGGCCGTCTGCGCGTGCGCGACGCGCGTTCCGAAGAGGCCCGCGGCCGCGGCGGCGACCGACGCGCCGAAGCTTCGGATGATGGACCTGCGCGATGCGTTCTGAGTCGCGTGCATGGGGGCTGCCTCCAATCTGCTGTTCAAGGCCGGAAGAATATCGGTCCGCGTCAGATGAGGCAAGCCGCAGCTATTTCATCGTCCTCGCCAGCGTCCGCAGCTCCTCGTCCGTCCATGGGCGTGAGCGCGCCGCCGTGAGCGCGCGGGTGTCCTTCACGACGGCCGGATCCACGGGCGATCCGGTCTGGTCCCAGTTGCGGCGGACGAAGGTGAGCACGCTGGCGATCTGATCGTCGCTGAGTGTCGAGCCGATCGGCGGCATCAAACCGATCGCCCCTTCCTTGCCGTTCAGCAGGATCCGAACGGGAACGGCGGGTGCCGCCAGCGCCAGCTCCGATCCGACGAGCGGCGGCGCGACCTTTTCCTGTCCGCGTCCGTCGGCCTGATGGCATGCCTGACAGATGTTGCGGTAGATTTCACGTCCCGCCTCGAATCGCTGCTGTTCGGCAGTCGTCAACGGCGGTACGGCGGCCTCGGCGCCTGGTTTGCCAGGCCAGCTCACTCGTGCGAGCACGGCCGTCGCGCGGCGGCCGAGATCGTCGTTCGATTCGGCGGCGTGCTCGAGCGCCGTCGGCTCGGCGCTCAGGCGCAGCGTCCGGCCGCCCGTGTTACGGCGGCCGTTCTCGATCGTCGGATCGCCGGGGCGCTGAAACGCGTACGCTCCGCCCGGACCCGCGCGTCCGCCCTCACACGTCGGGCACGGGAGATTCGTCGCACGAGGCGCTTCACGCCGCTCTCTCGAACCGGGGATTGCCGCCCCGAGAAGCGCGACTTCCTCGCCCTGCAACAGCGCGGATCGCTGCCATGGCGTCCGGGTC
This sequence comes from Acidobacteriota bacterium, assembly GCA_046733875.1. Taxonomy (GTDB): domain Bacteria; phylum Acidobacteriota; class Vicinamibacteria; order Vicinamibacterales; family 2-12-FULL-66-21; genus JBKPQB01. The sequence continues at coordinate 88,065 of JBKPQB010000012.1, forward strand.
GGCTGACCGGTCCAGTCGAGCACGCGCGCCGCGGCCGCCGCGTCGCCGCTGCGGACGATCGTTGCCGTCAATATCGCGATCGCCGCCTGCTGCTGCGGCGTCTCGTTCGCGGCGTTCAGCAATTGCTCGAGCACGGCGCTCTCGATCCCATGAAGCCCGCTCAATGCCGCGTCCATCGTGACGGGATCGTCGGCGTGGCGCTCGAGCAGCGGCACGATCGCGCGCTGACGTGCATCCTCGGGGAGCACACCGAGTGACGCCGCGAGCTGACGGCGCACGCGCGGATCCGGATCGTCGATGTGCTTCGCGGCGGCTGAGACGAAGGCCTCGTCTCCGTTCGCGAGCCAGCGCTCGCTGATTCGGATGGCTGCCGCGCGCACATCAGGTGACGCGTCCTCGAGCGCGCGCGTGACGAGCGCCGGCTCGATGGCGTCCAGCCCGTCCAGCGTCCATAGCGCGCGCAGCCGCGCCTTCCAGTCGTCCGACGCCGCGAGCTTCGTCAACGCCGGAACTGCCGAAACGTCGTGCCGCTCGATGAGGAGCCGCTGCGCCGTGTCGCGCCACCAGCCATTCGGATGCGTCAGCAGCGCTACTAATTGTGCCCCGGTCCCACCCACAACCCCTTGTGCGGGGTCTGACCCCGCGGACGGCTGCGGCGAATTTTGCGCAACTAATTGTGGGGGCTCTGACCCCGAGGGGGGCACCGGGTCGTGGACGACGCGGAAGATGCGGCCCAGACCGGTGGGCTTTTGCAGGTGACGGCTGAGAATCTGGTCGCGCAGATACTCCGTAATCGAAATCCGGTGCTCGATGATGCCGTGGTAGAGGTCGGCGATGTACAGCAGGCCGTCGGGCGCGTTCGATACGTACACAGGACGGAAGCGCTCGTCGGTGGACGCGAGGAACTCGCCGCGCTCGTAGCCTTTTCGCGCGTGGACGGTGCCGCCGGTGTCATCGATCACGATACGGCTGACGAGATTCGCCGCGGGCTCGACGACGAAGACGTTGCCGTACAACTCGGAGGGCAGGCGGTCGCCGCGATAGACCATGGGCGCACAGACGGACGTGAACTTCGCCAGGGTCCCGTCAGGACGATCGATCCCCACCTGATAAGCGCGATTCGTTCCCGGATTCGGGCGCACGGGCCAGACGGTATTGAGATCAGGATTGTCGTCCGCCAGACGCTCGTAGCTCCCGCGCGTCCGCAGGAGATTGGGATTGCGCGCGAAGTAGCGCGTCGGCACGAGATCCACGTGCAGCGCGGACTCGTTCGTATTCCGGTAATCCCTGCCGGCGTCGTCTTCCGTAATGCCCCACTCGCCGCGATCCAGCGTGTTGAGGATTTCGAAGCTGCCGTTCTTCAGTCGCAGCTCGATGTCGCTCTGCCCCGCGGTGTGCATGATGTTGTCGAGCCCCCAGGCGAACCCGTTCGCGTTCTCCTGCGGATCGATGCCGCGCCGCCCGTACCGATTCGTGACCAGCTCCTTCGTATCGGCTTTCAGATCGCCGTCTGTGTCCCGCATCAACCACACGTTCGGCGGCTCGGCCACGAGGACGCCGCGATCGAGGATCTTCAGCGATCGCCCGAGGACGAGCCCGTCGGCGAAGACCGTCCGCTTGTCCATGCGGCCGTCGTGATCGGTATCTTCGAGGACCACGACGCGCCCGATCGGGTCGTTTTCAGTTGACCCGGTGATGTCCTGCATGAAGCCGGGCATCTCGACGGCCCACAGACGCCCTTGCAGATCCCATTCGAGCGCCACCGGCTCCTGGATGAGCGGCTCGCTCGCGACCAGCTCGACGCGGTACCCGGGAGGCATGTAGAACGTCTTCAGTTCGTCCTCGGGCGACTGCGCGGGCGATTCGTTCGAGACCTTCTGGACCTCGGGCGGCCACGGCCGATTGGCTTGCGAGCTCTGAGGGCTGAATCCGCTGGCGAGCGCCGTTGAAACGAGAACCGCAAAGGGGATGAGCCGGCCGGATGACATATCGAGTGTGCCTCAGCTTCGTGCAGAATACGGATCGTGTGCCAGAGCCGCCGCGACTTTCTGGGCGTATCCGCGCTTGGCGTAATGAGCCTCGGCGCGTCGATCGGCGCGGACGCGCAGGAGCCACTGGAGCCCATCATAGACATTCATCAGCATCTGGGCTACAGCGGCCGCTCGGACGAGGCGTTTCTCGCACATCAGCAGAAAATGGGAATCTCGCGGACCATTCTCCTTCCTGCCGGACGTCCGGTGAACACGCCGTCGACACACGACGGCAAATCCAATGGCCTCGACGCGCAAGCGCTCGGCAACGAGGCCTGTTATCGCTTCGCGCGTCAGCACGGCCGCGGTTTCATGTTCGCGGCGAACGAAGTGCCCGACCTCACGGACGCGACAAACGAGATTGAACGATATCTGAAGCGGGGCGCCGTCGCGATCGCGGAGCAGAAGTTCGGGATCGATTGCGATTCGACGGCCATGCAGCGGATCTACGACGTGGCGCGCGCGCATCACGTTCCCGTGCTCATGCATTGGCAGCACGGAATGTACAACTACGGATTCGACCGTTTCCACCGGATGCTCGAGCGCTACTACGCCGTCAGCTTCATCGGGCACGCGCAGACATGGTGGGCGAACATCGACGCCAAAGCCGACCAGTCAGTTATGTATCCGAAAGGCCCAGTCACACGCGGCGGGCTCACGGACCGGTATCTGACCGACTACCCCAACATGTTCGGCGACCTCTCGGCCGGGTCGGGCCTCAATGCCCTCACACGTGATGAGGCGTTCGCGCGCGATTTCGTGGCGCGCCATCAGGACAAGTTGATCTTCGGCAGCGACTGCAGCGACCGCGAGGGCACGGGCACATCGTGCCTGGGCGCCCAGATTATCGCCGCTGTTCGGCAGCTGTCCGCCAGCACGGCAGTCGAGCGAAAGCTGCTCCACGGAAATGCCGTGCGCGTCTTCCACCTGAGCGCCGGAGGTGGACGCGGCCCTGAAAGGGGCGCCTTACGACGGCCATGAAAAGGCCGCCCCCCGTTTCGCGACCGCATGGCCCATCCGCGCACGCTGCGAAAGGTGCACAATGAGGGAAACGGGTACAGGCGCTCGGACGCTGATCACGTATGTCTACTGAATCCGCACCGGCCAGGGTCGCCGGCATGACCACCTTCGATGCGCTCGTGGTGGACGCCATCCGCGAGACACCGGATTCGACAACGCTGGTGCTCGATACCGGCGCCCCCGCGAAGTATCGTGCCGGTCAGTACCTCACGATCGATCCGCATCAGTTCATCGGCCTCCGGAATCACGTCGCCTATCTCGAGCACCTGAAAGGGCGCAAGGAGGCGCCGCGTGCGTATTCCATGTGCTCGGCGCCGCACGAGCAGTACGTCGCCGTGACGATCAAGGAAGAGCTGTTCGGCCCCGACACAAAGTACCCGCCGCTCATCTCCGGATTTCTGACATACGAGGTGCGCGCCGGCGATCGGATGATCGTCGCCGGCTACACGGGCGCCTACGCGCTCCCGGACAACATCGAAGCGCGCGCCGATCACATCCTCCACCTGTGTGCCGGCTCCGGCAGCGTGCCGAACTTCTCGATGATCAAGGATTCGCTGCATCGGCACGCGCGCCTGCGCCACACCTTCGTCTACTCGAACAAGACATGGCAGGACGTGATCTTCCGCGACGAGCTGACACGCCTGCAGAAGGCGCATCGGTCGCGCCTGCGCGTCATCCATGCGCTTACCCGCGATCAGGGCCCCTTCCCCTCTGATGTGGACGTCCGTACGGGCCGCGTCAACGCCGAACTGCTCCAGGACGCGCTCGGTGATCAGGAGAGCACGATCATTTATGCCTGCGGCCCCGCGATCACGGTCTGGGAGCGCCGCGCATGCGCCGCGGAGGGCAGAACGCCGCCGCCGCGCTTCCTCGAGAGCATGGTGAGCCAGTTGACGACGCTCGGCGTCCCGCGGGAGAAGATCAAGCTCGAAGCGTACGGATGAAGGGCCGCGAGTCCCTCCTGCCCGCGTCGGGTATCCCTCTTCTCTACTTCGGCTACGCACATCTCTGCCTTGCCCTGGCTTTCGCAGCACTCATTGTCAGGCCGGGGCTTTCTGGCGGCTATTTCTATCATCCGCGGATGCTGGCGCTCGTCCATCTGGTGACGCTCGGATGGATCACGTCCTCGATCCTCGGCGCGTTCTACATCGTTGCGCCGCTCGCGTTGCGAATGCCATTTCGGGCTGCGGCGATCGACCGCATCGCATGGTTTGCGTATGGCGCCGGCGTGAGCGGCATGGCCGCGAGCTTCTGGACGGGCGAGTACGCCGTCATGGCGTGGTCGGCGGCGCCGGTCCTGATGACCCTGGCAATCATGGCCATTCGCGCTTGGGCCGGACTTGGCCGCGCGCCGGTGCCGTGGCCCGTGAAGCTTCACGTCGCGCTCGCCTTCGCCAATGTGCTCGCCGCAGCCGGATTCGGAATCGCGATCGGTCTGAACCGCGCGCATGGCAGTGCGGCGTGGTCTCCTCTCGCCGCGGCTTTCGCCACGCGCATCTCGCGGCGATCGGCTGGGCGGTGATGATCGTCGTCGGTCTCTCGTACCGCCTCATCCCGATGATCCTTCCGGCGACAATGCCGACGAGCGGGTCGATGGCGTGGAGCGCTGTCCTGCTCGAGGCCGGAGTCATCGGGCTGACGATGACCCTGCTGACCCAATCGCCGTGGACACCCGTCTGGGCCGCGCTCGTGGTCGCCGGGCTCGCCGTGTTCGTGGCGCACGTGCGCGAGATCGTCAAGCACAAACTGCAGCCGCCAGCCGCGCTGCCGCGGCCTGACTGGGCGACGTGGCAGACGCACGTCGCCTTCATGTGGCTGCTGATCACGGCAGTGCTCGGGATCGTGCTCACGCTGCACGTCATGAGCATCGCGCTTCAGTGGACGTACGGCGTGGCAGGACTCGTCGGATTCTTGTCGCAGGTGGTCATCGGTATTCAGGGACGGGTGCTGCCGCTGCATGGCTGGTATCGGATGTTCCAGGCCAGCGGTCTGAAACCACCCGAACGCTCGGCGCACGCGCTCGGCAGCCCCGCGTTGGCAAAAGCGACGCTGTTGACGTGGTCGATCGGCGTCCCGTTCCTCGCCCTGGGTCTCGCGTCGGCAACCCCGGCTCTGACCGCCGGGGCGTCCGCGCTGCTGATGTGCGGCGTGGTCCTCAATGCCGCACAAGGGATCCGGATCTCGGTGGCGAAGCCGCGGGCGTAATCACCGCGCCTGATTAGCGTAGCGCGTCGCGGCCGCGAGATCTCGCCGCAATTCCTCGGCAGTCCGCCGCGGCCCGTACCCTGGTGTATCGCGCTGGATGCGCCAGCCTTCCTTCAAGGGACCCGCATCGACAGTGTCGAACCCGAATTTGTCGAGCAGCTGTGTGACCGTCGCCTTGGCGCCGGGATCGTCGCCAGCAATCGCGAGCGCGCGCCGGTTCTTCGTCCCCGCGGGCTGGCCGTGTGTCGTGAGCTCCGCCGCGTAAATGTGATTGAACGCTTTGACGACCTTGGATTTGGGCAGGTGCGCCTGCAGCAGCTCCGACGTGGTCGTCGATTCGTTGTCGAGTTCGGGGATGTGGCCGTCTCGCTCTGGGTAGTAATTGTTCGTGTCGATCACGATCTTGCCGGCCAGCGGTTCCACGGGAACGCTCCGGTAGTTCTTCAACGGAATCGTAACAACAACGATGTCGCCGGCTGTTGCGGCATCGACTACGGTCGCCGCGCGCGCCTTTGGCCCCAGCTCGCTCACGAGAGCGCTCAACGTTTCCGGGCCGCGCGAATTGCTGAGCACAACGTTGTAGCCGTTCTTGACGGCAAGCCGCGCGATCTGGCTGCCGATGTGCCCTGCGCCGATCAATCCGATTGTCGTCATTGGGACCTCACGATCTTATTCAGCGACGTATACTGTGCGAACGAAGTCCGCAGTCCGATGCTCGCCGAGCAGCCTGCGTTCGACGGCAGGAGGGTGCGATGGGCCGAGCTTTGGTCATCCGCAACGACGGGCCCATCTGGACGGCCCTCCACGGCGGCCAGCTCCGCGGGCACGACATCGATCGCTGCGGCGGCGACGTGGAGGCACTGCAACTCGTTCGCCAGCGCCCCTTCGATGTCGTCCTGACCGCAGCCGAGACACCCATTTCCGAAGATCTTGCGCTCGCGGAAGAGCTGCGCGCGATCCGTTCGGGGCTCCGGATCATCGTGCTCGCGCCCGCCGCGACGCACGACGAGCTGATCAGCGCTGTGCGCGCACACGTGTTCGCCTGCTTCACTCCACCGTTCGATCCCGGCGCAATCGCGGACATGATGCGCTCGGCACTGAACGCTTCCCATTGGCGTGACGACCTCGAGGTCGTGTCCGCCCTTCCTCACTGGTTCACACTGCGCGTCTCGTGCCACCTGCTCACGGCCGATCGGCTCGTGCGGTTCCTCACCGAACATCTCACGGTGCTGCCGGATGACGTGCGCGACCTCGTGCTCGCGGCCTTTCGCGAGATGCTGCTGAATGCGATGGAGCACGGGGCAGGGTTCGATCCAACGAAGGCCGTCGAGGTCACCGCCGCGAGAACCAGTCGGGCCATCGTGTACTACGTGCGGGATCCGGGCGGCGGCTTCGATCGGGGCGCGTTGTCGCGGGCGACAGCGTCAGCCGAACGCGACGAGATCGTCGCGACGGCGATGCGCCGCGCGGAGCTTGGCCTTCGTCCGGGCGGCTTCGGCATGCTCATCGCGCGGCAGGTCGCTGACGAGCTCGTCTACAACGAGCGCGGCAATGAAGTACTCATGGTGAAGTACCTCGATCGGCTCGGATCCGCCGTCACTTGAATCGAAAGTGCAGCCCGACGACGATGGGGAACGTCAACCGCCCCGTATCATTGTTGATGTCTTCCAGCCCCGTCCCGGCGAACTGATCGACCTCGGACAATCCGCTCACGTGGCGCAGCCCGAGTTGCGCGTTGAGATCGGCATGCTCGGCGATTCGAAAGAGGATGCCCGCGTCGATCGCCCACGTAAACGCCGCCGTCCGATCGTAGAAATCGGTCGAATTGAACACGACGTTCGACTGGGGTGCGGCAAACAACGCGTTGATGCGGTCGATGAATGCCAGCCCTATCGAGCCTTCGCCGTACACGCGCAGGTTCCGAACCGAAAGCGGCACGTAGCGCCGTAGCCCGAAGTCGAGCCCGAACGCCTTGTAATCGGAATACTGCGCATAAAGGCTCGAGGGTCCGATATCGCCCATACGCACCAGGTCCGCGTCGGCGGCTTGGTATGTGAAGACCCCCCGCAGCTCCGAGACGTCGTCCAGCATGTACCCACCGCCGAACCGCAACTGTATGCCGGTGCCGTACACGTCGCCGTACGAGTTCGGCAGGATTGCTGTCGCCTGGCCCTGCAGCGTCCCGATCGCGCCCGAATTCACATTGCCATTGATGCTGGTGTCGATCCCGACCCCAAAGTCTGCGACCCAGCGGGACTCGCTGGTCTGAGCCTGCGCACGGGCGTCGTGTGCGCCGAATAACACGAGAGATACCACCGACGAGAAGAGGAGACCGCGATCAATACGCACGACATACTCCTTGTTGTTCGTTACTGCTGCGTCCGCGGGCGGCGAGCCGATCTGCCAAAGCTCCGGATGCCCACGTCATCTCGTGGCCCGTAGCGGTCACGCTGGCGCCGGGGCCCGAATTCCGGACGCAGCGGAACGCTGACCGTTCCGCCGCGTCGGAGATGAGCACGACGCGTACCGCACGCGCTCCTTGGCCCGGCCGAGGTTTCAGATGGCGCTACGATCAGTAGATGCGCATCGTTGTACTGGGCGGCGGATTCGCCGGTGTGCCGACCGTGCGGCACCTCGAACGGCGGCTCCGCTCCCGCACCGACGTCGAAATCACGCTCGTCAACCGCGAGAACTTCTTCGTCCTCACGCCCTTGTTGTTCGAGGCCTGCTCGGGACGGCTGGAGCTCCGCCACTGCGCACAGCCGATCCGCGCAGCGCTGCGGCGGGCGCGTTTCATTGAAGCGACGGTTCAAAGCGTCGATATCAATCGCCAGCTCGTCCGCATCGCCGTTCCCGATCGCGCTGCATACGACGTCCCTTACGACCACCTGGTCGTCGCGCTTGGCGCGGCTACCAACGAAGCCCTGATTCCCGGTTCCGAGAACGCGTTCACGTTCAAGACGATGGCGGATGCGCTCGCGCTGAGGAACCATGTCATCGAACAGCTCGAGCGCGCCGACGCTGCCTCCGACGCATCTGCGCGGCGCGGCTGTCTGACGGTTGTGATTATCGGTGGCGGGCTCGTCGGTGTGGAGCTGCTGGGCGAGCTCACCGCGTTCGCGGACGACGTGCTGCGGTTCTATCCCCGCATCCGCCGGGACGAGATCCAATTCCACCTGTTCGAGGCAGGCGGCCGCATCCTGCCGGAGATCGACGAGAAGCTCGCGGCCGTTGCCATGCGTGTGCTGCAGCGCCGCGGCGCCGACATCCGCGTATCGACACCCGTCCGCTCACTCGAGCGTGGACGCGTGCACCTCGCGACCGAGATCATCGACGCGAGCACGATCGTGCTTGCAGCCGGCATCGTGCCAAGCGTGGTCGCCAGCAGCATCGACGTCGAACGGGATCGCCGGGGCCGAATCGCTGTCGACGGAGCGATGCAGAGCCGAAGCCACCCGAACGTCTGGGCGCTCGGCGACTGCGCCGAGATTCCGGCACCCGATGGCCATCCCTATCCGGCGCTCGCGCAGCACGCAATTCGCGAGGCGCGACATCTTGCGCGCAACGTCCAGGCCGCGATCGAAGGGCGTCCGACGACGCCGTTCGTCTTCCGCCCTCTCGGTACGATGGCGTCGCTCGGACACACGCGCGGGGTTGCGCTCGTGTTCGGCTTTCGACTGAAGGGGTTCTTCGCGTGGTGGCTGCGGCGGACCTACTACCTCTTTCAGATGCCCCGCTGGGACCGCCGATTCCGCATCGTCCTCGACTGGACCGTCGCGCTCTTCTTCCGCCCCGATATCACGAAGGTCGGGTTGCAGGTCGAGCGGGAACAGGTACGGCAGGCGCGCGAGCTGGCGACTACCTCGCGACTTCCACCAGGCCGACCTTGTTGACGCCGCTCTCGGCGATCACCAGATTGCCGTCACGGGTCGTCATCATGTTGCGAACGACGCCTCCGCCGCCAGGAATGACCCACGTCTGAAACTTCTGCGTCTTTGGATCGAAGCGGACGAGCGTGTTGGGACGCACGGCGGACTCGCTGTACCAGATCACGTCGTTGAGCGCCGTGATGCCGTACGGCTGCGACTTCGGTCCACCCGGCGATGGCCATTCCGTGACGGCACCGGTCTTCGTGTCCAGGCGTCCCAGATAACCGCGCGAATAATCCGAGTACCAGACGGCATCGTCGCTCGTGATCGCAATCCGGCGTGGACGCGAGTCGGAGTTCGGCAGCGTCCATTCCTTGATCGACATCGTCGCCGGATCGATGCGCGAAATTCTGTTCCCGCCGAACTCACAGATGATCGGCGCGCCGCTCGAATCGAACACGACGCCGTATGGATTCGATCGCGGCTCCGGGTACGTGGCCATCTTGACGTCGCCGGTCTTCGGATCGAGCCGTCCGGCCATGTTCGCGCCCTGCGCGCTGAACCACAGAATCCCATTGCGATCGAACAGCGGCGTGTGCGGATCGCGCGCGCCCTCCGGCAGCTTGTATTCCGTGATCTTGCCGGTTGCCGGATCCAGCTTGCCGATGTACCCCTTGAAGTTCGCGGTGAACCAGATCTGGCCGTCCTTGTCGGCGGTGAGCCCGTGCGGACCCGACTGCGGCGTCTGGAGCGGGTACTCCTTGATCTGACCCGTGCGCGGATCAACGCGGCCCAGCGTGTTCGCGAACATGCCCGTGTACCAGATTGCGCCGTCCGCCGTCGCCAGCGGATCGTGCGGACGCGATCCAAGCGTCGGCAGATTCCATTCCTTGAACGCGACGTTCGCCGGGCCCGGAATCAGCACGGCCTTGGGTTTCGGCTGCTCGGGAAAGTTCTTCGCCAGATAGTCGACGATGACGTTCGACTGATCGTCGGGCAACGCGACCATCGTTGCGATCAGCTCGTGCCAGCCCGCCCGTGTGTAGCCGCCGGAAAACGCGATGTTCGCGAGCTGGTGGCAACGCGTGCAGTACGCCTGCACTGACGCCTTGCCCGGCCCGTCGGGCAGGTCGACGTTTCCTCGGCCGCGGCCCTGCGGTCCCTGCGCGCGCGTTGTCGGAGAAGCCGCCAGTGCGGCCGTGAACAGAAGCGTGCAACAGCAGAGCACACGTTTCATACGATGAAGAGTACACAATTCCGCGTTTCTTTTTCACCTTGCTCGCAACATCCGTCCAGGCGCTCTGGAGTAGTCTTCTGTCTCGCACTCGCCCCACGTCACGGGCACAGACACGAGTGCCAATGCGTTCAGCCGCTCGATTGGAATCGATTAGCGCGATTGCTCCGTTCGTCGGCGTCGCCACAACCGTTCTTGGCACCAGGGATCCCGGTTGGCGTTCGACATCTCGGCGGCGGTTTCGGGTCTGTCCGCCAGCTCGCATCAGTTGATCTTCCGCAACACACACCATGCCGACCGGAGGGTGTATCTGGCGAATGCGCTCGTGCCCGAGAGCGATCCGGCACGTGCCTCTCATTTCGCAGCGGACGGACGTGATTGCGGAGGCGATCGCGGGCATAATGTGCGCATCTGGTTCGCAGGAGGGCTCCCAAGCGACAGATGACGATCACCTCGAGGTTTGCCGTTCTCCTCGCCGGCGGCATGACGGTCGCCGCCGGGAGCATCGCCGCCGACCGCGGCGCTTTCCTCACGCCGCAGGCGAAGCCGTCCACCCAGCCCGAACCGGTGGTTACGCCCGTCGCGGGCCCGAGCTGGTTGAATCGCACGGGCATCCGCTACCGTGACACGAGTCTCGGGCGCGGTGCGGGTCGCTATGGTCCCGGGACCACCGAACAGGCGCGGAAACCGCTCGTGCTGCCCCCCGGGCGAACGGTGGAAGTGACCGGCGCCGACCTGTACCGGCTGAACTGTCAGGCCTGTCACCGGGGCGAGGGCACTGGCGCTCCGCCGGAAATCCGCTCCGTCCTGCCGGCCGTCCAGGGATCCTCGTTCCAGATGATGCGGCAAAAGCTCCGGCTCGAAGGACGATCCGGCGCGGCTGCCGAGGCACGCAAAGAAGCCGCCAAGGCAAAGGACGATCTCTACGCGCGCATCCAGCGGGGCGGACAGAAGATGCCACCCCGCGCGCACCTGCAGCCATCCGAGATCGATATGCTGTACGCCTATCTGACCGAGCTGGCCGGGACACCCGATGCGCGGCCTTTGATCAAGGAGACGGTCAGCTGGGAGCGCCTGGGCGAGAACGTCGTCAAAGGAACCTGCCACATCTGTCACGACGCGGTCGGTCAGCAGCCGAGCGGTCGCGCGGTGCTGAACGGTCAAATCCCGCCTTTCACGGCACTATTGGCGAAGCAGTCGGTCCTGGACTTCGTCAACAAGGTTCGCAGCGGTGCTCAAACGACCATGGGGGAGGTCCCCTTCCATTACCGCGGGCGCATGCCGGTGTTCTATTACCTCCAGGATCACGAAATCGCGGCATCGTACCTGT
>JBKPQB010000013.1:0-25958 GCA_046733875.1 Acidobacteriota bacterium
GCGCTCGCCGCGACGGTGCCGGCGATGAAAACAAAAGCAAAGACGACGGCAAACGACGGCAGTCGGACGCCGCGCCACGTGCACGTACGCATGGTTCACCTCGGTGGAGCGATGTTACTGTAGCTAGGACGGTTGTCGCAATGCTGCGGTCCCTGAGGGAGGCTCCGGCCGGCCACACCCGCGCAACTGAAGTAGCGCGCTAGGAGTCCGCCCGGTGTTCGTAGCGCGGCACTTTAGTGCCGCGATTGCGGAGCAAGCGACGTGCCCGCGGCCGAGCTCTTATTTGGCCGCTGGACGCGTGGCTGGGCCTTGTTGTCCCCCGGCGGCAACGCTTCCGTGTCCTCTCCCGGAGGCATTCCGCCGCCCTGATAGACTTGAAGGAATAAATCCGCGCCTCTCTGGTGTTCTCTCCAGTGGGCGTTTACGGGCCTCGCGCAATGGTATTTCGCCGCCGTTCTCCCCGTGCGTCCAGCGAGGCTGCTGCCGGCGACGGGAACGGGGCGTTTGCCGAGGCGGCACTGTCGCACCTGGACAGCCTCTACGGGACGGCGTTGCGTCTGACCCGGCGTCCCCAGGACGCGGAGGATCTGGTGCAGGACACCTATTTGAAGGCGTTCCGCGCCGCACACCAGTTCGAGCCGGGTACGAACCTGAAGGCGTGGCTGTTCGCGATCCTTCACAACACGTATCGCAATATGCGCCGGCACGATGGGCGGAACCCGGTGGACGTGGATAACGACGCGGTCGAGCGGGCCGCCGACGATGCGGGCGGCGGCCAGACGCCGGAGCAGATCCTGACGCGCGCGACGCTCGATCGCGATCTGCAGGAGGCGCTGGACACGCTGCCAGAGGCGTTCAGGCAGGCGGTCTGGCTCCGCGACGTCGAGGAGCTGGCGTACGCGGACATCGCGCGCGTGCTCGACATCCCGATCGGCACCGTGATGTCGCGGATCTCGCGCGGCCGGCGCGCGCTCTACGACGCCTTGCAAATGCGGAGGGCCGAGGCCGCCCGCCGCGTGGTTTCGCGCTGACGACTATGGCTGACATCCGGACCTGCCGCGATCTCGAAGAGCGTCTGACGCCGTACGTCGACGGCGAGGCGCCGCCCGAGGGCCGACGTGAAACGGATGTGCACCTGGCGAAGTGCCCGCCCTGCCGCGAACGGATGGAAGCCGAGCGCGCTGCGCGCGAGGTCGTCCACCAGCGGCGCGGAGCGCTGAGGGCCTCGGCGCCCCCGGGTCTGCGCGCGCGGTGTGCGGCGCATCGCACGCTAACGGCTCACTCCTCAATTCGCCGGACGCGCTGGGTCCCGTTATCGCTCGCGGCGAGCCTGCTCCTCGCGATCGGCGCCGTGTTCGCGCTCGGGCTCAACGACAGGGTGGAAGCGCTGGCCGCAGGCTTGGCGCTCGATCACGTGAAGTGCTTCAACATCTCGCCGCGTGCGCGCACGGCGCCCGACGTTCACGCCGTTGCGGCCCGATGGCAGGCGCGGCAGGGGTGGGCGCTGACCATCCCCGATACGGCCCCTGATCACAATCTACAACTCATCAACGTCCGCCGCTGCCTTTCGACTGACGGCCGCGTCGCGCACCTCATGTATCTCTGGCACGGCGAGCCGCTCTCGGTCTACGTGCTCCCGCGCGTGCTCGGGCGCGACCGCGTCATGGACAGCATGGGTCGCGAAACGGCGATCTGGTCGGCGAACGGCCGGACATACGCCGTTCTCGCCGACGGCCATCCTCAGGACTTCGACACGATTGTCGGTTACGTGAAAACGCATGCGAAATAGGAATCGATCATGAGACCAGGCTGGATCATCGCAGGCGCTGCGGCCGTTGCGCTCGCGCTGCTGACGCTGCCGATGGTGCGGGGGCACAGGGGCGAGCCGGTGTCGTCCTCGGCGCCGAGCGCGAACAAGGGGGCGCCCCCGGCAGGGCAGACGTGCGACGCCGATGGCGCGAAGGGGAAGCTCGATTTCGTCCTCAAGGACATGAACAACGCGCCCGTGCGCTTCGCCGACTACAAGGGCAAGGTTGTGCTGCTCAATTTCTGGGCGACCTGGTGCGGGCCGTGCAAGACGGAGATCCCCGCGTTCGTGCAGCTGTACTCCGAGTACAAGGACAAGGGACTCGTCATCGCGGGCATCTCGATCGACGACGCGCCCGAGACGCTGCGGCCGTTCGCGAAAGAATGGAAGATGCAGTATCCGATTCTGCTGATGCAGTCGGACATCGAAGACGCGTACGGTCCGTTCTACGGCGTGCCGACGTCGTATCTCCTCGCGCGCGACGGCACGATCTGCACGAAGCATATCGGCCCCGCGTCGAAGGAAGCGTTCGAACAAGAGATCAAAGCGCTCCTCTGAGGGTGGGGGCTCCGCTCCACACCCAGGGAGCGCACCGCGCGCGCCTTCCTGTAGTACAATCCGATTGGATGTTGAAAGGGTTCACCCACGCGCGCCTCGCCTGCGGCTGCCGTCTCGCGTTTCGCGATGGCGTCGAAGGCAGCCCCGTGACGGTCGTCGTCGATCAGAAGGCGCCGGGCTGCCCGCTCACGCTCCACGTCTCCGGCCTTCCGCTGTTCGACTACCGCGAAGCGCTGCGTCCACCGACGCGCCCCGGTCCTCCCGCCGAAGAAGAATACGAAGAAGAGGGCTAATCGACTGCCGATTGCAGATTGCCGATTGCCGATTGAATTGGCGATTGTCGATTGGGGATTGGCGATGGGATTGGCGATTGCCTGATCAGCAGTCGAATGGTTGATATCCGCATCGCCACGTACAACGTCCATCGCTGTCGCGGGATGGATCGGCGGGTCATTCCAGCGCGCATCGTGGACGTGCTGCGCGATATCGATGCCGATGTGATCGCGCTGCAGGAAGTCGTCGGGGCCGGACCTGCGGGCGCGGGACACGCGGAGGAGATTGGAGCGGGCCTGGGGATGGGCTGGGTCATGACGTGCGTCCGAATGCTGCGCCAGCACCAGTTCGGCAACGTCGTCCTGAGCCGTTACCCCATCGTGTACCACGGGCAGTACGATCTCTCGTGGCGGACGTGCGAGGCGCGCGCGTGCCAGCGCGCCGACATCGATGTCGGCGGGCGGGCGCTGCACATCTACAACGTCCACCTCGGGACCGCGGTCCTCGAGCGACGGTATCAGGCGGGCCGGCTCGCCTCCTTCGTGCACGACAGGCGCGTCAGCGGGCCGAAGGTGATCCTCGGCGACTTCAACGAGTGGATGCGCGGTCTCGCAACGAAGACGCTGTCCGCGCTCTTTGAAAGCGTCGACATCAGCAGGCATCTCAGACGACGACGCACCTACCCGGGGCTCTTCCCGGTGGTTCATCTCGATCACATCTACTACGAGGGTCGTGTGGAAGTACACAGCGTCGAGATGCCGCGCACGCGAAAAACACTCATGGCGTCCGATCACCTGCCGCTCGTTGCCAATCTGCGAATTGGCCCTTAACCGCCAACCGACAATCGTCGCCTTTCGCCTATTGCTGCCGTTCGAGAATCCACACCACCGATCCAACGATCTTCTCCCACAGCCGCCGACGACGCCAGTGATCGAGCGTCGTTTCCACGCTGCACGCGAGGTCCTGCTCGAAATCCTCCAACAGACGCGCCGCGACGGCGGGGTCGCGCATGGCGACGTTCACCTCGTCGTTGTGCTCGAACGAGCGGTTGTCGATGTTGGTCGTGCCGATCACCGCCCAGAGATCGTCGACCAGCAGCACCTTCGCGTGCGTCATTGCGCCGCGGTACTCGAAGATGCGGATACCCGCCTTCAACAGCGATCCCCAGCTGCGTCGGCTCGCGAGGCGCACCCACTTCTGATCGGTCTCGCGGCCGGGCACCAGGATCGTCACCCGCACGCCGCGCCGCGCGATGTTCACGAGCGCCCGGCGCAGTGCGCGATCGGGAAGGAAGTACGGCGTGCTGATGCGCACCGTCGCGTCCGCCCCTTCCATCAGCAGTTGAAACGCGACCCGCGAGGCGGTCGCTCGATCCGACGGGGAGCTCTTGACGACGAACGCGGTGGTCTCCGCCTGCGGCGACAGCGACGGGAAGTAGTCGGCCCCCGTGAGGATCTCGCCGCAGCACTCGAGCCAGTTCTCCGCGGCGACGCCCTGCAGGGCGGCAACGACCGGCCCCTCGATGCGCGCCATCGTGTCGCGCCACGGGCGCGCGCGCCCGTCCTTCGGATACGCCCACCAGTCGGCGATGCCGGCACCGCCGGCAAACGCGATCCGGCCGTCGATGATGAGCAGCTCGCGGTGCGTCCGGTTGTTGATCCGGTGCAGCGAATACCACCGGAGGCTCTGGTACGACTGGATGCGGCAGCCCGCCGCGCGCAGCCTCGCCACGGGGCGGCCCCACATGTTGAAGCTGCCGATCGCGTCCACCACGATGGTCACGTTGACGCCGTTCCGCGAGCGCTCTGCCAGCGCATCGATGAACTGATCCGCGATCCGGCCGTCCTGGAAGATGTAGCACTCCATGTTGATGGAATTCACGGCGGCGCGGATCGCCTCGAGCATCGCGGGATAGAACGCCGCTCCATCCGTCAGGATCGTGACGCGGTTGCCGTGGTGCAGCGCTGCCTGACAGGTGGACTGGATCGTGTACAGGAAATCGCGATCGTGAACCGACGTCCGCCGCGCCAGGTGATAGTTGATCGCCGGAGTGAAGAGAAAGACGACGATCAGCCAGATGAGGAACGCGGCGCCAGCAACGGACAGCCACGTCATCGCCGGGCAGCGGCGGCGTCGCCGAGCCGAAGCGTCACGCGCGTGTCCGCGGCGCCCGCCGCGATCGTGAACGGCGCGGCGCCCTCGCGAAGCGAGTCGAATGCGCCTGTGCGAAACAACGATCGTTCGTCAATCGATCGCCGTGCCGCCGCGAGATAGGCGCCTGGAGGCATCCCCGCGACGACCGCGTCGCCCGCGGTGTCCGTCCGGACGAGCCGCACACGGCGGCCGCCGCGAATGCACAACTCCGGCGATGCGGCGAACACCGCAACCGCGACATCCGGCGCCGGTCCCGCGTCGTCTGAGACATGAAGGGTCAGGCGCGTGATCGCGTCCGTGATCACCACGCGCACATCGTCGAATCGCTGGCGCTCGTCGACGGCGAATGGCGCGTCGGTGACATCGCGGCCGCGAACGCGAACGCGAACGCTCTCCACCATCCACGTATCGGGCAGCCCGTCGACGAGCACGTGGTGCGTGCCTGGCATCAATCCGCGAATCGCGAAGCTGCCGTCGGTGTGTGGACGTCCCGTGAGCGCGTCGCCGAAGCCGCTGCCGTCCGTCAAGGGCGCGCGGACGATGATCGACGCGAGCGGCGGAGGTCTGACGCCGCGCGCGCGATCAATCGTCACGCGTCCCTGCAGCGTGGCCCCCTCGCGGAGCGTGATCTCCACGTTCGAAATGTCCCGTGCGCCGACGCCGAGCGCGAACGTGCCGAACAGCGTAGGTCCGTCGTTCTCCGTTTGTCCCCGTGCGCGGATCTCATAGCGGCCCCCTGGCACGTCCCTGAAGCTGAAGCTGCCGCCCGGGGAGACCGCTGCGGATTGGGGACGAACGTTGATTTCTTCGACCTCGGGCGCCAGGGCAACCGCTGCGCTGAGGAGTGGACGGCCATCGGCGGTGATCAGGCGTCCGCTCACGCGCGCAGCCGGCGCTTGACTCGCGGCAGCGACAGACAGCGCGCTCAGCAGCAGCCACACGGCCTGACGCCCGTAAATCATCGCGGTATCATAACGGGGCCATGCCGAAACTGACCTCCGAATTCGAAGTCGCGTGCCCTTGCTGCCACGCGACCCTGGTGATTGACAGCAATCTGAAGCGCGTCGTGCGGCACAACGAGCCGCCGTCCGCCGACCGGCCCGAACTGGACGACGCGCAGCGGATCCTGGCAGAGGAGGCGGCGCGGCGGGAGAAGCTGTTTCAGCAGTCGGTCGCGGCGGAGCGGACGCGCGGCGACGCGCTCTCGCGGCGGTTCGAAGAAGCGCTACGCCAGGCGCGCGACGAGCCGATTACCAAGCCGACGAGAGACTTCGATCTCGATTAGCCGTACCTCGCTGAATCACCACGGCGCGGGCACCCGCTCGGGTCCTGTCGCGTGACAGCCCACCGGTGCTCGCGCTTTCAATAGGCTCAAACGCGCGCTGCGTCGCCTGTGGGCGCCCCGCCCGTACTCGGCGCGCCGCATCACCACTCTCCCTCCGGCAGCGGAGTCCAGGTGTGCCGGTCCTTGTAGTAGATCGGCTTGCGCCCGTGCGCCGCGCGAAACTCGCGGTAGCGCGCTCGGAGGCGATTGATGCGCGCATCGGATGATCGGATCGGGCGATGCGGTGCGTCCAGCAGCATCCGCTCGACCCTCCACACGTTCCGTGTCGACAAGCGCCAGTCGTACCCGTCGAGCACCCGCAGATCCACGACCGTGTACCCGGTGATGCGGCCGGTGAAATCCACGTACGGATCGACGTAGCTCAGCGCGAGCGCGCGCGCCGTCCGGAAGACCGGTCTCCTCCCGTGCAGCCCCGGATCGCGGGAGCGTGCGATCGATCCCCACCGTCCCGTACTCTGATACACGAACAGCACGTGATCCAGCGCGTCGATCGATTCGAAGCTGAGGACGAGGGGGGGATAGCCATGCTGTTCGAGGATCACGGCCGCCGCGAGCGCCGCTTCGAGGCAGTGCGCCGTTCCGTGCTGGACGACCCCGCGAAAGCTCCGCAGCGTGGCGCGGCCGGGCGGCGGCTCCGTGTTGTATGGAAGCGCGTTCAGATACGCCTGCACGCGCGCGGGCGTCGCGAGACGGCGGATGAGGCGACGCTCGGCGGGCGTGAACTCCGCGAGCGGCGGCGGGTCACCGGCCCGCGGCATCGCGCAAATCGGCGAGAAGCGCCTCTGGTGACCAGTCGCTGCCGGAGTACATCTTGACGAGGCGTCCCTTCGGATCGATCACCGCGGTCCGCAGGTTGTGCGTGATCGACGCGTCGCCGCCTTCCCGAATTACCGACACGCCAAACCGCGACGCGAACGTCTCGATTACCGGCTCCGGCGCGGTCAGAAAGGTCCAGAGCGCAGGATTCGCACGAAGCGTCTTCGCGTGGGCCTTCAGGACGGCCGGCGTGTCGCGCGACGGATCGAAGCTGACCGACACGAGATGAATCGATCGCGCGAGCGCCGGGTCAGCCGCGATGGCCTTCTGGATATCCGCGAACCTTCGATCCATCAACGGACAGAAGTCCTGCATCGGACAGTTCGTGTATATGAACGTGACGGCAACGGCCCTTCCTTTCCAATCGGACAACCGGCGGGGCCGTTCGTCCTGATCCTGCAGCTCGGTGTCTGGCACGGCGTCGCCGGGATTCAGCAGATTCATCACGCGCGGTGGTGGGGCGTCCGCCTTCAGCGGCGCGTGTCCCGTCCGCTCGATGCGTATGAGGTACGGCGCGGCTCCCTCCGGCACGACGACCGTGGCCGTAATCAGATCTCCTGGCGCCAACGACCCGATGGACGTTTTCGGCTCGACTGAATACGCCATCGTCATTGCCGGCATGAATCCCGGGATGTCCCCGTGGGAGAGCGTCACATACGATCGATCCGGCGCGATGGCGGTGATCTGGCCCCGCACGGGGTATTCGGGGGCTCGTCCCCGACAGCCGACGAGCGCCGCGAGGAGCGCGAGGAGTACGATCGATCGAAACCGTAATTTGCGAGTCACCAAATTTACTGTAAACCGGCAGGCCGACCGGTGGAAAGCACGGCTGAGGTTCTCCGCGGCGCCGGTACGCATCCTGCTATACTCCCCACGCTGAATGAGAGCCCCCGCTCTTGCCTGCGCAGGTTTCGCTACGCCTCCCGCACCGCAAATCGCGTGAGCTTTCCGACCGCGACCGTCCGCGCGGCGGCGTGTCGCTTGCACTCCCCCGGGAAATCGGCGCGGAGTGAACTGGGCCGCGCGTTTGAGCAGGAGTACGTGACAGCATGGGCAGGAGACTCTACGTCGGAAATCTTCCCTACTCGGCATCGGAGGATCAGCTCACGGAGCTCTTCAGCCGGGCCGGCAAGGTGGACAACGTCCGCGTGATGCGCGACATGGCCACCGGACGGGCGCGCGGCTTTGCGTTCGTGGAAATGGCCACCGATGAGGATGCGCAGAAGGCCATCAACGAGTTCCACGAGCACCAGATGGAAGGGCGGGCACTGGTCGTCAACGAGGCGCGGCCGAAGCCGGAAGGGGGCTTTGGCGGAGGCGGCGGTGGGCGCGGCGGCCGGGGCGGAGGCGGCGGACGATTCGACGACCGCGACTTCAGCGGCGGACGCAGAAAGGAGCCGCGCTGGTAGCGCGCATCACTCGTCCACAATCCAACCATCTCGGAGATGAATGATCCGGCTCCCGTAGGATGCATTCGTCTCCGAGTGTGTCACCTGCACGATCGTCGTTCCCGTCTCGTTGAGCCGCTTGAACAGCTCCATGATCTCCTTGCCCTGACTCGAATGCAGGTTCCCCGTCGGCTCGTCCGCGAGGATGACCTTCGGGTTGGAGATCACCGCGCGCGCCACGGCGACGAGCTGCTGCTGACCGCCGGAGAGCTGGTTCGGATACAAATCCTTCTTGCCGACGATTGCGAACTTGTCGAGGATGTCGCACACCATGCTCTCGCGCTCTGACTTCCGGATGTCGCGGTACGAGAGCGGGATGTCGAGGTTCTCGTACACCGTGAGGTGGTCGAGCAGGTGATAGCTCTGGAATACGAACCCGATGTACTGCTTGTGCAGCTTCGCGCGCTCCTTTGCGCCGAGCCGGTGCACCGCCTGGTCGACGAAGTAGTACTCGCCCGTCCACGCGCTGTCGTGCATCCCGATGATGTGCAGCAGCGTCGATTTACCCGCGCCTGACGGGCCCATGATCGAGACGAACTCGCCTTCCTTGATGTCCAGCGTGATGCGGCGCAGCACGTAGCTGCGGCTCGTCCCGTGGGCGTAGCTCTTCTCGATGTTCCTCAGGCCGACGAGCACGTTCGGCGCGAGTCCTTCCGGGATCACCGTTTCAGCGGCGGCGGGTTGTGCACTGCGGTTGAAGAAAGCCATGGTCGTTTCCAGTTAGACGGCCTCGGTGCGCACGGGGTTCTGCGAGCTTCTCAAGTATAACGATTCGGCATCACTCCGTGCGCAACGCCGTCATGGGATCAATCCGCATCGCGCGCCGCGCTGGCAGGTAGCTCGCCACGAATGCAACGGCCAACAGCAACGCCGCCATCGCCGCATACGTCGCCGGATCGCCGCTCCCTACACCGAACAAGAGGCTCTGAATCGCGCGTCCGGCGACGAGTGCGCCCGCCGCGCCGCACGCGAGTCCTACCGCGGCGAGCCCCAGGCTGTCGCCGACGACCAGCCGGAAGATCTGCCGTTCGCCGGCGCCGAGCGCGAGCCGGACGCCAATCTCGGACGTCCGCTGCGAGACCGAGTACGCCATCACGCCGTAGACGCCGACCGCGGCCAGCAGAAGCGCAAGCGCCGCAAACGCGCCGACCATCGTCGCGTAGAAGCGCGGCTCGCCGTTCGCGTCCGCGATGACCTGCTCCATGCTGGCGATGCCCGCGACCGCGATCGCCGGGTCGACTTCCTTCACGGCCTGCTTCATGGGTTCGACGAGCGCCGCGGGCTCTATCGTGCATTTGAGCACGACGTTGGTGCCCGCCTCGGGAAGGTGCCAGTACGGTACGTAGGTTTCGGCCTCGTTGGTGCCGCGCACGCCGCGGACCTGCACGTCGGCGACGACCCCGACGATGGTGAAGAGCCGCTTGTCGCCGAAGTCGAGCCGCTGTCCAATCGGATCTTCGGTCGGAAAGAATTTCTTCGCCATTGTCTCATTGATGACGACGACGGGGGCCGCCTCGCGCGGGGCGAACAGGCGTCCGCGGCGCAGCGGAATCTCCATGGTCGAGAAATAGTTGGCGCTGACCTCGCGATACCAGGTAATCAGCGCGTCGGCGTTCGTGCGTGCCGGCGGACGTCCTTCGATTCTGAAGCTCGTGTCGCTGTCGCCGCCGAGCGGAATGACGGAAGACAATGCCGCCTGCTCGACCCCCGGCAGTGCCGCCGTGCGTTCGAGGAGCCGATCGTAGAACGCAAGCCGTTGCTCGCCCGTCCTGTAGGCCGCGGGCGGCGGCAGGACGAAGCCGGCGAGCACGCCGCGCGGGTTGAATCCGAGGTCGGCCTGCTGCAACGCGATGAACGTGCGCAGCAGCAGGCCGCTGCCGACGAGCAGCACCAGCGCCAGTGCGAGCTCGGCCACGATGAGTGTGCGGCGCACGCGGCCGCCTGGCGTTCCCGAGGTGCCCCGTCCGCTGTCCTTCAACGTCGACGTCAGACGATCGCTCGATGCCTGCCATGCGGGCACGAGGCCGAAGAGGAGGCCTGTCGCGATCGCGAGCGCCGCCGAGAACGCCAGCACACGCACGTCGATCCCGACCTCGTCGAGCCGCGGCGTCCGTGCCGGCGCAATCGCCTTGAGCGCCGACATCGCCCAGACGCCGGCGATCACGCCCACGGCACCGCCGCTCGCCCCGAGGAGGACGCTCTCCGTCAGCATCTGACGAACGATGCGCGCGCGATCCGCGCCGAGGGCGCGGCGCACAGCAATCTCACGCGTGCGCGCGGAGCCTCGCGCGAGCAGCAGGTTCGCGATGTTGGCGCACGCGATCAGCAGCACGAACCCGACGGCCCCGAGCAGCACGAGCAGGGCGAGCCGCATGCTCCCGACCGAGACCTCCTGCAGCGCCTCCGGGTTGAGGCCGTTACCCGTATCCGTCTTCGGGTGCTCCCGTTCGAGCCGCTTCGCGAACACGCTCAAGGCGGATCGCGCCGCATCGAGCGACACGCCTGCCCGCAGTCGCGCAATCGTATGCGCGATGGCAAGCTCGCGCGGAGGATTGACCGGATTCCATCGCAGGGGACGCCACAAACTCGCGTTCGGCACCAACGCCGGTTTGAACGAGGCCGGCATAACGCCGATGATCTCGTGCGGCTCGCCGTTGATGGAGACCACGCGCCCGACGACGCCGCGGTCGCTGCCGAAATGCCGCGTCCACAGGCCATGACTGAGAACCATCACCCGCGGCGCATTGGGCACATCGTCCGGCGCGCGGAAGGTTCGCCCGAGCTCCGGGCGAACGCCCAGCACATCGAAGTACTCGTACGTCGTCTGCTCGCCTGAGAGCGCCTCGGGTACCGATCCGTCTGCGAGGCTTGCGTTCCACCCGCGCACGGTCGTGACGCCGCTGAAGATCTCGGTTTTTGTTTTCAGATCGAAGTGGTTTGCCGGTCCCGTCCACTCGCGGGCGGGGCCGCCGCGGGCGCGCAGGTCCTGCCAGACCATTACGAGCCCGTCCGCGTCGGGGTAGGGCAGCGGCTTCAGCAGCAGCGCGTTGACGACGCTGAAGATCGCGGTGTTGGCGCCGATGCCGAGCGCGAGGGTGAGGATGGCGATGGCGGTGAATCCCGGCGCCTTGCGCATGCTCCGCAGCGCGTATCGAGTGTCCTGGAGGAAGTTGCTCATCGCTTGTCATCCCTTACATGCCGGCGGCCCTGAAACGGGCCGCCCCACGGTGTGATCGTCATGACCAGTCTTAGGGCGCCCCTTCAGGTCCGCCTCGCTATTCTGCCCGCAACGCGACCATCGGGTCCACGCGCGCGGCGCGGCGGGCAGGCAGCAGCGTGGCCGCGATCGCAACACCGACGAGAAGCACCACAATCCCCGCATACGTCAACGGATCCGACGGGCTCACGCCGTACAGTTGCGAGCGGAGGAGGCGCGCCGCCGGGAATGCCGCGACAAGGCCGATGCCGACGCCGGCGGCGCTCAAGCGGAGGGCGTCGGCGAGCACCAGACGATAGATCTCGCTGCGATCCGCGCCAAGCGCCATCCGCACGCCGATTTCCTGCCTGCGCTGCGAGACCGAATAGTTGATCAGGCCGTAGACGCCGATCGCGGCCAGCAGCAGCGCCACGCCGCCGAACAGCGTCATCATCGCGGCGCTCACACGAATCCCCGCCGTCCGGTCGGAAACGAGTCCGCTCATCGTCCGCTCGCGGAAGAGCGCGATATCCCGATCGAAGGCAAGCAAGCCCTGGCGAACCGCTGACGCCAGCGCGGCGGGATTCTCCGTAGTGCTCACGACGATTGCCGCCGAGCGGTCGGGCTGCACGGCAAACGGCACGTAGATGTCCGGGTCCTCGGGCTCACGCGATGGATTCGCGATGATCGATCGATAGCGCAGGTCTGCGGCGACGCCGACGACCTCGATCCAGTTGCCCTTCGAATCGCCGCGGCCGAACTTGAAGCGACGCCCAAGCGCTCTCTCGGTCCGCCAGGTTCTGGATGCGAACGCGCGGCTCACAATCGCGATGGCATGCCCGGCCGTGTCATGGGCGTCGAAGTCGCGACCTTCGAGGAGGGGCACGCCGAGCGCGTCGAAGAAACCGGGCGTCACCGCGTGCGTGTACACGCGGACGCCGCGATCGGGGCTTCCCGTGATCCCCCCTTCGGGAGAGACGATGACCGCACTCGAGTTGCCGTCGAGCGGAGCATCGGAACCGAGCGCGAGACGGCGAACACCGGGAAGCGTTTGCAGCCGCGAGGTGAGATCGGCAGCGAGCTCGGGAAGACGGCTCGTGGGATATTTCTGCGGCAGAGAAATGCGTGCCGTGAAAACCTGCTCGGGCTCGAACCCCAGGTTCATCGACCGCACGTGGATGAACGTGCGGATCATCAGGCCGGCGCCGGTCAGCAGCAGCAGCGACAACGCGACTTCCGCGATCACCAGGACGGAACGGATTCGCGTTCTCTGGCGGCCACCGGCGGATCCGCGCGCGCCTTCTCTCAAGATATCGTTCAGCTCCGCGCGCGTGCCGTGCACGGCAGGAAGCAGCGACAGCAGAACGGCCGAAAGGCACGTGATCGCCGCCACGAACGCGAGCAGACGCCAGTCGAGATGCGGGTGGACGAAGCTGGGGAGGGTTTGTCCGCTGATCGCCACGATGGCGTCGATCGACCACATCGCGAGCAGCAATCCGGCACCGGCGCCGAGCACGCTGAGGAGGACGCCTTCGACGAAGAACTGTCCCACGAGTCGCGCGCGATCGGCTCCAAGCGCTGCGCGAATGGCGGTTTCGCGCTGTCGAGTGGACGCCCGCGCCAGGAGCAGATTCGCGAGGTTCACGCAGGCAATCAGGAGCACGAAGGCCACGGCCGCGAGCAGCGTCACGAGCAGCGGCTGCAGATCACCGACGAGCTCCTCCTTCAGCGGGAAGATCGTCCCGCCGTAATTGAGGTTCGTGTCTGGGTAGGTCTGTTCGAGCTCACGCGCCACGCGGCTCACATCGGCGGATGCCTGCTCCATCGACACGCCCGGCCGCACGCGGGCGAGCATCTGGTGCCACCGGGCGCCGCGCGCCTGGAACAGCCCCTTCGATCGTCCGGGCTGCGCGACGTCGAGGAGTCCCATTGGCATCCAGACATCGGCGTTGTCGCTGAGGCCCGTGAACCCGCGCTGCAGGATGCCGATGACCGTCACCGGACGATCGTTGAGGCGCACGATCGACCCAACCGCGGCGGCGTTGCCGCCAAACTGGCGCTGCCAGAACGCATAGGAGATGACGGCAACCGGATGGCTGCCACTCTCGTCATCTTCCGCTGACGTGAAGACGCGGCCGGCCACAGGTGCGGCTCCAAGCATCTCCAGGTACGACGGAGACACGAGCTCGACCTGTATCTGCCGGGCGGGCGCATCGCCGGACGAGGCCAGCGTAACCGAATCAGTCGACCACGCCGCGATCGCGTCGAAGGCCCGTAGCCGATCGCGAAAATCGCGATAGTCGGGATACGACGTGCCGCGCCGCTCCACGGCCTGTCGCCGCACGGTCGTCCACACGGCCACGAGGCGATCGGCGTCGGGAAACGGCAGGGGCGCAATCAACGCCGCATTGACGACGCTGAAGATTGCCGTGTTCGCTCCTATCCCGAGCGCGAGCGTTGCGACCGCGACCAGCGTGAAGGCCGGCGCTTTCCACATGAGACGAACGGCGTGCCTGACGTCCTGATACATGCACCGGGGCCGCAGCCAGGACCATGCCGGACGGCGCCCTGCCAGTAACCGGCGCTGCTGCAGCAATTTCAGTCCATAATGGGAGCAGCAGGCCGCCGCCTCGCTTGTTCGGCGGCGGACGATCGGCGTCCCAGCCATGAACAGCCGGCGAGCCGACGAGCGCGTCTAAACCACCATGTCGGCCTTCGCGGTTCTCGCGACGTTTCTCTTCCTCGGCGCTCCGCAACCCCAACAGCCGCCCGCGCCCGCACCGGCCGTCCAACAGCAATCTCCCGCACCGCCGGCCACGGCCGGCAAGTCAGAACTGAAGCCCGAAGATCTGCCGGTGTCGATCGATCGCATCCAACGCGCGCTCGCGGCGCCGAAGCCGATCGAGCTGAAGGAGCAGCATCCGGTGTTCCGGCTCGAAGTGTTCGGGAAGAAGCCGACGCTCGAGGATCTGCTCGGCGAGAAATTCTGGATCGGTCCGACACCGTACGGCGGGATGACCCACCAGGACTTCCTCGCGATGGTCACGCCCAAGGAGGCGCAGCCGTATGCGGGCTTCACCGGCGGCTACCTGGTGGCGGAAGTGGGCTTGACGCTCGCCGAGCAGTGGGCGCTCAAGCAGGCGATGCGCAAGCTCCGCGATGCGAAGGAAGAGCACGAGCGCGAGGCCGCGCGCAAGGAAGTGATGGACGCGCTCGCCGCGCTCGAGAAAGCCCGCCGCGACGCTGGACTCGATCCGAAGTAATCCCTACCGCCGCGCGCTGCCGGGCGGCCGCAGGAAACGTTCGATCTCGTCGATGGTTCGCGGCACGGCGGCCGACAGGTTCTCCAGGCCCGACTCCGTCAGCAGGAACGAATCCTCCACGCGCACGCCGGTGTTCTTGTACTTGTCGACGAGCGGCTGCACCTTCTGGATGAACGCGAGGTTCTCGGGCGTGCGCGGCAGGTTGTCGAGCGCGGCCTGACGGATGTAGATCCCGGGCTCGATGGTGAACGCCATCCCGGGAGCGAGCGGCGCCGTGCGCGAGCCGACGTCGTGGACGTCCATGCCGATCCAGTGGGACACGCCGTGCGTTGCCCAGATCTTGAACTGTGTGCCGGTGGTTTCCGTCACGAGTCCCAGCTTTACCAGGCCAGCGCGCAGAACGTCGTCGCAGGCGTTCTGGATATCGGCCGCGTGGTTGCCCGCCTTCGCGGCCGCGATGCCGGCATTCTGCGCGGCGAAGACGATCTCGTAGATGTCGCGCTGCGCTTTGGTGAAGCGGCCGTTCACCGGATAGGTACGCGTGATGTCCCCCGTCAGCCCCTGATAGTTCGCCGCCGCGTCGACGAGGAGCAGATCGCCGTCCTCCATCCGCCGGGACGATTGCTCGTAGTGCAGGATCGTGCCGTTCGGGCCGCTTCCGACGATCGACGGATAGCCCCAGCTCATCGCCCCGTTTTCCAGGTACACCTCTTCGATCGCCGCCTCGACTTCGTACTCCCACTTGCCGGGTGCCGCCGTGCGCATGCCGGCCTTGTGCGCGTCCGATGAGATCGCGACGCTGCGGCGGAGCACGCCCTGCTCGTACGGCGTCTTGATCTGCCGGAGCCTCGAGAGCACAGGCGTCGCGTCCTTCACGTCAAACCCGAAGAAGCGATCGCGCATGCGCGCCGCGAACTGGCGCGCAGGTCCAGGCGACTCCGAGAGATTCCGCTGCGGTTCGAGCAGCAGCGCAAGCGCGGCGTGACCCGCCTCGATGGCATCGAAGAATTTCTGGCCCTCGTCAGCCGTGAGCAGAGGACCTGGCTGTCCGGCGAGCGCCGCCGCGATGAAGGGCTCGAACTGATTCCCGGTCAGCACGGTTTGGATACCCGTCTGCTCCGCGGCTTCCGGGGGCGTCAGGCTGTGCCCGTTCCAGTGTTCGCGCCGAGCATCGGCTTCGCGGACGAAGAGGATCTCGCGCTTCGTCTTGTTGCCCGGCATAAGCACGAGGATTGTGTCTTCCTGATTGAGGCCCGTGAGGTAGAGCAGGTTGCTGTCCTGCCGGTACTCGTAGTCGACGTCGAGCGAATACACCCGCGTCGGCGCGCTCCAGAAGATCGCGAGCGTGTCCGGTCCGAGCTGTTCCATGGCGCGGGCGCGGCGCGCCTGCAGATCGTCCTGGAGCGGTCCGGCGACCGCGAGACGGGCCGCACCAAGACACACGAGGAGCACGACGAAGATCCGGCCGGCAATTCTCTGCATGGGGTCGAAATCATATCAGGCGATAGCGTCGGCCCTGAAAGGAGCGCCCGACGACCGACCCTGCAGGGTCCGCCCCGCGTCGGATCTCGGCGCGGCCCTTTTCAGGCCCGCGATCCGCCAATCGCCGCCCGAGGGCCGCTATTCGCCGGAAAAGGCCGGCATGGCCGTCGTGCACTCCGTATCGTGGAGAGCAGGAACGACGAAAATGGCTGCCAGAATTGCGCTCCAGGTCAACGCCGTCGTGGGCATCGCCAGCACCGCCGTGGCGGGTGCGACGATGTGGCTCGTGCTCAGCCGGCCGGCGGAGGTGGCGATTGCGATGTCCGACCAGCAGTACGGGGCGGTTGCCGCAGCGGTCGCGCGCCAGCTCGGCACGTGGCTGCAGGCCATTCTGCAGTTTGTGTGAGGCGAAGCGATGGCGACAGATGACACGAATTCACGCGACGGCGAGGTCACCCGTTTCGATGCAGGCCGTGTGACGGCCGGAGCGATTTTGCTCGGGCTCGGCGTGCTGCTCCTCCTCGATCGGACGAGGCCGCTCCCGGGACACGCGACGCAACTCATTCCGGGTTTCGTCCTGATCGTGATTGGCGCCATGCAAATGGCAGGAGGACGCGACTGCGTCCGGCGCAGCCCCTTCCGCGGCTTCTGGCCGATCCTCGTGGGCGCGTGGCTGATCGTGAATGCCGTGCATCTCTGGGGTCTGACGTACGAGACCTCGTGGCCGCTCCTCATCGTCGCACTCGGGGTCCTGATGGTGCTGCGCGAGATTTTCCCCGGAGCGCGGCGGGTGGCCCGCGAGCGAAAGAGCTGAGATGGGCGCATCGTTCAGGACCGCCGGCAATCCCAACGATCCGCACGAGCGGTCCGTGGCGCGGCCGCGGTTCACGCCCCAGGCGTTGTTCGGTGTGATCGTCATCGTTGTTGGCGTGCTGTTCACGCTCGACAACCTGGACATCATCGACGCGAGCACCTACTTGCGCTACTGGCCCGCGGGCCTCGTCGCGGTCGGACTGCTGAAGCTCTGGCAGGCGCGCGCGGGGCAGGGGATCCTCGGCGGGCTCGTCCTCGTCGTCATCGGCTCCTGGATGCTCCTCGAGCGGATGGTCGCGATACGGATCCGGCTGTATGACGTGTGGCCGATGCTGCTCGTCTTCCTGGGCGGCTACATGGTCTGGAAGGGCTTCGGCGGCGCCAGGCGCGCGCGTTCCACGGACGACAACGCGTTCATCAGCGCAGTGGCGATCATGGCGGGCGTCGTGCGCGGCAACAACGCCGCGGCGTTTCAGGGCGGCGAGCTGACGGCGATCATGGGGGGATGCGAAATCGATTTGCGTCAGGCGTCGATCGGATCGCGCGAGGCGGTGATCGACGTTTTCGCCTTCTGGGGAGGGATCGAGATCCGCGTGCCCGACGACTGGACGATCGTCTCCCGCGTGACGCCGCTCATGGGAGGGTTCGAGGATCAGACGCGTCCGTCCTCATCGCCGAAACGCCTCGTCATTCGGGGCACGGCGATCATGGGCGGCATCGTGGTGAAGAACTGATCGGCGATGCACCCGATCCTCGTCCGTCCTGGACGGGTTGCGGCGTATGCGGCGGTGTGGCTGCCACTCGGCGGCCTGCTGGCGGCGCTCCTGACGCTTCAAGGCGCGTTCGCGTGGCCGGCCGCCGTGGTCTTCGCCGTGCCACTGGCGGTGGCGTACGGCTTCCTCTGTCTGTCCGCGTGGTATGCCAGCCGGGGTCTTCCGGTCGATCGCGTCGATCCCGCGCGCGTGATCGTGACCGCCTGTGCCGCCGCGTTTGTGTCCAGCGCGCTCTGGCTGCTCGTCGCGCGCGGCTGGCTCGCGACGGCAACCGCGTTCGGCTGGACGCGATCCGCGGTGCCCTTCCGCCAGTCCGCGCCGACGCTGTTCGCTTTCGGCTTCCTTCTCTATCTGCTCGCGATTGCCGTCAGCTATCTCGCGGCCGCGTTCCAGGCGAGCCGGGATGCCGAGCGCCGTGGGCTCGAGCTGCAGGTGCTCGCGAAGGAAGCGGAACTGCGCGCGCTCAGGGCGCAGATCGATCCGCACTTCCTGTTCAACAGCCTCCAGTCGATCAGCGCGCTCACGACGGCCAATCCCGCGTCGGCGCGCCGCATGTGTCTGCTGCTCGCCGACTTTCTCCGGGATACGCTGTCGCTCGGCGCGCGGGAGCGGATCGCGCTGTCGAGCGAGATCGCGCTGGCGCGCCGGTATCTCTCGATCGAGCAGGTGCGGTATGGGGAGCGGCTCCAGGTGGACGTCGATGCCGATGGCGCGGACGAATGTCTCATCGCGCCGCTGCTGCTGCAGCCGCTCGTCGAGAACGCCGTCACGCACGGGATCGCCCATCTCGTCGAGGGGGGCGTCGTGCGGATCGCGGCATCACGCGGGCCGGCGACGCTCACCGTTTCGATTGATAATCCCTGCGATCCGGAGCGTCCCGCAGGGCGTGGCACCGGCGTGGGGCTCTCGAACGTCCGCGAGCGGCTGCGGACGCTGTACGGGACGGAAGCGGTGCTGCGCACCGAAGAAGCGGACGGCCGATTTCGAACGCGTCTGGAGATTCCGCTCGAGGTGCAAGGGCGCGGTCACGACGGATCTCACGCAGAGACCGCAGACGGGCAGGGGGCGCGATGAGAGGGTCCTCAACGTGAGATGCAGGAGTTGAAGGTGGAGGAACAACCTCTTCGAATCATCGTCGTCGATGACGAGCCGCTGGCGCGGGCGGTCGTGCGGGAGTACGCCGCGGCGGATCCACTGGTGGAGATCGTCGCCGAGTGCGGCAACGGGTTCGAGGCCGTCAAGGCGGTCGCGGAGCAGAAGCCGGACCTCGTGCTGCTGGACGTGCAGATGCCGAAGCTCGATGGGTTCGAGGTGCTCGAGTTGCTCGGACGCGATCAGAACGTCGTCTTCATCACCGCGTACGACCAGTACGCGCTGAAAGCGTTCGACGTGCACGCGGTGGACTATCTGCTGAAGCCGTTCAGCGCGGAGCGGTTCCAGGAGGCGATGGCGCGGGCACGGGAGCGGCTGCGCGCCCGCACGGGGCCCGCCATCGAGGACCCGGCCGCGCTCGTGCGCGACGCCAAACCGAAGGTCGGCGCATCGGAACGCGTGCTCATCCGCGACGGTGCGAACGTGCACGTGCTGCCGGTCGACGCAATCGACTATGTCGAAGCGCAGGACGATTACGTGGCCTTCACCTCCTCCGGAAAGCAGTATCTGAAGGACCAGACGCTCGCGGCGGTCGAGAGTACGCTCGACGCGTCGCGCTTCGTGCGCATCCACCGTTCGTACATCCTCAACATCGATCGCCTCGCGAAGGTGGAGCTGTACGCGAAGGACAGCCGCATTGCGATCCTGCGCGATGGCACGAGGCTCCCGGTCAGCCGGGCGGGGTACGCGCGTCTGTCGCAACTGCTCTGAGGGACACTGCGGTCGTGGTATCGGGGGATCGGGAAGAGTGTCAGTCCTCCAGGCCGGCTCACTTGACACTCTCTTCTCGAGGCGATATCGTCGTACCGGCATGTTAACTAACCAGTTAATTAGTATTGTTTGATTCTCCTGTGATTCGTCTCTCGATCTCCTGACTCCTGTGAGCCCCCGCGACTCGCGCAGCGCCATCCTCTCCGCCGCGGCCACCGAGTTCGCGCGGCGCGGCTACGCCGGCGCGAACATCGATCGCATCGCCCGTGCCGCGCGCCTCAACAAGGCGATGATCTATTACCACTTCCGCAGCAAGGCCGCGCTCTATCGCGAGATCCTGCGCGACATGTTCGACGCGGTCCTCACGCGCGTGAAGAACGTGGTCGCGTCCGATGCGCCGCCCGACGCGAAGATCCGCGCATTCGTCGACGCCATTGCCGTCGAGGGCCAGGCGCGCCCGCATTTCCCGGCCATCTGGCTCCGGGAGATCGCCGAAGGCGGCGAGCACGTCGATGCGGCGACGCTCGGCTACGCGCGCGACGTACTCGTCGCGCTCGGCCGCATCATCGAGGAGGGACGGCGCCAGGGCCGCTTCCAACGCGCGAACCCGATGCTCCTGCAGGCTGGCATCATCGCGCCGGTCATGTTCTTTCTCGCAACCGCCGGCGTTCGCCGCAAGCTGGAGCGCGCGGGTGCCAAAGGCGCGTCGACAATCACGCAGGCGGACCTGGTGCTGCACATCCAGCGCGTAACGCTCGCCGTGCTCGAAGGACGACTCGCATGACGCATGTCAACGGCACCCGTCTCGTTCCTGTGGTGATGATGCTACTGATGGCGGGCGGCATCGCCGCGTGCCGCCGCGGGACCGCTCAGGATGCCCATCGCGCGACCGGGTACATCGAGGCAACGGACGTGCGTGTCGCGCCGGAAGTAGGCGGACGCATCACGGACCTGAAGATCGCCGAAGGGGACCGCGTCCACGAGGGGGACGTCATCGCGCATCTCGACACGTCCGACACCGAGATTGCGATGCAGCGCGCAACCGCCGATCGGCAGCAAGCCGCGGCGCAGCTGAAACTGCTGCTTGCCGGCTCGCGCCCGGAGGACATCAGGCAGGCGGGCGCACAGCTGCAATCCGCGCAGGCCGAGGTGAACGCCGCGCAAGCGGAGCTGGATTCCGCGTCCAGGGACGTGCAGCGGTTCGAATCGCTGCTGCGCGTGAACGCAGGGTCCGTCAAGCAGCGAGACGATGCGGTGATGAGGAGGGATGTGGCGGCGGCGCGCCTGGGTGCGGCGCAGGAGCGGGCCCGGGCGGCGTCCGAGGGACTCGGGCGCGTCAAGGCCGGCGCCCGTCCGCAGGAAATCGACGCGGCGCGCGCGCACGTCGCGGCTGCGGACGCGCAGCTCGCCTCGCTCCGCAAGAATCTCGCGGACGCTATCCTCAAGTCTCCCGTCGGTGGCATCGTCACATCAAAGCTGGCCGACGAGGGAGAGCTGGTCGCCCCGCGCACGCCGATCGCGGTGATCACGGATCTCGACCACGCGTGGGCGAACGTCTACGTCGATGAGCAGGAAGTCCCGCGACTGAAGATTGGTGCGCAGGCGGGGCTCATCACGGACGCCGGCCAGCGGCTCAATGGCACGATCACCTTCATCTCGCCGAAGGCGGAGTTCACTCCCCGAAACGTGCAGACCGCGGAAGAGCGATCGAAGCTCGTCTACCGCGTGAAAGTATCTGCCGACAACAGCAACGGCGTGCTGAAGCCGGGGATGCCCGTCGAAGCGGATCTGGGCGGATCGCAATGAGCGAGCCGGCGATTCGATTCGATCGCGTCACGAAGCGCTACGGAGCGGTGATGGCCCT
Source organism: Acidobacteriota bacterium (assembly GCA_046733875.1). GTDB lineage: Bacteria > Acidobacteriota > Vicinamibacteria > Vicinamibacterales > 2-12-FULL-66-21 > JBKPQB01. The sequence continues at coordinate 21,656 of JBKPQB010000013.1, forward strand.
CCAGTCGCTGTCGCTCGACGTGCAGGCGGGCGAGATGTTCGGGCTGATTGGACCCGACGGCGCAGGGAAGACGACGTCGATCCGGTTGATGGGAGGGCTGCTGCGGCCCGACGAGGGGCGCGTCGCCGTGCTCGGTCGCGATCCTGTCGCCGAGCACCGCGCAATCACCGGCGCAATCGGCTATCTCTCGCAGCGGTTCAGCCTGTACGGCGATTTGACCATCGACGAGAACATCGCGTTCTTTGCCGAGATCCACGGCGTCAAACGGTTCGAAGCGGCCCGCGATCGGCTGCTGGAGATGACGCAGCTCACGCCGTTTCGCGCGCGCCGGGCCGACCGGCTGTCGGGCGGCATGAAGCAGAAGCTCGCGCTCGCGTGCACGCTCGTGCACGAGCCGCGCGTGCTGCTCCTCGACGAGCCGACGACCGGCGTCGATCCGGTGTCGCGGCGTGAATTCTGGAAGCTGCTCTCCGAGTTTCTGGCGCGCGGCCTGACGATCCTGATGGCAACGCCGTACCTCGACGAAGCGGAGCGCTGCGCCCGCGTCGCGCTGCTGCACGAAGGACGTCTCCTGGCGCTGGATCGGCCCGCCGAGCTGCAGACCGTTCTTCGCGGCCAGTTGCTCGAGGTCACGACAGACGGCGGCAGGCCGCCCGTCGACGCGCTGACGCGCGTGCCTGGCGTGGCGGACGTGCAGTTGTTCGGCGATCGGGTACACGTGCGGCTGGCAGGCATCAGCCAGGCACAAGGCGCAGACGCTGTGCGGGAGGCTCTTCGCGGCCGCGGACGATCGGAACCCGATGTGCGGCCTATTCCGGCGTCACTCGAGGACGTGTTCATCGAGCTGATCGGCCGTGGACAAGGCGAATGACGCAAGACGCGAATTGGCCAAGAGCTCGTATGAGATCCACACTGCTGTTGCTGCTGCTCATCGCGATCCTGCCGGAACGCCTCGCCGGCCAATCGGCGCTGCCTCCGCTTCGGCTCACGCTGGAGGAGGCGTTGTCGCGCGGGCTGGCGAGCAGCCGCCATCTGGCGGAGCTCGAGGCGCGCGTTGAAGGCTCCGGATTCGCGGTCGAGGCGCGGCGCGCGGCGGATCGTCCGGCGGTCTCACTCCTCGGCGGCTACACGCGCACCAACCACGTCGACGTCTTTGCGATTTCGGCGCCGTTGCGGCCGCCGCAGATCGTCTATCCGGATATCCCGGACAACTATCATGCACGCCTCGATCTGCGGTGGCCGATTTACACGGGCGGCCAAGCCGATGCGCTCGAGCGCGCCGCAGCTGCCGAGCGGTCTGCCGCAGGCGCCGATCTGGACGCCGCCCGGGCGGACCTCCGCCTCGAGATCACCCGAGCGTTCTGGGCGCTGGTCACCGCGCGGGATACCGAAGCGGTGCTCGCGCGTTCGCTTGACGCCATCAACGCTCAAGTCAGCGACCTGCGCAATCGGTTCGCGCAGGGACTGATCCCGCCCAACGACGTCTCCTCGGCGGAGGCCGAAGCGGCGCACCAGCGGCTGCTTGCCGTGGAAGCCGCCAACTTGCGCGCGACAGCGGAGGCCGATCTGCGGCGCGTGACCGGTATCGAGAACACCGGCGCGATCGAGCCGGTTGCGAACACGGAAACCGCTCCAACGGCATCGAATCCAAGCGACGCGCTCATCGGCCAGGCGCTCGGTGCACGTCCGGAGCGGCGCGCGCTCGAGGCGCGCGCGGCGTCGGCGGACGAGCACATCACAGCTGCGGAAGCCGCTCGACGGCCTCAACTGACGTTGGCCGGCGGGTACGACTACGCGCGCCCAAATCCGCGGATCTTCCCGCGCGCCGCCGAATTCCGCCCGTCCTGGGATTTTTCGGCGAATGTCTCGTGGTCGCTCTGGGACGCCGGGCGCCGCTCCGCGGACGAAGGAGAGGCGCGCGCCTCGGCGCGCGCGCTGCACCTGCGCATCGAAGATTTCGATCGGCAGCTCACGTTCGAAGTGCGCCAGCGGCAGCTGGAAGCAGCATCGAGCGTCGCCGCTATCGCCGCGGCGGATGACGAGGTGCGCGCGGCACGCGAAGCGGAACGGGTCACGACCGAGCGGAATCGCGTGGGCGTGGTGACGAGCACCGACGTGCTCCAGGCGCAGGTCTCGCGCCTCCAGGCGGAGCTGGATCGCACGCGCGCCGTGGCGAACGCGCGCGTCGCGCAGGCGCGGCTGGATCGCGCGCTCGGGCGGTAGCGAGGTCCCACCGTGCCGGCAGAAAAGGCGATCGAAGTACGGAGCCTCACGCGGCGGTTCGGCGCCTTCGTTGCCGTCGATCACGTGAGCTTCGACGTGCGCCGGGGAGAGATCTTCGGTTTCCTCGGCAGCAACGGCGCCGGAAAGTCGACGACGATTCGCATGCTGTGCGGACTCCTGAAGCCCACGTCCGGCACAGCGATCGTCGGCGGGATCGACGTCACGCAGGATCCGGAGGGCGTCAAGCGGCGAATCGGCTACATGTCGCAGAAATTTTCCCTGTACGAGCTGCTGACGGTCGATCAGAACATCAGGTTCTTTGGTGGCGTGTACGGATTGTCCGACACGACGCTCGCGGAGCGCCGCCGTTTCGTGCTCGAGATGGCGGGACTCGCCGGGCGCGAACGCACGCTTGCACGCGATCTCGCGGGCGGCTGGCGTCAGCGCCTCGCGCTCGGCTGCGCGATCCTGCACGAGCCGGCGATTCTGTTCCTCGACGAGCCGACCGGCGGCGTCGATCCGCTGTCGCGCCGCCAGTTCTGGCGCCTCATCGACACCCTGGCCGCCTCCGGTGTAACGGTGCTGGTCACGACGCACTACCTCGACGAAGCCGAACGATGTCACCGCGTTGCGCTGATCCATGCCGGGCGCCTCGCGGCGATCGGGACAACGACGGAGGTGAAGGGCGTCTTTGCCGGGCGTCCAATCGTTGAAGTTCGGGTCGACAGGCCGGTCGATGCGATGCGGCTGCTGGAGGCGATGCCGGACGTCGAGAAGACGAGCCTGTTCGGGACGGCGGTTCACGCCGTGCTCCGAGCATCGACGCTCGACATCAACGCGCTGGCCGAGCGGCTGCGCGACGCGGGACTCGTCGTGGGCAGCGTGTCGCCCGTCGCGCCGTCGCTCGAGGACGTCTTCCTCGACGTCATCGACCGCGCCGGGAGCGCCGCGTGAGAAAGGCGCTCGCCGTCTATCGGAAGGAGCTGCGCCAGATCGCGCGTGACCGCCGGACGCTGCTGATTCTCGTGTTCGTGCCCGCCTTCTTCCTGCTGCTGTACGGCTACGCGCTCAACTGGGACATCCGGCACATCGCCCTCGCAGTACAGGATCGCGACGGCACGCCCGAGAGCCGCGCGCTCGTCTCGGCATTCGTCAACTCCAGCTATTTCGATCGCGTTGCCGACGTGTATTCGCCCGATGAGATCGACCATCTCTTGAACACGAATCAGGCGCGCGCGGTCCTCGTCATTCCGGAAGGGTTCGGCCGCGACCTGCTCACGCACCGGACGCCGCAGGTGCAGGTCCTCATCAATGGCGATAACGCCAACACGGCAACGACGGTGATGGGGTACTCGGCGAGTATCGTTCGCGGCGCGGGCGCATCGCTTGCGGAAGGATCGGGGCCGCTCGTTCCGCCGCTCACCGTCGAGCCGCGCATCTGGTACAACCCGGAGCTGCGGAGCACGCTCTTTCTCGTCCCCGGCCTCATCGCCTACATCCTGATGATCACGGCGGTCATCTCGACGGCGCTGTCCATCGTCCGCGAGAAGGAGGTTGGCACGATGGAGCAGGTACGGATGGCGCCGATCGACACGTTCTCCTTCGTCATCGGCAAGAGCATTCCGTACTTCTTCATCTCGCTCGCGTCGGCCGCGCTCATCATCTTCGCGGCGATGCTCCTGTTCGGGCTGCCGATGCGCGGCAACTGGATCGCGCTCCTCGTCGCCTTGTCGCTCTTCATCGCGGGGGCGCTGGGAACCGGGCTGCTGATCTCCACCGCCGCCGAAACGCAGCAGGTGGCGTTTCAGGCGGCGATGCTCTCGTCGTTTCTCCCCACGCTCATGTTGTCGGGCTTCATCTTCCCGATCTCCAGCATGCCTGCCGCGCTGCAGCTCGTCACCTACATCGTGCCGGCGCGGTACTTTCTCGTGGCCCTTCGCGGCATCGTCTTGAAGGGCACGGCGCTCTGGCTGTTGTGGCCGCAGATGGTGGCGCTGTCAATCTACGCGGGCGTCATGCTGGCGCTCGCGTCGGTGCGCCTCGCGCGGGAGGCGCGTTGAGCGGCAGGCTGCTGGACGCG
>JBKPQB010000014.1:0-19014 GCA_046733875.1 Acidobacteriota bacterium
GGGCGAAGGCGTGATCGGCCGCGCATTCGCAACCGGGCGTCCCACACTTGGGCGAACGGCCGATCTCCCGCAGCGCAAGCCGCGCCTGCGGTACCGGACGGACTCGTTCATTGCCGTTCCGCTCGTCGCCGGGCCGCGCCGCCTCGGCGTCGTCACGCTGACAGATCGCAGCGACGGCAGCGCGTTCGACGCCCAGGACTTCGCCGCGGTGCGCATGCTCGCGGCAAACGCAGCGCTGGCGATGGCGCGCGAGCGGCTCACCGCGAACCTTACCGAGCTCACACGAATCGCAACGGTTGATGCCGTAACCGGTCTGTTCAATCGCCGTTACTTCGAGAGGCAGGTCGAAGCCGAAGTCCAGCGCGCGCGACGTCAGGGTCAGGCGCTTGCGCTTCTCATGATCGACATCGATGACTTCAAGCGCATCAACGACACGTGGGGTCATCTCGAGGGGGACCGCGCGCTGCGCGAAGTCGCCGACCTCCTGCGGAGCGGCGTCCGCATCTTCGATGTGTGCGCGCGCTATGGCGGTGAGGAGTTCGTGATCGTGATGCCGGGCGCGAGCGCCGAAGTGGCCATGCACGTCGCCGAACGCATCCGACGCCAGGTGGAGCAGCACTCGTTGCACGATCCGATGCCGATCACCATCAGCATCGGGATAGGCATGCTGCGCCCCCATGATGCCATCGAAGATTTAATCGCTACGGCCGACAGGGCGCTGATTTCGGCGAAAGCGGCGGGGAAAAATCTCGTGTGGATCGACGGTCATTCGGGCACGGAGCCGCGGCGCACGACGTAACCTGCATCACGATCCGGCCCACACGTCACCAGGCCGCCATCGGAAAAGAGCAACGCATCCCCGATGTTTTCGACTTGCGTCGCGGCGCGTGTCTTTCCAAGCGTCCAGCCGGCCGGCGTCCGCGCAAATGTCGTGACCGCGCCGTCGGACTGGATCACGACGAGCCGGTTTGCTTCCGCGGCATCGGTGAATTGCATCGCGACAGGAGCGGCGGCTCCCCGGAAGCGCTTGGACGCGACGGCGGCGCCCCGGCGCCTCAGCACGTATCCATCCGTTCCCTCACCCTCGATGAACCAGGGCACTTCATCATCCGACGCCCAATCGACGGCGAGCGGTGAACCTTCGGCGGACATGAAAATCGAACCGGTCGGGTTGGCGGCTGGAATCGAGCCGTCCGAGTTCAGCCGAATGAGGAATCGCGAGGACGTGGAGACTGCGGGATTTCCGCCTGCGGTCAGCAGCGCAACGTAGATGCGGTCGGACTCCCTGACGGAGATCCTGGAGCGGGCCGGCGCCCCGGACAGCGGCACCTCTCGAAGAACGAGCGCTTCACCGAGTACGCCTTCGATGTCGCGATAGCGCGCGAGCCGAAGCTCGTCTCCGTTCGCGTTTCTCTGAACCGTGTAGATCCAGCCGTTTTCCCCGAAGCGGCTGTGCGCCCCGACGCCAATCAACGACCATCCTTCGGAGACCCGCGGGACAGACAGCGCCCGGGACGCCAGCGACGTCCTGTCCACCATACGGATTTCGCCGGCGCCAGTCCACAAGATGAAGCGATCCGCAGAGACGGGCGCCAGGCCGCACGAGGGAGCTGTGTTCTTCGCCGACGGAGATGGTTGTTCTCGTACGGACGATGTCATCGATGATGTGATCGCTTCGGGTGCCGTGCTTCCCGTCATCTGGACGATCAGAGGAGCTGCCCGGGGACTCTCGACAGTCTGGCCATCCACCAACGTCCACGCGACCACTTCCAGCACGTGACGGCCAGTGTTGAGAGGTGGCAACGGTGACTTGCAGTCGAACGCTGGCGCCGATCCGTTGCACACCGCCGATGGAAGATCGGTGCGGGCGCCATCGACGTACACCGCGAAGTGCAATGCGGTAATGTCGTCGGCCGTTTGCGTCCACCCGAAGCGTTCGCGCCCGGTGATCTGAATCGCGTCGCCGGAACCGGGAGGCGGTGACGATGATGGCGGAGGGGACGAGGAGCCGCCGCACGCTGCGATCATCGCAACGGCGACGCTGAGACATGCGCGCGCACGAAACAGGGACACGATTGCGGCCCCAGACCCGGGCGGCCCTAAAGGGACAGCCCTACAACCGGAGACGAAGACGATATCAGAGTCGTGGGCGGCCGGCTCGGATCAGCGCACGAATCGCGCGGGCGAGCGAGGGCGGGTGATGCCGAATCTTCTCCCCGCCCCACTCGATCGCCAGATCGCACTCGACGACCTGCGCGTGGCCCGCGTACTTCAGGAAAGGCTCGGCGACGACCGGCTCAGAGCCGTGCGCCGCATACCGGCGCGCAGCCGCATCGTCGATCGGTCGCCGATTCACGAGGATGTAGTCGAAGAGATCGAATCCGATGTGCGTCCGGATGACACGCAGATGATCGTCCAGCGTGTAGCCGTCCGTCTCACCAGGTTCGGTCATGAGGTTCGCAACGTAGATTCGGACCGCGTTGACGCCATAGATGGTCGCCGCGATTCCTTCGACGAGCAGGTTCGGCAGCACGCTCGTATAGAGGCTGCCTGGGCCGACGACGATGCCGTCGGCGTTGACGAGGGCGCGGAGCACGTTGGGCACCGGCCGCGGGCTTGGATCGAGTGAAAGGCGCCGAATCGGCGACGGGTGACCAACGATCTGCATTTCACCCGTGACCAGCTCGCCCGATTCCGTTTCCGCGCGCAGACGCACGTCCTGCGTTGTCGTCGGAATCACTCGCCCGCGCGATCCGATAAGCGCGCCAAGCTGATCGATCGCCTGCGAAAAGTCGCCCGTGATTTGTGCAAGTGCGGTGAGCAGCAGATTGCCGACAGCGTGACCATCCGCACCGGATCCATCCTCGAACCGATGCTGCAGGAGCGGCTTGAACGGTGAATCGCGATGGGCGAGCGCGATGAGGCAGTTGCGCACGTCGCCCGGTGGCAGGACGCCGAACTGCTGCCGCAGCCGGCCAGAACTGCCGCCATCATCCGTGACGGTGACGATGCCGGTCACGGCATCGGGGTTCTGCTCACCAAAATCCGCCGCCAGACCCGAGAGGCCCTCGAGAACCGCCGGCAGCCCCGTGCCGCCGCCGAGAGCCGCAATGCGTGGACTCGCAACACTGTGATCCGACGCTTCACGGATCGGCGGCGGGGCAGGCCAGGGGGATGAGTGTGACGCAGCCGGAAACGCCATGCCGCTAGACGACAAGGCAACGCGAATGCCAAGCGATGCGGGCACGCGAACGCGGCCGTGTGCAGTGACTTATCCGCGGAATACGCGCAGAAAATAGAGAATATCCGTTACCCCGGAAGTCTGCCCCGCGGTGGAGCCGAAGTCGCCAAGTCAACGGTTTTCCCAGCCTGTGGAAATTCTGTGCACCGTGTGCGGTTCCGAACCATTTTTTCTTAGGGCGGTTGACAGGCCACCCCTCTCAGCGATATAAAGTCTCCCTTTCCCCGAACTAAATTCACACAAACACCAATGGAACTCACCAAACTTGTCGGAGCAAGTGCGGCGGTACAAGCTCTTCAAGAGGAGATCTATTACGCGTCGCGATGCGACGCGAAAGTACTGATCACCGGTGAGAGCGGAGCGGGGAAGGAGATCGTCGCACGGTTGATTCACGAAGGCAGCACGCGCCGGCGCGCGGCGTTGATCACAGTCAACTGTGCCGCGCTGACGGAGACGCTGCTCGAAACGGAATTATTCGGACACGTGCGTGGAAGCTTTACCGGCGCGTATCGCGACCGGAGTGGTGTGTTCGAGCTCGCAAACCGGGGCACTGTCTTCATGGATGAGATCGGTGAGACGACCCCGCGAATGCAGGGGCTGCTGCTCCGATTTCTCGAGACGGGGGAAATTCAGCGCGTTGGCTCAGATCAAATCTCGACGCGCGTGGACGTCCGCGTCATCGCCGCGACGAATCGCGTGCTCGTCGAGAGCGTCGCCGCGAAGACGTTTCGCGAGGATCTCTACTACCGGCTGAACGTCATTCACCTGCAGGTGCCGCCGCTGCGCGACCGTAAAGACGATGTGCCGCTCCTTCTGCGGCATTTCCTCGACGCGTTTGCGCGCCAGTATCAGTCGCCCGTGCCGGTCGTCTCGAAAGAGGCGCTCGAGGTGCTCATGGAGCATCCCTGGCCTGGCAACGTCCGCGAGCTGAAGAACGTGGTCGAGCGGCTGGTGATTCGTGGATCCAACGGAGAAATCGGGCGCGACGATCTACCGCTGGATGTCGTCAGGTCGGCGGCGGTGGTGCCAGCGCAATCGACGCGCATCGCGGCGCGCCCCGTTTCCGACGTGCTCTACGATAAAATGGTGAAGGAAGGGCAGTCCTTCTGGTCGGTCGTCTATGCGCCGTTCATCTCGCGCGATCTGACGCGCGACGATCTGCGCGCGGTCGTGAGGAAGGGGCTCGAACGGACGGCTGGCAACTACAAAGTCGTTGTCGAGCTGTTCAACATGCCCGCCGACGACTACAAGCGCTTTCTCGGATTTCTCCGCAAGTACCACTGCCACATGCCATTCCAGCAGTTCCGATCGGCGGCGGCCGGGCGCACGTCCGGGAGCGAACCGACGCCTGAGGGGTCCCGCCGCGTGGCTGCGTCCGTGTAGCTGCCGCGGTTTCGGCGCGTTCAGCGCCCCGGCACGCGGCGGAGGATCTCGAGCAGCTGACTGCTGGTCACCGGCTTAACCAGATACACGGCGCCGATGTGCTCGGCGTCGCTTCGCAGGACCGGATCGTCGAAGCCGGAAAAGACAATCAGGCGGATTTCGGGGTGAGCGTCGCGGGCCATGACGGCGAGCTGAAGCCCGTTGAACGCGCCAAGCCGGACGTCTGTGATCAGCGCGTCGAACGAGGTCGTCCGAAGCGTCTTGCGGGCCTCTTCAAAGCTGTCGTGCGCGACGACATCCTCGCCCGCGTCGCGAAACGAGCGCTCCAGCGCCTCCAGCAGCGCCGGGTCATCGTCAACGATCAGGACTTTCTGGTGGGGCATGGTGTCGGTGGCCGCGCGGGGCGAGCCTTCCTGAGGCGCTGGCGGTTCTAGATGCATCTTATACCCTCTTTCAAAAGCCGCGCCGGACTCTGCCTTCATGCTTCTCATCGCCTCTGACCGGTTCGAAGAGCACACCACGCCGCCCGGACACCCGGAACGGCCCGAGCGCGCTCGAGTCTTTGTCGAGGTTGCCACCCGATATCGGGAACTTGGGACTCATGTCGCCGTCCCGCGACCCGCAACTCGGGATGAGCTGCTGCGGGTCCATACCGCCTCGTATCTCGCGCGGCTCGAAGCGACTCGCGGCCGCGCCGCGGCGCTCGACCCGGATACCTATACGTCGCCCGAAACGCTCGACATCGCACTGCTCGCGGCGGGTGCGACGATCCAGGCTGTCGAGCATGCGCTCGAGCGTCGCGACCCTGCGTTCGCGCTCGTTCGTCCTCCCGGGCATCATGCGGAGCGAGACAAAGCGATGGGCTTCTGCATCTTCAATAACGTTGCCGTCGCCGCGGCCGCAGCTCTGGCCCACGGCGTGGGCCGCCTGGCGATCGTCGATATCGACGTGCACCACGGCAACGGCACGCAGTGGATGTTCTATGACGACCCGCGCGTGCTCTACGTGTCAACCCACCAGTTTCCGTTCTATCCGGGCACGGGGGCAGCGGACGAAGTGGGCAACGCCGCAGGCCTTGGCTACACGGTGAACATTCCGCTCGAAGCAGGGTGCGGCGATGCCGACTACGACCAGGCGTATGCACTCGTCGAATGCGTATTGGATCAATTCGCACCGGAAATACTTCTCATATCTGCGGGATTCGACGCGCACGCAGACGATCCTCTGGCGTCGATGTTCGTGTCCGCCGCGGGCTACGCGAACGTCGTCATGCGATTGAAGCGGGCCGCGGATCGACACTGCCCGATCGCGCTGGTCACTGAAGGAGGGTACGACCTCGACGCGCTTCGCAGCTGCCTGGACGCCTCGATCGGTGTCATCGCCGGGACGCTGACGCCTGAAGGAGTGCCGGCGTCCTCTGCTCCGCGCGCTGAGCGTGCGCTGCGCACGGTCCGCGAGGCCCAGGCGAACTTCTGGACGCTATAATTCAAGCTGCGGGCTAACGCGGGCCGCGGACACGTGCGGACTGACGCGGATACATTTTGGCTGAATACAAACCACAAGCGATCGAGAAGAAGTGGCAGGAGCGCTGGCAATCGGAGCGGAGCTTCGAAGTCACTGAGGACTCCGACAAGCCGAAGTTCTACTGCCTCGAGATGTTCGCGTACCCCTCCGGGCACGCGCACGTAGGGCACGTCCGCAACTACATGATCGGGGACGTCGTCGCACGCCTGAAGCGGATGCGCGGGTTCAACGTGCTGCATCCGTTCGGCTGGGACGCGTTCGGTCTGCCTGCCGAAAACGCCGCGATCAAGAACGGCACACATCCGGAAACCTGGACGCTCGAGAACATCGCCCACATGAAAGGGCAGCTCCAGCGGCTTGGCATCAGCTACGCCTGGGAGCGCGAGATCGCGACCTGCCTCCCCGAGTATTACAAGTGGAACCAGTGGATCTTCCTGAAGATGCTGGAGCGCGATCTCGCATATCGCAAGCGGTCCAGCGTCAACTGGTGTCCAAGCTGCAACACGGTCCTGGCGAACGAGCAGGTGGTGGACGGCGCGTGCTGGCGGTGCGGCACGCCTGTGACGATCCGCGAGCTCGAACAGTGGTTCTTCCGCATCACGCACTACTCGGACGAGCTTCTCGAGGGTATGACGGACCTCGAATCGTGGCCCGAGAAGGTGCTGACGATGCAGCGCAATTGGGTCGGAAGGTCCGAGGGAGCTCGAGTGAAGTTCCCGATTGCGTCGGGGTCGGGCGCGATCGACGTCTTTACCACTCGCATCGACACGATATACGGCGCCACCTTCGTCGTGCTCGCGCCCGAGCATCCGCTCGTCCAGCAACTCGCGGACGCGTCGCCCGATCCGGCGGCGTTTCGGCAGAACGCCGCGAAGTTCGCGAGCCAGGATCGCGCTGCCCGACTCACCGGCGATGTAGAAAAGGAAGGGTTTGACACCGGCTTTCAGGCGCTCAATCCGTTCACCGAACGACCTGTGCCGATTTGGATCGCGAACTTCGTGCTGGGCGAGTACGGCACCGGCGCGATCATGGCCGTTCCTGCGCACGACGAGCGCGACTTCGAGTTCGCCCGCAAGTACAACCTGCCGATCACGGTGGTGATCCGGCCGAATGACGGAGAACCTGCCGATCCCGCCTCGATGACCGAGGCGGTCTCGAACGATGGCGTCCTCGTCAACTCCGGCCCCTATGACGGGTTGAGCTCGGATGTCGCACGCGAGAAGCTGACCGAGGACGCGAAAACGCGGGGCATCGGCGAAGGCACCGTGCAGTACCGGCTCAAGGATTGGGGCATCTCGCGCCAGCGCTACTGGGGCACCCCGATTCCCGTGCTGTATTGCGCGAAGTGCGGGATGGTTCCCGTTCCCTACGACGACCTTCCCGTGCTGTTGCCCAAGACCGCAGAGTTCACCGGACTCGGGGACTCGCCGCTGGCCCATATCCCGGAGTTCGTCAACACGACGTGCCCCGAATGTGGAGGGCCGGCGCGTCGCGAGACGGACACGATGGACACCTTCGTCGACTCGTCGTGGTACTTCTTCCGGTTTTGCGATCCGCACAACACCGAGCTGCCCTTCGATCCCACGAAGGTCGGCTACTGGGGGCCGGTCGACTTCTACAGCGGCGGCGTCGAGCACGCGATCCTGCACCTCATTTATTCGCGCTTTTTCTGCCGGGTGTTCCGCGACATCGGCATGACGCATCTGAGCGAGCCGTTCGCGCGGCTGCTCACGCAGGGCATGGTCCTGAAGTCGGGCCAGGTCATGTCGAAGTCGAAAGGGAACGTCGTCGATCCCGACGACATGATTCAGAAGTTCGGCGCCGATGCGCTGCGGCTCTACGTCATGTTCGTTGCGCCGCCGGAGAAGGAGATCGAGTGGACCGACGCGGGCCTGGAGGGAAGCTTCCGATTCCTCGCGCGCGTGTGGCGGATCGTCGATCAGCTGTGCGAGACGATCGGCGGCGAGGGGATCCCCTCGCCTGACGAACTGGAACTGAACGACGACGAGCGCGCGCTCCGGCGAAAAACGCACCAGACGATCAAGCGCGTGACGCTGGATCTGGACCCTCGCGTCCACCTGAACACGGCCATTGCCGCGATGATGGAGCTGGTCAACGAGCTCTATGCCTTCTGCACCAAGTCGGAGTGCGTGCCCTCGGCCGTCGATCCGGATCGTGTCGGCGAGGTCGAGCGCGCGGGCACGATTGCGGTCCTGAAGGAAGCCGTCGAAGCGCTCGTGCGGATGCTGTCCCCCTTCGCGCCGCATATGGCGGAGGAGCTGTGGGAGGCGCTGGGCCACGCCGAAGGCGTTGTCGCCGCGGGCTGGCCGGATTTCGACGAAGCGGTGGCGAAAGCCGAGGAGATCGTCGTTCCGGTGCAGGTGAACGGAAAGCTGCGCGGCCGCCTGACCGTGCCGGTCGACACGAGCGAGGATCGACTTCGCGAGCTCGCGCTGGCCGATCCCCAGGTGCAGTCGCACATCAACGGCCGCAGCGTGAAGAAGGTTGTCGTGGCGCGCGGGCGCCTGGTGAGCATCGTCGCCGCATGAAGGCCAACGTCTCGAGAAGCCAGGAGCGGGTCCTGTCCGCGAACAACCCCAGCGAGTGCTCGGCCGAAAAACAGCCTGCCACGGGGGACGGCCTCCGCGCTCGGCGGGGCGGCCCCGTTCGCGTCCACCCGCGCTCGGCTTACGGGATGTGTGCGCGAGTACTCGGTTACCGACACGGGCTCGCTGTTCGCACCGTGAACGGTGTTGTGGTGAGCGTCCTCGTGCTCTTACAAGCAGGTTGCGGATACTCGCTGTCCGGCCGCGGATCGTTCCTTCCCGCCTACATCAAGCGCATCGGCGTCCCGAACTTCACGAACGCGACGTCGATCTTCGACGTCGATCGGCGCGTCACCGAGCGCGTGCGCAGCGAGCTCCTCGGACGCGGCAAGTACGTCGTCGTGCCGGAGACCACGGGCGTCGATGCGGTGCTGAGCGGAGAGATCCTGTCAATCACGGTTACACCGGCGGCCTTCAACGCGCAGCAGCAGGCGACGAGGTACGCGCTGACGTTGACGGCGAAGGTCGAGTTCAAGGATCTGCGAGCCAACAAGGTCCTCTGGGGAAATCCGGCGATGCAATATCGCGAGGAGTTCGACGTCACGACGACCACGCAGGCGCTCGACGCCACCGCGTTCTTCGGGCAGGACGTCAACGCGCTCGAACGCATCGCGGGCGAGTTCGCTCGATCTGTCGTCAGCGCCATCCTGGAAGCGTTTTAGGTAATGCCCTCCGCAACTCCCGCACAGGTGCGCGCCGCGGTTCTCGAGCGCGCGCTTGCTCCCGTCTACCTCATCGTTGGTGACGACGACCCGGAGATGCTGCGGCTGGCGAATGACCTCGCTGCCGTCGTCGAGGACGAGCTGCGGGCCTTCAACGTCGAACGGCTGTACGCCAGCGAAAAGGGCGTCACGGCATCGACGATCGTCGAATGCTGTCAGCTCCTGCCGATGATGAGCGATCGAAGGATCGTCGTCGTGCTCCGCGGCGAGCGGCTGCTCAAACCAAAGCGCAAAGGTCGGGTAGGGGAGGAGGGCGGCGACGAGGAAGCCGCGGAGGCGCCGAGCGACCTCGACGTGCTCGAGGAGTACATCAAGAATCCCGCGCAATCGACCACGCTGGTCATCGTGGCCGCCGATGTCGACCGCACGCGCCGAATCGGCAAGACGCTGTTCAAGAGCGCCACCGTCGTCGAGTGCTGGGGCCTGAAAATCAGCAAGGATAACCGCGGAATCGATCTGCGGCAGGCCGCGCGAATCGCCGAACAGTTCGTGCGCAAGGCCGCGGCGGATGCCGGGCAGCAGATCGATCCTGCTGCCGCGCGGCTTCTCGCCGAACGCGCCGGAACGGATATCGTGCGGCTGCGAGGTGACGTCGAACGATTGCTTCTGTATTCGGCCGGCCGCCCGAAGATTACCCTCGCGGACGGGCAGGAAGTCGCCAGCCCCGAGTCTGCCCAGGACGACTGGGCCGTCACGAACGCGATCCAGCAGGGAAATCGGTCGGAGGCACTGCGCCAACTCGGGCTCGCGCTCGAGGGAGGCGCCGTGCCTTACATGATTCTCGGGCAGCTTGCGTGGTTCGTGCGCGAGAAGCTGGCGGATCCCCGGCGAATCCCTGACGCGATCGACGCGGTGTTCCGCACGGATGTGGATCTGAAAAGCTCGGGCGGGGATCCTCGCGTGCTGCTCGAACGGCTGGTGGTGGAGCTATGTACGAAACCCGCCGCAGAACGCGGCGGGCACGGCAGACGCCCTTTCTGAACGCTCCGGTCTACGCAGCTGCTGACGTCCGCTTGGTGATTCGCTTCTGCAGCCGGGACTTGTAGCGGGACGCGGCGTTGCGATGAATCACGCCCTTGCCGGCCATCTTGTCGACGAGCGAAATCGTGTTGCGAAGCGCGTCCTTGATCTGGTCTGCGCTGCCCGAATCGATTGCCGCGCGGATGTCGCGCAGCGCGCCTCGCAGGCGGCTGCGGAGCTGACGATTGTGCTCGCGGCGCACGAGGTTCTGGCGGTATGCCTTTTCGGCAGATGCGTGACTTGCCATCTTTAGCTTCTAACTCCTGACTGAGGCTTGACGAGGGGACTGCAAACCATCGATTTTAACACGTCTCAGCCGCGCTCCTTCAGCCGCCGCAGTGCGCGCCGCTCACGGCGGTCCGGCGCGCCGGCTGATGCCGGACGCACGAACGGCGCGGCAAGCCGCGCAATGCGCTTGAGCTCGCGCTCCTCGGGCGTTGGCTGCGGGGTCAGGTCCTCGTACAGCAGCTTCGCTTCCGCTTTGGGTATGTGCTGCTCCGCGAGACCCTTCACGACGACCTTCTGCCGGTGCCCAAATCGGCGCGTGATCTCGATCTCGTCGCCTGGCTTGATCTCGCGATTCGGCTTCGCCGCCTGGCCGTTGACGTCCACCTTGCCGCCCCGGCATCCCTTCTGTGCCTCCGAGCGCGTCTTGAAGAGACAGGCGACATCGAGCCACACGTCTAGACGCACTCTCTCTCACCGGCTGCGATCGACGGTGCCGAACAACCGCTCGAGCGCTTCGGCGCAGCGCGGAGTCAATCGTTGAACCGCCGCCCTCAACAGCTCGCGGTCTGCGCCCGAGCCGATGATCGCCTCGACATCAGCGAGATCCTGCGATCGACCCGCTAGCAGCTTCATGACGACAATCGTGTCGAGAGATGCAATGGGAACTCCCTCACTGACCGGCGGGCGATTCAGTCCTTCCTCTACAACGCGGAGGTCGTCCGTCAAAGGGACCTGGTCTACGTCAATGCCATCGAACTCGACGACGGGCACGCGCATCGTCACGAACCCGCCCTCATGTCTCTCGAAGGCTTCATCGCCCACGAGAAAATCAATGTCCTCTGTAGTGCGCGGCCGGCTGCGATACGCATTCGCGCCGAGAGCCCCGACCAACGCGTGCCGGATGTGCGCACCGGCCAGCATCCTGGACACCTCGCGCACAGCCCGCTCGTAGCTCGGAACGGGCCGCAGCGCCCGCTTCAAGTCGGGGTCGATGCCCGAGATCATGCGACGGCTCCTTTGAACCGTGATGTGGGGTCTCACCGAGGCTAGCGTATCAGTTCCGCACGAAGCAGGTGCGTGTGTGCTCGCGCGACCTGAAGGCCGACAATTGACGCGGATGCTCCTAGCGACGCTCGGCCGACTTCACGATTTCCGCGCCCGCGCTCGGCTTGTTCGAATAGCGGACGACCTCGCGCCCGTCAACGATGTCGACGGTGCGGAACACGCGTCGAGCAGGGCGGACGTTCGCGGACGCGCGGATCCGCGCGACGTAATTACGCGTCTCGCGGTATGGAGGAACTGTGCGGCCGTACTTCTCAACGGCAGTCGGCCCGGCGTTGTAGGCGGCCAGCGCAAGCGACTCGTCGTTGTTGTAGCGGGTGAGCAGGCTCTTGAGATAGGCGACACCTGCGCGGATATTCTCCGCCGGATCGAACACGTTCAGCACGTTGAACTCGGCCGCGGTAGCGGGCATCAGCTGCATCAGCCCCAGTGCGCCCTTGACGGACTGAGCGCGAGGGTTGAAGGCCGATTCCGCCTGGATGACCGCGCGCACCAGATCAGGGCTCACGTCGTTCCGCGACGCGTGTTGCGTAATCAGATCGTCATACGCGGATGCGCGCCTGCTCAGGGCAGCCTTCGTCGTCCTGAAGCTGCCTGTCGCCGAGACCGCATACGTTTTTGCTGACGGGTCCTTCGGCGTGTCGGACAGGACCAGATTGCCCCCGGCGTCACGCCAGGCATAGATCTGGGCCTGAGCCACGACAGGCGTGGTCACGAGCAGCGCGAAGGCAAGGACAAGACGCACTTAGACACTGCTGCGAGTCGCAAGCCCGCTGCCGCCGCAGAATCAATGATTTACGGAGAAAACATGCGTCTAGTGATCAATTTCTGCACGGCCGGATCACGGATTTGGTGGCAGAAACTGGAACGCGGAAAACGCCGAAGCGGCGACCTATTGCTTCAGCAGATTGCCTACGACCGCGGGAACCTTCGAGATCAACTCGTCGATCTTCGACGGATCCTTGCCGCCCGCTTCGGCGAAGTCGGGCCGGCCGCCGCCTCCGCCCCCCACGATCGGCGCGATCTCCTTCACCACGCGTCCGGCCTGGATTTGGGACGTCAGATCCTTCGTCACCGACACGACGAGGGCGACGCGGCCGTCGTTTTCGGAAGCGATGACAACGACGCCGGACTTGAGGCGATCGCGAAGCGAGTCCGCCAGTCCGCGAAGGGCACTCTTCTCGAGGCCGGTGACGCGGCGCGCAAGCACCTTGATCCCGTTCACGTCGTGCGTGTCGCTCCGATCCCCCTCGTCAGCGCGCGCGCTTCCGCCGAGCGCGGCCTTCATCTTCAGCGTCTCCACCTCGCGCGCGAGACGCTTGGCCTCGGATTGGAGTCGCTGAACCGTTGAGAGTGCTTGCTCCGCCGTCGTATTCAGCGCACCGATCACCGAATCAAGGCTTGAACGCTCGTGTTGAATCCACTCAATGGCTCCGGCGCCGGTCACCGCTTCGATGCGGCGAACGCCGGCCGCGACCCCGGCCTCCTGTGTGATGACGAATGGCCCGATATCGCCCGTCGCGCGGACGTGGGTGCCGCCGCACAGCTCCATGCTGAATCCCGGGATGGAGACGACGCGCACGCGATCGCCGTACTTCTCGCCGAACAGCGCCATCGCGCCTGCGGCAATTGCTTCTTCAGTCGATCGCACCTCCGTTTGCACGGGGGTGTTCCCGTAGATTTGCGCGTTGACGATGCGCTCGAGCTGCGCAATCTGATCCCGCGTCACGGGAGCGAAGTGCACGAAGTCGAACCGCAGCCGGTCGGGGGCGACCAGCGAGCCGGCCTGTTTGACGTGGCTTCCCAGCACTTGCCGCAGAGCAGCGTGCAACAGGTGCGTGGCGGTGTGGTTCCGTCGTGTCGCGTCCCGGACCTCATCCTGTACAACCGCGGTGACGATGTCGCGCGATGCGAAGGAGCCACGGTCGACTCTCACGCGGTGCGCACGCGGGCCGCCGGGAGTCAGACGCGCAAGCCCTTCCACGGTCGCGGACGCGCCCGTGCTTTCGTTGACAAGGCTGCCGCTATCCGACACCTGTCCGCCGGCTTCCACGTAGAACGGCGTCCGCTCGAGGACGATGAACCCCGTCTGTCCTTCATCGAGGCGCTCGATCTGACGCCGTTCCGAGTCGAAGACGGCCAGCACCGGGGTGCCGGTGACGGTCGTGCGCGTGTAGCCTTCGAACTGATCCCCGGCCGCGAGCGCGGCCTTGCGATCGGCGTCCGACGTGAACGCGAACTCCTGCGTCTTCTTCATCTCGAACGCGCTGCCCGCACGCGCACGCTCGCGCTGTCCCTCCATCGCGCGTTCGTAACCCGCGAGGTCGATGGTCATGCCGCGTTGCCCCGCGAGGTCCTCCATGAAGTCGAGCGGCACACCGAAAGAATCGTAGAGCCTGAACGCCTCGTCGCCCGGAACGATCTTCGATTCTGATTCCGCACGATCGAGCACGTCTTCGAGTTTGGGGAGTCCCGCCGTGAGCACCGCTTCGAAGCGCTCCTCCTCGTTTCTGACGACCTGCACGATTGCATCGCGTCCGCTGCGCAGTTCCGGATACGCGTCGCCCATCTCAGCGACCACCACGCCTGCCAGGTCGTACAGGAACGGGTCCGCGATGCCGAGCTTCTTGCGGTGTCGCATCGCACGGCGCATGATTTTGCGCAGCACGTAGCCGCGCCATTCGTTTGAAGGAACGACGCCGTCCGCGATGAGGAACGTCATCGCGCGCAGATGATCCGCGATCACGCGCATGGAGATGTCGGCAGGATCGTCCGGCGCGGCGCCGTACTTGCGTCCCGCGCGCCGGCCGAGGGCCGCGAGAATCGGCGTGAAGAGGTCGGTATCGTAGTTCGACAGCTTGCCCTGGATCACGGCGGTGATCCGCTCCAGGCCCATCCCCGTATCGATCGACGGCGCGGGGAGCGGCTTCAGCGTTCCGTCCGTTTGGCGATCGAACTCCATGAAGACGTTGTTCCACACCTCGACGTAGCGATCGCAGCTGCAGTCGATGCCGGCGCACGAGCGTCCGGCGCGCTCCTCTTCGCACGGTACGTGATTGCCGCGGAAGTAGTGAATCTCGGAGCACCGGCCGCACGGGCCGGTGTCGCCCATCTGCCAGAAGTTCTCCGCGAGTCCCAGCTCGGTAATGCGCGAGGCGGGAACGAGCTGCTGCCAGATCCCGAGCGCCTCCTCGTCGCGCGGAATGCCGGACTCTCCCTTGAAGATGGTGGGGAACAGCTTGTCCGGCGACAGATGCCACACGGTCGTCAGCAGCTCCCACGCATACGGAATGGCTTCCTTCTTGAAGTAATCGCCGAAGGAGAAGTTGCCGAGCATCTCGAAGAAGGTGTGGTGGCGCAGCGAGGGACCGACGTTGTCGAGATCGTTGTGTTTCCCGCTCACGCGCATGCACTTCTGGGAGCTCGTGGCGCGCGTGTACGGCCGTTTCTCCTTGCCCAGGAAGACGTCCTTGAACTGGTTCATGCCGGCGTTCGTGAAGAGCAGCGTCGGATCGTCGGAGGGTACGAGCGACGAGCTCGGCACGATCGCGTGGCCGTTGCGTTCGAAGTACTGCAGGAAACTGCTGCGGATTTCGCGCGAATCCATCTCGATATTGTAAGGCGAGGAGGTCGGAGGTTGGTTGTTGGTTGTCGGTTCTGGCTGGTTGGGGACGCCCGGGCAAAAGTTGCGGACAGCCTATGTGTCTTCGTCCACGCGTCCCTTTCGATATGCGCGAAGAGCGGCGGATGTGGCTGCCGGCGAAAAGCCTTGCCGGATCAGAAATTGGTACAGTCGCGCGTAGTCGGCCTCGGTGGCGACCTTCTGATGCCCACGCAACTTCTTCTGAATTGCTTTCGCGATCAGCGAGCGCTCGTCCACATCGCCGAACGTCTCGGCCAGCGCTTCGGCAGCAACCTGGCGTGCGATGCCCATCGCGTGAAGTTCGCTCTGGATGCGCAGGCGGCCGCGTCCTTTCACCTTCAGCGCGGTGCGCGCATACGCCCGGGCGACGCGGCGGTCGTCGAGCGCGCCCGTTTCGATAAGGTGCTCGATCGCGGTCTCGACCTCTGCGCGATCATGGTCGCGATCGATCAGCCGCGCGCGCGTCTGGGCGACCGAGAGCTCGCGGCGCGCGAGCATGTGAAGGCCGTCGAGGTACGGGGAGGGGCGCTCGCTACGAGCCAAACCTGATGATGTCGGGACTGCTGCTCTGCGCCATCTCGTCGCGCGCCGTCTCGTTCGTCGTCGAGATGCCCTGGACCTTCAGCTTGAACTCGTCGACGTTCGACGCCCAGCGCAGCGCTTCGTCGAGCGTGACGAGCCCATGCTGATACAGCCCGAAGATGGCCTGATCGAATGTCTGCATTCCGTACTGCGACGTTCCGGCGGCAATCGCGCCCTGGATCATCGCGGTCTTGTCCTTGTCGACGATGCAGTCGCGAATGAAGGGGGTGGCAACCATCACCTCCACGGCAGCGACACGGCCCAGCCCATCGGCGCGAGGCATGAGACGCTGCGAAATGACCGCTTTCAAGACGCTCGCGAGCTGAATGCGGACCTGTCGCTGTTGATGCGGCGGAAACACCGCGATGATGCGGTTTACCGTTTCGGTCGCGTCGAGCGTGTGGAGGGTCGAAAACACGAGATGTCCGGTTTCGGCGGCAAGGAGCGCCGTCTCGACGGTCTCGAAGTCGCGCATCTCGCCGACCAGGATCACGTCCGGGTCCTGCCGCAGCGCGCTGCGGAGCGCCTGCGCGAAGGAGTGCGTGTCCACCGCGATCTCGCGCTGGTTCACGATCGAAAGATGATCGCGGTGGAGGTACTCGATCGGATCCTCGATCGTCATGATGTGCGCCGATCGAATCGAGTTGATGTAATCAATCATCGCGGCGAGCGTCGTGCTCTTGCCGCTGCCCGTCGTTCCGGTTACGAGCACGAGGCCGCGCTCTTCCTGAGCGATCCGCTTCAGAATTGGCGGCAGGCCGAGCTCGTCGACCGATCGCGCCCGTGTCGGGATGACGCGCAGGACGAGACCGACGGTGCCGCGCTGCTGATACACGTTGCAGCGAAAACGTCCAAGCCCGGTCACGCTGTACGCGAGGTCCACTTCCTGTACGGCCCTGAACTTCTCCAGATGCTCAGGGCGGAAGATGGCGGCTGCCATGCCTTCGGTATCGGACCGGTCGAGCCGCTTTTCCTCCGACGCGACCATCAGGGCGCCGTTGACGCGCATCATCGGATAGCTGCCGACCTTCAGGTGCAGGTCGGAAGCGCCGCTGGCGACGGCAATGTTCAGCAGATCGTTGATGTGCATGAGGACCCGGGTGCCGCTTACTTTTTCGCGGTTGCTGCCGCCGTACCGGCGGCGGCCGCCGTCGATCGAGGCTCTCCCGGGTACACGTACTCGAGCCAGCCGTGCCGGTCCTCGACGCGCGCGGTGACGACATCGAAGAACGCCTGCTGAATCGCTTCTGTAATTGGTCCGCGGCGCCCGTTCCCGATAGTGATCTTGTCGACGCTCTTGATGGGCGTGATCTCGGCAGCGGTTCCGACGAAGAACGCCTCATCGGCGATGTACAGCAGCTCGCGCGGCAGCATTTCCTCGCGTACCTCGAACCCGAGATCGCGCGCGAGCGTCACCACCGACGACCTGGTGATCCCCGGCAGCACGGATGCGGCGAGCGGGGGCGTGTACAGCGCATTGTCCCGGACGATGAAGAGGTTCTGGCCGCTGCCTTCGCTCAGGTTGCCGAGCGTATCCAGTGCGATCCCTTCGCTGTAACCATCCGCGATCGCTTCCATCTTGATCAATTGCGAGTTCGCGTAGTTCGCGGAGCTCTTCGCGAGTGTGGGGAAGGTATTCGGCGCCGCCCGCGACCACGAGCTGGTCTTCACATCCACGCCCTGTTCCAGCGCGTCCTGACCGAGATACGCGCCCCATTCCCACGTCAGAATCGCCGTGTCCACTGGGCAAGGGAACGGGTTCACGCCAAGCGTGTGATATCCGCGATAGACGATCGGGCGGATGTAGCACGCCTTGAACGTGTTCGCGCGAATGGTCTCGAGCACCGCCGCATGGACCGCCTCATAGCCGACCTGCGGCTCCATACGGTAGATCTTTGCGGAATCGAACAGCCGCCGAAGGTGCGCGTCGAGCCGGAAGCACGCCGACCCGCGCGTCGTCTCATAGCAGCGCGCGCCTTCGAACACGGCGCTCCCGTAGTGGACGACGTGCGACGCGATGTGGATCTTTGCGTCGGGCCAGTCCACGAGCGTGCCGTTCATCCAGATCTTGCCAGTGCCCGGGAAAGACATTATTGAGCTCCTTGGCGCGGGGAGTCGCGGGCACGCGGTGGGGATGCGCGCGCGCCGTCTATTGAAAATTTTAACATTTCGCCCGACGGGCGGCGACTTGACACTTTTCGTCAGTCGCAGGCGCCGCGCGAGTGCCAAGCCGAATTGGCATTGGTCCGAGGCCACTCCCCGGCCTGTTCGCCCCCGATCGCGGTTGGCCGCTCGGCGCGAAATCGTCTCCTCTTATACTCTCGCGCGCCGACAGAGGACGCGCTCGCTCTACGGCGCTCTCCGGCGAACAGGGTCGCCACCATACGCGCGATCTGGCCTCAGTGGGCTGCATTCGTGCAGCATGGCCGCGCCGGGCGCGTTGTGGGTCGACGCGACCTCTGCCTCGCGCGACTCACGCTTCAGACTGGAAAACGCGCGCGAGGCGTTCCGACCGCGTTGGCGATGAGTACGCGGACGGCGTACCGGCGAACCCTTGAAGGCGAACAGTCGGCTCACCGGCGATCGGCAGACCCCAACCAACGCGGCCCATCGTCAGCTCCATCGCCGGGAGCGCGCTTTCCCGCGCGATGGCAGCGGGAGCGAGACCCACAATGCGCACGAAGCGGCAACCTCGCATCTATTTCTCATCACTGCATCTCCCCGCAGAACGGACACCGATCCGTCCGTGCGTGGAGCGGCTTCCGGCATTGCCAGCAGAAGCGGGCGGAGGGCGTTTCACGCGCTCGCAAACGACTCTGGATGCTCTGCACATCCTCGCGCGGCCCACGAGGCGCTGATGGCCGCGGGAAAGCAGCGGGCGTTCGCGATGGACGCGCCGCAAGGACGTCCTCCAGCAGATCCGCCGCGCGCTGATAGCGGACGCTGAGGTCCGGCGCCATCGCCTTCATGACGATGTCGTTGATCGTCTTTGGAATCGCGGAA
>JBKPQB010000015.1:0-49656 GCA_046733875.1 Acidobacteriota bacterium
CCGCGCCCCTGCGGAGTGAGATCGAGGACGTTGTAGACGGGAGTCAGCAGGTCGATGCCGCGTTCTTTGACATCTTCGGCCATCCACGGGTGTGCGGAATAAGAATGACGGACCGTGCCGTCGAGGTCCCGCGTGAAGACCGAGATCGTTGAATCCTGACTGCCTTCTGCATCCTCACTGCGAAGGTCGTACTTGAACGTGCTGTCCCCGCAACTCAGCAGCCGAAGGTTGCGCCACCCTCGACTGCGAGCGTGCTGGCGCAGAGCAGGCGGGTCGGCGGCCGCAGCGATCGCGAAGTCAACGTTTTGGGCCAGATGATGACCCACGCCGTTGTAGCCGTCGATCCACATCGTGCACATCGGACAGGGACTGGTCTGACGCTTCCCGTACATGAAGTGATAGATGATCACTGATCGATCAGGCCCGCTGAACAGTTCGCTCAATCGAACAGTCTGGATCGGCGCGTCGCCCGCGTCGAGATTCGGCGGCCCCTCCTGAAATACATAGTCCTGGACGATCGCACCCGCGGGAAGGCGACGGCGCATCGCAGCGACTCTTTCGCGCTGTCGCATCAACTCGATTTCCGCCAGACGGAGCTCTTCGCGTCGTGCGACGTACTCGGCCGATTCGTTCGTCAACCGGGTCAATTGCAGCGTACCGTTGATCGTCTCGAGTGCCATGACGCCACTATGCGCCGCGACGATGGAGGCGTGTCAAGCTGTTCGATTGGCGAGGTGCCCTGACGGCTCCGTTCATATGCCTTGACACGTATATGCCATGTGGCGTATATCGAGAGAAGTGGAATCTGTCTTTGAAATCATCGCGGAGCCGAACCGCCGCGCGATATTGAGCCTGCTCGTTGCGTCCGAACAGTCGGTCGGAGAGATCGAGCGTCAGCTTCGAATGACGCAGCCGACTGTGTCGAAGCACCTGCGCGTGCTGCGCGAGGCGGGTGTCGTCGAATCCACGGTGGACGCACAGCGCCGTGTCTACCGACTGAAACCTGAACCACTTCAGGAGGTGGATGCCTGGCTCGCCCCGTTCCGTCGGTTCTGGTCGGTTCACGTGGATGCGCTCGAACGCCACCTCGATCGCATGTACCTGTCAACAACAAAGAAAAGGAAGACGAGGCGCGGACGGACGCGCCCCAAACCGCGGGGCTAAGAGAGGAGAAACGAAGTGAAAATCAAACTGACCAGCGTATATGTTGACGACCAGGGCAAGGCCTTGCGCTTCTACACGGACGTACTGGGCTTCGCCAAGAAGGCTGATGTCAGTCAGGGTCCGTACCGCTGGCTGACCGTGGCATCGCCCGAGGAGCCGGACGGCACGCAGCTGCAGCTGGCGCTGAACGACAACCCCGCAGCCAAGGCGTATCAGCAGGCGTTGTTTCAACAGGGCCAGCCGGCCGCGATGTTTTACACCGACGATGTGAAGCGCGACTACGAGCGGATCAAGGCCCGCGGCGCCGAGTTCACGATGCCGCCCACCGACGTGACCGCCTCGACGATCGCGATGCTGAACGACACCTGCGGCAATCTTATTCAACTCACGCAGCTCGCACGCTATTGAGACCGCCTGTTCACTAGGATGGTAGCGCGCGTGTCGGCAACGACCGAGGAGCAGGAGATGATCGCTCGCGAGCAGTATGAACCGGGTCCCGCCAGCGGGGCGCAGGTACGAAAGGACGGAGAGACGTGGACGCTGATTCTCGTCAGAGAATTGCGCCACTCGCCGGAGAAAGTCTGGCAGGCGCTCACCGACCCGTCGCATCTGCGCGAGTGGGCGCCCTTCGACGCCGACGGAAACCTGGGTACGGTTGGAGCCACGGTGAAGCTCACCACGGTGGGTGCGCCCGCGCCGCACGTGACCGAAACAACAGTCACGCGGGCCGACGCTCCCGAAGTGCTCGAGTACAAGTGGGGCGGCTTCGACATGCGGTGGCAACTCGAAGCCGTTGACGACGGTACGCGCCTGACGCTGTGGACGAACATCGATCGCCGCTTCATCTCGATGGGTGCTGCCGGGTGGCACATTTGCTTCGATGTGCTGGACCATCTGCTCAGCGGCACTCCCATTGGCCGCATGGTGGGGCCCGATGCGATCAAATTCGGCGGCTGGCAGCGCTTGAACGCCGAGTACGCACAGCAGTTCGGCGTCGAACCGCCCAAGGGTGCTCAACAGTCGTGAGCCGGAGTAGCGTGCCCGATTCGCGAAGTGGTGCAGCGGGAGGACAAGATGAAAAAGTCAGACGCGAGCGAGAGCCAGTCGGCATCGGAGCTCATCTCGAAACGGATCGCCGAGCTCCCGGACTGGCGCGGCGAAACCCTCAGTCGAATGCGCACGCTCATCAAGGAAGCAGACCCGGACGTCGCCGAGGAGGTGAAGTGGGTGAAGGCCACGAGCCCGGGCACTCCCACGTGGTCGCACGACGGAATCATCTGCACCGGCGAGACGTACAAGGCCGTTGTGAAATTGACCTTCGCCAAGGGCGCGTCTCTGAAGGATCCGGCCCGTCTCTTCAACTCGAGTCTCGAGGGAAACGTGCGGCGCGCGATCGACATCCACGAAGGAGAATCCGTTGACGCGTCCGCGTTCAAGGCGCTCGTTCGCCAGGCGGTCGCCCTCAACAGGTCTGGCAAGTCGAAACCTTCGAAGTAAGCGGAAGCCGGCGCGTTACAGCGTGCGACGCGCTCGCCGCGGCCGGCGCCGCCATGCCGGGCACAACAGCCTCCAGGGACCGTGCGTGCGGCGACGTTCCTGACCGTTGATCGGGACGATCTCAACGCCCCAGCGCCACGGCCCCGCCGGTACGCTTGCGTGTAGAGTAGACGCAAAAATCAGGTGACGATAGCGGCCGTGAGGCCGTTCCAAGCGCGTCACCCGATCGCGCGGACGCTAGCGCTACTGGCGTAGCCTCATCTCGAGGGAGGAGCACGTGCAAGGCAACTCAAACCGACGGGCGCGTGCGCTATCGTGCATCAGCGGCGCCATCTCGCTCTTTGCGTTCGTCGCCGCACAGACGCCTGTCGTCGAAGATGGCCAATGGCCGATGCCCGCGAAGGATTACGCATCCACGCGTTACAGCGGTCTGGCCCTCATCAATTCAAAGAACGCCACAGGGCTGCACCCCGTCTGGAGCTTCTCCACCGGCGTTCTCGCGGGACACGAAGGGCAACCGCTCGTTGTGAACGACACGATGTATGTCGTCACCCCTTATCCGAATGTCTTGTACGCGTTTGATCTGAAGCAGGAAGGCTATCCGCTGAAATGGAAGTTCCGGCCGGCCGTCAGTCCGAATGCGATCGGCATGTCGTGTTGCGACGTCGTCAACCGCGGCGCCTTCTACGCCGACGGCAAGATCATCTACAACCTGCTCGATGGCCACACGGTTGCTGTCGATGCGCGTACAGGTCGGGAAGTGTGGAGCACCGCGATTGCCGACATCGGGGAAGGCGAAACCACACCGATGGCGCCCTTCGTGGTGAAGGACCGCGTGATCGTCGGCGCCTCGGGCGGTGAGTTCGGCATCTACGGGTGGGTCAAAGGCCTCGACCTCAAGAGCGGCAGGGTTCTGTGGACAGCCCACAACATCGGTCCGGATGCGGACATGCTGGTGAGGGCGGGCACATTCAAGCCACGCTACGACCACGGGACGGAGCTCGGTCAATCGAGCTGGCCGAAAGATGGCTGGAAGACGGGCGGTGCTCCTGTCTGGGGCTGGATGTCGTATGACCCGGAGCTCGATTTGGTGTACTACGGCACCGGCAACCCTTCGCCTTACAACCCGGAGCAGCGACTGGGCGACAACAAGTGGACGTCGAGCGTGCTCGCGCGGCGGCCGTCCGACGGCGCGCTGGTCTGGGCGTACCAGTTCACGCCGCACGACAACTGGGACTACGACGCGGTCGCGACGATGATTCTCGCGGAGCTGAAGATCGCTGGCAAAGTCCGCAAGACGCTCGTGTCCTTCAACAAGAATGGATTTCAGTACACCCTGGACCGGGCCACCGGCGAGGTGCTGGCGGCCCCGCCGTACGCACGGGTCACGTGGGCGAAGGAGATCGACTTGAAGAGTGGTCGTCCGGTGCTCGACCCTGCCAAGCAGACAGGGGCGTCGAAGGGCAACGTCAAGGACATCTGTCCGAGCCTCGAAGGCGGCGTGAGTCCGGCCTCACCCGGCGCGTATTCGCCGCACACGGGCCTCTTCTACACATCGACCAACAATCTGTGCATGGACTTCGAAGCCACTCGGACCACACATCTGCGGGGTGTCCCGTACATGGGAGCCGGTTCGCCGTATCACGCCGGCCCGGGCGGCTACATGGGCGCCTTCATGGCATGGGATGCCGCCACAGGTAAGAAGGTGTGGGAGGTCGCCGAGCGTTATCCGGCTTGGAGCGGCGCGCTCGTGACGGCCGGCGACGTCGCGTTCTACGGGACACTCGATGGATGGTTCAAGTCCGTCGACGCCAGAACCGGGAAGCTCCTGTCGAAATTCAAAGTGGGGTCCGGCGTCGTCGGCAACCCTATTACGTATCGCGGACCGGATGGCAAGCAATACGTTGCTGTCTACGCAGGATTCGGCGGTGACCCGTTCCTGCTCTCGGGTGATGTGCGCTCGGACGATCCGGCGGACGTCCGGCCACCCGCGGATTTCATGAAAGACATCGGGCGACATACGAGTCAGGGCGGCATCGTGTGGATCTTCGGGTTGTAGTCGCGGAGTCGACGCATGAAACTCTCGACGCGAGCGACGGGCGCGCTGATCCTGGCGGCCTCATTGCTCGGCATCGGCTGCAGAAAACACGAGGCCCCACAGAGCGCCACCGTTCCCGCCACCCGCTCCGAAGCGCACGTCGCTGCGGGCGGAGTCGCGCCCCCAGCAGGCCAGCTCGTTGCGCCGCCGGCCCGTTCCGCCAGCGACGTGACCGCGGGTCAAGGATTGTTCAGCTCGATGAGCTGCGATGGCTGCCACGGCGGTGGAGCGCTCGGCTGGGTGGGTCCGAGCTTGGTCGACGGGCGGTGGCGCTACGGCGGCGCCGACGAAGAAATCTTTGAGTCGATCTATTACGGACGTCCGAAGGGCATGCCGGCTTATGGCGGTGTCCTGGGCGCCAAGGGTGTGTGGATGATCGTGCGCTATCTCAAGGCGCAGCCCGTGCCCGCGGTCGTGCCAACGACGTCATATGAGGATCTCGCGTCGAATGCGGTGCCGACCGCGGCGGCGCCGGTCGCGCCCGTTCAGTCTCAATCCGAGGCGGCAGATCCCTTCAGCAGGCTCGCGAAATATGGATGCACCGGGTGCCACTCGGTGGACGCGAAAGTGGTCGGCCCGGCGTTCAAAGACGTCGCCGCCAAGTATCGGGGCCGAGGCGATGCCGCTCAGGTGCTGGAGCAGAAGATCCGCAACGGTGGTGCGGGTGTTTGGGGTGATATTCCGATGCCGCCGAATCCGGCGGTGCCAGATGCGGACCTGCATGCGATCGTGCAGTGGGTTCTGACGTCGCGGTCGAACGGGCAAAGTTGAGCGGGGAGCGAGATTGGTCGGGGCGGCCGGATTCGAACCGGCGGCCCTCTGGTCCCAAACCAGATGCGCTACCAGGCTGCGCTACGCCCCGACTCGACCGATTATCTCCCGAAACACGCGGATTTGATACGCTCCCCAGCCATGAAGACGCTCCTCACGACGCTGACCGCGGTTCTCCTGATAGTGCCGACCGGCGCGCAAACTGGCTATACGCCCACGCAAGCCAACCTGGCGAACCGCGAGTGGTTTCAGAACGCCCGCTTCGGCATGTTCATCCACTGGGGCGTCTACAGCGTCCTCGGCGACGGCGAGTGGGTCATGAACAACCGCAAGATACCGATCGCCGATTACGAGAAGCTCCCAGCGTTCTTCAACCCGACGGAGTTCGACGCCGCGGAGTGGGTCGGCCTCGCGAAAGCCGCCGGCATGAAATACATCACCATCACGAGCAAGCACCACGACGGGTTCGCGATGTTCGACTCGAAAGTCTCCGAATACAACATTGTCGCGCGCACGCCGTACAAGAAAGACCCGATGAAGGCGCTGGCGGAGGAGGCGCGGCGGCAGGGACTGAAGCTGTTTTTCTACTACTCGCAGCTCGATTGGCATCACCCCGATTACTACCCCCGCGGCCGGACGGGGCAGGACGCGGGCAGGCCGGACAGCGGATCGTGGCCGCGCTACCTTGAATACATGAACGCGCAGCTCCGCGAGCTGCTGACGAACTACGGCGAGCTTGGCGGGATCTGGTTCGACGGCTGGTGGGACAAGCCAGACGCCGACTGGCAGCTCGGGAACACGTACTCGCTGATCCACCAGCTGCAGCCGCAGGCCCTGATCGGATCGAATCATCACCGGCGCCCGAACCCTGGTGAAGACTTCCAGATGTTCGAGAAGGACCTGCCCGGCGGACGCAGCCAGAGCTTCAACGACGAATCCGAAATCGGCGAACTGCCGCTCGAAACGTGCGAGACGATGAACGGCGCGTGGGGGTTCAACATCACGGACCGGCGCTACAAATCGACGCGCGATCTGATTCGCTATCTCGTGCGCGCGGCGGGCTCGAACGCGAACTTCCTCCTGAACGTCGGGCCGATGCCGAACGGCAAGATTCAACCCGAATTCGTGACGCGTCTACGCGAGATGGGCGAGTGGACGTCGAAGAACGGCGAATCGATCTACGGGACGCGCGGCGGACCGGTTGCGCCGCATCCCTGGGGCGTGACGACGAGGAAGGGCAACAACGTCTACGTGCACGTCCTCGATCTGCCGGATGCGTCGCTGCTGCTGCCGCCGCTCCCATCGGCCGTCCGCTCGGCGCATCTCCTGAACGGTGGACGCGCGATCGACGTCAAGACCGCTGACTACGGGGTCGTCCTCACGCTGCCCAAGGACGCCATCGATCCCATCGACACGATCGTCGTCCTCGATATGGAGGCAAAGTCATCCCGCTGACGCGCGGCAGGATCGGCGTCCTGCTCATCGGGCTGCTGATTCCTGCGCCTCAGGCCGCACAACCGGAGCGGACGGCGCTCACGCTCTGGTATCGACAGCCCGCCGCGAACTGGAACGAGGCGCTGCCGATCGGCAACGGCCGCCTGGGGGCGATGGTGTTCGGCGGTGTCGGCACCGAACGACTGCAGCTCAACGAAGACACGGTGTGGGCCGGCGAAAAGCGCGATCGCGTGAATCCCGCCGGCGCCGCGGCCGTCCCGCGTATCAGGCAGCTCCTGTTCGACGGAAAGGCCGCTGAAGCGGAAGCGCTCGCGGACGAGGCGATGATCGCCATTCCGCGCCGCATGCCGCCGTACCAGCCGCTCGGCGATCTGACGCTGACGTTCGATCGCGTAGGCGCTACGACGGGTTACCGGCGCGAGCTGAATCTGGACGAGGCGATCGCGCGTATCAGCTTCCAGGAAAGCAGCACAACCTTTACACGCGAAGTGTTCGCGTCGGCGCCCGACCAGACGATTGTCATCAGGCTGGCGAAGAATGGGCCAGGGAAGATCGCGTTCCGCGCCACCCTGTCGCGCGAACGGGATGCGGTCTCGCATCCCGGCGGACGCGATCGGCTGGTGATGGAAGGACAGGCGCTGCCGGATTCGCGATCGGAACGTCACGCCGGCGAGAGGCAGACGGGTGTCCACTTTGCCGCAGCGCTACAGGCCGTCGCCGATGGCGGACGGGTCACCGTCGAAGACGATGAATTGTCCGTCAACGACGCGGATGCGGTCACGCTGCTGCTCACGGCGACGACGGATGTTCACAGCGCCACTCCTGTGGACTTAGCAATGCGGACGCTCGACGCCGCCGCAACGAAGACGCATGACAAGCTGCGCGCGGATCACGTCGCCGATTACCAGCGCCTGTTCCGCCGCGTCGATCTGCGGCTGGCCGGCGCGCCATCGGCGGACGATCGACCGACTGACCAGCGGCGGCGCGCGATCGCGGAGGGCGCACCGGATCCATCGTTTGCCGCCTTGTATTTCCAATTCGGACGCTACCTGCTGATCTCCAGCAGCCGGCCCGGCTCGATGGCCGCAAATCTTCAAGGGATCTGGAACGACTCGCTCTCGCCGCCCTGGGACAGCAAGTACACGATCAACATCAATACCGAGATGAACTACTGGCCCGCCGAGACGACCAGTCTTTCGGAACTGCACGAGCCGCTGTTCGATCTGATCGATCGCGCGAAGGAGGACGGCCGTCACGTGGCGCGGACGCTCTACGGCGCGAGCGGGTTCGTCATCCATCACAACACCGATCTGTGGGGCGACGCGGTGCCGATCGATGGGGCGCGATCGGGCGTGTGGCCGATGGGCGGTGCGTGGCTCAGCCTGCACGAGTGGGATCACTATGACTTCACGCGCGACGAGTCGTTCCTGCGCAAACGCGCATATCCCACGATGAAGGAAGCGGCGCAGTTCCTGCTCGACTACATGGTGGTGGATCGCGAGGGACGCCTCATCACGGGTCCATCGATCTCTCCCGAGAATCGATATCAACTTGCGGATGGTTCGGCGCCAGCGCTCTGCATGGGTCCGACGATGGATAGTGAGATTGCGCGGACGCTGTTCTCACGCATTATCGAGGCGAGCGAGATCCTTCGCGTGGATGCCGACCTGCGTGAGCGACTCCGAGCTGCACGGGATCGGATTCCACCGTTGAAGGTCGGCACGCACGGACAGATTCAGGAATGGCTGGACGACTATGACGAGCAGGATCCCGGCCACCGGCACATCTCGCAGCTCTTCGCGCTCATGCCGGGCAACGAGATCACGGTTCGGAGTACGCCCGATCTGGCGCGCGCGGCGCGCGCGACGCTCGAGCGACGGCTCGCGCACGGCGGCGGCGGGACGGGCTGGAGCCGGGCGTGGATTGTCAACTTCTGGGCACGGCTCGAAGACGCGACGCAGGCGTACGAGAATCTGACCGCACTGTTCACGAAATCCACGCTCCCGAACATGCTGGACACGCATCCGCCGTTTCAGATCGACGGCAACTTCGGCGGGACCGCCGGCATCGCGGAGATGCTCGTGCAGAGCCACGCGGGCGAGATCGCCCTGCTCCCCGCGCTGCCGGCGGCGTGGACCGACGGGAGCGTCACAGGTCTTCGCGCACGTGGCGCCATCGGCGTCGATATCAGCTGGAAGAATGGCAAGGCGACGCACGCCGTCCTGCACCCGCAGTTCGACGGCGAGCAGAAGATCCGTCCACCGCGAGGACAGCTGATCCGCGGCTCGAGCTTGTCGCCGCACGGCACCGTTACCGTGCGGCTCCGCGGCGGACGCGATTACGTCCTGGAATTCTGATGCGCGTGCTGCTCTCGACCATCGGGTCGCGCGGCGATGTCCAGCCGCTCGTGGCGCTCGCGTTGGAGTTGAGGGCGCTCGCCCGGGAGGTCCGGCTGTGCGTGCCCCCCGACTCCGCGACTGGATCGAGCGACTCGGCTTTCCCGTCACATCGATTGGCCCCGAGCTGCGCAAGATGACCGCCTCGAGGCCGGCATCCGCGCCGGCCGTCTTCTCACCCGAGCGCCGCCGTCAGCTCGCGGAAGCGACGCGACGCAGTTCGAGACGGCGCGGCGGCAGCCCAGGGCTGCGACATCATCGTTGCCGCGACAGCTTTGCGGATCGTCGCCCGATCGGTGGCCGAGAAGCTCGGCATCCCGTACGTGTTCACCGCCTATTGTCCGAGAGTCCTGCCGTCACCGCGGCACGCGCCGCTGCCGTTGCCGCCGGTGCCAGGGCAGACGCCGCCGGTCGAGACGGCCGACAACCGCGAGCTCTGGGCCCGCGATGCGGAGCGCTTCAACGATCTGTTCGGCGCCGCGCTCAACTCCCGTCGAGCGTCGCTCGGCCTGCCGCCGGTCAGCGACGTGCGCAGCCACGTCTTTACCGATCGGCCGTGGCTGGCTGCCGACCCGGCGCTCGCACCGTGGCCCGATCCTGCAGATCAAACCGTGTTTCAGCCCGGCGCATGGATCGTGAAGGATGAGCGTCCGCTCTCTTCGGAGCTGCTCAGGTTTCTCAACGCTGGCGATCCGCCCGTGTACTTCGGCTTCGGCAGCATCCGCGCACCGCAGGACCTCGCGCAGGCGATGATTTCAGCGGCACGCGCGATCGGGAGGCGGGCGATTGTGTCGCGCGGGTGGGCCGACCTGTCATTGCTGGATGAGGAGCCGGACTGCCTTGCGATCGACGAGGTCAACCTGCAGCGCTCTTCAAACGTGTCGCGGCCGTCGTCCACCACGGCGGCGCCGGCACAACGACGACGGCCGCGCTCGCCGGTGCACCGCAAGTGATCATTCCGCAGATGTACGACCAGGGTTACTGGGCGGAGCGAGTCGACCAGCTCGGTATCGGAACGGCGCACGCAGGCGGCGCACCGACGATGGGTTCGCTGGCGAGCGCGCTCGAGCGTGCGCTCCAATGCGGTGTCGCTGCGCGCGCGCAGGTCGTCAGCACGAGGGTGCGCACGGACGCTGCGCATGAAGCCGCGCGGCGGCTAATCGCCGCGGGCGACTGCTCATCTGAAAAGGGGGCGCTGGATGACGGTTTGAGCGGGCCTCCCGGCCCGCCGGGAGATTTTGATTGATGTACAAGACGGCGGGTGTAGCATGTCGCCCAGATTCTGCGGTCGAATCGGCAGTTCGTTATGAAGGGCTGCAATGTCTACCTTTGATTACGACATCCTGACTGTGGGTGGTGGACTCGGAGGCGCCGCATTGGCCACGGTCATGGCCAGGGCGGGGGCACGAGTCCTCGTGCTCGAGCGCGAGCCAAAGTTCAGAGATCGGGTGCGTGGGGAGTTCTTACAGCCGTGGGGTGTAGCCGAAGCGCAGCAGCTTGCGATCGCGGATTTGCTTCGACAGTGCGGGCACAACGTGCCCTCCATCGAGATGGGACTGGGACGCCCGCGCGACCTCCCAAGCACGACGCCGCAGGGTGTGCCTGCCATTGGTGTCAACCATCCAGAAATGCAGGAGGCGCTGCTAAAGGCTGCAATTCGTGCTGGCGCGCACGTCAGGCGTGAAGTGGTGGTCACGGCGCTCGAGTCGGGAGAGATGTCACGAGTGCAGATCCAGCAACCGGGCGGGAGTCTCGAGACAATCTCTGCGCGTCTTGTGATTGCGGCAGACGGTCGTAATTCGGCTGTTCGCAAGTGGGCTCGATTTACGGTGACGCGTGATCCGCATCCGTTCTTGTTCGCGGGCGTATTGCTGACCGGTCTGGCTGCGCCGCACGACATCGCGTACTACTGCTTCAATCCGGCTACCGCCACGGCCGCAGCGATTACTTATGAAGGCGCCGATCGCTTTCGCGCATATCTCGCTTATCCCAGCGTGGGCATTGATCGCTTGCAGGGCGAGCAGGCACTGTCCCGGTTTCTTGACTACTCCAGACGTACGACACGTTTCCCGGAGGTCTATGACGGTCCTCTTCAGCTCATTGGTCCCCTCGCGTCATTTTCCTGTGACGAAGACTGGGTCGAACATCCGTACCGTGACGGTGTCGCGCTGATTGGGGATGCCGCCGCCACCAGCGACCCCGCGTATGGGCAAGGGCTGTCCCTGACCCTGCGAGACGTACGCACGCTCAGCGAGAAGCTTCTCAGCAACAACGACTGGGAGACTGCGTGCAATCGGTACGCGGCGGAACACCATCGCTACTTTTCCGTCATACACACGTCCTGCGGCTGGTTGAGACAGGTTTTTCAGGAGCAGGGAGCCGAAGCCGATCAACGGCGTGCTACAGCCCTGCCCCTGATTGCCGCGGACCCCACGCGAATTCCCGACCACATCATCAGCGGCCCGGAGCTTCCCATTGACGACAACGTCCGTTCGCGTTTCCTTGGCCGGACGGAATCGTGATGAGCGGATTGCCGGGCCTACGAGACCCGGCCTGCGGCTACGGCGCTTTCTGCGCCGGGTCCAAAGACCCGGCCTCCAGCTGCACTTTCCTGAAGCTCGCGCCCTTCGCCTCCGGACCCCGCGCGATGACGATGACGCCGATGATGAACACAGCGGTCATCAGGAGTCCCATGGACTGGCGGTAAGTGAAGATCTCGCCGAGCGCGGACTCGACGTACGGGATGCTCGCGGCGAACATCACGCCCAGCTGATACGCGAACCCGGGAAAGAAGCCGCGCAGCGCGTGCGGCGAGAGCTCGTTGATGTGCGCGGGGATCACGCCCCATGCCCCCTGCACGAAGAACTGCATCAGGAACACGCCGAACAGCGTCATGAGCGGGCTGAAGCCCGCAATCCACAGCGGCAGCACGAGCAGCGCACAGCTCGCGGCCGTGATCATCGCGCGGCGGCGCCCCGATCGATCGGAGTAGTGGCCGAAGAACAGTCCGCCCAGGACGGCGCCGACCATCGACAGCATCGTGATGTCCGCGATGCGCGCCTTCGAGTAGCCGACAATCCCGAGCAGCGTCGGGTACATGTCCTGCGTCCCATGCGACATGAAATTCATCATCGTCATCAGCAGGACGAGGTACGCGAAGCGACGAGAGTGCTGGAACAGTGACCGGCGATACGTGATCCAGTCGGTTCGATGCTCGTGCCACGCCTCGGATTCCTTCACACGCGCGCGGATGAACAACGAGAGCAGGGCAGGAATGCCACCGATGAAGAACATGATCCGCCAGCCGTTGCTCGGGTAGTAGGCATTCGCGATCGGGTAGATCGTCCGGAAGGCAAAGGCGGCGAGGAGATTGCCAATCGCATAGCCCTCCTGCAGAAGACCGGACAGGAGACCGCGGATGCGCGGCGGCGCGAACTCCATCGCGAGCGAGGCGCCGACGCCCCACTCGCCGCCCATGCCGATGCCGAACAACATCCGCAGCCCGATGAAGACCCAGTAGCTCTGCGCGAGGCCGCACAGGACTGAAATCACGGCGTAAAAGATGACGTTGAGCATCAGCGGCAGGCGACGGCCGTATCGATCCGCCATCAAACCGAACACGATCGCGCCGACGGGCCGCATGGCGAGCGTCAGCGTGATCGCGAGTGCGATCTGCGGTCGCGTCTTGCCGAATGCCGTCGCGACGTCCTCGAGGACGAGCGTGAGGATGAAGAAGTCGAACGCGTCCAGCGTCCAGCCCAGGAAGCCCGCAAGAACGGCGTTGCGCTGGTTGACGCGATCGGCGCGGTCGGTGACTGCCTGTGTCATGCGGTCGAGAACTGTACACCGAGACTGAGGAATGTACCGAAGCGCTCGGCGGCAGCTCTGACTCGACGCAGCTCTGTGGCCGAGAGAGGCCTGTACCCATGCGCTGTCACCGCGACCCTGTTGCCGTTCACAACGCGTCTCCAGCTGCCAGCGAGCCGGCCATCGATCACCAGAGAATTGTTGAATGGCGGCCGCTCATTCCTCGGGGTCGTGCGAAGCGTTGAAGGTGTCGCGAGCTCACGATGCTTGTAAGCAATCAGGTACTCGTCGTAGATAGGGAGCAGAAAAGCTGAGCGGGACGCGCGCGGCGCCGTGCCGGCGGTCGTCGCAGACCAATACGTACGCTCGCCGATCACCTCCTGCCGCAACGCAGGTCCGGCGAGCTCGATGCCTGCGATCGCGTCGAGCACGGTGAGGCCGGACCACCAGACGTAGTCTTTAACAGTGGCCGGACCGTGACTCGAAAAATACCGTCGCGCAAGCTCCGCGAGCGCCTCCTCCCGGGTCCGCGCTTTCGCGCGCGGCACGCGCTCGTCGAGGAGGGCATACGTAAACTGTTTGCCGCGCCGAGGGCCGCCGCAAATCACCTGGTCCAACTCGGCTTGCATGACCAGAAACGCCAGCCGCAGACCCTGCGCGGGGATGCGCTTGCGCGCCAGCGCCGCCGCGAGCTCCGGCCGCGTCAAGTACTGTCCGCCCGCGAGCGCGCGCTCGAACACCGCGTGGCTGCGCGCGACTACGCGGCCGTCCAGTTCAAGTTGACGATGATAACGGCGCATGAGCGCGGAAATGCGCGGGGCTGTCAATGCAAGCAGCCATCGAATATCTGCGGGCGTGACAAAGTGCCATGTAGGCCGCATCACGTGTGTGCGCAGGATCGACCCATCGTTGAACGCCCGCTCGACGTCCGCTTCGGTCAGCCCACGCGCGCGAAGTCCAATGGCCCACTTTGCAGCTGCATACTCCTGCGCCTGGATCGCGACGAGCCATTCGACAACGTCGCGGGGTCGATGCAGCTCAGATGCGATCAGTCTGTGATTGAAAAGACGGCGGGAGAGCAAGTCTGCTGCCACCTTCAGAACGTGAATCCCGTTCCGAAGTGCACCCTCGTACCAAAGCCATCCAGCGAGTGTGCGACGTCCAGGTTCAGACGGATGAAGGGGACGACGAGAAAAAGACCTGCGCCAACGCCGCGGCGCGTTGGCGCGTCCGCAAGCGCCCGACCGTGGGCGGCGTCGACACCCGCATCCATGAAGGCGGTGAATCCCACACGGCCGGCGCTCAGGGGCGACGAGAAGGGAACGCGGAGCTCGATGGATCCAATGAGACGCTTGTCGCCAACTTCGCTGCCCGCGGGAATGCCGCGAACCAGCGCGCCCCCAAGCAGCCACTGCTCGTACGGCGGCAGCGACGCATCCGCCGCATCGTACTGCGCGTGTACGGCGAGAACAGCCTGGCCGATCAGCCGCTTGTAGCCGCGGCCATCGATCCCGTACCGCGCCACGGTGCGATCGGAGAGACGCAGCCAGTTCCGCTGCACACCGACGTACACCGCGTCCGACGGAAACGCCGGGTCGCGACGCGTGTCGATCGCCGCATCGATGCCGTTCGTCCAGAAGTCGTCGGGCGTGCCGGCGAACGTGATGTTCGTCGTCGCTGCGTCGGCGCCGAGCACGAGGACGTCGAACAGCCGCCGCTCGACGCGGCCGCGAAGCTCGGTGCGCCTGTCGTCCACGTCATAGAACGGGTTCTCGCGCTGCGCGATGCCGTACGATCCCTGGACGAGCGTCAGCGGCCCGCGCGTGAACGTCCGCTCCGCCTCGATCGCTGCGCGCCGCGTCGCGCCCCAGGTGAGGGGAAAGGATACGCGCTCGCCTCCGCCAAATGCGTCGACGACGCTGGTGCGGCCGCCGTAGGTCCAGCCGTAGCCATCCTCGTATGAGAGGACGGGCAGGAACATGAGGCGGCTGGTGAGACGGTGAAACGTGCTCGGCGGCGAACCATCGGCGCCCACACCGGGCTTCTCGTGCACGAGCAGCACGAGCGCCACATCGTCCATCTCGAGGGTCCGATACCGCTGGCGCACCTGCACTTCATCGAAGCGGCCGCTCTCGCGCAGGCGACGATCGATCGCTGCGACAGAATCGGGCGGTAGTGGATCGCCAACGGCGACGCCCGCGAGGCGAATGACGTCCTCGTCCTTCATCGTCGCGTTGCCGTGGACGCGGATTTCGGTGACGCGTGGAGTGGCGGATTGAGGTTGATCCTGAGGCGGCCCGGCATGGGCGGCCCTACGACCGTCCGCGCCGCAAAGAAGGGCGGCACACGCCACGAGCAGCGCGGCGACCATCAGCGCGCCCCCTTCGGAACCGTGATACGCGTCGTTACATCAGCGCGGCGGTAGTTCGAGAAATCGCGCCGGTAGGCGACGTCGATCGGCCCGGTCGCGATCGTGAAGCTGCCGTGAACATCGATGTCGTGCGGCAGCCAGACGCCGTCGAACGGCTGGCCCATCTCCATCGAGGCGTGCAAATCGTCGATCTTCACGAGCCAGCCGGCGGGGAGGAAGTCCATCCAGACGTTGTCGAACGTGTACTTCACGATCCGCGCCTCGACCGGGTCGACCCAGAGCGTCACCTGCGCGGTCTTGTTCATCTTGCGTTCGATTTCTTCGTCGCCGCGATCGCGCTTCTGGCTGTCCTTGGATTTCTCTTTTTCAGGACGGTCATCGTCCTCTTCCTGGAACAGGTGCTTCGGGTAGTAGTCGACCTTCAGGACGTCGCGGCTGCCGAGGCGTTCGCGCCCGGCCAGATAGTAGTTGCCCGGCTCGAATTTGAACTCGAGGAAATAGGCCTCGGAAATAAAGCGCGGCTCGTTGATGCCGCGCGCCCCAATCGCCGGCGGTTTGCCTTCACGCTCGCGCTTCTCCGCACGTTCGGCGCGATACTTCTGCCTGCTCTTCTCGCTGGCGATCCACCGCGTTTCGTACGCACGCCGCTCGTCTTCTGGAATCGGGACGCCGTCGAACTTCACGGGACTCCGCACGTGCATGCCGTCGCGCACGTACCAGGTGTACTCGCGGCGCAGCCGCGTGATCGGCTCGCGCCCGGGTCCGAGCACCTCGAACTTCTCCATCTCGTCGAGGATGTAATCGCTCAGCACGCGCCGATCGACGTCGCGCCGCTGCAGCGCGCGAGCCATCAGCGCGTCGAGATCGGTCGCCTCGGCTGAGGGGGATTGGGCCGAGATCGCAGGGACGGCGAGGAGCGCGGCCGCCAGGCAGATGAGCTGATGAAGACGAATCACACGTCCCCCGAAACGGATCGCGGCAGGCCTTACTTATGACGAAACTCAGCGGCGAGCGGTTCCGCGATCCTCCTCTCGCACCAACGGTTTGCGCTGGCAACCTCGTTGCAACCTCGGCGCCTGTCAGGGTCGTTGGAGGCACTCATGAAAGGTCGCGTGCTCGCGGCAACCGCCGCACTGTCGGTGCTACTCGCGGCCGCCGCGCCGGATGTCGCGCAGGCGCAGGTGGGCTATTTCGGTCAGAACAAAGTTCAGTACAGGAACTTCGACTTTCACGTCATGAAGACGGCGCACTTCGACGTGTACTACTACACCAAGGAAGAGGATGCGGCGCGCATGGCAGGCCGCATGGCGGAGCGTTGGTACGCGCGATTCTCGACGCTGTTCGGCCACCAGCTCAGAAACCGTCAGCCGCTCATCCTCTACGGAAGCGGCTCCGAGTTCCGTCAGACGAACGTCGTCGAAGGGGAGCTGGGGGAGGGCACCGGCGGCGTCACCGAAGCGTACAAACGTCGTATTGTGCTGCCCTTCGCGGGGGCGATCCAGTCGACGGACCACGTGCTCGGCCATGAAATCGTGCACGCGTTCCAGTACGACATGACGAACACCAACGCGTCGGGCGGCTCGCCCGGCGCGCTCTCGCTCCCGCTGTGGTTCATTGAGGGAATGGCCGAGTATTTGTCGATCGGTCCGGATGACCCCAACACGGCGATGTGGATGCGGGAGGCCGTCCGCCGCGAGAAGCTCCCCGACATCGATGACCTCGACAATCCCAAATACTTCCCGTACCGCTACGGAGAGGCGTTCTGGGCGTACATCGGCGGCCGCTACGGCGACAAGGTGATCGGGCCGATGCTGCGCGTGGCCACGGGCCGCGATGGCTACGAAGGAGCGTTCGAGCGCGTCCTCGGCATCAAGAGCAAGGAGCTGTCGAAGGACTGGCACGACGCAACCTTCGCCGCCTTCCGGTCCATCGCCGAAGCGACGAAGATGCCGCGTGCGTTCGCGCGTCCCGTGATCGTGGACCCGACGCACAAGGGAGGCGTGAACGTCAGCCCCGAGCTGAGCCCCGACGGATCGAAGATGATCTTCTTCTCGTCGCGCGATCTGTTTTCGATCGACCTCTACGTGGCCGACGCGACGACCGGCAAGGTGATTCGCAAGATCACCGACACGGCCACAAACCCGCACCTCGACAGTCTCGAGTTCATCGAGTCGGCGGGCGCGTGGTCCCGCGACGGACGACGGTTCGCATTCCCGGGTCTGGGCGGTGGCAACCCGATCATTACGATCATCGATGTCGAGCACGGAAAGAAGGAGCGCGAGATCCCGCTGAAGGATCTCTCCGAGGTTCTGAACCCGACCTGGGCGCCTGACGGCGAGCAGATCGCATTCTCCGGCATGTCCGGCGGGCTGATGGACCTCTTCATCTATGACCTGAAGGCGAATCAGCTGCGCCGCGTCACCAACGACGCGTACGCCGAGCTGCATCCGTCATGGTCGCCCGACGGCCGCACGATCGCGATCAGCACCGACCGCTTCAGCTCTGACCTGAACACGCTCGATGCGGGTAACCTGCGTCTCGCGCTCGTCGACGTCTCGACGGGCGCCGTCCGGCGGCTCGGTGGATTCGATCACGCCAAGAACATCAACCCGCAGTGGGCGGACGCGAACAGCCTCTACTTCGTGTCGGATCGCGAGGGGATTTCGAACGTGTATCACATGAACATCGGCACGTCCGACATCACGCAGGTGACGAACATGCTGACCGGCGCGACCGGAATCACGGACCTGAGCCCCGCGATTTCCGCGACCGGGTCGCGCCTCGCGTTCAGCGCGTACGAGGAGGACGGCTACAACATCTACGCGCTCGACACGCCACAGCAGCTGGCGGGCACGGTCGTGCAGAGCGAGTTCTCCCACGATGCGGGTATTCTTCCGCCGCGGACCGCTGGAGAAGGGGCGGTGTATTCGATGCTGCAGGCCGACACCGCTGGCCTGCCTGCCACGAATAGCTTCGCGACGCAGCCTTACAAACCGCATCTCACTCTCGACTTCCTCGGTCAGCCAACAATTGGCGCTGGCGTCGACAGCTTCGGCGGGTACGTCGGCGGCGGCGTGTCCGCGATGTTCAGCGACACGCTCGGCAACCACCTCCTCGGCACGTCCCTACAGGTCACGAGCCGCTTCGACGAAACGGGCGGCAGCCTGTTCTATCTGAACCGCACGCATCGCTGGAATTGGGGGGCGTCGCTTGACCAGACGCCGTACGTGCTGCGCGGCTTCCAGGACTCGCTCGTCGACACGAACGGCGGACAGGTGATCGCGCAGCAGGAGTTCCGAACGGTCCAGACCGATCGCGGCGTCTCCGGCGTGCTGATGTATCCGTTCAGCCGCGCCCAGCGCGTGGAGTTCACGGGCGGCATGCGGCAAATAACCGGCAAGCAGGACGTGACGACGACGCTCTTCGACTTGAACGGGAACCAGCTGACGGATCAGAACACCCAGACACTCTCGACATTCCCGACGCTCAATCTCGGGATGGCATCGACGGCGCTCGTGTACGACACCTCGATTTTTGGCGCGACCAGCCCGATTCGCGGGGCGCGGTACCGGCTCGAGTACGATCAGACGGCCGGCAGCCTCACCTACGGATCAGCGCTCGCGGACTACCGGAAGTACTTCATGCCCTTCCGGCCGTACACGATTGCGCTGCGCGGAATGTACTACGGCCGCTTCGGCAGGAGCGCGGAGGATCCGGTGCTCTCGCCGGTCTTCATCGGCTATCCCGATCTCGTGCGCGGGTACGACTACAACTCGTTCGAGGCGCACGAGTGCGGTGTCGCGATCAACGGCTCGTGCCCGGTGATCGATCGCCTCCTCGGCTCGCGCATGGCCGTCGTCAACGCGGAGCTGCGGGTCCCGCTCTGGGGAGCGTTCGGCGGCAGCAGCTTCTACGGTCCCGTCCCCGTCGAGATCGCCGTATTCGGCGATGCGGGTCGCGCCTGGAGCATGCCGAATTCGGTGCTCTTCAGCGGCGTCGATCGACAGTGGGTGCGCAGCGTCGGCGCCGCCGCCCGCGTGAATCTGATGGGATTCGCGGTCGCGGAGATCGATTACGTGCGACCGCTCGATCGTCCGGGCCGCGGGTGGATGTGGCAGTTCAATCTGAGACCGGGCTTTTAATTTAGACCGGGCGGCTTCCCCCCTCCGGACCCCCATCGCCGTCGCGGGCCCCCGTGCCCCGCTCCGGCCGGTAAGAGTTTGGTCATTGTCACCGTGATAGCGGCGCTGCTAAGGTAGCGCCGCTATGCATTCAAATCCGTACGCCGGCGATCTCGGCAACGAGGACCCGCTGACCGCTCTTGGCGACACGCCGCAGCGCATTCGCGCACTGGTAGAGCAGTGGCCCGCAGATCGGTGGGAGCGCAGCTACGCGCCGGGCAAATGGACGGCGCGGCAGATCGTCGCGCACCTTGCGCAGACGGAGCTGGTGCTGACAGCGAGGGTGAGGTTCGCGGCGAGCGCGCCAGGCTACGTCGCGCAGCCGTTCTCGCAGGACGACTGGATCGGTCTCGATGCGCATGCCGATGCGAGGACCGCGCTCGATGCCTACTCGGCGCTTCGCCGATTCAACGTGGCGATGTTCCGCAACCTCACGCATGAGCAGCGCACGCGTCCGTTCAGACACCCCGAGTATGGGGAGGTGACGCCGGCGTGGGTTGCGGCGCAGCTCGCGGGGCACGAGATTCACCATTTGAAGCAGCTTGAGAGGGTCGGGTAGAGAGGTTGGAGGTTGGAATGCCGCAGCCGATAACGTCGCCACAGGCCGACAACTGGTGCTTGTCGTCCAATTCCAAGGAGGTTGCCGCCGCATGATCGTCGCAGCCGCAATGCTGACCGCACTCCTGATTCCGCAAAGCCCGGCCGCGCGTACCGCCTGCCTCCACGATCCCGCAAGCGAAAGCGCCGAGCAGTTGCAGCGGCGTCGCGCCGCGGTGGGTGCCGCACGGGCGATCAACACGCTCGAATCGAAGTACGCGGCCGCGCACCAGCGCCAGTACGCGCAGCCGGCCGACCTCGAGCAGTTCGCGATCTCCTCTGGCGGGCAGATCGGCTACTCCCTGCGTCCCGGAACGGACGTCGTCCCCGGGTTTCAATTGACGCTGGATGTGACGGCGAAGGGGTATTGGTTCGAGATCAAAGACGCGATGGATCCGTGCGGCTTCCGGTATATCAGCAATCAGGACGGGCTGATCTTCACAGCGCAGCCGCTGCGGTAGCTGGAGAGGGTTCGTCCTCACACATGACTACCGGTGCGGGCGCCCGTCACGCGACACCCGAGAGCCCGCTCGCGGTAGTCATGTGCATACACGCGATCAGCCTTTGATCCACCGGCGCCCGTGGATGCTCAGATCGAGGAGATCCTCGGCCGACAGGTTGTTGAAGCCGTGCGCCTTCGCGGCGCGGACGAAGTCGGCGTCCACGCCATGGATACGGAATTGGACGAGTCGATCCACCTTCACGTCGCCGTATCCCACGTCGCGCATCTGGCGGATGAACTCCGGCGTCACGCCGTGAATCCGCATCTTGATGAGGTCCTCGACCGGCACGTCCTTGTAGCCGAGCCCTGATAGATCCTTCACGAACTCCGGCGTGACGCCGTGAATCCGCATCGCCACCAGGTTGTCCGCGCTCAGGTTCTTGTATCCGAGATCCCCGAAGGCCTTGACGAACTCCGGGGTGACGCCGTGGATGCGGAACGCGACGAGTTGATCGAGGTCGACACCTTTGTAGCCGAGCGCGGCCATGCCGCGGGCGAATTCCGGTGTCACGCCGTGGATGCGCAGCTGCACG
Organism: Acidobacteriota bacterium; assembly: GCA_046733875.1. Taxonomy (GTDB): domain Bacteria; phylum Acidobacteriota; class Vicinamibacteria; order Vicinamibacterales; family 2-12-FULL-66-21; genus JBKPQB01. The sequence continues at coordinate 21,373 of JBKPQB010000015.1, forward strand.
AGACGATCGATCGACAGATCTTTGAAGCCCAGGTCGCGCATCTCACGGACGAACTCGGGCGTGACGCCGTGAATCCGCATCTTGACCAGGTCGTCGACGTCCGGCGTGCCGAGCCCCTCCTTCTTCACTTCCTGTGCGAATGCCGGCGTGGCGCCGTGAATTCTCGTCTTGACGAGATCGTCGACGCCGAGCTGATAGCCGGCCGTCCGGTAACCGGCGACGTACGCTCCGTCGATGCCGTGAATCCGCATCTTCACGATGTCGGAGGTCGTCGCGTTGCGCACGCCTTCACGCTGCAGGCCCTGGACGTAGTCCCGCGTGATGTCATGAACCGCAAACCGCCACACATCGTCATCGCTCAGGCGATAGCCCAGCTGCGCCATTCCGGCGATGTAGCTCGCATCGGGAGAGAAGGTGAATGACCCGGATCCGCGTCCAGCCGAGAGCTGCCCCTCGAACTGGAACGTGCCGGCGTCGCGCCGAATGGTGAACGTAACTGGACCGCTGGCACGTTCATCGGTGAGGCTGGCAACGTCGCGTTCCGGGACGCTCAGACCGTTGCGCTCGCCGCCATGCTCGAGCTGGATGGAGGCCCAACGCTCGGTCGAGTTGCGCGTCCAGTAATCATGAGAATCGGACGTCCACCTGCCCTGGAGGCCCGCAGGCGCCTGCGCCAGCGCGAGCGGGCCCAGCGCCACAAGCAGAAGAAGCTGTTTCATAGTGATTCTTTTGATGCGGCCCGCGGCGAAAGGGTTGGAAACGCGGGTGCGTGGGCGTGTGGGATTTTACTCAGCAGCCGAGCAACTCGGGACGCGAGAGCAGGACATCGCGGAGCTGCCGGAATGCCTTGCCGCGGTGGCTCACCGCCGCCTTGCGCTCGCCATCCACTTCCCCCAGCGTGCAGCTGTACGGCGGGTAATAGAAGATGGGATCGAAGCCGAATCCGTGCGTGCCGCGCGGTTCCGGCGCGATTTCCCCTTCGACCGTGCCGGTGGCTTCGAAGCAGATGCGGTCGCCCTTCGCGAGCGCGAGGTGCGCGACGAAGCGCGCCCGACTGCCGCGGCGTCCACGAGCGGCGAGCTCGCGATAGATCGCCGCAAATTTCAGCGCGTAATCGTTGCCGTGCCAGCGGGCCGAGTGCACGCCTGGTGCGTTGTCGAGCGCCTCGATCTCGATGCCCGAGTCCTCTGCGACTGCCGGTAAGCCGGAGGCGCGCGCGTAGTAGAGCGCCTTCAGCCGCGCGTTCTCGGCGAATGTCACGCCCGTCTCTTCAGGCTCGACGATCGTGGGACAGTCGTTCAGTGTCCGAAGCGTGACCGGGACACCAGCGAGAATGCCGCGAATTTCGCGCAGCTTGCCGGCGTTCGTCGTGGCGATTAGGACGGTTTCCACGTCTGGCTAACGGCGCGTGTGCTCAGCGCTTCAAAATCTCTCCCACGACGCTCCGCTGCATCCCGATCAACTCCTTGATCCCCGTATCCGCGAGATCCATCAGCGCGTCGAGCGCGCGTTTGTCGAACGGCTTCCCCTCCGCCGTCCCCTGGAGCTCGATGAAACGTCCGTCGCCGGTCTTGACGAAGTTCATGTCCACCTCGGCGCGCGAGTCCTCCTCGTACGCGAGGTCGAGCAGCGCCGAGCCGTCGACGATGCCGACGCTCGTGGCGGCGACGTAATCGATGATCGGCACGTCGCGAAGGAGCGCCAGCTCTCGCATGCGCTGCAGCGCGAGCACGAGCGCGACGAAGCCGCCGGTGATCGACGCCGTCCGGGTGCCGCCATCCGCCTGCAGGACATCGCAGTCGATCCAGATCGTGCGCTCGCCCAGATCCGTCAACTTCGTGACGGATCGCAGCGAGCGGCCGATCAGCCGCTGGATTTCCTGCGTCCGCCCGCCGACCTTGCCCGCGCTGGCCTCGCGCTGCGTGCGCGTGGACGTCGCGCGCGGGAGCATTCCGTATTCCGCCGTCACCCACCCCTTGCCCGAATTGCGCAGGAACGGCGGGACGCGATCCTCGACGGTTGCCGCACAGACAACCCGCGTGCGCCCCACCTCGATGAGGACCGATCCTTCCGCATGGACGAGAAATCCTGGTGTAAGCGTCGTCGGGCGAAGCTGCGCGGCCGCGCGGCCGTCATTGCGTGTCATGAGCAACCCATTGAAGGCTTTTCGTGAGCGGATGACGCAGGTCCACATGGCCTGCGAGCGTCTCGACTTCCTTGCCGTCGACGAGGATCTGCACGCGCGTCACGGCGGGCAGGTTCACCGTCAGCGCGTCGACGATGGTGTAGACCGTGAGGATCTCGTCGAGCGATCCGCCAGTGTGATGCGAACTGACGTCCGTTGACAAGTCCACGAAGCCGTCGCCCCGCTCCGTGACGAACACGTCGCGCAGCTTCGTGCCCGCGGGAATCGCGGACAGCAGCGGTGGCGATGCGGTGAGCTGCGCCTCGACAATGGCGCGCGCCTGGTCGGGAACGGACTCGCCGAACGGCACTTCCTTCTGCACGCCTTTGAGCGTCATGCCGTCTTCGGCGACGTAGAACAACGTGGCCTTGATCTTCTTCGCCGCAGTCGCGGCAGGCGCGGACGGCCGCGCCCCCGCAGGCGACGCACCGGTCGATGCCTGCGCCGGGTTCGTGCCATACCAGCGCGGCAGCGCGATGAAGAGCAGCCAGGCCAGTACGAGCGCCAGCGCGGCGATTGATACAGCAATCACCGTCGACCGCCGGCGATGCGGACGCGGCGGAAGGGTCACGTCGCCGTCCATCAGCGCGTGCCTCCGGCGGTCGGCGCCGTGCGGAAACGAAGGATTCCGTCGATCAGCGCCTGCACGAGGCTGTTCTGGAATTCATCGGCGACGAGCTGCTTCTCCTGCGCGGGGTTCGAGAGAAAGCCCATTTCGACGAGCACCGCCGGCATGTTGGCCCCGACGAGCACGCGCAACGGCGCCTGCTGCAGCGGGGTTGTGTTCATCGGGACGTGCTCGCGCAGGCCCGACTCGACCGTCTTCGCGAGCGCCGCGGATTGCTCGATGTGGCGCGCCTGCGCCATGTCCCAGAGCACGACGTCGATGTCGCGGCTGCCGCCGCCGAGGACCGGCAGCATCTCCGGGCCGGCCTGCGCTGCACGCAGCGCCTCGTCGCCGTATTCGGCAAGGCTGAGGAAGAACACCTGCGCCCCGCTGACCGTCCCGCGCAGCGACGCGTTTGCGTGGAGGCTCAGGAACAGATCCGCCTTGTTGTTGTTGGCCAGCGCCGCGCGCTGATCGAGCGGCACGGTCTGATCGCCGTCTCGCGTGAGCAGCACGCGCACGCCGAGACGCGCTTCGAGCGCTGCCTTCAGCCTGCGCGCGACGCTCAGCGTGACGTTCTTCTCGAGCACGCCCTGCGGACCCTTCGCGCCGGTTTCATCGCCGCCGTGGCCCGGGTCGATGACGATCGCCCGGAGGCCGCCCGGGGGCGGAAGATCCAGCAGCGGCGGCGTTTCTCCAGGCTGGGGCGCGGCGGGCTGTGCGGGCGCACCCGGCGCGGGTGCTTCCGTCTGCGCGGCGAAGTCGATGACGATGCGCGCCGCGCCGGCGGCGCCGGCCTGATCGCTGCTGCGGTAGCTCGCAAAGCGCGGCCCGAGCTCGAAGACGATGACCTGCGGCGTCTCGCCCGCATGAATGCCCGCGAGCACGTCACCGGATCCGACCGATGGGAGTGCCGCATCGAGGGCGTCCGCATCGAAACGCAGCGCGAGGCGGTTTCCTTCCTGTGTCAGCGTGTGCGGCGTCGGCGGCACGACATCGAGCGTGACGCGAACCAGCGTGCCGAGCGTTTCGACCCGCGCGGCAATGCGCGGCATGCGAACGTCGCCGACGAGGATCAGCCGCGAGGGCTTGCGCAGTTCGAGGTGCGAGCCAAAGATCGACGCGAGCGCGCGGCTCACGAAGTCCACCGGCACGTACCAGATCCGCCCGTCGCGAACCGGCGCTGCGGGAAGCGAGATCATCCGTCCGGCGACGGATGCGAGCGGCTGCTGAGTCGAGAGGACGATCGTCTGCGTGCCGATGGACACCGTCAGGCCGCCAGCCAGCGCGTCCTCGCGGACGCTCAGGTTGAAGAGCCGCGCGAGGTCGTCGAGCGCGAACATCTCCTGGCCGCCGATCGACCGCACCGCGAGCGGACGCCGGGCATCGCGCGAGATCACCGTGTAGGGAGGCGCCGGCGAGCTGGTCTGGCCGGCCGGGACGGCCCCGGCCACGAAGAGCGCGGCCGCGAGCGCCGCGAGCAAGCGTCGTGCGTTCAACAAGATCAAGCAATGATGACACAGGAGGTTGGAGGTTGGAGGTTGGAGGTTGGAGGTTGGAGGCTGGAGGTTGGAGGTTGGAGGTTGGAGGTTGGAGGTTGGAGGTTGGAGGTTGGAGGCTGGAGGTTGGAGGTTGGGGATTGGGGATTGGCGCGTCTTGACGCCGAGGTCCAGCGCAATTGAGGATTGTGACGTATTTCGACCGAGGAGAAACCGATGACACTTACACGACGAGAGTTCGGAAAGCTCGCGTTGGCTGGCCTGCCCGCCGCGGCAGTGCTCGGCAAGGCCGACGCCGTGTTCGGCGCGTTCGGTCAGGCGCAGGCTACGCCGAACTCGCTGATCGATGGCGTGCAGATTGGAACGATCACGTACAGCTTCCGAAGCATGCCGGATCAGAGCGCCGCAGCCACGCTGAAGTACATCGTCGACTCAGGCATCAGCGCGATTGAGCTGATGGGCGCGCCCGTCGAGAGCTTTGCGGGTGCGCCGTCGAGCGGACGCGGCGGCGGCCCTGGCGCAGCGGGGCGAGGCGGCCGCGGCGAGCGCGGCGCCGCGCCGACCCCCGATGGAGCGCGCAAAGGAACGTGGAACGGTACGGAGTGCGTCATACCGGCTCCTCAGCCAGTGGGCGGAGGCGGCGGGCGCCGGCGCGGAGAAATGACGCCCGAGCAGCAGGAGCAGGCCGCCAAGCTGAAGGCCTGGCGCACGAGCGTTTCGATGGACGCGTTCAAGAAGCTGCGGAAGATGTACAACGACGCCGGCGTCACGATCTATGCGTGGAAGCAGTTGAACCCGTCGATGTCTGACGAGGAGATGGAGTACGTATTCAATGTCGCCGAGGCGCTCGGGTGCACACACACGACGCTGGAGCTGCCGACCGATGTCGCGCAGTTGAGACGCATCGGCGACATGGCGCTGCGGAAGAAGATCTACGCTGCGTATTACACGCACCTGCAGGGCAAGATGAGCGCGTTCGATGAGGCATTCGCCACCTCGAAGGGCAACATGGCGAACATCGATTTCGGCCACTACATTGCGGCGGGCGCAATCGGCGGGACGCCCATGCAGTTCCTCGAGAAGTACCACGACCGCGTCGCCAGCTTCCATCTCAAGGACCGCACGCGGCCCGAGCACTGCGAACTCAACCTTCCGTGGGGCACCGGCGAGACGCCGATTACGCCGGTCCTTCAGCTCGTGAAGAAGAACAAGTGGAAGATGCCCGCGACGATCGAGGTGGAATACGAGATCCCCGAGGGCTCGGATGCCGTCAAGGAAGTGCGGAAGTGCCTGGCGTACTGTGAGCAGGCGCTGCGCGCGCCGGCGAAGACGTCGGCGTGACCACTGTGCGCTGCAATCGTTCGCCGCGACCATCAGCGTGAACGTGCGCAGCAGAACGGAATCCTCGCGTCGATGGCCCACAGGCATCGGACACGGGTGTTCCCAATGTGGAAGCTTGCAGTCGGTTCGCAATCGCCTCGGCAATTACGTGAGCGGCGTGGGCGTTCGGATGTCGATTCCAGGGAAGATGCCACGCCGGATCGATTTCGATCAGCACGTACGGCACGCCGGCGCCGTCGAGGATTCGGCACCGGAGCGCTCGCTCGGGCTCTTCTTCATGACCGAACTGCGGCACGACGATCAGCGGCATCGCGCCACGCGCGCGCGCGAGGTCAACCGTCGCGCGGAGCACTTCACGCGTAACCGCCACGCCGCGATCGATGACCGCCTCGCCGTGATAGAACACGAGCAGCCTCGCGAGTGCCTCCAGGCGCCATCGTCGTACCGGTGGCAGCCAGACGAGTCCTGGTCCCAGGTGGGGTCGGTCCGACTGCAGATTCCGCCCGAGGAGCGAGGTCATGAACAGCGACACCACGGCTACGGGCCGCCGAAATCGCGGCAGTTCCATCCGGAGCCGCAGGTAGGCTTGATCCGTCCCGAACCCGTCAACGGCCAGGTTCGCGCTCTGCACGTCCAGCATCGCGCCAACTTGCGCCGGTATGCTCTCCTCCCACGTCAGGCCGTCCCCGACCATGACGGATTCCCCGGTGAACAGGATCGCGGGGCGCTGAGGATCGACCGGCTCGTCGACGCGGCGGACGCGATATCCCGCGGCGTCGATCGCGTATTCGACGACACGGCCGCCGATGGAACCGCGACCGGTCCGACCGGGCACGAGCGTCCAGCCAAGCCACGGATCCGGCCGGCGGCGCGGCTCTTCGCGCATCCATCGCGACTCGCCGGTCCGGTAATACGCGACGCTGAGCACCAGCTCGCCTGCGCCGAGCGCGAGGGCTGCGGCGAGCGCGATATGCAGCGGACGCGCCGGTACGCGCGCGGCGAGTCGCGCGATCGGGCGCCGCAGGACGAGCGCCAGGAGCCCGATGCCCGCGAGTATCACGCGAGCGGACGTTTCGAGCCGCGCGTACCAACGACGAGACACCAGAAACGATGGCAGGAAATGCCGGTCGAGCCAGTGCTGTGTCGCGGCGAGCGCCACGGCGATGAGTATGGCGCCGACAATCGCAACGCCAACTTCGGTCAGCCGTACGACCGAGCTCGGGTGGGGCGATCGGCTTTTTGCGTTCACCGGCGGCGGCCCACCGTGAAAAAGAGTCCGCCCTCGCGCCCGAGCGTCCGGATCCATCCCAGTTGCGCGAGCCAGCCTTCGGCGCGCCAGTTGTCGGCCGCGGAGGCGAACACGTCCCCGGATTCATCGCCCAGCACCGCGCTCGGATACGCGCGCAGGTACTCGACATCGTTTTCTCTGAACCAGGCCTGCACTTCGGCAAGCGTGTGCCGGTGCTCCTCGGGATGTTGATACTGATCGCGCAGCCACGCCTCCCGGCGCTCCGCGTCGTGGCGCCGATCGCGCAGCACGGGATCGAGCGGGATCACGCGAAAGCCTGAGAACCGGCCGACGCATCGGCGAAGCCGCTGGGGGATTCGCGCGAACGCGTTGTAGACGCCAACCACGATCGTTCCTCCCGGCCGTGCGAGCCGCGCCAGGCTGGCGAACGATTCGCGCGGGTGCGGCGTGTGGTGCAGGACGCCCGAGGAGTAGACGACGTCGAAGGCCCCGGGGCTCAATCCCGGGCGCCGCAGATCGGTCTCGACGAACAGCACGCGATCGAGCCCGAAGCGCCGCGCCGCACCAGCGCCAAGCCGCAGCGACGCACGCGTCAGATCGGCGCCAATCACCAGGCGGTCCGCGCGCGCCAGATACAACGCCATCTGACCGGTCCCGCAGCCGACGTCGGCGATCCGCGCATCGCCGGGAATCGCCGCGTCGATTTGCCGCGCAAACGCGCTCCGTTCAGCCTGTGCGCGCAGCGCGTGGAGGCTGTCGCGCGCCGGATAGCCGGGAAAGGGCGTGCGCTCGTAGAACCGGCGCACCGCTTCCGTGCGCGTATCACTGGGCAGCCGCAGGTTGGGGATCCCGTCCGGCGCGTCGAACGACGCGCCGCAGCGGCGGCACGCCAGGTCCGGCGCGAGCCGCTCCGCGCACGCCGGGCAGGCGAGCAGCTCCCGGAAGCACTCCATCCGTCAGAAGATGGCGTAAATAAACGGAGCCAGAGCCTCGACGGTCGTGGCCAGGCCGAGCACCAACCCGAAGAGGCACAGGAACACGGCGAGCGGGATGAGCCAGCGCTTTCCGGATTCGCTGCGCCACAGCCCCAGTGCGAGATCGCCGATCGACCCTCCGGCGCTCCCGAACATGATCAGCCGACGCCGAAGCGCGCTTCGCTTCTTGATCATGCCGCTTCCTCCTTCAGCGATTTCATGCGGGCCGATCCCTGCTTCGTCACGAACACCGGCGCCGCGACCAGCACGTCGATGCCACAGCGACGGAAGGTGGAATACCCTTCGAGCGCACGGCAGACGATGGGCTCGCCAGCCACGTTGAACGACGTGTTCAGCAGCATTGGAATCCCGCTTCGCTGGCCGTACGCCTTGAGCAGCGCATACAGTCGCGGCGCCATCTCGCGCTCGAGCGCCTGGACACGCGCCGACCCGTCGACATGTGTGATCGCGGCGAGACGCTCACGCCATTCGCGACGGACGGGGAATACGCCCGACATGAACCGAGCCAGCCGTGCGCCGCCCACCGGCAGCTCGAAATACCGGTCGGCCGTCTCGATGGGCACGACGGGAGCGAACGGTCGAAACGCTTCGCGGCTCTTGATCTCGCGGTTGAGACGATCGCGCATCTCGCGCGTGTGCGGCGCGGCGAGAATGCTGCGATGTCCGAGGGCCCGCGGGCCGAGCTCGGATGCGCCGTCCATCCAGCCGACAATCCGGCCGGCCGCGAGCTCGTCGGCGACCCGCTCGATCAGCATCCGATCGTCGAGGGTGGCGACGATTTGTCCGTCTTCCAACGCAGCCCGAGCCAGCTCCTGCGCGTCCACGACGGGACCCCAGAACGGGTGATCGGGAACCTGCCGGTCCGGGTTGCGGAAGTACACGCGATCGGCGTAGAGCGCTGCGCCCAGGGCGCAGCCGGCGTCTCCGGGAGCCGGCGGAACGAAGACGCGCTCGAAGCCGGAGTCGGCCAGGAGTCGCGCATTCGCCACCGCGTTCAGCGCCACCCCGCCGCCAAGGCACAGATCCGGCAGGCCCGTCTCGCGCCGCAGCGCCCGCGCGATGTCCACCAGCGTGTCTTCGAGCACGCGCTGGACACTGGCGGCGCAATCGGCGAAGCGCTGGCCGTCGTGAGTACCGAGATCAATCGGCTGGTACGCGTCGCGCGGCGGACCGAACAGGTCGACGAATCGTGACGAATACGATCGACGCGCGGTGGTGTGGTACTCGAAGTACTCGGGGACGAGGTGGAACCCGCCATCCGGTGTACGGCGAACCATTTTGCGAACCTGTTCGCACATGCTGGGCTGCCCGTACGCGGCGAGCCCCATCACCTTGTACTCATCTTCGTTCACCGCGAAGCCGAGAAACGCCGTGAAGGTCGAGTACAGCATCCCGAGCGAATGCGGGAAGCGGATTTCACGCCGGAGCGTGATCGCGGTGCCGCCATCGCGCTGCCGTTCGCCGTCGCCGACCGTCAGGGTCGCCCACTCTCCGACGCCGTCGGCCGTCAAGATTGCCGCGCGTGGCGTCGGCGCCGTGAGGAACGCGGCAGCCGCGTGGGAGACGTGATGGGGCGTAAACAGGACTTTGCGTCCCGGAATGCCGAGATGCGACGAGATGATGCCGCGCACCCAGACTTTCTCGCCGAGTGAATTCTTCATGGCGTTCGGAAACGACCGCCACGAACGCGGAAACGCTCGAAGGGCGCACGTCAGGATGCGCTCGAACTTCAACATGCTGCGCTCGTAGAACACCACGGCGTCGAGGTCCGCCGCCTCGATGCCCCCCTGCTCGAGGCACCACTCGATCGCACTGACCGGAAATCCCGCGTCGTTCTTGCGCCGCGACAAGCGCTCTTCCTGCACGGCGCACACCGGCACGCCATCGACGACGAGCGCGGCGGCAGAGTCGTGGTAATGCGCGGAAATGCCCAGAATCTTCATGTCAGTATTGGCTCGTCGCCGAATCGGTACCGGCACCGGTGATCGGGCGCCATCCGAGTGGTTCCCGCCGTTCGGCCCGTTTGGCAAGCCATGCGAACGGGGGGAGCAGGAGGAAATACACGACCGCGAGGATTGTCGCGCCAAGAAGCGCCCCGACAGCAGCTGCCACGCGGACGTAGCGCTTCCACACTCGGGTGATGCGCGCCCACCACACCTGGCGCCGGTACGACTGTGGCGAAATGCGGGCGAGCTGCGTGTACGTGTAGTTCATGTGAAAGACTTCATCGCGCAGGATCTCTTCGAAGATCGCGCGCGTCGGCGGGTCGTCGTCCACCAGCTCACGATAGATCGTGAATCGACCGGCGGCCGCCTTTTCGGCCACGTGCAGGAACGCGAGCAGCCGATGGTCCGGCTCGCCCTCGATGCGCAGATCGTCGAGGCCATGCCCCCCGGGGAGCGGGCTGCCGTTGAATAGTCCTTTCGCGCCCGTAATGCGCGTCCGGAGGAGGGCGGCGCCGCGCTGCCGGAACAGCACACCGTGGTGCAGCTCATCGACCGCGTGCGCCAGATACAACCGCCGCAAGAGTGGATCCGGCGTCAGCTCTGCTGCGCGCAGGATATCGCGTCCGCCGTCCGTCTCGACCTCAGCAAAGGCGAGCAGCTTGCGGACGCGGCGGTCCACATTTCCCCACACCCATTGGTGAACCGGCCGGAGCATCCGATCCAGCGGAGCCTCTCGTGTGCGCGCCATGGCGGAGTCCCTTAGCACATTGGGTTCCAGACAGGACACTCGCGTCGGTGCTGCATCTGCGGTGTCCTGCGCAGCCAGCTCCGCTGTGCGCGTTACGATGTCCGAAACATGTCCAAATGCACGTAAGTCGCACCGGCTCCGATTACATCTCGTCGCCAAGCGCGATCCGCAATGCCGCCGCGGTGCGGCCCGGTGCGTGTTCGACGATCCAGGCGGTCAGCGCTTCACGCCAGCTCTGACGGTTTCCGTTGGTCTCTTGCGGCGGCGCGACCTCCATCACGTGCAGCGGCCCGGTCTTCTCGACCACGTCATATGCCGTCGCGCCGCTGGCCGTTCGTTCGAAACGGATTGACACGCGGCTTTCCCCGACTCGGATGTTGCTGACGATGACCGTCTTGAGCCACGCCGGAAGGGCAGGCCTCACGAGCGCCAGGACGTGCGCAGGCGCGAACGGGTAGATGCCGAGCATCGCCTGCGCCATCTGAATCGTGGCACTCGCACTCCACGCCTGGGGACTGTTGGACATCGGATAGACGGTCGGGATCGGCGCTTCCTCGCGCGAATGGCCCCCGAGCGCCTCCGGCAGGCGATGATGGCGAAAGCGGTCGCTGGCATCGAACATGGCGGTGACCAGCCGCTCGACATGATGATCGAGTCCGTATCGCTTGAATCCAAGCGCAAACGTGGCGTTCTCGACCGGCCACACTGTGCCCAGGTGATATGCCAGCGGATTGAATGAAGGGTGATCGGAGGAGAGCGTCCGGATCCCCCATCCTGAGAAAAGGTCAGGCGCCATGAGACGATCGGCAACCTGACGTGCGCGTTCGATGGGAACCAGACCCGCGGCGAGCGCGTGGCCCGCATTGGATCCAATGGAGCGCACCGGGCGCTTCGCAGGATCCAGGGCCATCGCATAGAACCGTTCGGGTTCCATCCAGTACGTGCGGTGCCATAGTGCCCGGAGGCGCCGGGCGCGTTCGAGAAAGTCGCCGGATCGCTGGTCGTCGCCAAGGGCGAGAAGGATCTCCGCCATCCGCTGACGCGCGAGCCAGTGATACGCCTGCTCCTCGACGGTGGCGATGGGATTGTCGACCAGTTCGCCGTCCGGATACCGGATCGCCTCGTTGGAATCCTTCCACCCCTGGTTCTTCAGTCCGCGCGCGGAGCGCGTCGTGTATTCGAGGAAACCGTCGCCGTCCCGATCGCCGTATCGATCCGCCCACTCGAACGTTCGAAGGGCGGCATCCAGGTAAGTCCGGACGATTTCAATCTCGCCAGTCCAATGCCACAGCTCGGACAATGTGACGACGAAGAACGATGACGAGGTTTGCGTGCCGTAGTAGCCGCGCTGCGGAATGATGTCGAGTTCCGAGAGCGGCCCGCGCCGCATCTCGTGAATCATCTTGCCAGGCTCCGCATCGTGCCACGCCGAATCGACCGTCGCTTGCGTGGCGGCGAGCCGCGCGATTGCGCCGCGCAGCATCTCCGGCCCGATGAGGGCGGCCTGCCAACCCGCCGTCAGCGAGTCCCGCCCGAACAGCCCGGTGTACGATGGAACGCCGGCGTGCGGGATCCACGCGGCGGGCCCGGCGTCCTGTTCCCAATTTCGAAGCGATACGAGGTCGTCGGCCGCGCGCTCGACGGCAACCCCGAACGAAGGAGGATCCGACTCGACGTGAGCCCGATCGCGTTGCCACTCGGCTACGATTCGCTCGCGAGCTGCGAGTACGGGCTCGCTGTCGATCGGGTTCAGCCACTGACCGTCGATCAGGATTTCGTACACCAGCTCGGCATGCCAGACGCCGTGCGGCGGCAGATGCAGCTCGAACGCTATCGTGCGGTCGCTGCCTTGCGGATCTGAATCGGCTCGCCGAACGCGAATGCGAACGGCACGATGAAAGTCGTGGGTGCCATGGGACGCGTGGTGATCGATGATCAGTGTGCCCGCTCCATCGTCCCACGTGCAGGTTGTCGTGCCTCGCGTCTCCGGCGCGCCTGCGGCTTCACCGACGTCACAGAAATCGGCGTCCAGGCGAATCGTCATCGAGGTGGCCGCCGGGACCGCACTGTGATTGCAGATCTCGAACTCTTCCACCATGCCATTGCCGATTCGGCGTCCGATCGTGAGTTCCAGAGCGTCCTGTGGAAGCAGCGGCCCTTTCGCGTCGCCGCCTGAGCGCGGGACGGTCAGTCTCGCTGTCCATCGGGACGGTTCGAGCAGGCCGCTCGAGTCTACGCGCGGGGAGACGCCTTCAACGAGGATCTGGTATGAGGAGAGGACGCGCGTATCGTGATCGAACAGCCCCTGTCGATCCTCTGGCATGATGGTGCCATCGGCATTCGAGAGGAGCACCGTGTAGCCGTGCCACGCAATGTGCTGGCCATGGTGCGGGTCGACATCTGCCACGCGAGCGAGAAGCGGCTCGCGCGGGTGCGTTCGATCCATTCCGCACACGAGACGTTCGCTAGGCAGCTTTCGCCGCGACGTCCGCGGACAGTTTCGCGAGCGCCAGTGCTCCGAGCGCCAGACCGACATCGCGCAGCGCGATGTCGCGGTATTCGGGTTTCGATGCCCACAGATTCGCCACGATGCCCGCGAGCCAGGCGCTGACCACGTAGCCGCCCCACTTGGGCTTGGCGGCGACGAGAAGTCCCGCTCCCATTTCGATCAACCCGACAGCCTGCATGAACGTGTGCCGCCGGACCGGCAGCTTCTCCGCCATTTCGTCCGACAGATAGCGGTCCCAGTTGCCGAGCTTGTCCGTGAACTTGTCGAAGCCGGCGACGAGCGGCGCAACGACAAACCCGGCGTAGAGCAGCCGATAAGCATTGCGCTCGTTAGACGTAAGAGCATGGTACACAAGAGCCTCCCTTTCTGACGTCTCGTCGAATGCGCTCGATGCAACCGGGGCGCCACGGACTGCAGATCCAACCTCCAGCCGGTGCGTGGAGCACGCACGAGTCCTGCTGGGCCTCTGGGATGGTGTGACGCCGCCAGGCTCATCTCGAGTTGTCACGACGGACGCACATAGGCGACGTAGGTGTCGAACAGAACGCGCCGCGCCTCATTGCCAAACACCGGATCGAGCGTGCGACTGCACCATACCCGAATCTCATCCTCGTTTGCACCGCCCGCTATGGCGACCTCGACGCCGCTTTCACTCATCGCATATCGCACGTACGACTCAGTTGACATCGGAAGATCGATCGTCAGCTCCTGATAGCCGGCGAGGCGCAGCCCTGCGTCGGCAAACGGCAGCGCCCGTGGGTCGAGCGCATAGCCAGGTTGAGGAGGATAGCGGCGTTCGAACGCGGCGTACCACTCCTCGAGCAGCCGCGTGGTCGGGAAGCGGCGCCCCTGTGAGAAGTCGTAGATGATCAGCACGCCGTCCGCGCGGAGGACACGAGCGGCCTCCTTCAGAAAGAGCTCTGGCTGCGTGTAGTTGATCGACCCGGCCGCCGTCACGATGTCGAATGCTCCGGTGGCGACAGGCAGAGTCTCCGCGCTTCCAACGACAAACCGTGCACCGGGTGCCACGCGATGACGGTGCACGAGCATCGCCGCGACCGGCTCGATTCCGACGCTCTTGTGCGCAACGACAGCGAGGGCGGCAGTCGAACGTCCGGCACCACAGCCGACGTCGAGCGCCCGCTCGACGGGCGCCGCGAGCGCAAGGTGGTCTCGAACGGCGGCGACGATGGCGTCGTGAACCGGCGGTCGCGCAAACGCGTACGCGGCGGCTACGCGCGGGCTCTCGTACACGCTCTTCGATGGTGGCTTCGACAAAGTCCCCGTTGTTGTATTCTGCCGCGAGCATGGGGTCTTCCCAAGTCCTCATCGCGGGCGCAGGGCCGACCGGACTCGCGCTGGCGCTGTGGCTGACTTGCCCGGGCGTGCGCGTCAGGATCATCGATAAGACGCCGGTGATGACGTCGCGGGCGGTCGCGGTGCAGGCGCGGACGCTGGAGTCTTATCGGCAGATTGGCCTTGCCCCGGACGTCGTCGAGCGTTGGCGCAGGGCGACCGCGGTCAATCTGTGGGTTCGCCGCAGGCAGGTGACGCACGCGGTATTCGGCGACATGGGCCGGGGCGTCAGTCCCTTTCCGTACACGCTTCTGTTCGCGCAGAACGAGCACGAACGGTTGCTGATCGCGCGGCTCGCAGAAGCGGGCGTAGAAGTCGAGCGCCAGACGGAACTGACCGGGTTCGAGCAGACCTGCGAAGGCGTTGCCGCACGGCTCGCGGGACCACGAGGCGACGAGCTCTTCGACGCCGCATTTCTCGCGGGCTGCGACGGAGCCCATTCAACGGTTCGTGAGACGCTGCGGATTGGATTCCAAGGCGGCACGTACGCGCATCTCTTCTACATCGCCGACGTCGACGGACGCGGCCCCGCGCTGAACGGCGAGGTGCACATCGCCCTCGACACGAGCGACTTCCTGGTCGTGTTTCCGCTGAAAGGCGACGGACGCGCGCGTCTCATCGGCACGATTCGCGAACACGCGACTCGCCGGTCGGAGGACCTCTCGTGGGACGATGTGAGCCGGCGCGTGCTGGAATGGATGCGCCTCGACGTCGATCGCGTGAACTGGTTCTCCACCTATCACGTGCACCATCGCGTCGCCGAGCGCTTCGGCGTCAACCGCGCGTTTCTGCTCGGCGATGCCGCTCACATTCACAGCCCGGTCGGGGGGACAGGGCATGAACACAGGCATTGGCGACGCGGTGAACCTTGCCTGGAAGCTCGCCGCGGTACTACGCGGGCATGCGTCTGACACAATCCTCGCCAGCTACGAAGCGGAGCGCATCGCATTCGCGCAGCGGCTGGTTGCCACGACCGATCGCGCGTTCACGGCGGTCACGAGCGACAGCGCCACGGCGCGATTCATCCGATTGGAGATCGCGCCCCGGATCGTTCCGCTCGTCTTCGCCTCGCGCGCGGCGCGCCGGTTCATGTCCCGCATCGTGTCGCAGACGGCGATCAACTACCATTCGAGCCCGCTGAGCGCGGGACGAGCAGGCCGGATTCGCGGCGGCGACCGCCTGCCGTGGGTCGACCCCGAGCAAACCCGGCGCTCAGGATAATTTCACACCGCTCGAATCGCTCGACTGGCAGGTGCACGTCTACGGCGCCGCGTCGCCCGAGACTCGCGCGGTCTGCGACCAGCGGCATCTGTCACTGCACCTATTTCCGTGGACGGCGGGCGCGGCGCGCGCGGGTCTGGCGCGCGACGCCGTGTACCTCGCCCGTCCAGATGGATATGTCGCGTTCGCGGGTGGCCCGGACAGTGCCACCGCGATCGCGTCGCATCTCGACGATCGCCAACTCACGACGTAAACCTTTTGGATCCGCGCTCCGTCTTTCTACATTGTAGAATCGACGGAGGCCGACACGTGAGACTCGAGCCTGCTCCCCGGCTGCCCGCCGTCGTCGCCATGGTTTTTCGCGCGTTGTTGCCGATCGCCGAACGCGACGAAGTGCTTGCGGATCTGCGCGCCGAATACTTATCCCGCGCCGCAACGCACGGCTTGGTGGCAGCACGGCGCTGGGCATGGGCCCAGGCGCTTGGATCGTTGGCGTCGCTGCTGCGGCGCGGGTGGTGGCGAGGCATGACGGGATTCGAGCCCCGCGCCAACCGCATGCGTCCCGGAGGGCCAATGTTCGAGAGCTTGATTATCGATGCCCGTTATGCTGTCCGGCGTCTATTGAGCCGTCCGACTTACGCGGTGCTCGCTGTGCTCACGCTTGCGCTGGGCGCCGGAGGGACTGCCGCCATCTTCAGCATTGTCCGGGCGCTGCTGTTGGACCCGCTGCCGATTGCTCGCGAGGAGCAGGTCGGCGTTCTCTGGTTTACCGGCTCGTGGACCGAGCAGGAGTTCCTCCGGCTGCGCGGGAGCTTCGCGGGCTTTCAGCGGATGGCCGCATACCGGCCTGATGACGTAACGCTGGAGATTCCGCGTGCACCGATACAGCTCGAACGCGGTATTGCTGCCTCAGCGGAGTTGTTCGACGTGCTCGGCGCGCACGCGTTCCTGGGACGGACGTTCCGGCCTGGAGAAGATGCTCAAGGCACGGAGCCGGTTGCAATCCTGAGCTACGCATTGTGGCAGCAGCTCGGGGCCGGTGCGCACATCATCGGGACCCGGCTCGTCCTCGGCGGCGTTACGCGGACTGTCGTCGGCGTCATGCCGCGCGACTTCTGGTTCCCGAGTCCTACGACACGCGTCTGGACGGTAGCCCAGATGAATCCGCAGAACCGCTCGGGCAGGTACACGCTGATCGGGCGCATCGCCGACGGACAGGCAGTCGAACGGATGGCGGGCCCGCTCGATGCGCTGAGGCGACTGCTCGCCGCGAACTTCCAGTATCCGAATCCACAATGGGACAAGACCAGGAATCCGGCTATCACGTCTGCGCGTGAGTTCTTCGTCGGCGACATGCGGCCCAGTCTGCTGGCGACGCTTGCAGCGATGGGACTGATCCTGCTCATCGCGTGCGCAAATGTCGCCGCGCTGATGCTCGGACAGGTGGATGCGCGCGCGACCGATATCGCCGTACGGACTGCGCTCGGCGCGAACCGCCGGCGGTTGATCCAGCAGGTTGCGATTGAATCCATTCTCATCGGTGTGGCCGCAGGTGCAGTGGGTGCGGCGCTCGCGGCATCCGGGTTCCATGTCCTGACGCGCGCCCTCCCGTTGGGCGCGCTGGCCGACAACACGCGCCTGGACTGGACCGTGTTCTGGGCGGCGATGGGTACGGCGATCGGCGCGGCGGCACTCGTCGCGAGTGTGCCCGCGGCAGCGCTCTGGCGCGGGCACGATGTGCAATCGGCATTGTCAACAACGAGGACAGCAGGTATTCGACGCCGCGGCGGACGCCTCGAGTCCGGTCTCGTCATCGCACAGATGGCGCTCGCGGTGCTGCTTGCGGCAGGCGCAGGATTGTTGCTCCGGAGCGTTGCCAACCTTCGCGCGATCGATCCGGGCATCCAGGTGGATGGCGCCGCGGTGATCGACGCCACAATGCCGGCGCGGCTTCCAGCCGGCGAGCGGCATCGCGTGATCGACGCGATGCTCTCGTCTCTATCCAGCTTGCCCGGAGTGCAGCACGCCGCCGCGACGCAGAAGATTCCGCTTCGTGGCAGCGGCCACAACTGGGGTATCGGCATTCTCGGCAAACCCAATGTTGGTGCAGCAACGACTGCCTTCCGCATGGTCTCGCCTGACTATCTCACGACGGTTGGAATCCCAATCCGCCGAGGCAGGAATTTCGAGAACGCGGATCGGCAGAGCGCGGGCCGCCTGGTGATCGTCAACGAGGCACTCGCAGCGAAATTCTTTCCCGGCGAGGATCCCATCGGACGCGTGCTCCAGACGTTCGACGAGACGGGTGAACGAATCATCGGGGTCGTCGGGAACGCCGCCGAGGCAAACCTGATCGATCCCGCCGTGCCCGCGCGGTACATGCTCTTCGAGCACGTGCCGTCGGGATCCGCCGAGATTACGTTCGTGCTGCGCACCGACTCCGAGGCGCGCACGGCCGCGGTCATCCGCGCGGCCCGGCCGATGATTTCGGCTCCTGGCACTCAGCTCGCGGTCAAGGAGACGACCACGATGCGCAACATTTTCGACCTGGCGATGGGCCCGACGGGACAGGTTGTCACACTGTTGTCGCTGCTCGCCCTGGTCGCACTGGTACTCGGAGCCATTGGCGTCTACGGCGTCATCTCGCATTTCGTGCAGCGGAGGGCCCGCGACTATGGCATCCGGATCGCGCTGGGCGAGCAGCCGGCCGGCGTTGTCCGGCAGGTCGTTGCACGAGGCGCCGCGCTCGTCGGCCTCGGGAGCGCGATCGGGATCGCTGCCGCGATGATCGCAATGCGGCTGCTCACGTCCTTGCTGTATGAGGTCAAATCAACGGATCCGATTGCAATGGCCGGGGCGGTGGGCGTACTGCTTGCCGTCGGCGTGCTCGCCGCATTCATTCCGGCGCGGTGGGCCAGCCTGACGGATCCGGCGGTCGTCCTGCGGCAGCCGTAGGAGAGGAGATGACGTCTCGCAAGGATCCGCCGTCGGGCTCGCTCGGCTCCCTCGAAGAGCAGGTGATGCTCGCCGTCGTTCGCACCGGCGGTCAGGCGTACGGCATGAACGTTCGACGCGAGATCGAAGCCGTCACGGGACGGGACATGACGATCGGGTCCGTCTATGCCACGCTCGATCGGCTCGAGGCAAAGGGACTCGTGAGCTCGACGCGCGTCGAAAGTGCCGACGGCACATCGCGGCGTGTGTTCGCCGTGACTCCCACCGGCGCCCGATCGCTCGCCGAAACGCGGCGCACTCGCGAGCGCCTATGGAGCGGCGTCAGCCTGCGAGCGCTGCGTAACGCGTGATGGTTCTGGCGGTTCTGAGCGACCGGCCACAATGCAGGACGGCCCCAGGGAGCGCCACCCCACGACCGACCGGGCCTGAAAGGCTCGACCAGGACGTACGGAGAACAGGAACAACCGCTTGTCTGCCGATGTGATCACGACGTCAGATACGAGAAATCGCGAGGGGACGGGCCTTTCAGGCCCGCCATCTACCGCGAATCGTCCTCGCGCTGAAGCTCTCCCGGGATGATCCGCACGAGGAGGCTGTGTTCGTCGCCCCCGGCGATCACATCGCTGCGGATGAACCCGACATGGCGCGCGTAGTACTTCTGATCGACAACACCCACTTCGAAACGGTTTGTTTCGCGCGTGCGGAGCACGTGTTCGAAGCAGCCGTACGGGACACACGCGCTCGCGTTGAGGCCCCGGACGCTGGCCAAGTCCTCCGCGACGTTCGCTGACAACTCCTGGTAGTAGAGATCGCCCGCTCTGGGCCGCGCTTCCATGATCAGGCCGGGCGCGGCGCCGTTCACCCCCGCGCGCCACGTCCCCTCGGTGCTGGTGACGTGCCCTTGTTCGTCAAGCTCCTTGGTGTCCTCGCCGAAGTACCACACGTTGCCGGATCGATCCTGCGCGTAATAGTCGAACGTGTCCTCAGCGAGCACGCCTTCCTCGAAGTCCTGGTCGTGCACGACCGTGCAGTCGATGTTCAGAATGCGGACGGTCGTCCTCGTCACGTGGGTTCTGGTGCGCGTCGGTACGCCGTCCTTCGTGCCTTCATAGACGAACGTCGTCCCCGGTGGCAGCGGAAAAAACTCGTTCTCGATTTTCTCGACGAACATCCGTCGAACCAGTTCTGGCGATGAATGGTACAGCGCGAGCAGGACCGTGCCGGCCGCTTGGACGTTCTGCGCCGGCGTCGTGGCGTTTGCGCGAACCGATCCGATTGCAACGACGGCCGCAAGAGACGTGAGAACGGAACGGGAAAGGAGACGCATAGCCACCTCCTGAGTGTTGAGCTTGTGATTGGGGGCCAGTAGCCCGATCCGAGACGAGCGCTCCCCGCCGCTCGCGTGGAAGTTGCGCGAGACTTGGCGAACACGGATCCATACAGCGTGCGTAGGAGACGTGCGACTCTCGTCGAGGGTGAGCCGTCGCGAACAGAATGCGCATCTTCAATGGGCAAAGACTGGCCGCAGTCTACTTCGTACGGGGCAGGATCCGGATTTCCATCTTTGTTACACTCCTCGGGCCTGAAATCCTCTGATGGGCCTGGCACGTAGAGTCGTATGTGGCTCTTCTGGGCTGTGATCGACCCCTCGGCGTCGGTGCGCCGATCGACGGAGGATCGCGCTGCCGATCAGTCCGTACTCGAAGGCATGGCGCGAGGGGAAGGTGAGGCGTTGGCCGAACTATACGATCGCCATGCCGGTCCGATCTACTCGTTGGCGCTGCGCATTCTCGGTGACACCGCTGAAGCGGAGGACGTCGTGCAGGAGGTCTTCACTCAGGCGTGGCGTCAGGCGTCCCGCTACAGCGCCGCGCGTGGAGCGGTGGGCGCCTGGCTGCTGACCCTCGCACGCAGCCGCGCGATCGACCGTCTGCGGGCGCGGCGCGCGCGTCCGGCCCTCGCCAACGACGAGCGCGCGGCGGGGAAGGTTGTCGACAAGGGACCGGCGGCCGACGCTCAAGTGCTGTCGTTCGAGCAGGTGAGCCGCGTCCGCGCGGCGCTCGAAGAGTTACCCGTGCTGCAGCGCGCGGCCATTGAGCTTGCGTACTTCGAGGGGCTCACGCACGCCGAAATCGCCGCGCGGCTGGAGGAGCCGCTCGGCACCGTGAAGACCCGGATTCGCCTGGCGATGATGAAACTGCGCGAGGCGCTGACAGGCACCGTCTGATGCCCACGACCGATCACGAGGCGCTGCGAGAGCAGGCCGAGCTGTACGTGCTCGGAGCGCTTGCGCCCCCCGAACGCGAGGCGTTCAAGGCGCACCTCGCGTCGTGCGCCGACTGCACGGAGCACGTCAGGGGCTTGTTGCCCGTCTCACAGGCCCTCGCGTATGCGATGGCCCAGCATCAGCCGCCGCCCGGCCTGCGCGGGCGCGTACTTGGTTCGATTGTGGGTCTACGGGATACGGCGGAGCGCGCTGCTGTCCGACCTCCGCGGGCGACGCTGCCGTGGCTTGCAGCCGCAGCGTCGCTGATTCTCGCGGCCGCGCTCGGAATGTACGCGGCAAGCCTCCGCTCGCGCATCGGCGTACTCGAGCTGCGGTTGCAGCAGGCGAACGAGCGTGCCGCGGCCGGCGAACGGCAGCTCGCCGAGCTGCGGCATGCCGCGACGGAGGTGCAGTCGCGGCTGGCCATTCTCGCGGCGCCGGACGTGCGCCGGATCGATCTCGCCGGTCAGCCACCTGCGCCGCGGTCGTCGGCGCGCGCCTTCTGGAGCCGCTCACGCGGACTCGTGTTCACCGCGTCGAATCTGCCGACGACCCCGACCGGCAAGACTTATCAGCTGTGGGTACTGACAAAAGAGACGTCCCCGATCAGCGCGGGTCTCTTCAAGCCCGACCAGCAAGGACGAGTGGACGCGGTGTTCGGGACGCCAGTCGACCTTCCGCCGCCAATCGGCATGGCCGTCACGATCGAGCCAGAGGGAGGCGTGCCGGCGCCCACGGGTGACAAGTATCTCGCCGGGTCGTAAGGGGTGAATGATGTCTCATCGCCGAGCGCAGGGCCCGGTGACCGTGCGCCCGGTGGTCCCGGCCGTCCGCTGTGGCGGCGCGGTCTCGGCACATCAACCGTTCCGGTCTTCTGGAAGCTTCGTGGGTCGTTGTGCCGTCGGCACTCCGTTCGAACCGGATCGCGGTCGCCATATCGTGCCGGCCATTCGAACGTTCGGAGCGCCGCGTCGAGCATCCTGCTCCCAGTTTCGAAGCGCAATGAGATCGGCGGGAGCCCCCCGGTCTGTCGCGATACTGCCATCCGGGCTCGAGAGGAGCACGGTGTAGCCATGGCACAGGAGCGGCTGGCCCTGATGCGGATCGACATCCGCTACGCGCGCTAAGACGGGCTCGCGTCGAAGTTGCCCTTTGGTCGCCTCTGTCCGCGGCAGTGTCCGCCAGGCGGCGCGTTACGCGGCCTGTACACAAGAGCCTCCCTGGTTGATGTCTCCAGACGATGAACGCGAGCGGCACGAGAGATGGTCGGGTGCTCAGATAGATCCAATCCTCTGCTTGTTGCGTAGACCATGCACGAGCCCCTGCTGAAGGGCGCTCGGCAAGTGCCGCCTCGATATGCGGCGGGAGGTGCCGTGTGAACAGGACAATCGTGCTGCTGCTCGCGACGTCGTTCATCGCTTTCGAGATGATCCCGACGAGCGCGTCCAGCCATCGGGAAGCACCCCTCATCAGCAACGATCCGCAGGCAGACAACACGGACGTGTATGCGTTCGTGAGCCCGGATCGCCCCGATACCGTCACGATCATCGCCAACTACATCCCGCTCGAAGAGCCGGCCGGCGGACCGAATTTCGCCGCGTTCGGCGACAACGTCTTGTACGCGCTTCACGTCGACAACAACGGCGACGGGAAGGACGACATCACGTTCGAGTTCCGCTTCAGAACGCGCGTGTTGAGCGGAAACACGTTCCTGTACAACACCGGACCGATTACATCGCTCAGCGATCCTGACTGGAACATTCGACAGTCGTACGGCGTCACGCGCGTGGACGCCCGGGGC
This sequence comes from Acidobacteriota bacterium, assembly GCA_046733875.1. Taxonomy (GTDB): domain Bacteria; phylum Acidobacteriota; class Vicinamibacteria; order Vicinamibacterales; family 2-12-FULL-66-21; genus JBKPQB01. The sequence goes on from JBKPQB010000015.1 coordinate 44,051, forward strand.
AGGCGCGAGGTGCTTGGCGAGCACATCCCCACTCCTCCGGTGAACATCGGTCCTCGTTCGACACCAAACTACCCGGCTCTCGCAAGCGCGGCCGTCACGGAGCTGCCGGGCGGCATCAAGGTGTTCGCCGGCCAGCGTGACGATCCGTTCTTCGTCGATCTCGGCTCCGTGTTCGATCTCGCGGGGCTGCGGCCGTTCAATCCACTGCATATCCTTGCACTCCCTGCAGCGCCCGGCATCGACGAGATCGCCGGCTTCAACACGCACTCCATTGCGCTGCAGGTGCCGATTGCACAGCTCGTCGCCGTCGGCCCCACGATTGGGATCTACGCCAGCGCGAGCCGGCGCAAGGTCACGATCCGCGGAGTCCATCATGACGAAGACAAGGACCCCGGGCGTCATGACGAGGAGAGGGACCTCGTTCATCGCGACGAAGGAAAGGACACCGGCCCGTGGGTGCAGGTCTCGAGGCTGGCGAACCCTCTGATCAATGAAGTGGTCATTCCGCTTGCCCGCAAGGATCTCTGGAACGCTTCCGACCCGGAAAACGATCAGCAGTTCGCATCGTCGTATCTCTCGCCGGAGGTCACGCGGCTCGAGAACGGGCTCTATCCGGTTCTCGACAAAGCGCCGGATACCAGGCGCGGCGATCTGGTTGCCGTGCTGTTGACAGGCGTGCCGACGCTGAACTTCACAAGCAACAGGAAGTCCGATCTGATCAGACTCAACACGTCGATTTCGCCCTCGGGTCCGGCGGGCACCGGCAACCGACTCGGGCTGCTGGCGGGCGATTTCGCAGGCTTCCCGAACGGCCGGCGCCTGGAAGACGATGTCACCGACATCGAGCTGCGGGCGTTCGCCTGCGGTTACGGACCGATCGTTGGCCCGATCATTCAAAGCTTCGGGTTCTGCGCGGGCAACGCGAACCGATCGCCGAACAATCTGCTCGGTGACGGCGTCGACAAGAACGAGATGCCGTTCCTGACGACGTTTCCGTATGTCGCACTTCCTCACCAGGGATATGACCACCGCCACCAGAGCTGAGCGGCCGATACGCGCCCGTGCGGCGTTGCTCGCGGCTACGATCGCGCTTGCCGCGATCGCCGCGATCGCGCCGCACATCACGTGGCACCGGAGCGGCGTTGCCGCGGAGGCGACGAGTATTGCGCCGGCCGTGGGCATGTCGGGCGGCCCGTCCACATCACCGGAAGGGCTGCGCAGCCGGATCGTCGAGATGGAGAACCGGCTCCGCGAACGGCCGCACGACGCAGGTGCGGCCGTTCTGCTCGCCGACGCCCTGCTGCGGCAGGCGCGCGCGTCTGGCGATGGCCGGTCCGCCGGCCGCGCTGCCGCGGTCCTCAAGGGTGTGTTGAAGGAGAACCCGGGCTCGTACGACGCACTCAGGATGCTCGGCGCGATCCAGTTGTCGCAGCATCGTTTCCGTGAGGCGCTCGAGGCTGGACGTCGGGCCCGCGAGCTGCGGCCGCAGGACGCGTGGAACCACGGGATCATCGGCGATGCGCTGATCGAGCTTGGGAAGTATGACGAGGCGTTCGACGCGATCGATCGGATGGTGGCCATGCGCCCGAGCGCAGGGGCGTACGCGCGCGTGGCGTACGCCCGGGAGCTCCGGGGCGATCTCGGCGGCGCGCTGGACGCGATGCAGATGGCGGCCGATGCCACGACGCCGCACGATCCCGAGGCGCAGGCGTGGTATGCCTCTCAAGTCGGCGAACTGTATCTGCGGATCGGGAAGATCGGCGAGGCGGAGCGCGAGTTCCGGCGCGCGGCGTCGATCTTTCCGCTGTACCCGTTTGCGATGGTCGGTCGGGGAAAAGTCGAAGCGGCGCGCGGCCACCGCGACGCGGCCCTGAGCATCTATCTCGATCAATTGCAGCGCACGCCGACGCTGGATCTCGCCGCGCGCATCGGCGATCTCTGCGCCGAGGGCGGGGATGCCACTCGAGCCGAGCACTATTACCAGCTCGCCGAGGACCTTGCGGGACCGGCCATCGCACAAACCGAGGCGCACCTGGCATTGTTTCTGGCTTCGCACGGCCGCAAGGTGCCGGAGGCGGTGAAGATCGCCGAAGCCGTCGCGGCCTCGCGTGACGATATCTTCACCGATGACGCGCTCGCGTGGGCGTACTACAAGATGGGCCGGTTAGACGAGGCGCTCGCGGCATCGCGGCGCGCGCGCCGCACGGGCACTCGCGAGCCGGCGATCCTGTCGCACGCAGCCGAAATCGAACGCGCGCGGAAAGTCCCGATCACCGACTCGGCGGGGAGGATGGAATCTCCGCAGATCGCAGGGGCAGGATGGATGCGAAGAACACCGCCGCGAACGCAGCGGTGATCAGAATATCCGACACCAGCGATCGCGACGGAATATCCGGTGCCACGAGCAGCCATCGCTCGAGCCACATGCCGAGCAGGATGAGCGGCGCGATGATCTTGATCGCGCCCGTGCGCTTCCCCCATTTCGGCACGAACACGACGGCTGGCACCGCGCAGCACAGGACGAGCACGGTCCAGGCGGCGACGCGGCGTGCGTCGAGCCGCGCCATCACGTAGGGGACTTCCGCGGTGAGGTTGCCGTACCAGATCACGAGGAATTGCGACCAGAACAAGTACAGCCAGAACAGGGACGTTCCAACGAGAAGGTTCGCCATATCGCGGCTTTGTGCCGGCGACAGCACTGCATCCGCCGCCGCGAGGTTCCATGCCGCGAGTCCGGCTACCGCAGCTATCCCCGCGTAGACGTTTCCTGTGAAGACGTACGCCGGAAACAGCGTGCTCGTCCATCGCGGTTCCAGCGACATGATCGCATCGACGGCAAACAGGCTGAACCCGAGTGCATAGACGAGCAGGAACACGATCGCGCTTCCGGTCGGAGCACCCGCGCCGATCCGGTCTCTCGATCGTCGCGACGCGCGGCAGAACATAAACCCGCATGCATAGACGATGGCGGAAACCACGTCCACCCTGAGCCCGACGAACCACGGCCGGAACCAGGGGCCTGCCGTGGCCTGGCGCGCCCATGGATAGACGTCACTGCTGCGCCACATCAGCAGCACGATCGACACGAACGAAATCGGAAGGAACCAGCGGAAGCGCTCCGCCGTGATGCGGAGCCGTCCGGCCCATTCGGCGCCGGTGACCTCGAGTAGCGCGGCGAAGACCACACCTCCAATCGCAATGCCGCTCCAGAAGAAGACGTTGATCGCGAATGCCTGAGGCATCTTTACACCGGGACTCCGCCCCGGATCCCGGCTCGGTCGTTCGCGTGGGCCCCGTGCCCCGCTCCGCTTCCTCGCGGGCGCGCCGTGCGCGCCGTTATGCGGCAGCGATAAAAAAATTCCGAAGCGAGCCGCATAACGGTCTAGCGGGCCATCTCACGGACGAAGCGGACAATCTGCCACCGCTCGGTCGGATCGAGCTCGTGTCCGTAGGCCGGCATCAGAGCGGTGCCATTCGTGATGGTTGCGTAAATCCAGCCGTCTCCATGCCGCTGCACGTCTCGAGAGCCGAGTTGAGGCATGCGCGGAAAGTACTGACCGACGGGACCGTCGTGGCACGGCAGGCAGTACTTTTCGTAGAGCGCCTTGCCTGTCGCCGTCGAAGCGCCCGGCGGCAGTGGATTGGAAACGCTTTCTCCCGCGGCCCTATCCAAAGGCCCTTGCGCTGCCGTTGGATTAGAGCCCGGGGCCGGCGATCGCGGACCAGCGGCTGCGGGCCGCGACGGCTGATTCGCCATGTCGTGGCGCCACGGCCAGTCGCACGCAGCCGTGGCGATGCACACTGCCAACAGAAGAATGATTCGGACGCGAGAGCCGCTCACAGGGTTCGCCATTCGAGGGCTCCAGCCGACTTCAGTACCGCGTCGAGGTCGGCGGGCGTGCCGGGCGCTTCCACGAGCAGCGCGAACCGCGCGTCCGTCGTCGACGGGCTGCAAATGGCGGCCGTGCGCCGCGCGCCCCGGGCTGACAGAAGAAAGCTGACGATCGCCGCAATCGACGCGCCAAGTACGGCCAACTCGAACACGATGATCAAGAACGGCGGCATCGCGACGAGCGGCTTGCCGCTCACGATGACGCCCGGCCACTGCTCGACGGTTCCAATCGTCAGCAGGAATCCCGAGATGGCGCCGAAGAGGCCGCCCCAGAATCCCCAGACGGCCACGGGCGATCGCGTTGCACCCACGAGCTCGAGCAGCCGTTCGTCGAACGCCGGCGAACTGACGCTCGCGGCGCGCCAGCCTGCGCGCGCCGATGCTGCCGCGGCACGTTCCACGGCGCCGGGAGAATCGAAGATCGCAACGATTCGCGTCACGTGCCCTTCTCCGCCTGCTTCAGAACGTGCTGCTTGGTTTCGGCGATTGGGACCGCGGGGATATGTCCGATGAGCAGAAGAAACCAGAAGAGGAACCAGGCGGCGCTGCCGAGCAGGATCACCCACTCGAACACCGACGGCCAGTAGAGTCCCCACGAGTAGCTGTCGTATTCGTGCGCGAGCGACGAGACAATGATCAGCAGCCGTTCCGTCCACATCCCCACGTTGATCACGAGCGAGATGATGAAGAGCGTGGCGAGGCTTCGGCGCGCCGAGCGGCGAAAGAGCAGCAGAGGGACGATCGAGTTGCAGACGATCGTCAGCCAGAAGAGCAGACGATAAGGCCCGCCGGCCCTGAAAAGGTACTGCGCGCGATCGTACGGGTCGCCGCTGTACGACGCGAAGAAGAATTCGATCACGTACGAATACGTCACGATCAGCGACATCGCCAGCACGAGCTTGGCGAGCTTCTCGAGGTGATCGATGGTGATGTACCCCGTGACGCCGATCAGCCAGCGCGCCGGAATGATCAGCGTGAGCACCATCGCGAGACCGGAGAAGATGGCCCCGGCGACGAAGTACGGCGCGAAAATCGTGCTGTGCCATCCGGGCACGATGGCGGCCGCGAAGTCCCACGACACGATGCTGTGGACCGAGACAACGAGCGCGGTGATCAGTCCTGCAAGCAGCGCGTACGCGGTCCGGAAGTGCCGCCACTCGCCAGCCGTCCCCGCCCAGCCAATCGCGAGCCAACGGAAGATACGCGCTTGCCAGCCCGTCGAATGGTCGCGGACGGTCGCGAAGTCGGGCACGAGCTCGAGGTACCAGAACAGCACGCTGACGAGGAAATAGGTCGCGACTGCGAACGCATCCCAGATCAGCGGCGAGCTGAAGTTGATCCACAGGCCGCGCTCGTTAGGGTAGGGGATCAGCCAGTAGAACAGCCACGCGCGGCCGAGGTGAAGGATCGGGAACAGCCCTGCGGTCATGACAGCCACGATCGTCATCGTCTCCGCCGCGCGCGCGACGGAGGTCCGCCACTCCGCGCGAAACAGGAACAGGATGGCTGCGATGAGCGTGCCGGAGTGCGCGATCCCGATCCAGAAGACGAACGCCGTGATGTAGAAGCCCCACATGACCGGATGCGCCATGCCGGTGATGTGCATCCCCGTATAGATCTGATAGAGCCAGACGAGCCCTGCGATCGACCACACGAAGCCGCACAGGCCGACGATCCCCCAGTACGTGAGCCAACCGGGGATGCTCCACGAGAG